>JBAUID010000053.1:0-2544 GCA_049680625.1 Burkholderiaceae bacterium | reverse complement strand
AGTGACAGATCGTCAGCTGCCACCGCCGCACCGCTGACAATGAGTAGCGAGGCACCGGCGATCACCGCCATAGTTTGCTTGGTTGTATTCATTGATGTGCCCCTTATCGCTTCAGAGATGGTGCGTTCATGGTGCCGTCTTTTGCGGTCACACCCATAAACGTGGTCAGGTCAATTGATGCTTGCGAGCCAAACTTAAGCTTCGGAAAACGCTGTTGCCGAAAACAATCGTTGAGCCGCCATTGCATTGTTTTGACCAGGCCCAGCGATACACGGTAAGCCGGCCACGCACCAAAGGCAGCCTGCGCTGGCCCCGGTTTTGTAAGGTCGGGCAGGTCTTGCAGGCGGATGCGCTGGCCTTCTGTCGCATGACAAGTGGCGCAGGAGAAGTCGTAAGGGCCGCCAACATAGAAGAACATCTGCTTGCCACGTTCATACGAGGCTTTTTCTTTCGGATGCTCTTGCGGCAGGTTGATTTTCTTGCCGCGCGATTGTTCCACCACGTAGCTGACCAGCGCTTCGTTAAGTGTTTGCGGCTGGCCGCGCCCGGAAAACGGCTTGTTGGCTGCCTCTTTCGGATCAACCCCTTGCAAGGTAATACGGCAGTGCATAATGCGTGATTCCAGATCCATGACCCGGTCGGTATCAGCAAAGTAGCGTGGCAACTCTGCGTATACACCTTCTACTACACCCGGGCCCTTGCCCAGATCACATTGCTCAAGACTGACGTTCTTGGGCCCGGCTTTAGCCATCCAGGCCTCTTCACCTTTCCAGACGGTTAGCTCAGCCGGGTTGGCCTCTTGCAACATTTCCCGATACTGTTCGATACCTTTCTTGACGGCATCATCATCGGCAAACACCGGGCTGACCAGGGTTGCCGCTAACACCGCGGCCAGCCCTGACTTTATGCTCAATCGTTTCACTGTTGTCTCCGTTGTTATTTGACTGCTCTGAATTAGCAGGTATTACTTGACCGTTGTCTCATCGGTTCGGGTCTCACCCTTGTTATCCACCCAGGTGATGGTGACTTTGTCACCCTTCTTCGCACCGGGTACGGCAAACGCCAGGTAGGGGTTTTTTGCAATTGCTGGCCCCCAGGCGGCTTTGAGCACGGGTTTGTCGTTAAGCATTGCCGTGACTTCTTTGATATGCCAGGCGGGGATTTTCTCGCCCTTGGAATTTTTGCGCTGGCCGGTTTCCATTTCGTGGGCCATCAGCACACGGACGTCGGCACCGCCGTCTGTCTCTTTAGCGCGGATGCGCATCGGATCTGCCATGTTGATCTCCTGAATATTGAGTTACTGCAGGTTGCTGCAATTGTTTGGTTACTAGGGTTGGGGCTTGCGACAGTGACTGTCGGCTGTCTTTGTCTTAACCGCCGCAACCACCCAGCGTGACCTTGACTTCTTTGCGCGCCGTGTAGAACTTGCCGTCGGCCTTAACCACCGCAACGATGTCGGAGCTTTGCCCCATCTTGATACGCATGCTGACTTCGGGTTTGGTATCCCCGAGAATCTCAAACGATCCAGCCAGTGCGTTAGGGTTCTTTTCTACAAGCAGCGCAAGCATTTCAGTTTTTGGTAGCGTGCTGGACATGCGGACCGGCACCACGGCGCCGTTCTCTGCAATGTCGGGTGCGATCAGGCTGATTTCGCCGGATTCTGTGGCATCTTTGGCACCCATCGCTTCTAAAGTGTTTTTGATGCCCTTGGTCAGAAAAATGTCCTCGGTCGCTGCAACCGCTGTCCCGGGGCGAACCATGCCAATAGCAACCAACGCAGCATAAAGGCCACCGGCACTGGCGGCCTGCAGGCCGTGTCGTCTGGTTTTATTCATTCCTATCTCCTGTGTAATTCAAACCTGGTAATTCTGGCACCTTGGGATGCCGGGTATTTATGCTTTCCTGACCATAACCGACACGGTCAAGGACACGTTCAAAATGCCGTTAAGTGACAATCTATATTACTAACAAATCATTTACAAATAGATTCGGATATAGCCTGGTTCATCATTGACCGGGTATTGTGCTGCACTGCAGCACTCATAGTAATTTTTCGGTTTATTTCGCCATTCGTAGTATCCAGCTCACCATAGCTTTGCCATCAACATCGTTGACGGCCGCATTCGGTGGCATCGGAACCGGACCCCAGGTGCCACTGGCTCCTTGCCGGACGCGACCGACCAGCAAGGCCTCAGCTCCGTTCTGCTTCGCATACCGCTTGGCAATTTCCACACACGACGGGCCAACAAGCTTGGTATCAATGCCGTGACAGGCGAGGCAATTGAACTTTTGGGCCATCGCCTTCGCCTGGGCATCGGCATCGGGATCCGCTTTTGCTTCCGATTTTGCTTCCGGTTTGGTATCAGCCTCGGCTTGCCCGTCAGTGGCTGATGCCGCGCCTGGAACCGTGATCTGGCGGGCGATTTGCTGAGTTTGCGCCAGGGTTGTTGTTTTGGGGCGGATGGTCACGGCACCACGGGTCGCGCCGATAATCCGGCTTTGCTCAGCCAGGTTGCCGTGGGCGTCCCGAGCATAGTCTGGCAG
>JBAUID010000052.1:0-20818 GCA_049680625.1 Burkholderiaceae bacterium | reverse complement strand
GGCACGGCGGGCGCGCACGCCCTTGCGGCTGCACCCGCTGATGGCTACAGCCTGGGCATGGCAACGGTCAGCACGACGGGCACTGGCCCAATTGTTCGCAACACGATTAACTACGACCCCCTGGTTGACTTCGACCCAATCATCAAGCTGGTTGATGTACCTGGGGTGATCTCGGTGAACCCTGGTTTCCCGGCATCGAGCTACGACGAATTTATTCGCGTCGTACGGGCCAATCCGGGTAAGTACACCTATGCATCAAGCGGCCTGGGTGGTGTTCAGCATATGGGCATGGAGTTGTTCAAGATCCGCACGGCTACTTACCTGTTGCACCTGCCGTACCGAGGCGCGGGGCCGGCATTAAAAGACGTTGTTGCCGGCAAAATTGACGCGATGTGGGACAACCTCAGCTCAAGCCTGCCGCTGATAAAAAAGGGTTTGTTGCGGCCAATTGGCCTGGTTAGTGGTGCGCGTTCTGAGCAACTGCCCGATCTGCCCGTTTTTGCGGAACTTGGGGTCAAGAATTACCACGCAGCCACTTACTTCGGGGTGCTTGCGCCGGGCGGTACGCCGGCGCTTATTAAGGCAACACTGAACGCCGCAATGAATCTCGCCATTGACGAGCCCGGGGTAAGGGCAGCCCTCATCAATGCCGGCGGTGTGCCGGTTGGCGGCCAGCCCAAATTATTGGAGCGCCAGATCATCAACGAGTTGGGTAAATGGTCCGAGGTGGCCCGTTACACGAAAGTCCGAATCTAAAGCTGGAGAAATACGATGAAGCGTTTATCCGCATCAGTCATTGTTGCTGCCTGTTTGTTGTCAGCCTGCGCGAATCTGCACGGCCTCCCTACAGGTGGCCAGAGTGTCACAGCGCAGGGCAACCACTATATCTTGATTGAGTCTGCCCAAACCACTTTGCGCAGCGTTGCCAATGATGGCGGCAACATGGTCTTGATTTTTGATACAGATGTGCCGGACAACATGGTGTTCTTTGACAGTGACGGAATTGCACTTAAGACAGTCAGCGAACGCAATGCGGTTAGCATCTCCGGCTTGCACAGTGGTGTATTAGTTAAGCTTGGCAATGCGATGTCTTTTGTTGCTGTGCGCGATGGTGAATCGCTGACAAACGGGCCGCAGGTATCACCAAGCCCGCTGGTACTTAGCCTGCGCCGCAAAGTGGTCGAATCGGGCCCTGCAAAACAAGCAATGCTTCGGGCCATGGCGGCGATTCAGGTTAAAGACGCCAACGCGTCAGCGCGCCTGGCCGATCAGGCACGCTATGCGCCGGTTATGCAACCAAGCACTGGCGCCAGGCAGGCCGCGGCGGCGCAAACCCGGGTTGTTCAAACGCCGGTTGTTCGCCCCGCGATAATGCAACCAACGCTCACCCGTGGGGTGACGCGGGTTCGGGATCTGAGCCGCACCCGGGCAGGGAATGCCGACGGGTCGACAGCTGTCGCATTATCAGCCGCTGCATTAACGGCCGCCGCTGCGTCGGCAACAGCCATCGCGCCACCTGCTGAGCCGGGCGAACCCGTTATCGACTGGCGTGCCCCAACCCCGGTTGGTCTTGCGGCCAGTCGTCTTTACCGGGACGGTGACAGCGGCTACGTCACTTTTATGGCCGAAAGCCTGCAACCGGTTCGGGCTGTTACTGTGATTGAAGCAGTTGCGGCGCGCGCGATGCAAGCGAGTGGTGTTGTTTTGATTTCCGGTGTTGCACCAGCCGGGGCTGATCCGAATACGGTTCATCTGGCTCGCAAGCGCGCTGAACTCATTCAACAGGTTTTGCATCAGCAGGGGGTGGACAGGAAAAAGACATGGATAACCGCGGTGTTTCGCACCGACGCCCATGTGCGAAATGATCCAGCCCGACCGGGTGACACGGTTAACCTGACCTGGCTGCCTGCTGGCACCCGTTCTTAGTCCGGCGTTCTTAGGTCGAAGCAGTGCCCCAAGCCCTGCCGTCGTCAGAGCCCGCTACTACCCGATCTGATCCGTCGCTGTTGGCAGCGCCCCGGCACGCGTGGCCCGTACCCCTCGGGCGACAATCGCAACAACTGTTATCACGGTCAGTGTCCAGAAAAACCAGGTAATCGGGCCCCGAAACAAAATAGTCGGGGAGCTGTTTGACATCAGCATCGCCTGGCGAAAGTTATCTTCCAGCAACGGCCCAAGAATAAATGCAATCAGAAAGGGCGCGGCTGGTATGCGATAGCGCATCATGGCAAAGCCGACCCAGCCCATCGCAAACATCACGCCAACATCAAACAAATTGTTGTTAACGGCGTAGACGCCATAGATACAAAGCACGAGGACGCTGGGAAAGAGCACTCCACGCGGAATGTCGGATACAAAACGAAAGCCCCGAATGGCAACCGAGCCAATCGCGTAAAGCATTACCGACGACAATATCAAGCCGATGAACAAGCCGTGGATGATGTCAGCATTCATCACGAACATCATCGGGCCGGGCTGCAGGCCGTGAATCATAAACGCCCCAAGGATAATCGCGGTGATCACGTCACCAGGGACTCCAAGGGCGAGAAGCGGTATCAAGGTGGCACCGGCCACCCCGTTATTGCCTGCTTCCGCCGCGGCAACCCCCTCAATTTCGCCCTTGCCAAAATTCTCTTTGTTGGGTGATTTGCGGCGAGCTTCGGAATAGGACAAAAACGCCGATGGGGCAGCGCCGATACCGGGAATTGCGCCCAGAAAAACGCCGATGAAGCTGCCGCGCACGATGGTTCTGAAGCACTGCTTGTACTCGGCAAAAGTGACCCAGTCTTTACCCAGGCGGCGGGCAACCCCGTCATGGGCGCGTGGGTTCCAGACCATGGCCAGGATTTCCGGAATCGCAAACAAGCCAATCAACACCGCAATAAAGTTCAGCCCACCCATCATGTTGGGGTTGCCGAAGGTAAATCGGTTCGTACCGTACACCAGGTCCAGGCCAATGGTTGCCAGTAACAGCCCCAGCAGTGCTGACAGCGCACCGCGCAACAAGCTGTCACCCGACACCCCGGCGATGATGGTCAGCGAAAACAAAATCAGGGTAAAAAACTCCGGCGGCGCAAAATTCAATGCAAACGACGCAAGCCAGCCGGCGAGAAAAATCAACGCCAGATTAGATATAAAGTCTGCGGTGCATGACGCCCGCAGCGCCATACCCAGGGCTTTGCCTGCCTGGCCTCGCTCTGCCATCGGATAGCCGTCGAGCACGGTTGCTGATGATGCCGGGGTGCCCGGTGTTTTGATCAAAATGGCGGGAATCGAGCCGCCAAAAATCCCGCCTTTGTAAACCCCAAGCAGGAGCAAGATGCTGCTGATGGCTGGCATGTTGAACGTAAACGGCAGGGTGAGCGCCACGGCCATCGTCGCTGACATGCCGGGGATTGCGCCGGCCACCACGCCGATGGCGATGCCAATGGCCAGAACCATCAGGCTTTCAAAATTGGCGACCAGCGCAAAGCCGGCTGATAAATTGTCAAGCAAACTCATGGCAGCATCAGAAAGTTACCCTGTGGAATCGCCACCCCGGCCACGTGCGCAAAGAACGCATATAAAACCAGGGGTATCAGCACCGCGCATAGCCATGCCGTCTTTTTATGTTGGGTGTGCACAAGGTGGGCAACGATGATAAAAACCAGCATTGATGTCAACACCAGCCCAAGGCTGTGTAATACCAGCATGGTGGCAATCATCAGACCGGCAACCGCCGCCAGGCGTCCATAGGCGGTCGATTTGTCCACGGGTTCTGCTTCTGGCGGCGCTGGCGACAAGGGGTCAGCACGCCATGCGGTGAACAACAGCCCGAGGCCGGTAATCCCGGTAATCCCGGCTAAAGCATACGGCCAGAATAACGGCGAAAGAATGAGCTTCTGAATATTACTGGGGCTGGATACCCAGTTAGGAATCAGCACAAAAATCAGCGTGAGGCTGATTAATATGGCCAACCCGCCGAGCCTAAAATGAACGTGACGATCATTCAAACTACTTTCTCCACGGCCTGAAACAAATGCGCCGTGCCCGGAAGGCACGGCGGTAGATGTCCCGCAGGACTTTTACGATCAACCTTCGATGCGCATTCCGAGCTGATCAACCAGCTTACGGAAGGTGTTGTACTGGCCTTCAATGAACTTCTTGGCCTCTGCGGCATCTTTGTACTCGATGATTGAGCCGAGTGATTCCATTTTTTTGCGGAATTTCTCGTCACTGGTTGCCTGCTTCATCCAGACCCCCCACTTCTCGGCGACGGCGTCAGGCAGATCATCCGGCCCGGCAATGCCAGTCCAGCCAACCAGCTGATGCAAAGCGGGTTTGCCAAGGTCTGCTGCGGTTGGTGCGTCGATACCAACAACCGGCTTGGCCGTGGTAACCATCAGTGGCTTAAGCTGCTTGTTCTTGAAAAAGTTGGCGAGCGCCGATGAGTTGGTGCAAATGAAGGTTGCCGTGCCAGCCAGCACCGCGGTTGCCGCCGCACCGCCGCCTTTTAGCGGAATGTGGGTTGTGGCTTTGATCGGGTTTTCGATGCCAAACTCTTTGAGCACCATGGCTGCGGCAATATGCAGTAAAGAGCCAACCCCGGATGAACTGTAAGACACGCCACCGGCTTTGACCTTGGCAATCAAGTCGTCCATGGAGTTGATGTCCGACTTCGCTGAGACCGCGCAGGCAACCGGGTTGATTTCGTAAACCGTCACGAAGCGAAAATCGCTGAGTTGATAGGGCAGGGTTGCTTTCATCGCCGGGTTAACCGAATGTGAACCTACCCGTGCAAACAACATGGTGTAGCCGTCGGCTGGGGCGTTTTGCACCGCCACTGATCCGGTTGCGCCGCCGGCACCGGTGATGTTGGCCATGACCAGGGGGCTGCCAACCGCCACACCCAGGGATTCGGCAATAGTCCGTGCTGAGATATCGGTAGCGCCGCCAGCACCATAGGGAATCACCATCTTGATCGGGCGCTCCGGGTATTCCGCAAAAGCGCTGGTGCTGACCAGGCCGGCCAGGAGCAAGCCCGCTGTTTTGCCGATTGTTCTGTTGTTAATCCATTTCATTTGTCACCTCTGTTTTTATCAGTGTTCGCAGATAATAGCGGCTTATGCGCAGATGCAGTGGTTCAGCATCCGGGTTGGCGGTTTTTCGGGCGCGGCTGAGAATATCAGGGCAGATTGGCAGGCCAGTCGGGCAGCAGCTTGGCAAAAAAACCGACTCACCGCACGAGCAATGCCTGTTAATCGCTGACCGGGGTTCGCATGGTCACCAGTTCTTCTGCTGCGGACGGGTGCAGGGCGACGGTGGCATCAAACTGTGCCTTGGTTGCCCCCATTTTCATGGCGATTGCAGCCATCTGCACCATCTCAGCCGCATCCGGGCCGCAAATATGCACACCCAATACACGGTCTGACGCTTTGTCGACGATGATTTTCATCAGCATCCGTTCGGGCTTGTCGCACAGCACGTTCGTCATTGGGCGGAAGGTAGATTTAAAAATGCTGATCGCACCGTATTGTTCACGGGCCTGGGCTTCAGAAATCCCAACCGTACCAATTTCAGGGGTTGAGAACACGGCGGAAGGCACGGTTTCGTGATCGCAAGTCCAGGGGTTATTACCAAACACAGTGTCGGCAAACGCGTGTCCTTCACGAATGGCTACCGGGGTCAGGGCCAGCCGATTGGTGACATCGCCAACTGCCCAGATGTTGTCCGCGGTTGTTTTCGAATCGCTGCTGACTTTAATCGCCCCTTTGTCGTTCAGCTCAACCCCCGCTTTGGCAAGGCCGAGGTCCTGGACGTTTGGTTTGCGGCCTGTCGCCAGCATGATTTGCCCGGCAGCGATTGCATTGCCGTTGTCCAGCTTTGCGCTTAACGCGCCGGCTTTACCACTAATGCCGGTAATTCGCGTGCCCAACAAAACGTTGACTCCGGCTTCGCGCATGGCGTCACACAAATGATTTCGCAAGTCGTCATCAAAACCGCGCAGGATTTGCTCACCGCGATACACAAGGGTGACGGCAACCCCAAGACGCTGCATTACGCAGGCAAATTCAACACCGATAAAACCACCGCCTTCAATCACCATGGCATCTGGCAACTCGGGCAGGTCAAAAATTTCGTTTGAGGTAATTGCCAGGTCGGCACCGGGGATGTCAGTTTTGCTGGGCCAGCCACCAGTGGCAATCAGTATTTTGCCGGCTTCGATGGTTTGACCGGTCGATTCGAGCTGTACGCTGTTCGGCCCGGTTAAAAATGCCCGTGTTGCATAAGTCTTCACGCCAGCACCCTCAAGATTGCGCTGGTAAATACCTTCAAGCCGGGTGATTTCGGCTTCTTTGGCATCGCGCAGGCGGTTCCAGTCGAACTGTGGTTTGCCAAGGTCCCAGCCATAAGCCGGGGCGCGATCAAATTCATCTTGCAAGCGGCTGGACAACACCATGAGTTTTTTGGGGACACAGCCGCGAATCACGCAGGTACCCCCAAAACGAAAACTCTCAGCCACGGCAACCTTGGCCCCGTGGTTGGCAGCGATTCGGGCGGCGCGTACTCCGCCGGAACCGGCGCCAATGACAAAGAGGTCGACTTGTTCGTTACTCATAATGGTCTCACTTATTACCTAAAATTTTGCACTGCGGTGGCGGGTTGCCTGCGCCAATAGGTTGCTTAGCTGGTCAGCTGGTTTGCCGATAACGCCTATTATTGTTGACGCGCCGGGCGGGCTGAATGTGCTGCTTGGGCCGATTGTCTGGCCCGTTCATCAGCAGCCAGCTTGTGGTCAGCCGGGTCCAGAAAGAAGGAAAGGATAAAGCCAAATACCAAACCCCAGAACGGCGCACCAATATTGAAAATGCTGATACCGGAGACAGTCACGAGAAAAGTGATCAGCCCGCCGTTCAAAAAACGCCCACCAAACGCCGTGCTAAAGGCCGCGCCAAGAATTTTGATCATCGCCAGGCCGGCAATGGTGGCAATAAAAGCAGGTGGGCAGGCCAGCAGGATACTCGTGGCCCCGGGGGCCAGGATGCCAAAGGCCATCGCCAAAATACCGACAATAATGCCGGCTGCATAATGTGACTCGCGCTTGCCCGAGCTGCTGATTAATGCATTGGTTGGCCCGGTCAGGCAGGTGGGTACTGAGCCAACCGCGGCAGCAAATACCGACCACAGGCCACAGGCGCTGGTCACGTAATTGATTGGGGTTTTGTGTCCGGTGGCATGCAATACGGCAGCACCCTGGCCGTTTTGTACCACCAGAACCGTGATGGCCAGCGGCACAACCAGTTCAAACATTGCCTGCCACGAAAATTCGGGCATAAACCAGGTTGGCCCGCCATACCAGCGGTTATCCGAAACTGCGCTGCTGGTATCAAAGCTGCCGGTTGCCGCAATCACCATCGCGCCGGTCAGCAGCGCACCGATTAACGGTGGCATGCGTCGGCCAAGAGCGGGCATGGCGCTGAGCACAATAAATACAAGCGTCATACTGCCGGCTAATAAAATTTCGTCACGTACCGCAACAATCCAGTTGGTACCAAAGCGTAAGAACACGCCGGCCACCATGCCCATAACAATTGGCATTGGTATTGCCAGCATGGCGCGGCGAACCCAGCCACTGAGGCCCAACACCAGCATTAACAAGCCACAGGCGAAGTAGGCGCCAACCACTTGCTCAAAACTCAGGTGGCCCAGGGCCGGCCCGACCAGTACAGCACCGGGCATGGTCCAGAAAAAAGCCAGTGGTGTGCGATACAACCAGCACGAAATGATCGACAGAATGCCGTTCATGAAAAAAGAACCAAACACCCATGACGCAAGCGTGACCCGATCGAGGCCGCCTTGATCACCCACAGCCAGGATGATTGCCATTGGCCCGGTCGCCGCAAAGATAAAACCGATCAAACCGTTCACCATCGTGGTGGCATTCAGGTCGGACCTTAGCCGACCAAAAGTTGTGACTGGTCGGGCAATCGGTTCCAGCAGGCTCAATTCAACTCCAATGGTGTTTGTGAAAAATATTTCAGGATTATCAGGGCTTCGCTGTCACTGGGTGTTGGCCCCAGGGAAAGGCTGGTTTGCGCGGCTCACACTGTCCAGGTGACTTCTTTTCCAGCCTTGAGTGCTTCTTGCAGCATTTCGATCAGTGGGAACGCCCGTTGCGACAACGAAACGGGTATGTCTGCGCGGCTGTCAAAAACTCCTCGCTTGGTCTGTTCATCAAGCGGTTCGGTCGGGTTGGCTGCGGACAAGGCCTCAAGCTTGGCAATGACATCGGGCATTTGATCGACAGTGATCACCCCGCTTTTTCCCGGTTCGCGGCCAATGGCTTCGAGCAAGGTGTTGCCAACCGGTTCGGTCAGGATGATGCTGCCGGTAGCGCGACTGGTGAACTCGTAAATCATGTGATTCTCCCGGGTGTAAGGGCTTGTGGGTTGTTGACTGTAGGTCAGGCTCTGGTAGGGTGCAGGCCCTTACCGCCTTTACCGCCTTTGCCTTGCCTGCGCCGTATGTCGATTTCTCTATGTCGGTTTCTCTATGCCAATCACTGAACCGCCCCGATCCGGCTGTGGGTCATCCAGCAGTGGTTGCCTGGTCAGGTTGCGCTTAGTATCGCGGTGCAGCGGCTTTTTTCCAAATGTAGCGGCTGCCGCCGCCAAACCCGGGGCCCGATGCGGCACCGGTTCGTTCATTTAGCAGGTCACCAACACGTGGGTCAGCATATTTGTCGTCAATTTGCCGCAATGAGCCTTGTATTGGCATCGTCGCTGTTAATCGCTTGCACCCCATCATACGACTGGCGCGAAATTCAACCCGCGGAAGAACCTTTTGTCTTTATGTTACCGGGCAAGCCGGTGGCGATGACGCGCAAGATAAACTTGGATGGTCTTCCCGTCGACATGCGCATGCATGGCGCCCAGGTGAATCAGCTGTCATTTACCGCGGCGTGGACAACCCTGGATGAAAGTGCCACCGAGCTGAATGATCGCCCGGCAATTCGAGCCCAGGCGCTGTCAGCGATGCAGGCTGGCATGACTCGCAACATTGCTGGCTCAGTGGTGTCCAGCGAAGAACAACTCTTACCGATTATCGACTCGACCGGCACGCCAATTGGCCAGGTGCCTGGAGTGAAAGTGCACATTCGCGGTACCGCCCGCGGAGAGCCGGCCGACATGATTGCGGTATTCGTGGGTTTTGGTGCCACCCTCTACCAGTTTGTCGTGTTGGGTGCCGACCCGCCTGCTGAACACGTGGAGACGTTTCTCGGTTCCCTAAGACTGCGAGCCGGCAAGCCATCCGCCGTTGCGCTTACAAGTTGAGGCATCGTCAGCAAAACAGGGCAACGGAATGACCAATGAGTAATACGCAATGAGTAATACGCAATGAGTAATGCGCCGGCGGCCGTCAGCCCGGTGCCGGGTGTGAATCAACTCGATAAGGGTTTTGCTACCCGTATGTTCCTGTGCCTGGCGGCTGCCTACTGGTTGTCCTACAGCATGCGCGCCATCAACTCTGTCATCGCGCCGGACCTGGTTGCTGATCTGTCGTTATCCAATGCCCAGCTGGGTTCACTGACAAGCGCGTACTTTTTTGGTTTTGCAATGACCCAGTTGCCGCTTGGGGTCTGGCTGGATCGTTATGGCTCCAGGCGGGTTCACTGTTGTCTGCTGTTGATTGCCGCTTTGGGCTGCACTATTTTTGCGCTCAGCGAGGCGGTTGTTGGCCTTTGGATCGGGCGGGCACTAATTGGCGTTGGATTTGCCGCCGGCCTGATGGCACCGTTGCGTCTTTATCGTTTCTGGTTTGCCGCCGACCGTCAGCAGCAACTGGTGTCGCTGATGTTAGTAGCTGGCACTTCCGGCGCACTGGTAGCAACAGTACCTGTGCGCATGGTGATTCCCTATATCGGCTGGCGCGGTATTTTTATTGGTATTGCCATTGTCATTGTGTTGATCAGCATTGCCATCTTTTTTCTGCTGCCGAAACAGGAAAAGTTGTCACCAAAAGCGAGTCTGCTGGATGGTTTGCGCGGTTATAAAGTGGTTTATGCCGACCCTTATATATGGCGCTTTCTGGTCATGGCGGTATTGCTGCAAGGCGGCTTTGTTGCTAGTTCAACCCTGTGGGCAGGGCCATGGTTCACGCGGGTGCTGGGCATGACCCCGGATCAGTCTGCCCAGGCCTTGTTTGTGTTTAACCTGGGGCTGATGTTTTCATTTGTGATGCTCAGTGGGCTGGTGCGCAAGTTTGAGCGTCGCGGATGGACCCTCTTGCATATTACGAGTGTCACTTCGGTTGGGATTCTCCTGGTTCATGGTGTGCTCAGCACGGTGTCAGACCCAATCGTCGGGGTGGGTTTGTGGATCCTATGGGCGTTTCTGGCGGTTGCCTACACGCCGATGCAAACCTGGGTCAGCCTGACTTTTCCTGATCATCTGGCCGGTCGCGCGCTGACGGCGTACAACATGGTGTTGTTCTCTGGCGTCTTCCTGATCCAGTGGTTTTTTGGCGCGTTGGTGGACTGGTGTATATCCTGGTCGGCTTCTGAGGCTGATGGCTTTCGCAACGCACTACGCATCTGGATGGTGATGGAATTTCTTGGCCTGCTCTGGATGTTGCTATTCCGGGTTCGCCCATACAATGAGCGTGGTCTGCCCGAGCGTTGATGCCGGGCGCCAGCCTCTGCTTGCGCGTTCTGATGATCAAAGAAGACAATCCCCGGCGTCCGTTACGGCGCCAACCCATGGTCGGCTGGTACGACCCGGATCAGTTGTTGCGCACCGGGCTTGAAGTACTGATCTCAACCTGGATCAGTCGCCACTCCGATTCCCGCCGCATTGATGCGCTCACGTACAAAGCGGTGCCACTCGATTACACCGGCTTCACCGAACGTCACCCGGACGGCAGTTTTACCTTTGACTACGTCGCCGATACTGGTGATGGCTGGGACGCAACATACTCGGTAGCTTCGCTGGTTTGTCAGCCAACGTGGACTGATGGTGATGTGACCCTGCCGCGCGGACGATTGCTTATATTCGGTGGTGATCAGGTTTACCCTTATCCCACCTGGAGCAATTACGAAGACCGCTTAAACCGTCCGTATGAAGTTGCCTTGCGCCGCTGGGGTGATGATCCCGGTGATGCGGTTGCCATTCCGGGTAATCACGACTGGTATGACTCCCTGGTGCACTTTCGCAAGCTGTTTTGCAGTGGCGGCCGAATCTGTGGGCGTCAGACGCGCCAGCGCCACAGCTATTTTGTTGCCCGCTTACCCCATGGCTGGTGGATTTTTGCTGCTGATACCCAACTCGACGGTGATCTGGACGAAGCCCAGGCTGATTACCTCATTGGTCAGGCGAATAAAGTTCCGAAAGGTGATCGCGCCATTCTTTGCCTTGCTGATCCCGGCTGGTTCGAAGCCTGGCGCGATGCTGACCCGCGTCGCGGGCCAACCCCGGCTGCGCGCAGTATTCCCGAACCTGGCGGCGATCGGCTGCAACGCCTGATTGTTGCCCTGAATGATGCGCTGGTGATTTCGGTAGCCAGTGACGAACACTGTTACCGGCGTGATACCTCTGATGATGGCCGGCACTTGATTGCCTGCGGGATCGGTGGTGCGTTCTTGCATCCGACACATTCATTGCCAGACGACCCGAAGCGTGAGTTTAGCCACCAGCAGAGTTACCCATCCAAAGAAACCTCCCGGGCGTTGACCAGTGGCAATTTATTGTTTGCGATCAAAAACCCGCGCTTTGGCGCTTTGGCTGCGTTTTCATATCTGACAGCATCCTGGTCTAACGGCCTGGCCAGCGGCACTTGTTACGAGCAAACCTGCGTTGCTGAACTGGGCACTATTGGCCTGGTTGATTGGCGTGATGCTTTTGTTGCGGCCTTTCACAGCTTATTGCTCAACCCGGTCGGCGCGGCTTTGTACTTGTTGATTTTTCTGGGTTTTATTTTTTTCTCAGACCGGCCGCGAACGGCAAAAACCTTAAGCCTTGGGGTGGCCCACGCCCTGGTTCATATTGTTGCCGGCGTCCTGATCTACTGGCTGGCCACTTATGTGGCGGTGACAGGGTTTAGCCTTGCACCCAAGAGTATTGCGCAGATGTTACTTAGCGGCGGTCTGATATTTGTGTTTGCCTGGTTTGTTGGTTCGGTGATCTTCGGCCTGTACCTTTACCTGTGCCTGAACCATTTTGGTATTCATGCCAACGAGGCCTTCAGTGCTCTACGTAACCCCGATTACAAGGGTTTTCTGCGCTTTCGGGTACGGCCCGGTGGTCAGTTGGATATGTGGTGTATTGGTATCGACCGGGTACCGCGCCGCTGGATAGTAACCAGGCGGGCAGATGGGTACTACCAGGTGGACCCGGCACGTGGCGAAAACCTGCGCGGCCGGGTGGTGGACCATATTCGCATTGCAGGCACCGGTGGGTTTACGCCGAAGGTACCGTCCAGGTTTTAAGACTTTTTGCGGGTCGTTTTTGCTTTGGTTTTAGTGTTGGCTTTCGTTTTGGATTTAGCTTTCGCTTTCTTCTTTCGCGCCAAATTTGCCAGTGCTTTGTCTATTGACCTAACCTGGGCATCAACATCAATAGGTAGCAATCCGGTCACTTCAATGCTGTGGTCACGCCAGACGGTTTCGATTTCCTCACCCGATTCTTCCGCAGCCTCGGTAAGCCGTTGATCACGGTGGCTTAATAAAAAAGCAATCTGCGGTCGAAACAAAACCAGCATCGCGCTTACCCACCGGTTCACCGGCCAGCTAGGACTGGCATGGTCGATATTGAACAAGGCCAGGCTGTCGATCAGCTCCTCAGCATCCACCAGGCGTTCATCAGTGACCCACTGGTTCGTGCAAAACAAGTTAACCGGGGTGGACTCGTCCTGCATCGAAATGGCAATGATGTGGGTTGCCTCGTTGTCATGCAGACGCAGGAAGGTGTGAAAGTGGCCAATTTCGAGATCGCCGCGGTCTTCATGCCAGTGAAAAACATACTGCGACTCCTCTTGCTGGACGTCGTCCGGCGGGTAGTGTTCAAGTTCCGGTAGCTCGCCGTGGCCACGCTTTATTTCTCCAACCAGGCTGAGTTCTCCGTCTTCGAGGGCGCGCAGGCATTCGATCACTTCATCAGCGGCACCTCTCATGGCCAGCAAATCGTCGCGGTCCAGGCCGCTCAGGTCAAGTGTTGTGCTCACGTTCAGTTTTTGGAAGGATAAATTTAATGTGAAGTTCGGGTGGTTTAAAGTAGACGGATAGTAAACAGCAGATAGTAGACAGGAGTCAGTAGGCAGGAGTCAGTAGGCAGGTTCGGCAAAGCGACTCGATTATCTGCCCGGCACCACCCTCCGACAAGGATAGCCCTGATGTCTGTGGAAACAAAAATTGTCAGCGTTTTGTACTGTGCGAGTTTGCTGGCCGCTTGTGCCAGTGGCGGGGGGGTGGAGTCTGGGGCAGCGTCTGGGGGAAGACCTGGGCTTAAGTCTCAGTCGGCTGGCGGGTCAAAAGCTTTCACTTCCGGCGCACGGCAGAACGCCGTCAGATCGCGCCGGGCGGGGGGCGGCCCTCGCATTAGTGGCGACATCGTGAACGCTGTCAGGCTGTCCGCGGCCCAACTCGAGCGCCAGAGAATAATGTACCGCCAGGGCCCCGGCCTGCAGGACTGCTCGGGCATTTTTCACCAGGTGCTCCGGGATTTAAAAAAGCGTTTGCCGTGGGTTGCCGGGGTAGCACTTCCCGACCCCGGAACTTATCGCAGCACACGGCAACTCGGCCGTTGGTATCACCAGCAGGGTGAGCTGCAAATAGTTCGCAATGCGGCGAATCAGGGTCAACTGATTACCCCCGGTATGGTCTTGTTCTACGGCCGACCCAGGGCCCGCTATAGCGCCACCAACCCAAACGCTTTATTTGAACCCGGCGGTATTGTTCACATGGGTATTGTTGTTGACGTCACCCGCGACGCTGCCGGACGGGTGACTGAATACGGTTTGTTTCATGGTCGCAGCACAGGCAAATATGCAAAAACAACCCGTTATCACAAGCGCACCCATCCACGATATCCTCCGTTCGGAAACGGCAATGAACCGTGGGTTGCATTTGCACCGGTGATTCCTAAACGGCCTGGCACTGATCGATAGTCAATAGTGCAATAACGGACCGATCGTATAGAAGTGGGTCGATTGCTACTATTTTTTGCTCAGAGGCACGGGCAAGCATGTACCGGGCATCACTGTCTCGCTAGGCGCACAAACAACAAAGCGAGATTCAACGTCCATTTGTGGATTGTTGAAAGACGTCATGATGTAAAACCCGTAATCGACCAAATAGAGATAATGATTTGTTGCGGCATCCGGGGTTGAGGTATTCACCTGACATACAACCTTCAGAACATCGCCTTTGTATTCTCGGATCAACTCGCCTGGTACTGGTTGGCGGTCTGAGACGGTACACGCAAGGTTGGTGTTGTAAGAAGTAATCATGCCATCCAGTTCGGGCTCCCGTACAATCTGGCCCGTACGCGCATACTCAATTTCGCCCTTCGCAAAAATTTTGAAAGCGACCCCCGGTTCGGGTTTGCAGGCCGTGCCACCGGAGGACGTTAGCTGAGTCACTGTGCGTCGCTGGTAGGCAAAGCGTGAGTTCGCGCCAAAAAATGAAGACCGATCTGAGAGTTCAACCAGGGTAATCAGCCCGCAAAGTGACAGCGATCGAGTCGATGAAGTTTTAGATCCGTTCGCTGTTGATCCTGTTGTTACTTCACGAATTAATGCGCCGTCAGCGCTGGCAGAATGTTGGGCTACGGTGGCCACGCTGGTGTCTTTAATCGACAGGCTCTTGGATTTGATCGCGCCGGTCGACGCAATCGATACGGCTTCAGGCAACAACAGCACACCCTGTTGGCGGGTTAGAAACTCGCGATGGTGTTCCGACAGACCAATGGATCGGAAGTGGGCAAACTCTTCTATGTCTTTGGGGCTGGGTGCGGCGCATGCTGCCAGCATTCCGAATGCCAGGCCGCAACTGATTATCTTCAATCGATTGAACAGAATGTCAGAAATTGTCGATGGGGTGGGCAGTATGTCAGCGTTGTGTGTCAAGGTATGGAATCTCATGAATAAGTCAAAATTGGCAGAACCGTGTGACGCATCGCTGCCCACAATATCGCTGAGTATTCCGTCAACCAAGACTATTGACAATGGTAATCTTGGATCGATGTCCGCCTTCTACCCATTTTTGGGGGGGGGAATGGCGCTTATTCGGCCTGCTTCCAGAACACGTCTTTCAGGGCGATCTTGCCATCGCGCACTCGGATCAGTTCAATACCGCGCAGGGAGAAGGCATTTCCACCGCGGTATTTGCCATCCAGCAGATACGTCATCACGATTTCATCAGGAGACAGGGCGCGGCATTCGATATCCAGAAATTTCAGCCGCTCGAACATTGCGTCGTTTTCTTCGATACCCTGCATAAAGCCGTCGACCCCATGACGAACCCGGCCGTGCGGATAGTCATTACCGATGGCGAAATGCCATTGCACATCTTCTGTGACTGCTTGTGCGAGCAGTTCGCGGTCACGATTAAAAAACGCTTTGCCAAACCGGGCAATGATTTGATTCGCTTGTGTGTCATCCATCTCGATTTCCTTGATTTCTTCCTGTCTGCTTGCAGCGCAGTGTCACGGCTTGTATCGCCCTGCCTGAATCGTGGGCCGATGGCTTGATTACACTGCAAGAATACGTGATCAACATGAAATACGAAAATCGGTAAGATCGTCAAACTTAGAAGTTTGCCTCCTGACATTGATATGGGAGGAGGTATTTTCAATAGTCACACAGCGGCTTTGTTGCTTCGATTGCGCCCGAGTCGCTCCTGGGCCCGATTCGCTGCCGGGCGAGCGGCGTAGGTGTCGAGCCAGCGCTGAACATTCGGATAGGGTTCGAGCGAAAGCTCACACATCGGTGCCGTTTCGATGTAGGCAAATGCGTGTGGGTCGGCGATGGTCAGCGCATCGCCGGCGATGAATTTGTTTGCAGCTAACTGCTTATCCACGACGGCCATTTGTTGCTCGATAAATCCCAGGGCTTCTTTTTCTGCGTCTTTATTGATTTCGCCCATCCCAAAAGCTTTGCGCACGTAGCGTTCAAAAAGCAAGCTGCCTATCCATCGGCCCAGATGAATGCTCATGTAGTTCATCCACTGATCAACCAGGGCGCGCTGATAGATGTCCGTGGGCAGCAATGGAGACTTTTCTACCGCTGCCATGTACTGACAAATGGCCGCCGATTCAAACAACTTCTTGCCGTCATGATCCAGCGTGGGCAGCTTACCCAACGGATGACGCGCCATATGTTCTGGAGATTTGTTTTCGCCTTTGGACAGGTCAACGACGGTGTATTTGAAATCAACACCCAACTCCTCGGCGACATAGATCACCTTGGTGGTGTTGAATGAAAGACTCATGCCATGTATGTGATACATATAATTTTTCCTTGTATTTTTGATTGGCCGTCATAAATGGATGAACCTAGCCGCCGCACCAAGCGGCTACACTGAGTCGTCCAGTTAAGCCGGCAAGCCAGGCGAACCCGCTAGTCAGGCGAACCCGCTACATTGGCAACATTTCGGCGATTTCCACCGAGCCGCCAGCCTCATTGATCGGGCAACCCCTGGCCATCTCAATTGCGCTGTCCAGACTGTCTGCAGTAATCAGGGTAAAACCCGACAGTGGGTTGGCCCCGCCATCAGGCTTGGTTCCCGCTGCGCTGACGGTGTGCGATTGGCCTACTGGTGCGCCTGGATGCGCGATGGCGTCACCAAGCCCATCCATCCACGCGACCCATTTTGCCATCACCTTGGCGCCTTCTTCCGGAGTCTCCGGCATTGCGCCCCCGTGAAATGCAAAGATGTAATTTGCCATGTCTCTTCTTCTCCTTTGGTTAAATGATTAGTGACGCTGGTCGCTGTGGTCAGCGTGGTCACTGCGGTACTGCCAACGGCCGGTCAATGACTGACCTGAATAAATTTTTCAAGGCTTCGCAGCACCGAAGTCCATCCCTGGGTGTGCATCGCTGCGATTTCGTCAGTCGGATGATCGGTATGTGTCAGGACAAAGCGGGCCCCACCGTTGTCGTTGGCACTGACCTCAAAGCGCACCAGTGTTTGCACGCCCCGCTGGTCGTTTTCATCATGCCAGCCCCAGGTAAATTCAACGGAGCTGGGTGGGTTGACCGCCACCACCACACCGCTCATTTTGTGTCGCCCACCATCGCGGTTCAGCAAGGTGGACATCCAGGGCCCGGGTTGCGTGAAGTCCAGGTTGTGTTCAATGATGGTCATGTCTTCATGACCCCACCATTGGTACAAATATTCAGGCTGGGTAACAAATGCGAAAACCAACTCCGGTGACACGCGGAAGTCACGCTCAATTCTCAGATCGCTCACTTTTGTGGGTCCTCTTTTTGACTGTGTTTGATCAGCGCCGCCTCAAGACGGTCCAGGCTGGGCTCCCAGAATTCGCGGTGGCTACCCGTCCATTCGACAATGCTGGCAACCGCAACAGGGCGTACCGAATACATCCGCCGCTGTCGGTCAATTCGCTGCTCAACGATACCGGCTTCGCGCAGCACTTTCAGGTGTCGGGAAATAGCCGGCGGCGACAGTGGGCCAATATCCTGAAGCTCACCGGCCGACGTTTCGCCGCGCTGTAGCAGGCGTTCGACTATTGCAAATCGGGTGGCATCGCCTAAGGCGGCAAAGGTGCGGGGTAGATTTGTCATGTCGTTAGTTTAATTCATAAATGTGTTAATTAACAATAACTCAAAATGACGATGTTGGCTTCTGCGTTGGGGTGATCCCTGAGGCCCAGCCCCTCGACAGGGGCAATGATTGCTCGATCCGCTGAACGCCCTAATTAGGAATTGAGCGCCGCCGCATTGATCCTGGTCAAGAGGCGGCATTCAGTCGCTTGTTATCCTTAATCTTTGTGTCTGGATACGCGGTTCTGCCGGTCAGAGCCGGACGCCTGGTAAATGAAACAGAGGGAGAGTGGCAGTGGCAGTGGATTCAAATTCGACCAATCAGAATGGCAAAGTTGAATCCAAGGCGCGAGGTCAGGCCACTGAGTTGGATGAGCCGGTCAAAACAATCACGGGCCGGCCGATCACCAGCGCCAAGGGGCAACGCCGCCTGAATGTGACCGAGGCAACGGCGGCTGCCGCGCTGACCCAGGCCGCTGCCGTCAACGATGTCACGCACACGATGGCGGGCGCCGATGCCGAAACCGTTCGCATGGCAATCGATGCCTTGCTAGGCGATGCGTCCCATGATGAACTGGAACTCATCAAGCGGGCACTGCAATCGCGCGTAACAGCTGATGCTGCGCTTCCGGATGAGGAGTTGTCGGCGAATTGGCGCCTCGGTGAGTATCCGTACCGAAACAAAATGTCCCGGCGGCGCTATGAAGCGCAAAAGTATGACTTGCAGGTCGAATTGCTCAAGCTGCAGGCTTGGGCGAAAGAACAAGGCCAGCGCATCGTGATTTTGTTCGAAGGGCGCGATGCGGCGGGTAAAGGGGGCACGATTAAGCGCTTCATGGAACATTTGAATCCGCGTGGTGCCCGCGTTGTTGCGTTGGAGAAACCAACCGAGGAAGAAAAAGGCCAATGGTATTTTCAGCGCTACGTGCAACACCTGCCAACAGCGGGCGAAATCGTTTTGTTCGACCGCTCCTGGTATAACCGAGCCGGTGTCGAGAAGGTTATGGGGTTTTGCTCCGACGATGACTACCTTGAGTTCATGCGCCAGTGCCCTGAGTTTGAAAAACACCTCGTCCGCAGCCATGTACATATGACCAAGTTTTGGTTCTCGGTCAGCCAGTCTGAGCAACGGCGTCGTTTCGTTCAGCGTAAAGCGCACCCTCTCAAACAATGGAAACTGAGCCCGGTTGACGTCGCCTCACTGGATAAGTGGGGCGAGTACACCAAAGCAAAAGAAGCCATGTTCTTCTATTCCGATACTGCAGATTGCCCGTGGACGGTGATCAAGTCTGACTGCAAGAAGCGGGCGCGGCTCAATGCCATGCGTTACTTATTGCACAAGCTACCTTACAAAGGCAAAGACATCGAACGAATTGGCCCGATTGACCCGCTAATTGTCGGCCGCGCCAACGTGGTGTTTGAAGCCGGCGAATACGACTCGCTTCGATAAGACACGTTATCCTTCCTGGTCAGCAATTCTCTTTGGCTACCGACAAAATTGAACCCTATACCCTGGCCGATTGCTGCGCAGCCTATACGGTCGAATTTGCTAACCCGTATTCGCTAAACCCAGAGCGCGCCGCATATTGATTGCCTCGGCCACATGGGCGGCTTCTATGTCCGCACAATCGGCCAGGTCAGCGATTGTGCGGGCTATTTTCTGAATGCGGTGAAACACCCTGCCTGACCACTGCAGGCTGCTGGCCGTGCGGTGTAAAAGAGACGCCGCAGATCGGCTCAGTGCGCAGTACCGATTAATGGCATTTGGTGGCAGATGGGCGTTGGTCATTTGCTGGCGCTCGCATTGTCGTGCCCGCGCGGTACACACCCGGGCACTGATGTCAGCGCTGCATTCTTCGCTGGCCGCACTATCAGTTAGCACCTGCGTGGGCACTGGCTGAACCCACTGCTGCAAATCCAGCCGATCGAGTAAGGGGCCGGAGATCCGACGTTGGTAGCGCACAATTTGATCGGGGGTGCAGCGACAGCGTTCGCTACCAAAATAACCGCACAAGCAGGGGTTCATTGCAGTGATCAGCTGAAACCGAGCGGGTAATTCGAGCTGGCGTGCTGCGCGGGATAATGCAATCCGGCCGGTCTCCAGGGGCTCACGCAAACTGTCCAGGGCACGTACCGCGAACTCGGGCAGCTCATCCAGGAACAATACGCCGTTGTGTGCGAGGCTGATTTCGCCAGGCCGCAGCTTTTGCCCGCCGCCGATTAACGCCGCCGTTGACGCACTGTGATGTGGCGCGCGAAACGGACGGCTGCGCCAGGTAATGGGGTCAAAACGGCCAGCCAGGCTGGAAATGGCACCGGTATCCAGCGCTTCTTCGTCATCCATCGGCGGCAGAATCGAGGGCAGTCGCTGTGCCAGCATTGACTTGCCCGCGCCGGGTGGTCCGATCAAGAGTACGCTGTGTTGGCCGGCGGCAGCGATCTCCAGCGCCCGTTTTACCTGTTGCTGACCGCGCACATCAACGAAGTCACCGAACAAAGCGTGGTTGGTGTCAGTTGCTTCTGTTTGAGCGCGATGCTGAGGCAGCGGCTTGTCACCGCGCAAGTCTTCGCATACTTGAATCAGACTGCTTGCCGTTTCGATTCTCACGCCGGGGACAACAGAAGCCTCGTCGCCGTTTTCATGTGGCATCACGAGGGTTGGCGCCGTGTCGTTGGCCTCGCGGGCCAGAGACAAGGCCATCGCCATAGTGCCGTGGACTGGTCGCAGCGCGCCGTTAAGTGATAATTCGCCGATAAAGATGCGATCCCGCAAACGATCGGCGTTTTCGATTTGCCCGGTAGCAATCAGAATGCCAATCGCAATTGGCAGATCGAAGCGACCCGAATCTTTTGGTAGGTCGGCTGGCGCGAGATTCACGGTTAAACGCCGGTTGGGAAAGTCAAAGCCACTTTGCGTAATCGCCGCGCGAACCCGGTCGCGACTCTCGCGAACCGCTGCATTCGGTAAACCAACAATATTAAATGCCGGCAGGCCATTGGCCAGATGCACCTCAACATCCACTCGTGGTGATGTGGTGCCCAGCAGCGCCTGGCTGCGAAT
>JBAUID010000051.1:0-5495 GCA_049680625.1 Burkholderiaceae bacterium | reverse complement strand
GCGGTGGTTTCGTCCAGTGTTACGCCGCCTGGCGATGACGGTCGGTGATGCCTTCGACCTTTCTGCGGGAACGCTGCAGCGCACCTGGAAACGGTCTGCAGTGTGCGCATTGCTTTTGCAGTGCGCACATTTTCGCGGGCCGCGCCCAATGCAATAACGCACAACAAGACTAGTCAGAAATACCTACTTCAGCCCATCCTACCGTCGCGATACCAGCACTCTGTGAACAATCCGGACGACAGGCCATAGCGCTTGCGAAACAATGGCAATGCACTAATGACTGCTGCTCCGGAGTTTTCTATGGTCCCGTTCCGCTTCCGTCACAAGGACTTCTCAACGTTGATTGTTCGGTCACACCAACATCTCGCGCGGCTGGCCTCCGGCCTCTTCACCGCGCTGACCCTGACGGCGATCAGCGCCTGTGGTGGCGCACCGGCTGACACCACGGCAAGCAACGCTGCGCAGGCGGTTGAACTGCGACTGGCCGGCCCGGCGACAACCGTCAGCCATGGTCAGATTATTGTTAAAGCCGGTCAGTCCAATCTGCTCGACCTGGACCGAAACTGGTCGACCTGGTCGGGAGACAGCTCCGGCGTGACCTACGATGCGCAAGCCGGCGCGCTAATGATTCCACCCGGCAGTGACAACACCCCAATGGTCATTGGGGTTGAGCGCTTTGACCTGGCACTGGCCGCTGGCAGCCAGTACACGTTAGCGGTGCAAAGCAGTAACCCGGATATGGCTGCCATATTGTTTCTGTTTGATGGCAACGGCGCCACGGTGCCTGTACCCGGGTTCGACAATACACTGGCGATAGTCCGTTCGGACTCGCCGCTGGTGTTTGAAGCGCCTGGCAATATTGCCGGCCTGTACCTGCAGGTGCAAAACAGTTGGCAGGCACCCGAGGCGGGATCGCTGACCGCTTCACTGAGTGATGGATCGGAATCTGGTGACAACACCGGTGATAACAGTGACGGCAATGGCGGTGATGACGACGGCAACGATAACAACAACCAGGCAACGGAACTCATCGACCTGGCCGGTACGTGGAGCACCTGGTCCGGCGAAACCAGTGGCGTCACGGCTGATGCTGATGCAGGCCTGCTAACCATTGCAGCGCCGAATGCAAACGCTGGCAACCGCTACGGCATACAGCGCTTCGATACGCCACTGCAAGCAGGTCAGACCTACACGCTCAATACACTGGATGCATCGGACCCCAACGTCAGTACGTTATTGTTCCTGTTTGATGGCAATGGCAGTCTGGTCCCATTCAGTGATACGGCCAACGGTACGGTACGGAACTGGTTATCCGCCAACGTGAACACCCCACAGTCGTTCACGGCGCCCGCGGGCATCACCAGCTTTGTTATTCAGGTGCAAAGCGCCTGGCTGGCCAGCGCCTCAGCCGATATGCGCCCCAGCCTGCTGGCTGCTGACGAACCGGGCCTGTGTACACCGGTACTGGATAGCATCGGCGCTCCGGTCACCCTGCCCAACATGAATCTGGTCCGTCCGTCGATGTCGGGTGACGGCAGTATCCTGACTTTTCAGAGCAATGATGACGTTATTGACGGTGAGAACAATGTCGCTCAGAACCTAAGGATTTACATCTACAACAACCAGACCGAGGTGATCAGCCGCTTGCTACCAGCATCTTTACTGACTGGCGAAAGCCGCCAGGTTGAAGCTTATTGGCGCCGCCCGGTGATATCCGGTGACGGGTCCACCATCTTTTTTCAGAGCAACTACACGTTCCTGCCTCCGCCAGCCAGCGCGGTGGGTCCCGAGAACCTGTTTGCTATCGATTTGGCCAGCGGCGAGATCACACGGATCACCCATTCCGAGGCGTCCAATGTGATTGAGTACACCGTTGGCGTGTCAGATGACGGGCAGCGCGCCTTGTTTGTCGGCAATGCTGCCGCCCTGCTGGATGACAGCAACCTGACCCAAAGGGAATTGATCGAATACAACCGCGCAACAGACACCTTCAGCCATGTACCCCTGGCACAGTTCGCCCGGCTCGACACGGTGGTCACCAGCGACAATCTGCGCTACCTGGCCTATCCAACAAGTTCAGTGCCGCAGTTTGAGAACGGTATCTACATTGGCAACTCCAGCGCCGACTATATCTTCCTGGACCGGCAATCCGGTGTGCAAGCCGTGATCGCGCCAGCGGGCGACGTCTCTGGGGCGGGAATTGGTCATGCCCTGGATATTTCTGGCGATGGCAGCGTGGTTGGCTTCAAGAGCCCGGACACCCCCTTCAGCGCCGGTGGACAATCCTTCCAGGGCAGAGGCATTTATGTCTGGTACCGACAGAACAGTTCGATTGACATTGTGAACGAGGTTCCCGCGGGAACAGCGTCGGTCTGGTCACCATCACTCTCAGCTGACGGCAGCCGACTGGTCTACTACTACCGTTTCATTGACACGTTCTTTGGCAACTCAATCGGCAGGGTTCACGTGGTTGACCTTGCGAGCCGTCAATCCATCAGCAGGTCTGATGCCGGCCTGACCACCAACCACCCTGAACTGTCGGCTGACGGTACCCGCCTGGTCTATCACAAACCAGTCGTACTGGAAGGGAGTGAGGGAACTTTTCGGCGCGCTGTAGTGAGCGAAGTACAGACCCGGTGCAATGAAGACGGGTGAACCGCGCGGGGCGGCACCCCGAGAAACGGGATTGTTGCGTTAACTATTCGAGCTTGGATTCCTCCCAATATTCGGTGATACCTCATGCGGTATTTACTTCGAACATCTGCTCAATGAATCGCACTTCAGCTTGCACGCCGACCGGACTGTTGTAAACCCCACCGTTTCTGATCGTGCGTATCGCTTCGATCCCGTGAAGGGTAGCTTTGGCACTGTGCAGATGCTTAAAGCCTCGCATTGGGCGTAGTACCTTTTTCAGCGCTGCATGGTCAGACTCGATTCGATTGTTCAGGTACTTCTTGTCCACATGCGCAATTCGATCTGGCCTATCAGCGCCTTGGTTGCGCTCACGGATGATCTTCTTGTAAACCATGGCCTTATCAGTGGTCATACTTTGCGGATAATAAAGCCCGGCATTGCCTATCGCTTGCCTGATGAACCCCCGACCTCACCGGCATTTGCACCCGGGCGTGTGAACACCAGCCCGCATAACGCAACGTGATCACGGCCCAGGCGTGTCATGCCGATGCAATGAGTTCGCGTATCCGTGGCAGGTGTTCTCGCCCCCAGTAGAGATCACCATCCGGGAGCAAAAAGCTTGTGACGCCAAAGATGCCGGCGGCCTCAGCATCGCGTTGGATGGTGTCAAGCAAGCGGCGCCCGTCACCGTTTAAGTAGGCTTCGAAGCCGCTTGCATCGGCGCCGCTTTCCGTTAGAACGGCAGCCAAGACCTCGGGGTTTTCAATATCCATTTCGCGCTTCCAGAAACGCTCGAACACGCGATCGTGATAGCCAATGAAAACCTCTTTCCCCTGTGTCTTAGCAAATAGCATACCGACGTTGGCGATTGAGCTATCCCAGATTTTTTGCGTACCGCGAATCGTAAGTCCACGAAGATTCGCCTCACGCCGACAATCCATGTAGCTGTACTTTACCCGCCGCCATTGATGCGCATTCCGACTCTGTTCGAGCACATCGCCGCTGCCATCTACCTTGGCGCTGCCGAGATAGGCCGGAATATCCAGCGTATAGGGCAACCAATCGAGCGCAACCCCGGTATCACGCTCAAGCGCGTACGCAAGATCTTTGGCCAGATAGGCGTACGGACTCTTATAGTCGGAATAAACCTTGATGGTTTCAATGCTCATAAATAGTCACCTATGTTATTGGCAGCCGGTGCGCGAATTGACTAGGCCGTGTCGGAGGACCGGGTAGACGGGCGCTCATGAACTTCACCCTGGCCCTCGCCTCGCCGAAGCATGTATTTCTGAATCTTCTGACTGGGCGTTTTGGGCATCACGCGGCGAAATTCAATAAACCTTGGAATCCAAAAACGCGGCATATGTTGTTCGCAGTGCTCCCAAAGTTCATGCGCACCTGCTTGTGCGTCCGGTCGTAAGACGATAACGGCCTTAACCTCGTCTTCACCCGTCTCCGCCGGTACGGCGATTACCGCGCATTCCAACACCGCCGCGTGCTGATTCAGGATCGCCTCAACTTCCGATGACGAGATATTCTCCCCGCGTCGGCGTATCGAATCGCTCTTGCGATCCACGAAATACAGGTACCCCTCTTCATCCGCGCGCGCATTGTCACCCGTATGGAACCAGAAGTTTCGAAACGCCTCGGCTGTCGCTTCCGAATTGTTGTAGTAAGCACTGAGCATCGAATAAGGCCGGCGTGGCCTCACGAGAATTTCTCCGATCTCGCCGGCCGCCACCGGCTCATCATGCTCATTGGCAATCATGACCTCAAACGTGTCATCATTTGCCTTGCCACACGACAGCGGTCGACGCGATGCCCCTGGCGGTGTCGCGGTCACAATGCCCGTTTCCGTGGCACCGTAAACTTCGATAATCCTGCAGTTGAAACGCGCCTCGAAGTCCTCGTTCACCTGTGCGAAGTAAAACTTACGGGCGGGCTGGTCGGCATCATCCGGTCGGGGCGGTTGCTTGAGCAGAATGGGCACCATCGAGAAAATGCCGTGGGCAAGATCAGCATCGGCCCGGCGCACTTCGTCCCAATAGGTCGATGGCGAAAAACGCGGGCCAAATGTGATTCGACCGCCGGCAATCATCGCGGGCAATAGCCCCAGCCAGGCGGCCACCGCATGAAATAGCGGCAGGCAGGAGTAGATAGACTGGCCGGAACCAAACTCGCAAGCCTTGATCCAATCGCGCGCAAACGTAATCACATGGCTGTGGCTTGCCAGAACCCCCTTCGAGGGGCCGGTGGTTCCGGACGTGAAGCTGATTGCCAGAGGATCGCTCGGGGCGACGACAACATTCGGTGCGATAGCCGGCGAATGGCGGAGTTCGTCAATGAACGACACAACGGCGCCATTGGCAATGTTTCTGGGTGCACCGGTCATCGCACCGGAAAGAATCACGTGGGTGAGTTTGGGCAAATCGGCCGCTACCGTATCGAGCCGTTCAAGAAACGGCGGATCAATCACGATGTGCGTGACGTCTGCTTTGCCAAGCTGATAACGCAGGATATCGCCCTTGTAATCCGTATTAATCGGCACATAAACCGCGCCGGCACGTGCTGCACCGAGCCAGGCATCCACAAATGCAAGCGAATTCACGGCCATGATCGCGACCTTCGCTCCCTGCCCAGCCCTGATCGCGGACAAGCCATTGGCAATGCGACTCGCGACATCATCAGCCTCTGCATAGGTGCGCGCATTGTCTGCGAAAGCCACCAAAGCTTGTTCTGAAAAGCGTTCAGCCGCCCGCGTCAACAGAGTTGGCAGCACATAGCCATCACGTTCAAATTCAAGCATCTTTGACCATTCCGCGTTGTGTGTTCAGAGCGATTATCTCGTGGGCGACACTCTG
>JBAUID010000050.1:0-51827 GCA_049680625.1 Burkholderiaceae bacterium | reverse complement strand
TATTGCCGGCCCACGAACCGATACGTGGATGTTTTTTTCAGCCAGGGCAGAAGCAACTGCACGACTGTCCATGCCACCAGGAAGCGCGAGTCCAAAAACATTGGCAGCGCGATCGGCTTCATCGGCTACCTGGAAACCCAGGCCGCGGACCCGATCGACAAACTGGCGTTCTATACCAAGGAGATACTGGCGAATGCGATCCGGCTGCCATTGCAACAACAGCCGACAAGATACTTCCAGCATTCCAATCAGTGACGGATTGCCACGCAAGGAGGAATCGAAACGGCGCATACCCGCAGCGTATTCCTCCTGGTACGGAAGTAAACGCGAAAAATCGTCACTGCCAGCGCGCATCAGCCAACTGTTTTCCAACGGCTTTCCGTTCGCAAATTGGTTGCTTAATACGACGAAACCGAGCCCGTAATTACATAGCATTGCCTTATAGCTATGAACAATCAAGGCATCGGGTCGGATACGACGACAATCCAGAATCATGGTCGCGGCCGTTTGCGTCGCATCGATAACGTAAACAGCACCCACGGCACGACAACACTCACCAATACGCACCAGGTCGAACAAGCTACCGTCCGCCCAGTGCGCTTGTTCAATTGTCACCAGGGCCGTGTTGCCATCAATGGCAGCTATCAAGGCATCATTCCAGCGGGTAGTGCGGCTCGCTTCAGACTCGCTTGCCGCCCATGGGCCGTCCGGCGGTGAGACGAAGCGCATTTCAACCCCGTGTTCTACCCATGTTTTCCACGGATGAACATTGCTTGGAAACTGTTCAGCGAGCATCACGACATTCTGGCCGGCTCGCGGCGACATATTGGCAGCAACGATGGCTGTGCCATATGCGGTTGTCGGGATAATGGCAATACTTTCGGGATCAGCATTCACCAGTTGGCCAAAGAGCTGCCGTACGCGTTCCGCCGGCGAAAAAAAATCGTCCGGCTTTATCGCCAGCGGGAATGCCCGCTGGCGAATCGCTTGAACGCCCGCCTCTTGAACCGGCACCGGTAACGGCCCCATATAAGCCGCATTCAGCCAGCAATGCTCCGCCGGAATCGAAAACAAATGACGCTGGCACTGCAATGCCTGTCCCGGTGCGGGTTCATTACAAACATCGGGTTGACTCATTCGCGCACCATCAGCTTGTGGTCAATACCCGCTTCTTGAAATATCGGCCCTTCAGACACAAATCCATGCGACTCATAAAAGCCGGTCAGATGCGCCTGTGCGTTGAGTTTAAAGCGATGGTAGCCGTCCACTTGCGCTGACTGCATCATAAACTTTAACAGTTGATGCCCAGCTCCCTGACCCCGCCAGGCTTGCCGAATCGACAGCCGCTCCAGCTTCGCGACATCAGGCAATCGACGAATGCGACCGGCAGCCACTGGTTCAGCAGCGACCGTTCCAACGATATGAATGGCATTGTTCCCCGTACGGTCAAGCTCATCAAACTCATCGGCAAACGGGCAGGCCTGCTCCTCGATAAAGACAATCGCCCGCACCGCAAAAGACGCCTGCAATTGTGAGTCCGTCGTACAGACCTGGAAAACAATCGGACCCGGTTCAGGCTTGCTCACGACTCAGCAAACTATCAAGTTTAGGCATCAGGTCGAGCAAGTGACGCGAGTATTCGTGCGTGGGGTGCTCAAATAAGCTTTCGGTGTCAGACACTTCGAGTAACTGACCGTGGCGCATCACGCCAACCCGGTCACAGATCTGGCGAATAACCGGTAGATCGTGCGAAATAAATAACATGGTCAGCCCAAGCTCTTCCTGCAAATCTTTCAGCAGGTTCAGAATCTGCGCCTGGATAGAAACATCCAGTGCCGAGGTTGGCTCGTCACAAATCAGAAAACGTGGCCGGGTCGCCAGCGCCCGGGCAATAGAAATACGCTGGCGTTGACCACCCGAAAACTCATGGGGAAACCGCTGCGCCGCCTGTGCTCCAAGGCCCACCACATCAAGTAAGTCGTGAACGATTCGTTGCGCCTCATCTTTGCTGGAAGCCAGTCGGTGAAAGTGGATCGGCTCGGCAATAATATCGCGCACCCGCATGCGTCCGTTCAACGATGAAAACGGATCTTGAAAAATCATCTGCATCTGGCGCCGCCAGGGGGCAGCCTGCGCCCGGCTCTTTAGACCCGTGAGCTCCTGGCCGGCAAAATCAATAGTGCCACCAGTGGGTTGGTAGATACCGGTAATCATGCGCGCTACAGTTGATTTTCCTGACCCGCTTTCGCCGACCAGACCAAAAACTTCGCCGGTTCGGATTTCGAACGACAAATCTTTTACCGCATCAAGATACAGGCGATCCCGGGCAAAAAACGCATGCCGGGTAATAAAGCGCATATGCAATTTATCAACCCGCAACAACACATCGGATTGCACGCCGAAATCCCGTGCCTGACCGAGCCAGTGCGTATTTAAGTTAAGCCCCTCGGGTCGCTCCTGCGCATCTTCGATGTAGGTTACGAGTGGAAATCGGTTGACCCGCTTGTCTGGCCGCGGCACGGCGGAGATCAGACTTTTTGTATAGTCGTGTGCCGGTGCGCCAATAATTTGCGCCGTTGTACCAGTTTCAACAACCCGGCCCCGATACATAACGGCAACCCGATCCGCTGTTTCAGCAATGACGCCCATATCGTGGGTAATGAGAATCATGCCGACGTTCCGATCACGGCATAAAGCTTTCATCAAGTCCAGGATCTGCGCCTGTACTGACACATCCAGTGCGGTTGTCGGCTCATCAGCGATAATCAAATCGGGGTCAGCACATAGCGCCAATGCAATCACAACCCGTTGGCGCATACCACCGGAAAACTGATGTGGATATTGTTTGATTCGGGTTGGTGGATCCGGAATACCAACTTGTTCCAGCAAGTCGATAGCCTTGGCAATGGCCTGCGCTTCGGTAAGCGGCATGTGCTGCTTAATCGTCGTTGTTAACTGGTGCTCGACAGTTTGTAACGGGTCGAGCGAGGTCAGCGGGTCCTGGAAAATCATGCCAATACGCCGACCGCGTACCCCCCGCATCTGGGCTTCGGTCATGGTATCAAGGCGTTCACCATCGAGGGTGACTTCGCCGGCAGTCATTTCTCCGGGTGGCTCGAGCAAGCCAATAACTGCGTTCCCAATGGTTGATTTACCAGCGCCGGACTCACCAACAACGCCGAGTATTTCACCCTTTTCCAACCGCACGGTTAGGTTTTCAATCGCCACAACGTGGCCACGACGGCTCGGAAACTCAACGCGCAGATCTTTAATATCGAGTAAAGACATTAGCGTAGCTTGGGGTTGAGTGCATCACGCAGCCAGTCACCCAGGAGGTTGACAGCCAGAATCAGCAATACAAGGGCGATACCCGGGAAAATACTTATCCACCAATCACCGGAAAATAAATAGTCGTTGCCAATTCGAATCAGCGTACCGAGGGACGGTGTGGTTGGCGGCACTCCAACCCCTAGAAAAGACAAGGTGGCCTCGGTTATTACCGCAATAGCCAGGTGAATTGTGGCAATTACAAGCACAGGGCCCATGACGTTTGGCAGAATATGGCGCAACAATATTGTGGCCGGCCCAATACCAATCACCCTCGCCGCCTGGACGTATTCTTTGCTTTTTTCAACCATGGTCGAGCCGCGTACTGTGCGGGCATACTGCACCCAGCCAGAAATACCAATTGCGAAAATCAACACGTACAGCGCCAGATTTTCGTGGTGTCCCTTAAAAACAGCACGCGCGACACCGTCGATCAGCAAGGCAATCAATATCGCCGGGAATGATAATTGGACGTCAGCCACTCGCATGATGAAGGCGTCGATTCGCCCGCCGACATATCCACTGATCAACCCCAGGCCGACACCAATCACAAGAGCGAAAAAAACCGACGCAATGCCGACAATAAGCGAAATACGCGCACCATAAATAATGGCCGACAAGATGTCCCGGCCCTGGTCATCGGTGCCCAGCCAGAAACGCGGATCGCCTTCCACATTCCATGCCGGTGGCAGACTCGCGTCCATTACGTCGATTGAGACCAGGTCAAACGGATTGTGAGGTGCAACCCACTGGGCAAACAAGGCCGACAGCAAGAAAACCAAGGTTACTAATGCCGCAACAATAACTACCGGTGAATGAATAAAACTTTGCCACAGGTCGCTGTTGCGCCAGCGACGCAGCCAGGAATTGCCTGCAGTACCAGTCGTTGAAATGTCAGGGTCGGAGCTTGCCATCTGCTTATGCGCCCGTCAGTGTCCGCTTGCCGTTGCCCGATCAACGCGTAGTCGGGGGTCAACAAAAAAATACAGGATATCAACAATTAAGTTGATGACGACAAAGAAAAACGCAATCAATACCAGGTAAGCCGCCATGACAGGAATGTCGACTTCCCGAACCGCCTGGATGAACATCAGCCCCATACCCGGCCATTGAAAAACGCTTTCGGTAATAATGGCAAACGCAATAATGGACCCGAGTTGCAGTCCGGTAATTGTCAGTACCGGCACCAAAGTGTTTTTAAGCGCCATCCGAAAATGCACGTAGCGATCGGTCAGGCCTCGTGCCCTGCCAAATTTGACAAAATCAGTTCGCAAAACTTCAAGCATTTCAGCACGAACCAGGCGCATGATTAACGTCATTTGGAACAAGGCCAGCGTAATTGCCGGCATGATAAGTGAGCGCAGACCCGAATCGGTAAGGAAACCTGTTGTCCACCATCCGATATCAACTACATCACCTCGACCGAAGGTTGGTAGCCACTGCAAAATCACCCCAAAAAACAAGATCAGCAATATGCCAATCAAGAACGTCGGCAAAGAGATGCCTATGAGTGACAACGTCATAAAGCTTCGCGACAAAAATCCAGTTGGTCGCAGTGCGGTATAAACACCCATTGGAATACCGACAGCCAGGGCCAGCACTGCGGAGACGAAAGAAAGCTCCAGGGTAGCCGGCATTCTTTCCGCGATCAGCTCGCTGACTTTGCGCCGATGCTGATACGAAAACCCAAATTCACCGTGTATTGCATTACGGACAAAACGTCCAAACTGAAAAATAAAAGGATCGTTTAAGCCAAGACGTTCCTTGAGCGCATCACGTTCTTCGACTGAAGTGTCCTGACCAACCATATTGTTGATTGGGTCGCCAACATAATTGAAAAGCGAAAACGCAATCAGACCGACGGTCAGCATAACCAGTACAGACTGCAGTAAACGCTGGGCGACAAACGAAAGCATGTGGTCAGATTCGTTGGCTTGTGTTTCGTTAGCTAAATAATAGAAGTGGCCTGCGCAAGGCAGGCCACCCAAGCGAATAAACGCTTACTTCTTCACGATAGCGTAACGTAAATCAAACACGTTATCCGGTCGCTGGATGACTTCGGCTTTATCTGACACACCCCAGGACAACGGTTGCTGATGCAATGGAATATGACCGACCTCGTCGTGATGAGTTTTGAAAACCTCATCAATCATTGCCTGGCGCTTAGCCTGATCAGTCTCAGATTTAATCGAAGCTGACAGTTCGTTGATCTTCGGGTTGCAATAACCACCCAGGTTGAACGCACCGAGCTTGTCTTCTCCGCCACGACAAGCAATTAGCGAAGCAATAGGATTATGGCTATCGAAGGTTGATGGAGTCCAGCCCAACAAGAAGAAACTGGTGTCGTAACCATTTTGCGCCAGCACTTTACCAAAGTACTTAGACTTCGGCTGGGCAAGCAGATTCACCTTAACACCAATTTTTGCCAGCATTGACGCTGCCGCCTGGCAGATTTTCTCATCATTGACATAACGATTGTTGGGGCAGTCCATGGTGACTTCGAAACCATCGGGATAACCCGCCTCAGCCATTAACTTCTTGGCGGCATCAACATCATAGGGATAACGGACATTCATTTTTTCTGAAAAGCCGTTGATTTGCGGCGCTACCAACAGAGCCGCGGGGGTCGCAGCGCCACGCATGACTTTGTCTCTGATGGCATTGATGTTAATTGCCTGATAGAAAGCTTTGCGTACCCGAACATCCTTAAACGGGTTTTTTCCCTTAACGCTGCTGGCAGTCAATTCATCTCGAAGCTGGTCGAAGCCAAGGAAAATTGTCCGCGCTTCCGGGCCGTTGAGTGGTCGAACCCCGGCAGCATCTTCAAGCCGTTTCCAGTCCTGAACAGGCACTGGGTAAGCCATATGTACATTACCTGAAATCAGCGCAGCAACACGGGTAGCATCCTGATCAATTGGGGTGAATTCCACCCGGGTGACATTGGTTGGAATATCACGGTAGTAGTTCGGATTGCGAACCAGCACAGTTTTCACGCCGGACTGACGCTCTTTGAGCATAAACGGGCCGGTACCGTTGGCATTCAGATTGGCGTAGTTACCCTCGTCGCCACCTTTGACGTTGGTGACACTCACCGCCTTGTGTTCTTCAGCCCATTGCTTGTCCATGATGTAAAAGATTTCAAGCTGAAGTGGCAGAATCGGGTCGGGAGCTGGCGTGATTAAATCGATCGTGTAATCGTCAATTATTTTCACGTCTTTTATCAGCGCAGCAACCACCTTCATGTCAGAGCCTTCACTACGGATTCGCTCTACAGAAAAGGCAACATCGTCTGACTTGAAATCGTTACCGTTGTGAAACTTCACGCCTTTGCGCAGATTGAAACGCCAGACGGTAGGTTCAATATTTTCGAACTTCTCGGCCAGCGCGCCGATAGTTTCCATTTTGTCATTGCGGATGACCAGGCCTTCGTAAATATTTCGCTGAAATCCCAAAGTCATGGTCTCGAACAAACCGTGCGGATCCATGGTTTGAACATCGCCCTGGAAAGCGTACTTGAATGTCTCGGCCTGGGCAGTTGTTGCGGCACCGGCTAATAACCCAGCCGTCATTGCGATCGCGACATACTTACGGGCGCTCAATATTGAATTCATTGGAAATTCCTCCTTGGGTTTATTTGGGAAACTGCGCCTCGACGGGCGCTGACAATCCTGTTATTGAATGTAAACCAGAAACCGGGAATTTGCCCAAATTGGCGGAATTGACCAGATTTTTGGGCAATCTCTTGTCGATCTTTTATCGATTAACCAGTCCAGTCGTTCTTAACCACCTGCCCGTTCAGGGTTATCACCCGCATCCGGGCCCCCTGGTTCAGCAGCAGCGATATATCTTTTAGCGGATCCCCATCGACTACAAGCAAGTCGGCTTTGGCACCAACCGCCAACACACCGAGCTCCCCTTGCTGTTGGAATAATTCAGCATTAGTCAGGGTTGCCGACTTAATTGCACCAAAATTACCCAGCACTTCCGCCTTCAGCTGCAGTTCATCAGCCTGGTATTCATGGGTTTTGCCCAGCAAATCGCTGCCACTCGCAACTTTAACGCCTGCCTTGCTGGTGAGTTCGATTGCCCGCAGTCCGGCATCCAGGATCTCCGGAAGTTTTTGCATTGACACATCAGGAACCCCAAAATCTTTGCCGTGCTTGTGCAGGGCGACATAGGTGATGCTGGTTGGCACGTGAAAAACAGATTTTTCGGCCATCAGCCTGGCTGTCGCTTCATCGACCAGGTTTCCGTGCTCAATTGAACGGACCCCACAATTAACTGCCCGGGTAATGGCATGGGGCGTGTAGGCGTGCGCCATTGCATACGTATGCCAGGCTGCACACTCTTCAACAATCGCACGCATCTCATCTTCAGAGTACTGCGTGTTTTGCACCGGATCAGTGGGTGAGGCCACCCCACCGCCAGCCATGATTTTCAGTTGATGGGCACCCTTGCGCAGTTCGTCACGTGCCGCCCGCCGACATTCGTCAGCCCCATCAGCAATACGGGCAAACTGCGCGCTGTTTACCTGGCAGGCACAACTGATAACCGTCGAGTTTTCAGTTGGGGAACGGAAGTCACCGTGGCCGCCGGTTTGCGACAACGCCAGGCCGGATACAAACAACCTCGGGCCACGCATTAAACCATCAGCAACCGCATTGGCCAGACCGCGATCGGCCCCGGCGGCATCCCGGACGGTGGTGAAGCCGCGCATCAGCATCGACTCCATGATTCGACCCGAGCCGGCGAACAAATACGTGGATGGGATATTGGTGAGCCTCCCAAGATTCATATCAGTGGCCTTGACATGAACGTGGGCATCCATCAAGCCCGGCATCAAGGTAGCACCCTTAAGGTCAAACCGTCTGAGATTGGCCTGCGCAGAGGTAATCGGCTTGTCGGATATTTCTTTGATCCGGTCATTTTCGACCAGAACATGAAAACCTTCCCGGGCATCATCGCGGGTGCCATCAACCAGGGTCGCGTTGCTGAATAACAAAGCGCTTGTCTCGTTGCCTGTCTCGAATTTACTCACTGCTTGCTCCATACGTCGTGAATGCCGTTATTTGGCATCAGTGTATCCGGGAGTCAACATCCCGTCGATGCACAAAGCGAGACGGGTAAACAGACTAGCAGGCTGAGTTATTTCCTGAGTTATTCCCCGAGTGCGGCCCGGCCAGCATAGTCGCGTGCGAACTGCCAGGCGACCCGCCCGGACCGCGACCCCCTCTCAAGAGCGAAACGCAACGCGTCAGCACGGGCCTGGTCGATCTGCGCATCAGTAACCCCGAAATGGCGAAGCCAGTGAGCACAAACATCCAGGTAGTCGTCTTGCCGAAACGGATAGAAAGCAACCCAAAGCCCAAACCGTTCTGATAGGGAGACTTTTTCTTCAACCCCTTCGCCATGGTGAATTTCGCCGTCATCCTGATGCCGGGCCGACAAGTTGTCTTTCATGTACTCGGGCATCAGGTGACGGCGATTGGAAGTTGCATAGATTAAAACGTTATCAGACTGAGCCGCAACAGAGCCGTCGAGGACACTTTTTAAAGCTTTATACCCAGCTTCACCGTCTTCGAAGGACAAATCGTCAGAGAAAACGATAAATCTTTCTGGCCGTTGCGCCAGTAAATCAACAATATCGCCAAGATCGACAAGGTCGTCTTTGTCTACTTCAACCAGGCGCAGGCCCTGATCTTTAAATTCGTTCAGACAGGCTTTCACCAGGGACGACTTACCGGTTCCGCGAGACCCCGTCAGCAAGACATTATTCGCTGGTAAACCTTTGACAAACTGACGCGTGTTGGTCGCAATAGTGTCGATCTGATCCGGAATATTTTTCAGGTCGCTCAGCGCAATTGACGACAGCTGGTGCACCGGCTGAAGCCGCCCACGCGAGCCGAAGGCACTACGGCTGGTACGCCAACGATATGCGACGGCATCATTCCAGTCGGTTGGCTCAATACTGGGAAACAGGGCTTCGATTCGGCCAATCAGAGCATCGACACGATCGATTAAGGCAGCGGCAGCGATTTTCTCACTCATGAGTTGCTTTATGTTTTGTTCGTACGGAACTCGTACAGGATTTAGAGCGGTTTTCAGTTTCTGACGCCAGCCAGATTAAGTGCGATATTCAGCATTAATCGTGACGTAATCATGAGACAGGTCACAAGTCCAGACTGTCGTAGCACTCTGACCGCGATTCAGGCGAACTGTCACCGTTATTTCGTCCTGCGCCATTACCAGCTGACCCGCAGCCTCCTGGTAGTCGGGATGTCGCCCGCCGTTAGATGCCACGAGCACATCACCAAGCAGCAACTCAACCTTATCAACGTCAAGATCGGTGATGCCTGCGTAACCTATTGCACATAACAAGCGACCCAGATTTGCGTCGGAGGCAAAAAAAGCCGTTTTAACCAGCGGTGAATGCGCAATTGAATAAGCCACTGCACCAGCTTCATTTTCAGTGGCCGCTTGTTCAACCCGAATCGTGATGAACTTGGTGGCACCTTCGCCATCGCGGATAATCATTTGTGCGAGCTGGCGGGTAAGATCAAACAGTGCACCGCGAACCGCAAGCGCGGCTGCGGAATCGGCATCAGTAATTCGCACCTGGCCTGCCCCGGTGGCAACTACAATCAAACTGTCGTTGGTCGACGTATCACCATCGACAGTGATGCGGTTAAAACTCTGGTCCGCCGCATCACGAACCCATTGCTGGAGTAACTCGGGTTCAATTGCCGCATCGGTTGCGACGATACTCAGCATCGTGCCCATATCGGGACGGATCATGCCGGCACCTTTGGCGATACCGGTCATGGTAAATGCCGCGCCATCAATCGTCGCTGTCCGGCAACCCGCCTTGGGTAAGGTATCGGTTGTCATGATGGCTTGTGCTGCCGGCAACCAGTTGTCCGCCTTCGCAAGCTTGGCGGCAAGCGGAACGGCATTGAGCAACTTATCCATCGGCAGCCGCTCGAGAATGACGCCGGTCGACATCGGCAGGACGTGTTCTGCATCACAGCCCAGTACTTGTGCAACAGCGGCACAGCTGTCTCGTGCATCCGCCAGGCCGCCAGCACCCGTACCGGCATTAGCATTACCTGCATTAACCAGGATAGCGCGCACCTGGCCATTAGTTTGCGACAAATGCTCCCGGCACAAAACAACCGGGGCCGCGCAAAACCGGTTTCGGGTAAATACACCGGCAGCTACCGAGCGTGCGTCAAATTGCATCAGCAAGACGTCGTCGTTATCACCGCGTCTGATACTGGCGTTCGTACTGCCCAGACTGACACCGGCAACAGGATGTAGATCAGAAGCGACCGGCGCTTGGTAGTTGACAGGCATATTTGCTCAGGAAATGGTTATCGGGGGTTTTCGGGGGAATTTTAAGTTGCCGGGTCAGGACAAACGCCCGTGACATTGCTTGTACTTGCGGCCCGATCCGCAAGGACAGGGGTCATTGCGCCCAACCTTCTGCCCCATTCGACGAAACGGTTGCTGGGCATCTTCATCTTTCACGCTAACCTGCGGTGGCGCAACCGCAATATCTTCACCGGCACCGTCACTTGCTGCGGCGTCCAAATCGTCAAATTCCGAATGGGTGTAACTGACATTCGAGTACTCTGGCTGAGCGCTTTCTTCCGCTTGCTGCGCCTCTTCGGCGGATTGCACCTGAACAGTCAGCAATACACGGGTAACGTCGTTACGAACCCGCTCCTGCATCAGGGTGAACAATTCAAACGCTTCGCGTTTGTATTCTTGTTTCGGGTTCTTTTGAGCGTAACCACGCAAATGAATGCCGGCCCTCAACATATCCAGGGCTGATAAGTGCTCACGCCAATGCTGATCAATCGTCTGCAACATCACTGACCGGGAAAATCCGGCAAATACATCGGCGCCAACAGTATTCAATTTTTCGTTATATACCGCATCAGCTTTTTCGACAATTTGCTGCAGCAAGCCATCGTCGTCGAGGTTCGATTGCTCTTTCAACAGTTGTGCGACTGGCACTTCAAGCTGCCATTCAGAGCTTAATACCGATTCAAGGCCATCGACGTTCCATTGTTCTTCAATCGATTCTTCGGGGATGTAAGTACGGAACAAATCGGAAAAAACCTGTTGCCGTAGCTCGGTAATGCGTTCAGAGAAGTCTTCCGATTCCAACAAATCATTTCGGTCGGAATAAACAACTTTACGCTGATCATTGGCAACGTCGTCGTATTCGAGCAGTTGTTTACGGACATCGAAGTTACGCGCTTCAACCTTGCGCTGTGCATTTTCAATTGAGCGCGACACCATGCCAGCTTCAATTGGCTCACCTTCAGGCAACTTGAGTCGATTCATAATCGACTTGAGACGTTCACCTGCAAATATCTTGAGCAGCTGATCATCCATTGACAGGTAAAAACGTGACGAACCAGGGTCACCCTGGCGCCCCGACCGGCCACGCAGCTGATTGTCGATCCGGCGTGATTCGTGACGCTCGGTGCCGATAATATGCAGACCACCGGCAGCCAGTACCTCATCGTGAATCACCTGCCATTCACGTTGCAGCTTTCCACTGGCTTCTGCGCGCTCGGCTTCCGACAGATTCTCATCGCTATCGATGTCTTCCAGAGCTTTGGCAATGCTGCCGCCCAATACGATATCGGTGCCCCGACCAGCCATATTGGTCGCAATAGTAATTGTCTTGGGTGCGCCAGCCTCGATAACAATTTGTGCTTCGCGCTCATGCTGCTTGGCATTTAGCACGTTATGCGGCAGCCCGTCTTTTTCCAGCAAAGACGACAGTAGTTCGGAGTTCTCGATTGAGGTTGTTCCCACCAGCACCGGCTGACCACGCTCGTAACAATCACGGATGTCAGCAATGATGGCGCCATGCTTTTCGGAAGCGGTACGAAAAACCTGATCCTGGCGATCGTCGCGCACCATAGGCCGGTGGGTCGGAATAATGACCGTCTCAAGACCATAGATATCCTGAAACTCAAATGCCTCGGTGTCCGCCGTCCCGGTCATGCCGGACAACTTACCGTACATGCGAAAGTAATTCTGGAATGTTATCGAAGCCAGCGTCTGATTTTCAGCCTGAATGGCAACACCCTCTTTCGCTTCAACTGCCTGATGCAAGCCATCCGACCAGCGCCGTCCCTGCATCAGCCGGCCGGTAAATTCGTCGACGATGGTAACTTCGTTATTCTGGACAACGTAGTGGGTATCTTTCTGAAACAGTGTATGGGCACGTAGCGCCGCCATAACGTGATGCAGCAACTGTATGTTTGCCGTTTCGTACAGACTGGCGCCCTCGGGCAACAAGCCCAGTTCATCAAGAATTTTCTCTGCTTTCTCATGACCGGCTTCAGACAAATAAGCCTGGTGCCCTTTGCGATCAACCCAGTAGTCACCTTCAGGCTCAGGTTCATTGGCCTTTGGTTCACTGGCCATCTCGGTCAGCATCGGCGGAACAACGTTTATCCGCTGGTAGAGTTCGGTGTGATCATCGGCCTGGCCGGAAATAATCAGCGGGGTACGCGCCTCGTCGATCAGGATGGAATCGACCTCATCAACAATGGCGAAATTCAACCCTCGCTGCCGACGATCGGCAACGGTATACTCCATGTTGTCGCGCAGGTAATCGAAGCCGAACTCATTGTTCGTACCATAAGTAATGTCAGCCTGGTAAGCCGCTTTCTTTTCTTCGTTCGGTTGCTGCGAGACCACCGTCCCGACAGTCAGACCCAGGAATGCGTACAACTTACCCATCCACGCGGCATCCCGAGCTGCCAGGTAGTCGTTAACCGTCACCACGTGAACACCTTTACCGGTCAGCGCATTCAGATACGCCGGTAAGGTGGCCACCAGGGTTTTACCTTCGCCAGTCCGCATCTCGGCGATATTTCCGTCATTAAGCACCATGCCACCAAGAAGCTGGACATCGAAGTGGCGCATTCCCAGGGACCGATTTGCCGCTTCCCGGCAAACCGCAAAAGCCTCGGGAAGAAGCGATTGAACCGTCTCTCCCTGGCTGATTCGCTCGCGAAATGCCGCGGTCTTGCCCTGAAGTTCAGCATCGCTTAGGGCTTTCAGACCCTCTTCGAGGCCGTTAATCGCGTTGACTGTTTTGCCATAGGTTTTTAGCAACCGGTCATTACGGCTGCCGAAAATTTTTGTGAGCAGTTTCTGTACCATTATCGAACCGAAAGTAGGGACGGAATTGTCGGGAGAGGCTGTCCGCTGCCCGCCAGGCAACCGCTGAACGACTTAAGCAGTCAAAAAACCACATAACTGCCGGCCACTCCGACACAAGACGAGGCTTAAGTCCTGGCTCAGACCAAACAAGGAACAAGCAAAGACCAAGCGCATCGCCGTATTTTCAGGCACTTTTTCAGCCCTGAATTAATCGAAAATGGTATCACGAGGCCCACAAAATAGTGGGGCCGATTCAGATCGGGCGCCTGAGTCAGATGATGGTGATACATTGGAACCATGATGACCGGCCCAGTTGTTTGAGTGAGGCCAATATGGAAGCCAATATGGAAGCCAATTTGGAAGCCAATCGAGAAGCCATTAAAGAGGCCTGCATTGCGCAACCAATTTTCGACTGCTCACTGCCTGTTCGCTGCCTTTTTACTACCCCGCCCCACTGCCCCGCAATCGACCGAATCCCAACCAACGACCGTTGATCCCCCACAGGGCAAATCTGTCGCCGAACCGCGGCGAAACTTTCCATGAAAAAGCCTCCCGCCCGACATTTGAGCACCGTCCTGCAAAACAGCCCGATTCTGGCCGAACTCAGCGCCCGGGTTGAAATTATGGCTGCTGTTCAAAAGGCCCTCGGAACCGAATGGTCTGGCTTACACCTTCGGGTCCTGTCGATGCGTGACGGTTGCCTGAACCTGGCCACAAAAAGCGCCGCAGTTGCGGCCAAGGCCAGGCAGATGGAACCGTCAATGCTGGCGGTGGCTCAGCGGGTCAATCCGTCGATCCAGACAATTCGTTTCAAGCCGGACAAAAGTGGGCCAGCGTCGCTCGGGGCGATTGAGCCAAACCCCAGAAATAGACAAATTGGCAGCGAATGCCTTGAGCAAATCCAAATGGCGGCTTCGGAAATGGCAGACGGCCCTACCCGTTCAGCGCTGGAACGACTGATCCGGCGACAACTGAGCCAGGGCTGAACCGGCGCTGGCTCATCGGGTAAGAGCTCATCGGGTCAGGTGTTCGACCCAAATACCGAGCCCGAGCACGGCAGCAATAACCGCTGTGATCAACAAAGCACGTAAAGCGATGACCAGGTAACGCTGAGCACCAAACAGGAAGTAGGCAATGGTGTATCCCAGGGTAGCCAGCAAGCCAAGGCCAACTACCAGGCGAATCGCGTGAAACATATTGAAGCCTCAGTTGGAAATACTAACCCCGGCACGAACCCGGTCAGGCAAAAGCCCAGTCATTCTCGAATATATTTGGCGCTGACCGTCGGGCTCGAAAACTGGCCCAACGCCATGCCGTGTCGTCCGCGACCAGGGCGCGAATCAATTCATTGTTCAACGCGTGGCCGGCTCGGAAGCCCGTGTAAGCGCCGAGCAGTGGGGCACCAATAATGTACAAATCCCCAATGGCGTCGAGTATTTTATGTTTGGCAAATTCGTCACCCGATCGCAGGCCGTCATCATTGAGCACTTTGTGCTCATCCATGACAATCGCATTGCCAAAACTGCCGCCGCGGGCCAGCCCCATATCGCGCAGCATTTCAACATCCTGCATAAAACCGAAAGTGCGCGCATTGGCCACATCGCGTACGTAAGTCTGTTCCTCAAAATCGACCAGCACTTCCTGCTTGGTCGAATTAATTGCGGGATGAGCAAAGTTAATGGAAAAAGACAGTTTAAAGCCAAAATGAGGCTCAATTTGGGCCCAACTGCGGTCACTGCCAACCCGGACTGTTTTGCGAACCTCGATGAAACGTTTGAATGCCGATTGTTCGACGAATCCGGCCGACTGGATCAAGTAGACAAAAGACGCTGCCGAACCGTCAAGAATCGGAATCTCCGAGGCTGTGACATCGACAAACACATTATCAACGCCCAACCCAGCCAGAGCAGACATCAAGTGCTCAACAGTCTGCACGCGCACAATACCACCCGGCCCGTCTGCCGTCAGTGTTGACGCCATTGCGGTTTCATTAACCGCAGTGGCACCAGCTTTGATTGACACAGACGGGTTTAGGTCGGATCGCGTAAAAACGATGCCACTGTCCACCGGCGCCGGGCGCAGTGTCATCTGCACCCGTTGCCCGGAATGCAAACCAACGCCTTCGGCCCGGACCGGCGACTTTATGGTGCGCTGTCGCATTGGCAAACCGCTATTTGGGGTGAACCCGTATTACTGGAATCAGCCGAGTTGCTTGATCATTGTTTCAGCATCCGAGACTTCGAACTTACCCGGGCCTTCCAGATTGAATTGCTCAACCTTGCCGTCACTCAGCAGCATTGAAAAACGCTGGCAGCGAACACCCATCCCGCGTTCGGTCAGGTCAAGTTCCAGGCCTAGTTTTTTGGTCCAGTCAGCAGACCCGTCAGCCATCATTCGGACTTTGCCGTCAGCAGACTGATCTTTACCCCAGGCGCCCATAACAAAAGCGTCATTCACGGCAATACACCAGACCTCGTCAACACCTTTCGCTTTAAGCGCATCAATATTCTTTACATAGCTGGGAACGTGTTGCGCCGAGCAGGTAGGGGTAAATGCACCGGGCAGACCAAAAACCGCAATTTTCTTGCCTTTAACCGCCTCAGCCACCTGGTTTGCCTTGGGACCATCACTGGTCATTTCGGTAAGCGTGGCATCAGGGACGTTATCTCCAACTTTGATCATGATCATTTCCTATTTGTGTGAGTATTGGTTTTGTGTCATCTGGCAGGTCTGAGACACGCCAGAACAGGCAAAGGGGTTCCGGCAGGCAGCTGCGCGAAGTCGCCATTCTAGCGCCCCGCAGAAACGGACTATTTTTCTCACCGGTAATAGCCCTGCCGGGCACGGGGAATACCCGCACCCGGCAGCACACACATCACTCACACAGGGTAATCAACATCAGTCAGCCTGACGGCGCAGGAAGGCCGGGATATCGAAACGCTCGACCCCTTTGTCTTCCAGTGCCTTGACCTGGCTGGTAGCAGACCCGCGCTGAGAATTGGTGCGCCAGACAGCCGGCTCATCGTACTTATCGTAGCCGGGTTGGTTTGTTGCCTGGGCACCAGCCGCTTCAGCAACCGGGGCACGGGCATCGTCGGTTCCGGTACGGATACCGGTTGCCGGCTTTTGATTCGGCACCAAAACAGGCTTGGCACGCTTGCCAATACCGGTTGCCACAACCGTAACCCGCAGGCTGTCATTCATGTCCTCATCAAATACAGTGCCGTGAATGATGGTGGCATCGTCAGCGCAGAAGGCCTTGATCGTGTTGATTACTTCGTTGGTCTCACGCAGCTTCAGGCTGCGGTTGGCCGTAATGTTAACAATCACACCACGCGCGCCGGACAGATCGACACCATCAAGCAGCGGTGAGGCAACGGCTTGTTCTGCCGCCAGGCGTGCACGGTCAAGACCACTGGCTTCGCCGATACCCATCATGGCTTTGCCTTTGTCGGTCATAACCGTCTCGACGTCAGCGAAATCGACGTTAACAAGGCCAGGCACGTTAATGATCTCGGCAATACCGGCAACGGCGTTGTTCAAGACATCATCGGCACGCTTGAACGCGTCTTCCAGACTAGCGTCTTCGTCCATCACTGCAAACAGATTCTGGTTAAGCACGACAATCAGCGAGTCCACCAGATCAACCAGTTGGTCAATGCCGGCGTCTGCTATTTGCTGCTTCTTTTTGCCTTCGAATTCAAACGGCTTGGTGACGACACCCACGGTCAGAATGCCAAGCTCTTTGGCAATTTCAGCCACAACCGGTGACGCACCGGTACCGGTTCCTTTGCCCATGCCGGCGGTCAGGAAAACCATGTTCGCACCCTCAAGCATTTCACGAATACGCTCGCGCTCAGCCTCAGCAGCCGCACGACCGGCATCCGGACGTGCACCGGCCCCCAGACCCTGCTCTCCCAATTGCACTGACTTGGAGGCCAGGGTGCGCTTGAGCGCTTGTTTATCAGTATTGATGGCAATAAATTCAACGCCTTGGACACCACCCTCGATCATGTGGTTAATAGCGTTGCCACCTGCGCCGCCAATGCCAACAACCTTGATGTTGGCTCCGTCCATTTCTTGTTCAATCATCTCAAAGCTCATAGTAAGACTCCCTGTTTATTTATATATATGTGTGTGTGTGAAACAAGAGAAGCATCCATCCGTTCGTGCAAGCACGCCCGTCTAGAAATTGCCCTTAAACCATCCCATCATTTTTTGAAAAACACTAATGAAAGACCCGCTGCGACCGGCTTCCATCCGCCCCTGGTGGCGATGCTGACATGCCTCCAGAAGCAAACCAACGGCGGTTGCATAACGGGGTGAACGAACGACATCGGCCAGATGACCGGAGTAAACCGGTGTACCGATACGAACGGGTTTAAGGAAAACGTCTTCAGCCAACTCAACCATTCCGGGCAGCTGACTGGTTCCGCCTGTCAGGACAATGCCTGACGACAGTAATTCTTCGAAACCCGACTCACGAATCACCTGCTGTGACAGTGAAAAAAGCTCCTCAACGCGAGGTTCTATTACGGCGGCCAGGGCTTGTCGCGACAACGACCGGGGGGCACGATCGCCAAGACCCGGTACTTCGATTGTGTCCGAAGCATTCGCCAGGACTTGTTTCGCAATTCCATAGCGCAGCTTGATGTCTTCGGCTTCCGGGGTTGGAGTTCGTAACGCCATCGCAATGTCACTGGTGATCTGGTCACCCGCAATAGGTATTACCGCGGTATGACGAATGGCACCTCCGGTGAAAATTGCGATGTCGGTCGTTCCGCCACCGATATCCACCAGGGCGACCCCAAGCTCACGCTCGTCTTCCGTAAGTACGGCTTTACTGGATGCCAGCGGTTGCAGCACGAGATCATCAACTTCAAGACCACAACGCCGGACACACTTAATAATATTCTGAGCTGCTGAAACCGCTCCGGTGACGATATGTACCCGAACCTCCAGTCGCACTCCGTTCATGCCAATCGGTTCACGAATGTCTTCCTGGCCATCAACGATAAATTCCTGCGGCAAGACATGCAAAATTTGCTGGTCAGTCGGAATATTCACAGCCTTGGCTGTCTCTATTGCCTTGGACATATCAGCTTCGGATACTTCCCGATCTTTGGTAGCCACCATGCCGCTGGAGTTAAAACTGCGCACATGTGACCCGGCGATGCCGGTATAAACACCGCGAATTTTGCAATCGGACATCAACTCGGCTTCTTCCAGTGCTTTCTGGATTGAGTTAACCGTGCTTTCAATATTGACAACAACACCCTTCTTTAAGCCCTTGGATTCGTGTTGACCAAGGCCAATCACTTCAAAACGATCTTCGGACAACACGTGGGCAACCATTGCCACTATTTTCGACGTACCAATATCCAGGGCTACAACAATATCTTTCTGATCTCGGGTCACTGAGCTGCTCCTTTTGCCAACGTACGAGCAGTGCTATTTGTTTTGCTGTTTCCGTTGTTTATTTCGCTTTTGCCTTTGCTTGTGCCTTTAGTTACGTCTGCGATCAAATCATCAATGTCAAACGCATCCGCCAACTTTTCAAGCGACCGTACTGAAAAACCATTGGGATAGCGCAGGTCAATTAACGAAGCACGTCTCTGTATCCGTTCGGTAACCAGCGGATAAGCCTCGACCCAACGCGCCACACGTTCGGCAACCGGAACACCTTGCTCCCGGCCAATCAATAAGTCAGTGCCATCGTCAAGCCGGGCAGTCCAAGCAAGTCGCTCAGATAGGTTTACCGATACGGGCTTGAGTTTTAGTGTTTCAACCAGATCAGTCAGTTCCGCGTACCGGCGCGCAACTTTAAGCTCTGTACCATCTGGTCCGCCAAGCTGCGGCAACGGTCCGTCAGCTTCCGCTTCGTCCAGGTTCGCGCTAAACATCTCACCATAGGTATTGATGAGACGACCGTCTTCCCACAGGGCAAAAGGTCGGTGCTCTTCAATCAGAATGACCAGTTTATCCGGCCAGATTCGACGAATTGTTGCCTGACGAACCCAGGGTACTTGTTCAATTTCGGTGCGCACCGAGCGCATATCAATAGTAAAGAAGCTGCCATACTCCCCTTCTTCCAGGGCGTGACGTAATTCCACCTGCGGCACGTGCCGTAATGCCTGGCCAGGCGCGGGGCCAACTTCAACGGAATGGATTGCAAAATACGGGCGATTCATAATCCAGGCCAATCCGGTGACCAAGCCGGCAAACGCGCACAACAAAAACACGATGTTTGCCAGCGCATTCATCAGGCGTGCGTTGTGCCAGGGGTTCATTTGCCCCTCTGCCCGGAAAGCGATGCTTTAAGCGAGGCTGTACTCAAAATCTCGTACACGAGATCGTCATAACTTGTACCGGCAGCTTTGGCTGCCATTGGTACCAGGGAATGATCTGTCATGCCGGGAGACGTGTTCAATTCCAGCAGGAAAGGGGTGTCGGACTGGTCGAGCATTAAGTCAATGCGTCCCCACCCCTGGCAACCCAGCGCCCGATACGCATCCAGCGCGAGCTTTTGTATTTCAATGGTCAGGGCATCGGGCAGTGGTGCAGGACACAAATACTCGGTTTCGTCGGTGAAGTACTTATTGTTGTAATCGTAGTTTCCATCCGGCGCGCGGATCTCGATCACGGGTAATGCGCGAGCGAGTTGCCCCTCCCCCAGAATTGCAACAGTGAACTCCCGACCGTTGACAAACTGTTCGGCAATAACAAAGTTGTCGAAGGTAGAGGCGAGGCCAAAGGCTTTCTCCATCTCAGCTTCGGTGAGTACTTTAGTGAGCCCAAGCGTCGACCCTTCACGCGCGGGCTTGACAATGCACGGGCCGCCCAGGTCGCGCCAGGCACCGGCCAGGTCTTGTTCACTGTCCAGCATTCGGTAGTCTGGGGTTCGCAAACCCCGGGCTATCCAGATTTGTTTGGTAATGACTTTATCGATTGCCAGAGCTGACGCCTGCACACCGGCACCGGTGTACGGAATACCCAACATCTCAAGTGCTCCCTGTACCGTGCCATCTTCGCCGAGACGACCGTGCAGAGAAATGAATGCAGCATCGAACTGTCCGGTTTGCAAATCGGACAGCGGTCGCTCCGCCGGGTCAAAAGCATAAGCTGCAACCCCTTTCCGATTCAGCGCCCACATCACCATGGCGCCGGAGAGCAGTGATACTTCACGCTCGGCAGACAACCCGCCGAGCAAGACAGCAACTTTGCCTGGCATAGCTGACCGGGGCTTAATCATTGACAGCCTCCGTCCCGCTGGCGAGCAGCTGAATCGCAGCCGCCGTGCCGCCGATAGAACCCGCTCCGGATGTAATCACGATGTCACCATCCGATGCGCCACTCAATATGGCGTCCGGCATCTGGGCGATGTCTTCGACAAACACGGGCTCAAGCTTACCTGCGACCCGAATGGCCCGCGCCAGGGAGCGGCCGTCAGCCGCGACAATAGGCGGCTCACCAGCCGCATATACTTCAGACAACAATAAGGCATCCGCCTCGGACAAGACGTGAACAAAGTCTTCGAACAGATCGCGGGTCCGGGTAAACCGATGCGGTTGAAATGCCAGCACTATGCGGCGCCCCGGGAAGGCACCACGCGCTGCCTTGAGCGTCGCCTCCAATTCAACCGGGTGATGGCCGTAGTCGTCGATCAAGGTTATGCTGCCGCCGCCCGGTAAGGCCACATCACCGTACGACTGAAACCGCCGCCCGACCCCGTTAAAGTGGGCGAGCGCCGTTGCAATAGCCTCGTCCGGCACACCCATTTCCTGGCCAACTGCAATTGCTGCCAAAGCGTTCAATACATTGTGATTGCCTGGGGCATTGAGCATGACATCAAACGAACGGTGTCCTTCACGAATGACCCGAAACTGCATACCGGTACCGGCTGCCCGCACATCAATTGCACGCAACTGGGCATCTTCACCGAACCCGTAGCGCGTTACCGGCTTCGAAATGAAGGGCAATATCTCGCGAATATTCGGGTCGTCAATACACACAACTGCCATACCGTAGAACGGGAGGCGCTGGGTAAAGGCAATAAACGACTGCTTCAGTTGTGACAGGTCATGACCATAGGTTTCCATGTGGTCTTGATCAATATTGGTAATGACCGCAATCATCGGAGACAAATTCAGAAACGAGCCATCCGATTCGTCCGCCTCAACCACGATTAAATCGCCCGCACCGAGACGGGCGTTGGCGCCGGCACTGTTGAGCAAACCACCAATGACAAAAGTGGGGTCCAGGCCTCCCTGGGCGAGAACCATCGCAACCAGACTGGTTGTCGTTGTTTTTCCGTGGGTCCCGGCTATGGCAACACCTTGCTTGAGCTTCATCAGCTCGGCAAGCATCAAAGCGCGTGGGACCACCGGGATACGGGCGGCACGCGCGGCCTGAACTTCGGGGTTGTCAGCACCTACTGCGGTCGATGTGACCACACAGTCGGCCCCGCCGATATGGGCGGCATCATGCCCGATGGACACTTGCGCGCCAAGTTCGCGCAGGCGACGGGTTGCAACCCCTTCGGCAAGGTCAGAACCACTGATCGAATAATCCAGGTTCAGCAAAACTTCGGCAATACCGCTCATACCGGTGCCGCCAATGCCAACAAAATGCACTCGTTTAACTTTATGTCTCATGCATTTGCTCCAATGGGTCGGGCAACCGCCTCACAGGCATCGGCCACTCTGGCCGTGGCGTCGGGATGAGCCAGTGACCGGGCGATTTTGGCCATTTGTGCCAGCTTTTTTCGATTCAAACCGGTCATCTGCTCAGCCAGCCAGGCAACCGTCAGATTTTCTTGCCGGACAACGATGGCCGCACCCGCGTCAGCGAGATATCGCCCGTTGGTGGTTTGATGATCGTCAACCGCATACGGATAAGGCACCAAAATTGCAGCCACTCCAACGGCTGCCAGTTCGGCAACCGTCATTGCCCCGGCCCGGCAAATCACCAGGTCCGCTGCCCGATAGGCAGCCGCAACATCATCGATAAATTCGACAACTTCGGCTTGTACACCGACTTGTTGGTAGGTTGCCAACAAGCTGTCACGGTGAGTACGCCCGCTTTGATGCACAACCCGTGGTCGATTCGGCTCGGCAATCATCGACAATGCCCGGGGTACCGTGTCATTCAATACGCTGGCTCCAAGGCTGCCACCGACGACCAGAATGTTCAGCGGACCAGTGCGCGATCCGATTCGAGCCTGTGGATCATCGGTGGCAATCATCGCCGCGCGCAACGGGTTACCGGTGCAGACGGCGCCTTTGAGAGCGCCTGGAAACGCTTCGAGAATGCGATCGGCGATCAGAGCCAGCACGCGGTTGGTCAAGCCGGCAACCGAGTTTTGCTCGTGAACCACCAGCGGTTTATTCATTAGAACCGCCATCATTCCCCCCGGGAAGGCAACATAACCACCCATACCAAGAACCACATTGGGGCTGGCGGCCCGCAGAGCAGACAGACTTTGCCAAAATCCGCGCAGAAGATTAAACGGCAGCAACAGTTTTGTTACTACCCCTTTGCCACGCAGGCCGCCGATGCGAACCCAGTGCATCGGAATCCCGTGCGCAGGAACAAGCTCAGCTTCCATAGATCCGGGCACACCCAACCAGACTACGTTCCAGCGACGGGCTCGCATTTCGTCAGCAACAGCCAGCCCCGGCATAACGTGTCCGCCAGTACCTCCAGCCATAATCATCAGCGTTGGCTGGTTCATCGAGCACCCCGCATCAGTCGGCGATTCTCATAATCAATTCGCAACACTATTGCCAGACCAATACAGTTCGCCAGCAATGCAGAACCGCCATAACTCATTAATGGAAGGGTCAGGCCTTTGGTTGGCAGCACCCCTAAATTCACACCCATGTTGATGAATGCCTGCACACCGAACCACAAACCAACGCCGTAAGCGACTAATCCGCCAAAGGTCTGATCCAGGGCAATTGACTGACGGCCAATTTCGAATATCCGGCGTACCAGCCAAAGGAACATCAGGACAACCACCAGAACGGTGACCAGCCCAAGCTCTTCGCCAATGACCGCCAATAAAAAATCGGTGTGAGGCTCCGGCAGGTAGTGCATTTTTTCTACCGATGCGCCGAGCCCGACTCCAAATATTTCACCACGGCCAAAGGCGATCAGTGACTGACTGAGTTGATAGCCTTTTCCAGATATATGATCGGGATGGAACGGGTCCAGGTAGGCGAAAATCCGTTGGCGGCGAAATTCACTTAGCGCGATCACCAAGCCAAAAGACGCGATCGCAAATACGGTTAGTAAAGAGAATAGCCGTGCGCTGATACCACCAAGAAACAGCAAACCGGCAGCAATACAACTGATAACGATGAACGCACCAAGATCCGGCTCCAGCATCAACAGAACCCCAACCAACACCACCGCACTGCCAACCGGCAAAATGCCTTTTCGTACCCGCTTAATTGAGTCTTGTTTTCGAACTGTGTAGTCAGCCGCATATAAAATGACAAAAACTTTCATCAGTTCAGACGGCTGCAGGCTGATTACCTTCAAGGGAATCCAGCGGCGTGCGCCGTAGACTTCTTTACCAATCATTGGCACCAGGACTAACACCAGCAACAACAGCCCAAATACGAAAAGCAACGGAGCCATGCGCTGCCACTGACTGATGGGCACCGAAAAACACAAGGCGCCGACGCCCAGACCGATACAAATCGCTATGGCATGACGAATCAGAAAGTGGGTGCTGGCGTAACCACTGTATTTTGGTGACTCTGGAAAGGCAATTGAGGCCGAATACACCATCACGAGGCCAAACAAAACAAACGCAGCAATGACCCATGCCAGCGTCTCGTCGACCGGCGAACTCACAGCGGCACTGACCCGGCGGGCAGGCTGCTTGCCATTCAACAGACCGGTAGACCATGTATTAACTTTTAACATGGCACCTCCAGGCTGTTGCCGCGCACTAAGGCCCATTCCTGAACAAGGGCTCGGAATACGTCACCGCGATGCTGGTAATTATCAAACATATCAAAACTTGAACACGCCGGTGAAAGCAAAACCGCCTGCCCGGCCTGGGCGAGGTCGCGGGCACGGATTAATGCCTCGTCCATGGTCTGATCGTCATGGATCGGCAGACCGGTTCTGGCAAGCGCCTGCCGGATCAGACCACGGTCACGACCAATCAGTATCACTCCGGCCGCATTAAGCAACGCGGCGTCTGCCAATGCTGAAAAATCCTGATCTTTACCTATACCGCCAGCGATCAACCAACAACGTTTGTCCAGGCCGTTCAATGCGGCAACAGTGGCGCCCACGTTGGTACCTTTACTGTCGTTGTAGTACTCCACATCATCCACAATTGCGACCAGCTCGCAACGATGTGCCTGGCCTTTGTAGTCACGCAAAGCATGGAGCATGGCAGCCATTGGTACACCAACGGATTCGGCAAGGCATAAGGCGGCCAGTGCATTTAGATGGTTGTGCTGACCACGAATTAGCAACGCGTCAGCCGGCATCAGGCGCTTAACCATTACCGGCACATCTGCTTTAGTTTTCTTTCCAGGAATCGGCAATTCAGCGGGCACCGCCCAGGCAAGCCAGGGCATGCCGCCATCGTGAACAATGCCCATATCTCCGGCACGGGTTGGCTCGTCGGTACCAATCGTTTGTTGCCGGCGGCAACCATCCACTAAGGTTGAGTCATCACCGCGCAGACCAACCGCAACCGATTCTTTACCCACCACACGATGCTTGGCCGCAATATATGTCGCCATGTCGGCATGCCAGTCGAGGTGGTCCTGGCTGATATTTAGAATCGCCGCGGCATCGACAGACATTGGTTGCGCCAAAGCGAGCTGGAAACTAGACAGTTCCAGTACCCAGATATCCGGCAGATCGTGGTCACTGGCCACATCACACCAGGCGTTCAACATGGCTGGCCCGATATTGCCGGCAACCCCTACCTTCAAGCCGGCGCCGCGCGCCAGCATTCCAACCAGTTCGGTCACGGTCGTCTTACCATTGGTACCGGTAATACCAATGACTTTTGCCGCAGGCTGCCCGTTACGCTCTCGTTCGATATTGCTGGCCCGAAGTGCGTCAGCAAACAAATCGAGTTCACCCAGTACCGGAATGTGTCGCTCGGAGGCGGCATCAAAGAAATGTTTGCCGTCACCAATTTCATTGGACAAGCCAGGACTCCAGGCAATGAAGTCGGCTTCGTCGAGGTTGACATCCGGCAATGCCTGGCACTCAAATTCCGCGTCCGGATATCGTTCTTGTAGCGTTGCCAGTCCAGGCGGATTGTCCCGGGTATCAACCACTCGAACAACAGCGCCGACCTCAAGCAGGTAGCGAACCATCGCCAGGCCGGATTCACCCAGGCCCAGGACCAAAGCGCGTTGCCCAGCGAGCGCCAGGCGGTTGTGAGACTCATTTAATGTTGTGTCTGTGGTTGCTTTCATCTGAGCTTCAACGTCGATAAACCAACCAACACCAGAATCATCGTGACGATCCAGAACCGAACAACGACCTGTGACTCTTTTACCCCGCCAACTTCAAAATGATGGTGTAAAGGCGCCATGCGCAGAATCCGCCGCCCTGCCCCAAACCGCTTCTTCGTGTATTTGAAGTAACCGACTTGCAACATGACCGACAAGGTTTCGGCAACAAACACGCCCCCCATGATGAACAAGACAAATTCCTGCCGCACCACAATAGCGACCGTGCCCAGTGCAGCGCCGATTGATAAAGCCCCCACATCACCCATAAATACCTGCGCGGGGTAAGCGTTGTACCAGAGAAAAGCAAGACCGGCACCCACAATGGCACCGCAGAACACAGCAAGTTCACCCGCCCCAGGCACGTAAGGCACAAACAAATATCGGGCGAAGATGGAGTTCCCGGCAACATATGCGAACAAGCCAAGCGCCCCCCCCACCAGAACACAAGGCATGATGGCAAGACCATCAGCACCATCAGTCAAGTTAACGGCATTACTGGTGCCAACAATCACAAAATACGCCATGACAACAAAGCCAAGAACCCCAAGCGGCACAGAAACATCTTTAAAGAACGGTACGATCAATGACGCGGTTTCCGGCAAAGACATCTGAAAGCCACTGTCGACCCAGGCGTAGAACAGATCCAGTGCCTGCCCCCCACTGGCACCGGACACGGCAAAGGCGAGATAAAACGCCGCCACTAAACCAATGACCGTCTGCCAGAAATATTTTTCCCCGGCCGCCATTCCGGCCGGGTCGCGGTGAACAACTTTGCGATAGTCGTCGACCCAACCGATCAGCCCGAACCCGAGAGTCACGATCAACACAATCCAGACAAATCGGTTTGATAAATCGCTCCACAACAAAGTAGCGCAGACAACCGCGATCAACACAAGCGCCCCACCCATCGTCGGTGTACCCGATTTGATGAGATGCGTCTGCGGTCCGTCTTCACGGACAGCCTGACCTATCTTCATTGCCGCTAACTTGCGAATCACCGTTGGCCCCAATAACAAGCCCAGTAGCAATGCCGTCAGGGCGGCCAGAACAGCACGCAAAGTGATGTAATTGAAAACCGCAAAAGCCCTGGTCTCTTGTGCGAGATATTGCGCCAGATCAAGCAGCATGGGTCACCTCAGCTGCGCAGTTGTCCTGACCCAAAGCGTCAATTACCCGCTCCATTCGCATCGACCGTGACCCCTTAACCAGAATCGACGCACCTGGCCGGGCAAAACGACGAATTGCAGACGACAAGGCATCAATTTCTTTAAAGTGAACAGCGCCTTTTCCAAAAGCCTTAACCGTCTCGCGCGACAGCGGCCCGGTTGCAAATATTGCCTGTAAGCCACGGGCACGGGCGTATTCACCAACTTCACGGTGAAATAGCGGCCCTTTGTCGCCAACCTCGGCCATGTCACCAAGCACCAGGATTCGCGGTACGGGTTTGCTAGCCAGCACGTCGATCGCGGCGAGCACGGAATCAGGGTTCGCGTTGTACGTATCGTTGATCAAGTCGGCGCCAACCGCTGAGGTCACTCGCTGCATGCGGCCGTTTGCAGGCTGAAACTTCGCTAGCCCGGCCGCAATGGTTTGCAGGTCAATATCAGCCGCAATACACGCGGCCGTTGCCGCCAATGCATTGCGAACGTTGTGTCCACCGTCAATTTGCAGCTTGACTTCGACACTGCTCAAACCACTATCACCATCGGCAAAAACATCGAAGGCCTGAGGTGTTGCGGCCGGGTTTGCCCAAACGTCGAACTGCCCGCTGATATCAGAAAGACCAAAACGCATGACGCGTCGATTGCCAGCAAGTGCCTCCCATATCGGGGTACACGGATCATCTCCGGGAAAGACCGCAATCCCACTTTCGGGCAAACCACTGAAAACCGCGCCATTCTCGCGCGCAGTGGCTTCAACTCCATCCAGAAATTCCTGATGTTCACGCTGGGCGTTGTTGACAATCGCAATCGCGGGTTGGGCAATCTTCGTCAGCCACTCGATTTCACCAGGGTGATTCATACCCAGCTCAAGCACCGCCACGCGATGACAATCATCGAGGCGGAAAACAGTTAGCGGCACGCCAATATCGTTATTGAAATTGCCCTCGGTGGCCAGGCAGTGCTCAGCACCGACCGATTCAGCCAATACCGCTGATATCATGTCTTTCACGGTTGTCTTCCCGTTACTGCCCGTCACGGCAATCAACGGCAAATCAAATCGCGCGCGCCAGCCGCGAGCCAGCTGCCCAAGGGCTCTTCGGGTATCTGGCACCCGCAATGCAGGCCCGTAAAGCTGCTCACAATGCTCGAAGAGAAAACCGGCAGCTCCTTCGGCAACCGCTTTTTCAATGAAATTGTGGGCGTCAAAGTTCTCACCCCGCAGCGGCACAAACAGGCAACCGGGTGGCAAACGCCGGGTATCAGTGCCCACACCACTGAACACCTCCGAACCACTGCCGTATAGTTCAGCGCTGTCCAGCCAGTTCAATGCATCACGCGCCGTAAATTTCATTGGCCAGACTTCCGCTTATCTAATGCCCAATTGCATACCGCCCAATCGCTAAACGCAAAACGCTGACCGTTAATTTCCTGGTAGGCCTCATGCCCTTTGCCGGCAACAACAATCACGTCGTTGATGCTGGCCTGCGCCACGGCAGCTTCAATCGCACTGCGTCGATCGACAATCCGCTCGGCTCGCCCACCACAGTCCGCCGGCAGGCCGGTTGCCACCTGGTCGAGAATTTGACCGGGATCTTCTGAGCGCGGGTTGTCACTGGTTAACACCACATGGTCGGCAAAACCTGCCGCTACCTGTCCCATCAGGGGGCGCTTGCCCGGATCGCGATCGCCACCGCATCCAAACACAACCCATAATTTGCCCTGCCTCGAATCCGCCATCGACCTGAGCGCCTGTAGTACGGATTGCAAAGCATCTGGCGTGTGCGCGTAATCCACAACAACCAGGGGCTTTTGCGCGCGGTAAATCGTTTGCATACGACCGGCGATGGGTCTTAAGCCAGCCAGACGGGCAACTGCCTGCTCAAAGGGCACGCCCGATGCCAACCAGGCCGTACACACGGTTGCCGCATTCAGGGCATTAAATCTACCGGGCACCGAAAGATAAACACTGGCCCGTCCTGCGTCACCACCCAGATGCAACTGCATGCCATCTTTCCCATGGTTCAGGTCAACGATCTGCACCATGCAATCGATGGCCAGTGCGGACTCCGGTGGATTAAAGCCACAGGCAAAACGGCTGACCCCCCGGGTCACTCCAGCCAACATGGATGAACTTGCCGGATCATCCGCATTGACGACCACAGCTTCCAGGCCGTCCATCTCAAACAAACCACGCTTGGCCCGCAGGTAATCCGCCATATCAGCGTGATAGTCCAGATGGTCGCGCGAAAGATTCGTAAATACGGCAACGTCGACATTGGTGGCCTGCAGACGCTTTTGCGCCAGCCCGATAGACGATGCCTCGAAAGCCACGGTGGTTGTCATATTGCGGGCAAGCCCGGCAAGCGTACGCTGCAACGCCACCGGATCTGGTGTTGTTAGTACCGGGCTCAATTTTTCCGCACTGGTTGAGTCAGCGTCCGCACCGGTTTGTGAGCCAACGGGAGCATCATCCCCTCCAGCAGACGGCCCAAAGTGGGTAATTCCCAGGGTACCCAATGCTGCGCTGCGCTGCCCGTCCTGCGCACTACCCGCAGCTATCCAGTGAGCACAACTTGTTTTACCGTTGGTGCCAGTCACCGCAAAGACAGTCATATGCCGACTCGGATGACCGTAAAAAGCTGAGCTCACTGCACCCGCTTGATCGCGTAAATCGGTAAACCCACACGCGGGCACCGGGGCAGAAACAACCGGGGCAGCACTATCGTCGAATAAAATCGCAGCAGCCCCGGAAGCGCAAGCCTGGTCGATATACCGCCGCCCATCCGTGGTCAGACCGGGCCAGGCAATAAATCCGTCACCCGCTTTGATGGCGCGACTATCAGCGCTGAGCTCGGCGTCGGCTGCCAAATGAGCGCGAAGCCAGTTACCGGCGGCATCCGGATTTTTCATCGAGGTACAGGCCAATGTCATTTGCGGGCCACCTCGTCGCGGCCTGGAACCTGGATTTCGGCCACTGCCGCATCAGGTGCAATCCGCAACTGACGCAAGGCATGAGCGGCAATACGCGAGAACAATGGTGCAGCCACATCACCGGCATAGAAGAACTTGCCAGTCGGCTCATCAATCATCACGGCAATCAAAATGCGCGGATCGGAAGCCGGAACAAAACCGACAAAAGATGACACGTATTTTTTAACGTACTTACCTTTCTCTTGCTTAAGCGAGGTACCCGTTTTTCCGGCAACGCGGTAACCAACTACCTGGGCCTTGCTTGCGGTTCCACCCGAACCAACGGCCAGTTCAAGCATTGAACGAATCGATTTTGCCGTCGCCTCGGAAATTATCTGACGCCCCGGGGTTGTGCCATGGCGCAAGCGGATATCCACTGGTGGCATATTGCCGTCGCGCGCGAAAATCATGTAGGCATGGGCCAACTGCAACAAGGTAACTGACAACCCGTGACCATAAGCCATCGTGGCTTGCTCAATCGGCCGCCAACTTCGATGGGGCCGCAATCGTCCGGCGGCAGCCCCTGGGAAACCGGCACCAGGCGGCAAACCAAAACCCAACTCGGAAAAAAACTGCCACAGCTGTTGCGCCTCCATATCAAGTGCCATTTTTGCAATGGCGACGTTTGACGACTTTTCTATTACCTCGGAGACCGAGAGCGCCCCAAGGAAATGCGAATCACCAATCGTATCGGGACCAATTTTCAGTTTGCCCGGCGCAGTTTCGATAATGGTGTTTGGCGTGACTTTGCGTAACTCGAGCGCTAATGCAACCGTAAAAGGTTTCATTGTCGAGCCGGGCTCAAAACTGTCATAGACGACCCGGTTGCGCACTGCATCCATGGTGACCCCTGAACGGTCGTTCGGGTCATATGATGGCCAGTTGGCGAGAGCGAGGATTTCACCGCTTCGCACATCCAGAGCGATCGCCGCACCGGCTTTCGCTTTATGCTCAGCAACCGTTTCGCGCAAGGCGTTGAACGCCAGATATTGCAGCCGGCTGTCAATTGCCAGTTGCTCATCTTCACCGTGGATCGGTGCAACATCTGTATTCAGGTCATCCAGTACACGACCGAAGCGATCGCGAATGACCCGACGACTGCCAGGGCGCCCTGCCAGGCGTAAATCGCTGGCATGCTCAACGCCTTCTTTACCAATATCGTCGTAGTCTGTAAAACCAACTACATGGGCTGCAATCATGCCTTCGGGATAATGCCGCTTATATTCTGACTGAGCCGCAACGCCGGGAATGTCCAGTGCTTCGATCTGTTCGGCACTGTCGACGCTTACCTGACGCTTAAGGTAAGCGAACTTTCGGCCTCCTTTCTGCACGCGGCGACGGATCGATTGTGACGACATACCGAGTTTGCCAGCCAGAACTTCGACCTGCTGATGACTGGCCTTGATAAAACGCTGTGGGTCAACATAAATCGCACGCGCCGGCAGGCTCGACGCGAGCACCGTATCATGACGATCCAGGATCTTGCCGCGCGAGGCGGCGAGTGAAACAGTCTGTGTATAACTACGCTCACCCACTCGCTGCAGATCTTTGGTTTTGAACAGCTGCAATTGAATAGCCCGACCGGCCAGAACAGCGAAGGCCAGGCCAACAACAACCAATACAATGCGCTGCCGACCGGTCGACAGACTCAGGCGAAGCAGCGGATTGTCGACTGCTACCGTCGAACCAATTTTGACGCGCTGACGCGGACTCTTACGGGCCATTTACTGGGCGCCTTCAAGCGCTGCAGCCCGCCAGCGCAAAATTGCTTCTTTCGCCGCGAGCCGGGTGTCATCGTCAAGCATCAAGTGCATGGTTCGACGCGGCTCTCGAGCGCCCAGCTTCAACTGTTCGCGGGCTTTGCTGTCAACTAATGATGCTTTGGCCAGTTCGGTCTGACGAATTTGAAGCTCGTCCCAACGGTTTTCCAACTCATCTTGCCGCGCGCTCGCTCGCTCCAGGTCGTTAAACAACATTCGGGCCCGCTGTTGCGAGGTAACCAGACCAAGCGCACACGTCACCAGGATGGCAGACAAGAGAATACTCAACCGTCTCATTGTTCAAATCCGTCATCAGTGCGTACGGCAATACGCAATACCGCAGATCGTTCGCGCGGATTATCGCTACCACTCTCTTGCGACGCGACAATCCGACGAAGCGCCTGCAAGCGCAGCGGACGATCGGAAACCGGGGTTCCGTATATCGGATCCCTTCCGGCTCTGCGGCCAGATTCTGTCGCTATAAATTCCTTCACGATGCGATCTTCCAATGAGTGAAAACTGATAACGGCAAGGCGTCCGCCAGGAGCAAGGCGTTCAACCGCTGCAATCAGGACGAGCGAGAGCTCTTCAAGCTCTTGATTGATGAAAATCCGTAGAGCTTGAAAGGTGCGGGTTGCCTCATTCTTGCCCAGCGGCGGCCGCTTCGAGCGGCGCCGGACAACGGACGCCACGAGATCGGCAAGTTGCTTTGTGGTCTGTAACGCGATGCCGCCGGCATCCTCGCGGCGAGCAACAATCGCCTTTGCAATCGGCCCAGCAAACCGTTCTTCCCCATAATTTTTTATAATCTCCCTGATTTCCTTTTCTGATGCATGGCTTAGCCACTCAGAAACCGGAATGCCTTCGGTTGGGTCCATTCGCATATCGAGTGGACCATCCTGCTGAAAACTAAAGCCACGCGCCGCCTGATCCAGCTGCGGTGACGAAACACCAAGATCGATAAGAACGCCATCGACTTGTTTGACGCCGTGCTCATCGAGCACAGTGGCAAGATTTGAGAACCGGGCATGAAACACCTGCAACCTGGGGTCCCCAATTGACTGACCGAACTCAATGGCCTGAGGGTCACGGTCAAAAGCAATAACCCGACCCTGTGCACCAAGGCGGCTAAGTATTTCCCTGCTATGGCCGCCGCGGCCAAAAGTTGCATCGATATAAGTGCCATCGCCACGGACAGCAAGCGCGTCGACTGATGGCGCAAGCAAGACGGGCACATGCCCGCTGTCTGGCGCTTCGTCCACTTCATCCTGCTCATCCCTGTTACTCCCCGTCACGACCGGCGGTCAGAACGACAAATCCTTAGTTGCTGACATTGCCAATGGGTCGAGTTGCTCTTCGTTTTGAATATGTGCATCCCAGTCCCAGATTTCGAAGTGGGTTCCGTTACCAACAAAAGCCAGTGAACTGTTGGTGAGAATCCCTTTTTCCCGCAGACCATTCGGGATCAGGATGCGGCCACCGCTATCCATGTCGAGATAATCTGCGTTGTGTAGATAGCGCTGGCGTAGCGGATCTGTCGCCGGCATGCTGATAAGCTGCTCGTAAATCTTGTCCCAGACTGGCTCAGGGAAAAGCAGGAGAGTTTTTGGTCCGATGCCGCGGGTAACGACCAATTTGCCGCCACATTGCGCAAGCAAGGCTTCGCGATAGCGCGAGGGCACGGCAAGCCGGGCCTTCGGATCGAGAGTAACTTTGCTGTTGCCGATGTAAGCCATTGAGACCCAACACGCCGCTTGTCGAACAGGAGTGCCCTGATGAACTCAAACCCTGGATTCAGACCCCCAACACAACGGAGAAGGGAATAGACAGAACCCGAATTCTGCTTATTTTTTAAGCAAAATCCCACTTTTCTGAGAACTCAAGGCACTTTATGGTTATTTGTGCCACCGAAGCGAACTCTAGAGAAAAGACGTACTCAGGTCAAGTTAGGATCAGGTTTTTTCAATTGTGACAAGCACTTACGACAGGATTGACTTGCCATTCGCGATCGAATATCGACCAAAATGAGTCTGTTACGCCCCTAAGTGAAAGTATTACTTTAAGTGTGAGCCGGAGTCTCAGCCGGAGTCTCGGCCCGGGGTAGCAACCACCCTGCGGACCAGCGCAGGCACTTGCCAGATGATTAAACCCGTCCACTCAGGCAAACCAGGGGCAAAAGAGTGGCAATTTTTGGTCTGGTTCGTCGCAAAGCGGCGTTAATCCACTCCGATTAGGGCGCAGCGCCGCAAAAGAACGACCTGGCAGCGCCCGCGGACTGGCAATTTGGTAATTTTGGTATTTGACCCGATTACGGCGCGGGCAGCGTCGCCAGGAAGGTCATAGTGGGAAGCGGGCCTGTAGGCCGGATTCTGTCCGCCAGTTGCCTGACGTGACGATCATTCATCTAGACAACCGGTTACCCGGTTGCTCAAGCCACCTACCCGCGTACTCAGGCGGACCGCCCTTCGCGGCAAGCCGCACATACGCCTATTTGGTGTTGCTCCGGATGGGGTTTAGCCTGCCAGCCATGTCGCCATGGCCGCGGTGAGCTCTTACCTCGCCATTTCAACCTTACCGGGCTGCGTTCGCAGCCGTGGGCGGTATATTTTCTGCGCCACTTTCCGTCGCCAGGACATTACGACCCAGCGCCTGGCCGTTAGCCAGCATCCTGCCCTGTGGAGTCCGGACCTTCCTCCCGTGTGTACCTGACGGCACACACCGACGACCGTCCGGCCCGCTTCCCGCTGCCATTTTAGGCTTGTTGTGCGATAGTGGGCGCTTAAACTGGCAAAATAACTGAATCAACAGACTGACCTCAGGAGCAAGTCACCATGCCCCACGTATCTTCCATTGCGTTGAAATCTGTCACCCGTGCGCTGCTTGCTGCGTCGATGCTGACGCTTGCGGGTACCGCCAGTGCTGTTGAATGGGGTGTGGCCGGCGTTTTGTCTCAACAAGGTCAACGCCTGAAGGTTGCCATTCCTTTTGGCTCAGCAACAAACCTGTCGGTAGTGCAGTTTCGGGTGGTGCGATCGGCCGCGCCGGTTGGCTCTTTCTCGCCAGATCCGAACGAATTCACCATTTCCAAAGCCCCGGGCGACAATTTCGTCATCTTGCAATCAAGCGAGCTGGTTTATGCCAACCAGCTGGATCTGGTGGTTCAAGTAATGTCGTCTCCGGATAAAGCCGTGCGATACGACCTCCGGATTCCCGGCCGCTAACGGCAAACTACTTGATCGGTACCTTCACCGCATCAGCGTAGTCGGTAACGTAAGCACGGACAACCGACATGAAGTCCGGGTCGGCGATAAATCCCATGGACAGTGCCCGCTTGGTTTCCAGATGGGCGGCCCATGTACTGACCAGGCGCACGATGTCCGGGTCCGGTTTGAACGAAACGAGACTGCGAACATGCGCACCGCCGAGCGACTCGAGCGCATCAAGCGCATCATTCATTGAGTGCACCAGACCAGGCAAATTAAGCGATCGCCACTGCCCCCACGCCTGGGGTGGTAGTTGTGCTGCGTGAATCAGGTTTCGGACCACGGCAGCCGGCGATGTCGACCACATGTGTGTTGCGGGATCAACCGGCAAATCCATTGCGACGCCGGCAAGAGGCTCTCGGATAACGCCCGAGGCAAAACTGGACGCGGCGCCATTCGGTTTGCCCGGCCGAACCACGACGGTCGGCAAGCGCAGACTACAGCCTTTGATAAAACCCTTGCGGGAATATTCCTGAACCATTAATTCGCCAATCAACTTCTGGATGCCGTAAGAGCCCTGAGGCATCGGCGTAGTGGCGTCGGTAATGACATCAGGTAATTCGCCGCCGAACACGGCAATGGAGCTGGAGAATACAAGCCGTGGACAAGTACCCAGTTCGCGGCATCGCTCGAGGACGTTGCGCGTACCGATTACGTTAACCCGCTGACCAAGATCGAAGTCGGCCTCTGCCGTACCACTAACCACTGCGGCCAGGTGATAAACAAGATTAGTTTGCTTATCAATAGCACTTTCAATCAAAGCCGGATCGGAAACGTCGCCAGTGACATAGCTTAGCCGTTCATCACGTAGCGCTCCGGCGGCCATGTCAACACAGACGATCTGCGTTACCGGCGTCAGAGCTGGCTTATTATCTGGTGATTCGGCCAGCGCCAGCCCAGGCCCTTCAAGAATTGCCTGTGCCAGGCGTTGCCCGACAAAACCACCACCACCGGTAATAACAATCTTCATATGCGTTCCATTTTCCTATTAAGTTCTGATCGCTTATTGCTTATGAGCGGACTGGGTGGACTCAAGTCGCCACTGTAACTGCTCACCTGCGGCAAGCGGCACAATTTGGTGCTCGCCGAACGGCAGGCTGTCGGCTATCTGATGATCGACCCGACGCAAAACAATCCGATCAGTGTTTCGCGGCAAACCATAAAAGTCCGCGCCAAATTGGGATGCAAAGCCTTCCAGGCGGTCTAGTCTACCCGCCAGTTCGAACGCGGTTGCATACAGTTCAATCGCATAAGGGGCGCTGAAACAACCCGCACATCCAGCTGCATGCTCTTTCAGGTGCGCAGGATGCGGCGCACTATCGGTGCCCAGAAAGAACCGTGGATTGCCTGACGTGGCGGCCTTCACAAGAGCCAGGCGATGATTCTCGCGCTTTAGTATCGGCAGGCAATACCAATGCGGTCGCAAGCCGCCCGAAAAAATTGCATTCCGGTTGTATAACAAATGTTGCGGCGTAATAGTTGCCGCAATCGGGCCGCTGGTCTCACGCACATAACTTGCCGCCTGCTCAGTCGTGATGTGCTCAAAAACGATGCGTAATTCCGGCATATTTGCACGTAGCGGCTCAAGTACGTCATCAATGAAACGAGCTTCCCGGTCAAACACGTCAACCTGGTTATCGGTTACTTCGCCATGAATCAACAAAGGCAAATTGTGCTGCTGCAAGGCCGCCAGCGTTGGCAACAACCTGTCAATTGATGTCACACCGTCATCAGAATTGGTAGTTGCCCCGGCCGGGTATAGCTTGACGGCCTGCACGACACCGGATGCGGCCGCTTCTTCGATGTCTGCAGGTGTTGTCCGGTCGGTCAGATACAGCGTCATCAGTGGTTCAAAGTTTGGTATCGAATCTGGTGTTGCCTGTTCTGCTTCTTCCAACGCGGCGATGATTCGATTGCGATACGCCACCGCGTCCGCCAGATTCTTTACCGGTGGCTTCAGATTTGGCATCACGATGGCGCGCGCAAACTGCCGTGCACTGGCCAGGACAACATCTTTTAATACAGCGCCATCGCGTAAATGCAGATGCCAGTCATCCGGGCGTGTCAATTCAATAAAGTCGGGGGTTGCCATGGGCATCGGTATCGCCATCCTGATTGAGTGAGTCAGCCTCCGGCTTGTCCGCGTCGTGCGAGCCGGCTGACCAATTCCTAAAAGTTTACTGCAGGGCAGCACAAGACCGGGCGACAAACCCAAAAAAGGAAAATACCAAAACAAAAAAGCCCGGCGCGGCCGGGCTTTGAATGCGGCAACCGTTTCGGCTGCCGCGCAGAACAGTCACCCCCCTGGATGTCTGCCTGCAAGACTCTTAGTTCCTAAGAACGTGAGTCTTGTTATTAACTTGATTCGCAATGTAACCGCAAATTTCAAATTCACCAAATGGCTAGCCATTTTGCCCGGTGCGAGTAAAAGTTAACGGCGGAAATAGGCCACTTTCATGCTGAATATGCACACTTCGTCGACAATGGAACTCATGACTTGACAATCGCTTCAACTACGGCTTTACCAACGTCCCCGGTATTTGCATTGCCACCCATATCTGGGGTACGCGGACCATTCGCGGTCACGGCCTCGATGGCCGACAACATTGCATCATGGGCATCCGGGTACCCAAGGTGATTCAGCATCATTGCCCCTGACCAGATTTGTCCGATCGGATTCGCAATACCTTTACCAAAAATATCCGGAGCCGAACCGTGAACCGGCTCAAACAATGAAGGAAAGTCACCTTCGGGGTTTATGTTGCCCGATGGCGCAATACCAATTGTTCCGGTACAAGCCGGCCCGAGGTCAGACAAAATATCACCGAACAAATTGCTGGCAACAACCACATCAAACCAGTCAGGGTTGCGAACAAAGTGTGCAGTCAGAATGTCAATATGAAACTTATTGACGTCAACATCAGCATACTGAGCTGACATCGCCTCAACCCTTTCGTCCCAGTACGGCATGGAAATCGAAATGCCGTTTGACTTGGTTGCCGACGTGAGTTTTTTTCCGCGTTTGCGCGCCAGTTCGAATGCATACCGCAAGACCCGATCAACACCGTGCCGTGTAAAAATCGATTCCTGCATTACCACTTCGCGATCAGTACCGGGAAAAATGCGACCACCAACTGACGAATACTCACCTTCGGTGTTCTCGCGCACCACGTAAAAATCAATATCGCCCGGTTTACGGTTAACCAGTGGACACGGCACACCAGGCATAAGTCGAACCGGACGCAGGTTGATGTATTGATCAAACTCGCGACGAAACTGCAGCAACGACCCCCACAAAGAAATATGATCGGGCACCCGGTCCGGCATTCCAACAGCACCATAGAAAATCGCGTCGTGCCCACCAATTTGGTCTTTCCAGTCCGCTGGCAACATTGCGCCGTGCTTTTCGTAATAGTCGCAGCAGGCGAAATCGAAGTGATCAAAAACCAGGTCAATGCCGAACTGGTCGGCCGCCTTTTCGACGGCACGTAGCCCTTCAGGCATTACTTCGTTGCCTATTCCATCACCCGGGATCACTGCAATTCGATGTTTTGTCATGTTTTTTCCGTTTTTGGGAGGCAAACCTGCCTTCCCGGTTAGTTTCGAGAGGACCCGCTGGCCACCCCAACCCACATTTTGCCAAAGTGGCAACACTCCGGCGCACTCAATACAGAACCCAGCGGAGAAATTCAGTGAAAATCGCTTGACCTTCCCATTATGGGAAGGTCAATACTAAGGCCGTATTCAATCAAATGCTCTTTCTGGAGAAATCGCGATGGGCCATGCCGAGATTACCGAACAAATTGTCGCCGAAAGCGCCCCGGCTCTGCGCCTGCAGGTCACCGGCATGCATTGCGGATCTTGTGTTGGGCGGGTAGAGACAATTTTGCGCGGGTTCACCGGGGTTAATGATGCCAGTGTGAACCTGGTCAGCGGTGAAGCTATTGTCATGACAGCCGACACGCAACTCCGGGCAAGCGACCTGGCCAGTGCGCTGACTGCCGCAGGATACGAAACCACGGTGTCGAAACCGCGAGTTGTCATCAACAAATCCGCTGCACCCAAAGAGCGTTGGCTTGCCAGTGAGCGGTTGAATTTACTGATTGCCGTTTTACTCACCATCCCTGTTTTTCTGGTTGAAATGGGCTCACATTTTTCGCCTGCGTTTTCGCACTGGGTCACAAGCATCGCAGGTGAACAAAACATTCGTTGGGCCCAGCTACTGCTAAGCGCAATTGTCTTGTTCTACGCCGGACGCGAGTTCTTTTCGATTGGCGTGCCGGCATTGCTTCGTCTGGCACCCGAGATGAACACCCTGGTTGCCCTGGGCGGCTCAGCGGCCTGGATATTTTCGGCAGTTGCAACCATCGCACCACAATGGTTGCCGGCGGGCGGACGGCATATTTACTTTGAAGCCGCAGCCGTGATCGTGACCTTAATTTTGCTTGGGCGCTACCTTGAGTCCCGAGCCCGCCGACTGACCAGCAAGGCAATTGATGCCCTTGCCAGCCTGCAACCGTTGGTCGCCCAGGTACGGCGTGGCGAGCAGTTTGTTGAAGTGCCAATTGAACAAGTCACCACGTCAGACCAACTCCAGGTTCGGCCGGGTGAGCGGATTGCAGTTGACGGCACCATTGTCACGGGTACCGCTAATATTGATGAAAGTATGCTGACCGGTGAATCGGTTCCAGTGGTCCGCCGCGAAAACGATACGGTCAGCGCTGGCACAATTAATCTGAGCGGATCACTGATCGTTCAGGCGACCGCGGTTGGCAACGACACGACGCTGGCGTCGATTATCAACCAGGTGTGGGATGCTCAAAACACCAAGCTGCCGATCCAGGCCGTAGTCGACAAAATTGCGATGTGGTTTGTACCGATCGTGATGGTGTTATCGGTTCTGACATTTGCCGTCTGGATGGCAATTGACAATTCCGGCGCTGGCTTGTCCCAGGCCCTGGTACACGCAATAGCCGTACTCATTGTTGCCTGTCCGTGCGCAATGGGACTGGCCACGCCGTTATCCGTTATGGTTGGCACCGGCCGCGCCGCTCGGGCTGGCTTACTGTTCCGCCATGGCGACGCCCTCCAACAGATGGGTAAGGTCAAAGCAATCGGTTTTGACAAAACAGGCACCCTGACCCAGGGTCAGCCGGATGTAACTGAGGTCACGGCCTACGCGAACCACACGGCTGACGAATTAGTTTCATTGTTGGCTAGCGTCGAACAGTTCAGTGAGCACCCGCTTGCCCAGGCCGTTGTTCGCGCGGCGCAGGTCCGCGGCCTGCCGGTATCGCCGGCCACCAAATTTGAATCCGTTTCCGGAATGGGCGTTCGAGCCGTGGTTGGCGACCAGCGCATTATTGCCGGCAACTTAATGCTGATGAAATCCGCCGGCATCGATACGGGCAACGCGGATTTGGACAAACAATCCAACACGGGACAGACCGTTTTCCTGGTCGCGGTTGACGACCAACTAGCCGGCGCGATTGCAGTGGCTGATCCGATTCGTCCCGAGGCAGCAGAAACCATTGCAAGCCTGCATCGCCGGGGCATTCGTACCGTTATGGTGTCTGGTGACCGTCAGCAAACGGCACAAGCCGTTGGTGACGCCCTGGGAATCGATGAAGTGCGCGGCGATGTCATGCCGGCGGATAAGCGGCAGGCGGTTCTGGAGCTACGCGAAAAGTACGGCATTGTTGCCTTTGTCGGCGACGGCATTAATGATGCACCGGCCCTGGCCGAAGCAGACATTGGCATTGCCATTGGCAGCGGTACAGACGTTGCCATTGACGCCGCAGATCTGGTGATTGCCAGCAACAGGTTAAGCGCCGTCACCGACTCACTGGATGTTTCCGTATCAACAATGCGCAATATCAAGCAGAACCTGTTCTGGGCTTTTATCTATAACTTATTGTTAATACCGGTTGCCGCCGGCGTGTTGAGTTTTACTGGCATACATTTGTCGCCCATGCTGGCGGCGGGAGCCATGTCGTTGTCCAGCTTGTTTGTTGTATTTAACGCCCTGCGCCTGAACAAGCACCCAATGCAGTCAGCCCCGACAGGAGAGCCGATATGAATATCGGACAAGCCGCGCAAGCGTCCGGCATTTCAGCCAAAATGATTCGCTACTACGAAAGTATTGAACTGATTGGCCCGGTGAATCGCTTATCAAATGGATATCGAGATTACTCCGATGACGATGTTCACATGCTGCGTTTTATTGGCAAGTCCCGCGACCTGGGGTTTCCGATGCCGGCGGTATCTGATCTGCTCGCGTTGTGGCGCGACAAAAGCCGGGCGAGCCGTGACGTACGCAAACTGGCAAATCATCACATTGACGACTTGAAACGTCGAATAAACGATATGCATGCGATGGTCCAAACTCTGGAAACACTGAGCGCCAACTGCCACGGAGATGACCGTCCGGACTGTCCTATTCTTGACAAGCTGGCCACCGGCTAACTCGTCTGAATAGTCGGGTGACCAAGGGATTTGCGGTCAGGTCGCATCTTCGGTTTGCTGGAGCGACCACATGTCGGCATATAAACCCCCTTGGGCCAGCAATTGGGGGTGGGTGCCGCGCTCGACAATACGACCCTGGCTCATGACCAGGATCTGGTCCGCGTTAACCACGGTCGACAGGCGATGGGCAATGACCAGCGTGGTCCGGCGCTGAACCAGCGAATCCAGCGAATCGAGAGCCGCCTGAATAGCCAGCTCGTTGCGCGTATCAAGTGCTGATGTTGCCTCGTCCAGGATAAGAATCGACGGATTTTTAAGCAGCATCCGGGCAATTGCTACCCGCTGCTTTTCTCCTCCGGATAGTTTGAGTCCGCGCTCTCCAACAGCTGTTTGTAAGCCGTCAGGCAGACTGGCAATAAACTCGTCCAGCTGTGCACCGCGGATAGCATTGCGAATATGTGGTTCGGGTGCCGCCGGCCAGCCATAGGCGATGTTGTAGGCAATCGTATCGTTAAACAATACCGTATCTTGCGGCACGATGCCAATCGATGCGCGCAAACTGGATTGGGTCAACTCACGAATATCCGTGCCGTTTATCCGGATGTGACCACTGTCAACATCGTAAAACCTGAATAACAATCGGGACAGAGTTGATTTACCGGCGCCACTAGAACCAACAACAGCACAGCGGGTTCCCGGCTCGATACGAAATGAGACATCAGCAAGAATTGGCCGATTAGACTGATAGGAAAAAGAAACCTCATCAAACTCGACCAACGGAGCGGCTCGATTGCCGTTGGTATCCAGCGGCAGGTTCAGTTCGGTCGCGTCTGGGGAGTCGGCAATTTCCTGGTGAGCATCCAGCAAACCAAACATGCGCTCCATGTCGGTCAGGCTTTGGCGAATTTCACGGTACAGCGTTCCCAGGAAATTCAGTGGGATATACAACTGAATCATGAAACCGTTCACCAGGACCAAATCGCCCAGCGTCATCCGGCCCTCAACAACGCCGGCGGTTGCCCGCCAGAGCATGAGTGCAACCGCGGTCGAAATTATCACCGCCTGTCCGACATTCAATGCCGATAACGAGGCAACACTGGCCAGCCGCGCCTTCTGGTAGCTGGCCAGGCTTTCGTCGTAACGCCCGGCTTCGAAAGCCTCGTTACCAAAGTACTTGACGGTTTCGTAGTTAATCAGCGAATCAATGGCACGGGCATTCGCCCTGGTATCCAGGGTATTCATCCGGCGTCGAAAATGAGTACGCCACTCGGTCACAAAAAAAGTGAATACCCCGTACAAAATCAGTGCGCTAACCGTAATTACTGCAAACCAGACTTCGTAATTCAGCACCAGGTAACCGATAACCAGAGAGATTTCGACCAGGGTCGGCAAAATGCTGTACAGCGTATAAGAGACCAGCGAAGAAATCCCGCGGGTGCCACGTTCAATATCGCTGGTCAGTCCGCCGGTTTGACGCTCAAGGTGAAACCGCAAAGACAAAGCGTGCAAGTGCCCAAAAACCTGCAAGGCAGCTTCACGGACAGCCTGGGTTGTTACGCGGGCGAAAACTAACTCGCGAAGCTCAACAAAGACAGTTGTGCTCAAGCGCAGGATGCCGTAGATCACTACCAGTGCCATTGGTACCGATAATGCAGCTATCAACAAATTTTCGGTGGTCGGTTGGCTGGCCGCCGTCGGTGTAACAGGATTCAAACCATCGACAATCTGTTTCAGCAAAATCGGCACGCCGACAGTCGCCGCTTTGGCACCGACCATACACAAGACAGCCAGGAAGACCCTGAAGCGATAACGCCACAAGTAAGGGAGCAGTTGCGAAATTGTGTGCCAGTCGCTGCGGCCGTGCTCAGACTTTTGCCTGGCCGGCGGCGCCTCACCGCCAACCGACCGCGAATACCCTCTCATTGCGATCTCATTGGCAGGCCCTGCGGCAAGAGCGGCAAGAGCGGCAAGGGCGGCAAGGGCGGCAAGGGCGGTTAACTACTTGACTACTGTACATGTCCGCCATGCTAGTTGAGGCTGCTGACGCTCGCAAACGAATACTGGCAAACAAGCCGGGGGATGCCCGCTTTTTGCGTCTTTCACATCTCGCCGGGGCACATAACCTAAGCAAGGCTGAGCCCTGGCATGACAACCCAGGAGTTATTTCAACACCAGTTTTGCTCCCAACCACCTGCGGACACCACAACCGAAGCAACATGCCCACTCAAGGAATCGAAGCTAAATCTGGCCAAGCAAACTCACCTGCCAACAGCCAGACGCTGCGGGTACTGGTAGTCGACGACCAGGACATCCAGCGCCTTATCGTAAGGCGGGCCCTCGAAAAACTTGGGCATCAAGTCCGAGAAGCCAATAGCGGCGCCGCAGCGCTGGTGAGTCTTGAAAAGGAACCGGCCGATATGATTATCAGCGACTGGCTGATGGACGAGATGGACGGCCTGGAACTATGCCGTGCCGTTCGAAACCGGGGAAATCATCCGTATATTTATTTTGTCCTGATGTCCAGCCGCGATAGCCGCGACGATTTATTGGCCGGGCTGAATGCCGGCGCTGATGACTATCTTGCCAAACCGCTTGATATGGATGAACTGGGGGTTCGCATCCGTATCGGGCAGCGTCTGATTACCCTGCAGGCATCACTTCAGGACAGAAATGACCGGCTTGACGCGGCGTTGGCACTTATACACCAGGATATCGAGGCAGCCGGCCAGTTCCAGCGCGACCTGTTGCCCCGCGAACCTTTACAGTCTGATCGCAGCCAGTACAACTGGATGTTCCTGCCCTCAGCCAGGGTGTCGGGCGACTCGTTGAACTACTTTCGCCTGGATGCCAACCATATTGGCTTTTATAACGTCGACGTTGCCGGGCACGGCGTTGCCTCAGGGATGGTCGGCATGCTCATGGCCCAAAGCCTTGATCCCCGCTCAGCCGGTTGTGTGCTGAAGAAACTCAACCCCGATCAGTCGGTCCAGATCACGCCGGTCAATGAAGCGATTGGCGCGCTCAACCGACAGATGACAGCGTTTTCCCTCGGCGCCAACTACCTGACCTGTCTGTATGGCGTTCTGGACGAGCGAAGTGGTCTGGTTCGCTATGTCAGAGCGGGGCACACCATCCCCATTGTCGTACGCGCTGACGGCAGCTCGGATGTCAGCCATGTCGATGGCGACATGCCGGTTGGACTATTCAATAGCGCCGAATTCACCGAATTAAGCATCCAGCTGCACGCCGGTGATCGACTGATTTTGTACTCCGATGGCATTACCGAAGCCGCAGCCCCTGATAACGAGCAATATGAAATCGACCGGTTCGCTCAATTGCTGTCAAGAACGATCGGTCAGCCCACGGACGATGTCATGAGTCAACTTCGGGACGAGCTACAACAATGGGCCGGAGTGAGCGATCCTGTGTTCAGCGATGATTTATCAATCCTTATCGTCGAATACGCCAACCATCCGGTCAACGTCGAAACTAGCCCACTTGCGCAGCGTTGTTCGGAGAAATAGTCAGGTTTAACGACGCCTAGACTGGATGAAACTGCAAAACTGCGGGCACCCATTCCGGACCACCATCCAGACATCGATGAACAGATCACTGAGCAATCGTTCCAAGCTATCCAAAGCGCATTCGCACAAGCCGGCCGTGGCGACAGCGCCTGTCGATGCGGTACTCCTGAACGATGTGATTCAGCTGCTGCCATACGGACTTATGGTATTTGACTCAAACCTTGGTTTGATCCGTCACAACGAGGCGGCCCGGAAAATCCTGAGACTGCCAGACGAATTGCTGCAAGCCGGCACACATTGCCGCAACATCCTGCGCTTTGCCATTGGACATTCCGATTCAACAAGAACCGAATCCAAAAGCGATGCTTTTGCCGCAATAGCCAGAGCCAGGCATCAAGTCAGGCATGGTGAGAACAACAAACACGTGCAGTGTCGTCTTCGCAATGGCACCTGGCTGGAAGTCAGTTCCGCCAAGACCTCAAGTGGAGAACTGGTGACGACGTTCTCAGATGTCACCGAGAGACGAAAGGCTCAGTCTGAACACCAGCGTAGCCAGGCATTAATGCAAGACGCCATCGACGCTCTGGACGAAGCGTTTGTACTATGCGATTCGCAAGACAGGGTTGTGTTTTGCAACGAAAAATTCCGCGAAGTGTATTCGCTCGGGTCTGAACCAATCAAGTCGGGCACCAGTTATTCGTCTGTCCTGGCCCACGCGGTCGAAAGTGGGAGATTCCCTGCCGCTATTGGCAACCAGGACGAATGGCTGAAAGACCAGATCAGCATCAGCGTCGATTCGCGAGCTGCCTGGATTCTCGAACTCGACGATGGGCGGGTGTTGCGCGCAAGTGACCGTCGAACCCCGGACGGCTACCGGGTTGGATTCCGGATCGACATCACAGACCTGGTTCAGGCAACACATAAAGCGCAAGCCAGTGCCAAAGCGAAGAGCCGCTTTCTTGCCAATATGAGTCACGAGATTCGTACTCCGATGAATGCAATTATCGGCATGACCGGTCTTGTACTCGAAACGGATATCAACGCCGAGCAGCGCGAACTCCTGGATATCGTTCGTGATGCCGGTGACGCATTACTTCTATTGATCAACGACATCCTAGACTTCAGCAAAATTGAAGCAGGCCAACTTGAGCTTGAGCTCTCCGAATTCGATCTGCACGAGACAATTCGTCAATCAGCCAAGCTACTTAGTCAAAAGGCAAGAGATAAAGGCATTGCCCTGGAATTCGCCATTGGTCGTGACGTACCGCGCATGGTTAAAGGTGATGGCTACCGCCTGCGCCAGGTCTTGTTAAATCTATTGTCCAATGCCGTCAAATTCACCGAGAACGGCTGGGTGTTGTTGTCCGTTTCTTCAAATCAGTTGCGAAATATCAACGGTGACCCCGAGCTTGAAATTCGGGTACGAGATACCGGTATCGGCATTGCACCGGGCAAAGCCCGACAAATCTTTGAACCGTTTTCACAGGCCGACGATTCTATTACCCGGCGTTTTGGCGGAACCGGCCTGGGCCTGAGCATCTGCGTAGAGCTTGTCCATCGAATGGGAGGCGAGCTGACTGTCGACAGCACCCAGGGCGAAGGCAGTACTTTCCGATTCAGCATCTGCTTGCCGGAGACCCGGAGCGATCATTTGGGCCAGACTCGCCAGCCGATTCCAGTTCTTCTTCTGGACCGTTCTCCATTGCCAGACAAGACTCTGATTGAATGTCTGCAGCACTGGCACCTGACCCCCCAAACTGCCAGAACCCCTGGCGCAGCAATGAAAGCCTTATTGGCCGACGGACCAGTACCGGAAACTATTATCGTTAAGTCGTCCTGGCTGGGTTTGATCACCGAACCGCAATGGCAGGAAATTGCTGATGCCGTATTGCTACCTCGCCGCATTTTGCTGATGGACAAGCCTGTCAGCGAGTCGGTAGAGAAGCGATTCGGACACAGTATGCGATGGCCGGGGGCCACATCGTCACTATTTGATTCGTTGGCCGTATCAAGCAACGCGGCGCACGGATCACTGAACTTCGAGGCGGATACCGGTGATAGTGCCGAAGTAGCAGAATCATACTTCCTGCTTCTTGTTGATGACAATCCAATCAATCGAAAGCTTGCAGTCCGTCTGCTACGAGGCATGGGACACGAGGTTGCCGTTGCGACCAATGGCCAGGAAGCGGTCGACTTTGTTCAGAACAATAATGTCGATCTCGTGCTCATGGACATGCAAATGCCGGTTCTTGACGGCTTTCAGGCAACTGCAAAAATTCGCGAACTACAGCTCGGAACTGGCAAGCGCACACCTATTGTGGCAATGACAGCCCATGCAATGCCCGAAGACAAAATCCGTTGTATCCAGGCAGGTATGGACGGCCACGTCAGCAAACCTATTATCAAGCAGGTTCTCGAAGATACCGTTAAAAAACTGGCGATCAAAGGCCGGTCCGTCGAAACCCGGATTGACCCAACATCGGCACAGCCTACCCCGGACTCGACCCGTATCGCGTCGAAGCACCAGGGCGTCGGCCCCAAGCCGGCCACCGGAGCCCAGACTGCACTACCAGTACTTGACAGCCGCGCGGCACTTGATCAATTGGGCGGTGACGTCAGCCTGCTCAATGAACTCATTACGATGTACTTGTCAGGTATTGATACAACCGCGATTGAGATTCAACAAGCTATCAACGCCGGAGACTTAACACGGCTTGGCAGTATCGCGCACGCTCAAAAAGGTACTGCCGGAGCAATAGGTGCCACCGCTTGCCGATCAGTCGCGGCAGATTTAGAGAAAAGTTGTCAAGATGTCGATTTCGAAAAATCGATATCACTCGCACACGACTTAATCGCGTCGCTCGTGACACTCCAGCAGGAAATCGGTAGTCAGGTGTTAGCACAATGATTGATCAGCAAGACAAACTGGCACCAAACCTGTCAGCATTAAGTGACTGCCTGATCCAGTATCAGTCGGTTTATGACAAGCAGTACGACCTGAGCGCAATACGCCTGCAGATTCAGACACCTAATGGCGAACCCGTACCGCATTGGCATCAGCTGATAAGTGAATTGCCCGACAATACACTTAGGAGCATTGGCAGCCTGATGCTCCCGATTCACGAGCCCAACGATCTGGAGATGTTGAAGCCCGATATTTTTACGCCAAACAGCCGTATCGAGTTGATGGGCGGCATTGCGAACCAACCTGATTTCAAGAGCCGGCTAGATGAACTGGCATCAGCCGGCTTAGAGATCGTCATCAGAGATGACCCGGCCACAGGCCTGAGCTACGGTGCAGACACAATTGAGTCACTCGAGAAAGCATTCGCCGACGGCACAAAACAACTTGCCGTTGGCTGGCCGGTAAACGGTACAGCGACTGTCAGTAAAACCCAGTCCGGCGAAGCAAATATTCAGTTGATTCTCGATCTTCTGCAGCGCATTGATAAGTCGGAACACGTCGACAAAATTGAACCACTGCTGGACAGCAGTCCAACCTTGTCTTATCGCCTGCTCAGGTATCTTAATTCCGCTGCATCGGGGCTCGACAGAGAGATCGTCTCAGTACGTCACGCGATTATGCTGGTTGGCTACAGCGAGTTGAAATCCTGGCTATCGTTAATGCTCGCCAACGCCGTTGAAACCCCAAAAGCGCGACCATTGATTGGCGCCGCGATTCGGCGTGCCTATCTGATGCAGGCATTTGCCGACTGCCTCGGAATCAACCAGACACATGGGGATATGTTTGTCTGTGGCGTGTTTTCTCTGCTCGATCAAATGCTGGGCAAGTCAATGACCGAATTACTCGGTCAGCTGCCACTGTCCGAGGAAGCCGCCCAATGCCTGAAAACCAACGAAGGACCTTACGCACCTTACCTGGGGCTGGTTCGAAAAATAGAAAGCTCGCAGGCATTTGATTACCTTTCGGCCTGCGACGAATTGGCGCTGGCCGTCCACGAAGTCAACCTTGCAACCCTTAACGCACTCGCGAAAGCCAATGCAACCCGTTAACGAAAAAAAAATGACTACTAATCAAGTGACATCCAAGCCGGCAGCGCCATCCACGGCAAAGCCTGAAGAATCGACAACCGATAAAAGCGCAGAACTGCTGCGGCTCACACTCCCCATGATTTCCCGTCATGGCCGTGGATTTGCGCCGATATCGTATGCAATCTGGTATGAATACGTCCGCGGTGAAAACCCCAGTCTGCGCGACGAGCTTGATGAAGCGGTCAGTGCCGACAAACGCATCACCGAAGACCAAACTTTCCAGATGTATCAGCGCTACATCGTTTCTTCGCTGGAGCGCGCCGTCCTGGCGGGTCGGGCGGGGCTGCTCGAAGTGCTGGACCAGGTGGACAGTTCAGTCGACAGTGCGAGCGCATCAGCTTCGCGCTTCGGAGACCAGCTGGGCAGTTTTGCCCAGGCGTTGTCCAGCGAACACGATGCCGAAACAATTCGTGCCCATGTTGATAACTTAAAAAGTGACATTAACAGCGTCAATACATCGATTCTCGATTTACACAACAGACTCGATGGCAGCCGGCAGGAAGTTGAACGACTGGTGAGCGAACTGGCCCTGGCAAAAGAGCAAGCACAAGTTGACCCGCTATCCGGACTTTTGAACCGACGCGGTTTTGATGAAACCCTGGAGCGCCTGATCGCGGAATTCAATGAAAATCCGGCACCTAGTGGTTCGCTGGCAATGCTGATCCTCGACATCGACCACTTTAAGGCGGTGAACGATCAACACGGCCATATTTTTGGAGACAAAGTCATTAAAGGTGTCGCCAAAATTCTCGACGGCGGTGTGATGCGCAAAGATTACGTCTGTCGCTTTGGTGGCGAAGAGTTTGCGATTCTGCTGCCGGGCACCGACAAGGCTGGCGCCGTAGCGGTTGGCGAACGGGTTCGCGAAGCCGTTGCCCAGAGCAGAATCAAACGTGCAAATTCAGACCAAATGATTGATCAGATCACTATTTCAGGCGGAGTCAGCATCTACCAGAAGAATGAAGAGCTAATCGACTTCATCGACCGGGCTGACCAGGCGCTGTATCGTGCGAAACAAGGCGGGAGAAATCAGATCTGTCTGTAATGGCGGCCCTTGCCTGAACCCGGACACAGCATCCCTGCCGCCGGCAGTGGCTGCGCGCCTGCGGTATCCTTTGGTTTGTTCATACACCAGCAACCCGAAGGCACCGTAGAAAATGACACTGGAAGAATTGAAATCCCGATTGCGCATCCCGGTTATCGGGTCACCGTTGTTCATCATCTCCAACCCCGAACTTGTCATTGCCCAGTGCACCAGCGGAATTGTTGGCGCATTTCCAGCGCTTAATGCCCGACCGGCCGAAATGCTGGATGAGTGGCTTTATCAGATTACCGATGCCCTTGCCCAATGGGACAAAGACCATCCGGATCAACCGAGCGCACCGTATGCGGTAAACCAGATTGTCCACCGGTCCAACACCCGCCTCGAAGAAGACCTGGAGAAATGTGTCAAGTTTAAAGTACCCATTGTTATTACCTCACTGGGCGCGCGCGAAGAAGTGATTGAAGCTGTCCATAGTTACGGCGGCATGGTGTTGCACGATGTTATCGACCAGCGATTTGCGCATAAGGCAATCGAAAAAGGTGCTGACGGCTTGATCCTGGTTGCGGCAGGCGCGGGTGGCCATGCCGGCAAACAATCCCCGTTTGCCCTGGTCCAGGAAACACGCGAATGGTTCAACGGACCCATTGCACTTTCCGGTTCAATTGCAACCGGAAACGCCGTTCTGGCTGCCCAGGCAATGGGAGCCGACTTTGGCTACATCGGCTCTGCATTTATTGCCACCCAGGAGGCTAATGCCGTACCGCAGTACAAGCAATGCATTGTTGACTCGTCGGCCGCAGACATTGTTTACTCGAATTTGTTTACCGGTATTCACGGCAATTATCTTCGCGGATCAATTGAAAACGCCGGCATGGACCCCGACAATCTGCCTGAAAGCGACCCGAGTCAGATGAACTTCAGCTCTGGCAGCTCGCGCAAGGAAAAAGCCTGGAAAGACATCTGGGGCTGCGGCCAGGGGATTGGCGCAATTTCTGAAATTCCAACGGCGGCGGCTTACATTGATCGATTAGCGGCAGAGTATGAATCGGCGCGGCAGCAGCTGGGGTTGTAACCGCGGGTCGCGAGGCGACACGCTTTTTTGCCCGGACCCGGATTCAAAACGAGACCGAGTAACACAGGGCGCCCGGACTATCACCCATCCGTAAAGCTCAAGCTGTATGTCTATGGATATCTGAATCGAGTTCAGTCTTTTCACCGGCTTGAACGCGAAGCCCTGCGCGGCGTTGAGTTGATGTGGTTACTGGGTCGATTGGCGCCAGACTTTAAAACCATTGCTGATTTCCGTAAAGGCAATGGCCAGGCGATAAAGCGTGTTTGCCGAGAATTCGTGCTGTTGTGCAAGAGGGTGGACTTGCTGTCGACGGCCTGTGTCGCCGTGGATAGCAGCAAGTTCAAGGCGCTAAATAGCAGTGATCGTGCCTTCTCCAAAGCAACATCAGTGTCATAGAACCAACAACGATTGCGAGCAAATTGTCGGCTACATATTGTTGATAAAACCAGGGGAAAGTTGTGTTACTCGCGGTTCTGACTGCGACGGCGTTT
>JBAUID010000049.1:0-7191 GCA_049680625.1 Burkholderiaceae bacterium | reverse complement strand
CAGGTGGCGGCAATAGTTAAGCGTTTTGTCGAAATCAGTAAAGCACGACTGGTGATTACCGGTGAGTTGGCCAATGATGAAATGTGCCTGCACTGCGAAACGACAGTCAATGATGAAGCTATCACCGCCCGGGTTATTGAAGCGATTCGCGACGTCACCAAGCTGCGGGGTGACGTCAGACTGGTCGCACCCGGTTCGTTGCCTAATGATGGCCTGGTGATTCAAGACCTGCGAAAGTACGACTAAGCCCTGCGCCCGAAGGCTCCGGTGCAAACAGGCGTCGGCTAAGACGCCTGAGTGAATCGTTTAATACCGTCCAGTGCCATGTAATAGCCGTGAATGCCAAAGCCCGTAATCACCCCCTGGCAGACGTTAGCCACTTCCGATATTCGCCCGCGTCGTGCCGGGTTCGACAAGTGAATTTCCCAAACCGGGTACGACACTTGGTCGATGGCGGCACATAACGCGGGATAACCCGTCATATAAGCGGCAGGGTTGATCACCGCACCGATGAAACTTTCATCATTGGCGTTATACAAGCGGTTTATCACTTCGCCTTCGATATTGGAATGAAAAATATCGACAGCTACATCCAGCTCGTCGGCGAAACGACGGATATTGGTATCGTAATCGGCGAGAGTCATTGGTCCGAAAATGTCGATCTGGGCTTTGCCGCGCATGTTCATTCCTACGCCGTGAATGACCAGGATTTTCTTTGTCATTGTTAATGTCCAATTGTTGATTGTTTCGCTTGAATTTACGAGGCTGGGGGCCCGGCCACCGACCCCGATGTCAAGTGTTTTACGCTATCGCATCATAGGTTGCTTTCTCAATCGCCAGGAACAGATCAAGCGACTTCTTGTCACCAAAGGGCAGAATCTGGCTCAGGTAAGCACCGCCAATGCCGTTCTTGCGGTCAATCCAGAAAAAGCTGTTGGCCAGGCCGGCCCACATTAATGTGCCGGCCGGTCGACCGGTTGCTTGCGCAGTTTCATCAATCTGGAATGTCAGACCCCACGACTTGGGGGTCCCCGGGAAAAATTCCGCGTTGTTAGAAAATTGTGGTGCGACCGTGGTTAATTCTTTGACCCGAAGATTGCCGATATGGTTTTGACTCATTGATTGGACTGTCTCGGATTTCAGTATCCGGACACCGTCCAGCTCGCCGTCATTGAGAATCATGCGAATAAAGCGACCGTAGTCGCTCATCGTGCCGTGCAATCCACCGCCGCCCATTTCGAACTCGGGTTTTACCGGTGGCGGTAAGTCAATTGGCGCCAGCGAGCCATCCGGCATACGTGCGTGCATGCCCGCGGCGCGCTCCAGCATCGATGCCGTGTGGGCAAAGGCAGTGTCTTTCATGCCGAGCGGGCCGGTGATGTTTTCAGCGATATAAGCGCTAAGCGACTGACCCGAAACGGCTTCGACCATTTTGCCTGCCCAGTCGATCCCGATGCCGTATTCCCATTGGGTGCCCGGATCAAACGCCAGCGGTACTTGCAGGGCACGATTTTCCAGCGTAAACAAGCTTGGCCACTGGGTGACTTCCCGGTATTTGGCTTCGTTGCTATTCCAGATTTCGTAAACGAAACCTGACGTGTGGGTCAGCAGATGGTGCAGAGTCACCGGTGATTTTGGCGGCCGTAATTTTGGTTGACCATTGTCGTCAAAGCCGTCGAGCACCTGGACTTCGTTGAGCCACGGGCAGACATTGCCGGCCGGTGCGTCTAAGTCGAGTTTGCCTTGTTCAACAAGCTGCATGGCCGCAGTACCGGTAATGGCTTTAGTCATCGAAAATATTGCGCCAACTGTGTCATCACTCATCGCAATGCCAGAGCCGGCAGTCCGCTCACCGGCTCCGCCCTTCCAGACAACACCGTCTTTATTGACAACGATAGCAACGGCACCAGGCGCGGCGCCATTCTCTATGCCGGTTTTCAGAATTTGATCGTAATTGGCGGCCATGGTTTGTCTCCATTGGAAATTGGCTGGAATGTCGGGCGAATCGTTCGTATCAGTATTTATAGTGTCTATCCAGCCCTGCGGATCAATCGCAATCTGATCAACCTGGAGGGCGTTGTTTTCAGACTATCGAACTATACCCCCTGCGCACGCTGGTCAGCATTCGGTTTTGGCGATAGGCTGAGTTGTTATAACAGGTCGTGGGGTCGTGATAATCTTTCATAAAATCGCTTAAAAAACCCCGCCTACAATCCGCCGGAGACACCATGAAAGCAGCCGTGCTTTACGAAGCCAATACCCCGCTAGTTATCGAAAACATTTCAACCAAGAAGCCGGGGCCTCACGAAGTTTTAATTAATACTGCGTATGCCGGATTGTGTCACTCGGACCTGCATTTCATGGAAGGCCTGTACCCACACCCGATGCCAGTTGTTCTTGGTCATGAGTCAGCCGGTGTTGTCGAGGCTGTCGGTTCAGAAGTTAACTACGTGAAAAAAGGTGATCACGTCATTACCTGCCTGTCGGTATTTTGTGGCACTTGCGAACAATGCACCTCGGGCCGGCCAGTGATTTGTACTAATACCGATGTCAAAATGCCTCCGGGTCAGGCCAAGCGTCTGCAGTGGGAAAAAGAAAATCAACTCCATACCTTCGTTAACCTGTCGTCTTATGCTGAGCAAATGCTGGTGCATGAGAATGCTATTGTGAAAGTTGACAACGACATGCCGCTGGCCCAGGGCGCGATGATAGGTTGTGGTGTCATCACTGGGTTTGGTGCGGTAGTCAATACTGCCAAAGTTCAGGCCGGTGAAACCGTCGCGATTATTGGCTGCGGCGGGGTTGGCCTGGCGGCAATTAACGGTGCTTATATCGCTGGTGCATCACGGATTATTGCAATCGATACTAATCCGGACAAACTCGAAACCGCTAAAAAATTTGGTGCTACCGATGGCGTGAATCCGGCGGATGGTGACCCGATTGGTCAGGTTCAGGAGCTGGTTAAAGGTGGGGTTCATCATGCTATTGAGTGTCTCGGGCTGAAAGTAACCGTTGAGCAAGCATTTCAAATGTTGGCGGTGGGTGGTACGGCAACCATTGTTGGTATGGTGCCGTTTGGCGAGAAAATCGAACTGCATGGTTTTGATTTTCTACGTGAGCGGCGGGTTCAGGGTTCGTCCATGGGGTCGAATCGTTTTCGTACCGACATGCCGCGCATGATCGAACTCTATCGCCAGGGTCGCCTGCATCTGGATGACTGGATTTCCAACAAAATTAAGATCGAAGAAATCAACGAAGGTTTTACCGCGATGAAAGAAGGTAAGGTGATTCGCACTGTCATCGACTTTGGTCTTGTTTAGTTGTCATCGTCTGATTTGCGTGGCTTATACAAACCCGGGTGGTGGCGTAAAGCCAACGATTCCGGCTTGTTCCATCAGGCCGGCAAACCGAATGCTGGTGTAGTCCTCGAGATAAGGCCCGATAACCTGAATGCCAATGGGCAAGCCATCGCCGTCCATTCCTGCGGGGACCGCGGTGGCGGGTTGACCGGCCAGTGTGCACAAGCCGGGGTAAAAGATCTGTGACAGGTAAGGTACTGTTTTGCCGTCAACCTGTATCTGCTCTTGGCGGGCCGCAATAAACGGCGAGCCTTCCAACGCCAGGTGTGGATAAGCGGTCCGCATCACCGCGGGTGCAATAAACACGTCAAAACTTTGGAAGAACTGCCGCCAGGCAGCGCGCGCCTGCTCTCGGGCAGCGAGCCATTCGAACAATTGTGCAACGTTTGCCTGCATGCCCTGGGCGACCCACACAGACTCATCATCACCGACGTCGAGCAGCAGGCGAATTCGTTCTTCGCGAACGGGTGTTGGTACCCGTGCGCCAAGCATGGCACCCAAAATTTTTAAGTACAACTGATGCAAGTTACGCCAGTCAGCGAAACCGTCGGGTTGTGCTTTACTGACAGCGCAGCCCAGTTGTTGCAAACGATCAATCATTGTCGCTTGCGCCTGCCGGATAGCCGGAGCCAGTGGTACCCAGGCGGGGACAACCATGGACGCTACCCGATAGTCAGCCAGTTTCTCGTGGCGTGCCGGCGGCAGGTGTAACTGCCATGCCGTATCTTCACCGATGTCAGCCCCGCCCAGCACTGACATTGCTAATTCGAGGTCAATGGCGGTTCGCGCCATGGGGCCTTGCACGCCCAGCAATGCTGCCGGGATTGGTGTTGGTGGCACCGGAAACTGCCCACTTTTTGCCAGCGCGGTTTCTGATGGTCGATGGCCGAACACGCCGCAAAATGCTGCTGGTACGCGAACTGATCCGCCAATATCGCTACCCACCTCTAATGGAGTCATTCCCGCGGCTAGTGCTGCCGCAGAACCGCCCGAGCTACCACCGGCTGAGCGACTCAGGTCATAGGGATTGTTGGTGCGGCCATAGACCGGGTTGTTGGATTGCCAGTCAGCCAGCTCGACTGGAATATTTGTCTTTCCCAACAGAACCGCGCCGGCGTCCCGCAGGCGTACCACTGTTGGTGCGTCATGCGCCGAGACAAAGTTGCGTGCGGTTTCCATTCCGCAGCAGGTTCCAAGGCCGGCAATATTGATGGACTCTTTAATAGTCATGGGCAGGCCGGACAACACTCCAGTTTTTTCACCGGGGGTGGTTGCAGTCCCATCAACAGCATTCGCTGCTGTGGCCGCGCGTTCGAAATCTCGAACGACAACAGCGTTGATTGTCTTGTCGACGTAATGAATTCTATCCAGGTGTAATTGCAGTAGTTCAGTGGCTGAGATATTGCGTTCACGCAATGCCTTGATCATTTGGGTGGCGCTAGAAAAGTGGTTAATCATTTTTCAAGATCCATATGACGGTGTGTTTTTAAAGTCGGCTAAGTAATTCGGCCTTCTTGGTTTCATATTCTGTTTTGCTCAAGATCCCTTTGTCGAACAAGGTGGCCAACTTCTCGATGGTTGCGAAAATGTCGTTGCTCTGAGTAACGCCTTGCACATCAGCTGGCGTGTTGACGGGAGCTTCTTTTTCTATCGAAGCCGCCGGTCGGGTTGCCTGTTGAGTCGCCGGTTGAGCCGCCGGTTGAGTCGCCGGTTGAGCCGCGGACTGAGCCGCTGGGGTGTGCTGCGTTCGGGCATTTTGTGCAACGCCATCAACGGAGATAACCGGCAAGCTGGCCACGTTGATCAAGCCGTGTTGGCTATTGAAACTCATCGATCCGCCAATCGACTGTTGCTGCGAGAAACCCCCAATCTGATGGTCAAGCGTGTCGTAAACGGTTACACGGCCGTTCACCTCGATGGCCAGCTGCTGTGCCTTTGCGAAATATGCATAACGTGCACCGTTCTGCGAGCCGGTGCTGTTAGGCAAGCGCAACTCGTTAGGCCACCAATCGGCCGATGTACCGGGTGCCGGCGCCACGAACAAGCTAACCGGGCCGATCGGCCCGGACCCATCTTGCTGCTGACTGCTGCTACTGGTGCCGCCGCTGCTTTCACCGTTATTGCTGATATTGGTCTGTTCTTGCCCGCCCTGGCTTTGAGACTGGAAGCTACCGCGGCGCACCAGATCGGGCTGGCTCGCGATCAGGTTCGACAATTCGTTGCACAAGCTGTCGATACGGCCCTTTAGTTGGTTATTGAACATATCCGAGACCATCGTCATGCCACCGCGCATCCATTGCCCGGACCCAGAAAAATCGGGATGGCCGAACTGCGCCATACTGCCGTTGCCGTTGATGACCGAGTAGAGCATGCTGCGCACCCCATCGGGGCTGAACGCGTGACGCTGCGCAATGTCGTTGATGATCTGCTCGCCAGCGGGTGATAGTTGTTGCATATAGATCTCGATGATTGACTGAATTAATCGAATCTGGTGATTGTCGCCGATTAAGGGGCGCGGCGGTGGTTTAGAGACTGGTAAGAACAGTTTTTTCTAAGTCATCAATCCTGATGTGACAATGCGGTGAAGTTGGGGTTTTTAGCGCAATTCACGCGATTTTTAACGCGCAGAGTTGACACTGGCACGGTTTGCATTGAGAGTTACTCGCTTCGTGCAATGTCACAATTTGAACAATACAAGGAAATCGCAATGGTACGAATTCGCTTCGTCAGCCTGGTAGTCATGCTGTCGGTTCTTGGGGCATGTGCCCAGGTTCAGAAGACCGTCGATAAGCTCACCTCAAAAGCACCGCCGCCGCCGCCGGTTCAGACCGCGCCACCACAGCCGGTTGCCCCGGCGTTGCCGGCATTGCAAGCTGGCACTTATCAATGTGAGCTAAAGAGAAACGTCCAAATCACCGGTGTATCACCGGATAACAAGTTCATTGATATTCGCTGGGCAGCTAAAAATCATCGCCTGGCAGCAGTGCAGAGCCAATCAGGTGCCCATCGTTACGAAAACAAGGCCAGCGGCTTGACCTGGATCGGGGTCGTCGGAAAATCGATGTTGCTGGATACCAAACGCGGTCGGCAATTGGCTAACGAATGCCGGCTCTGACCGGCGGGCGCTAACGACTAAGCGCGTGTTCACCAGCATCGCTTCTGGTGATTGTGATCTGGTGGTAACTTTAGCGTCTGATGGCGATATCAAAAACAGATGCCGGACACTGCGCCGAGCCGCCCCCGACGGCTGTTGCACAACGCGCCCCCGACACCTTTGAGCACCGCGTTGACGCGGCAATTGTTGGCGCCGGGGCCGCCGGCCTGATTGCCGCGCTTGCGGCAGCACAAGCCGGGGCTACCGTCATTGTTTTTGAGCGCGACCGTTTTCCGTCGGGCAGTACGTCGTTATCAGCGGGCCTGATTCCAGCGGCCGGCACCCGTTGGCAGGTGGCCGGCAACGTTGCTGATAACGCTGATTTGTTTGCCGCCGATATCATTAATAAGTCGCATTGCGACGCTGATTTCGAAATCGCTTTACACCTGGCCAAGACGTCAGCGGCCAGCCTGCACTGGCTGGCTGATGTCTGCCAGGTGCCGCTAAGCCTGGTGGAAGGTTTTAGGTATCCAGGTCATCAGGTGCGCCGGATGCACGGCACCCCCAACCGAACGGGCAGTGAGTTTCTTGGTGCTTTGCTGGCGGCGTGCGAGCGCGCGAGTATTGATATTGTCACCAACGCCCGGGTCAGCGATTTGTATTGTCACCAACATGTGGTCTCTGGCCTGGGTTGCCAGCATGGTAATCGGCACGAAGTCATCGGAGCCGATGCGGTTG
>JBAUID010000048.1:0-1757 GCA_049680625.1 Burkholderiaceae bacterium | reverse complement strand
GTGGCTGAACCAACGTCGGTATGGGTGACTACCGAAGGCACGGGCAAGATCAGTGACGAAAAAATTGCTGCCCTGGTTCGAGAGCACTTTGACCTGCGTCCAAAAGGCATTGTGCAAATGCTCGACTTGCTGCGCCCGATCTATCGCAAAAGTGCCGCTTACGGACACTTCGGCCGCACCGAGCCGGAGTTTACGTGGGAGCACACCGACAAGGCCGAAGCCCTTAAGGCATCCGCCTGATTGCCGACCGCTGACAGGTTTATCCGGGAAAACCCTTCGGGGTTTTCACGGCGTAAATTTCCGGCGTGTTCAGGCGACTGGGTCATCAGAGCCAACGGGCCTTCGACACATATCCAAAACAAAGTCGGGATTCCCTGCTGTTGCTCAAATAACACGGCCTACCCGCCTTTTGTCCGGATGATTGGCCCGCCGGTGCTCCCCGGTAGCCAACTTCCAACGACCAATGCCTAGCATCAAATCTCGCGAATGGTTCGTGGGCCGTACCCAGGTGGTTCGGCACCGATTACCTGGACACCGGAGATTGGATTTTGATGCAACAGCGGTTTCTCCCTGCACTCACCGGAGCGGTATTGCTGCTTGCCGGCTGTGCGGCCCCGTCTTCCGGGGTTGAACCGCTATATGCTCCGCTCGCCCCGTATGCGTCGCTGACCTGCGCCAAGCTAAATGCCGAAAAACGCCAACTGGCTGCTGAAATTAAAACAATCAGCGCCCGGCTTGACGATACCTCCGCTGGCGATAAGCTTGCGATAGGTGTTGGCGTGGTTTTCTGGCCGGCCTTGTTCATGATTGACGGCAAGGGTGATGATCAGGATAAGCTTGCCATTCTTAAAGGGCAGCAAATATCCGTGGATGACGCGTTGATCATGCAGGACTGCCCGCCACCCGCGCCCAAGCTTCGGGCCAGCGACGCCAAACAACCCGCTCGCACTTAATTCGCCAAATTGGCTTCACCACATCGGTGATTTATTGCTCACCAATTCACTAAGGCGGAGCGTTCCAAATGGATATCGATGACGAAGGCCGCGTGATGCGTTATTATTCTTGCCAGTTCGAGGAGCGTTGCGACAAAACCTTGTTTTGCCAGGCTCGAACGTCGAAAGCAGTTTGACTGCAGGGTTACCTTCACGGAAATGCCTGCAGCTGCGATTTCTTTCGGAAAACGGCGCTCGTTAATCATGATTACTCATGCAAGGCGAGCGGCGGGCATCCAACACCCCTCCTAAAATGCCATAGCTGCCACGGTTAATCGACCGACTTATCCGTCGACGTCGACCTTAACTGTGTCTGCGCCCGCAATGCGCTGTCTTGCACGAGTGGTCTCTTTTTAGCGTCTCAGGAGCCATCCGTTATGTCCGCAGTACTAAAACCCGCCGATTCGTTTACCGACTATAAAGTTGCCAAAATTTCCGAGGCTGGTTATGGCCGCCAGGAAATTGCCATTGCCGAAACAGAAATGCCCGGCCTGATGGCGATCCGCCGTGAATTTGCCGCCTCCCAGCCCCTGAAAGGCGCGCGCATCAGCGGTTCGTTGCATATGACCATCCAAACCGCCGTGCTGATCGAAACCCTGGTTGCACTTGGCGCCGATGTGCGCTGGGCATCGTGCAACATTTTCTCTACCCAGGATCACGCTGCCGCTGCCATTGCAGCCAGCAATATTCCGGTATTTGCCCACAAGGGTGAAACCCTGGATGAGTACTGGGAGTTCTCTCACAAAATCTTTGAATGGGAAAACG
>JBAUID010000047.1:0-3030 GCA_049680625.1 Burkholderiaceae bacterium | reverse complement strand
GCAACTATGCAACGTGCCACACGCACTGATGACCAAAACCGAACAAGTATTTGTAGCCGGCGGCTCTCAACTCTACTCGCTGGCCCTGCCCCTGGCCAGCCGCCTGTTGATTACAGAAATCAACCTGACCCCCGATGGCGACGTTAGCTTCCCGGCGCCGGATGCGAGTCGTTGGATGTTGCGTTCACAAGCACATCACGAATCAAAAAATGGAACTGGCTACACAATTCAGGACTGGCGCTTACTTAACAACGACTAAATAACGCCTAGAAAACACCCAGCGCCAGGCCAGCTGACAGCCCGGCACCGATCTCGCTGACGGTCTCTTTTTGTTCAGGCGTCAATTGTTTGGGCGCCAGGATTTCGAGGGCTGATTGCGCGCTGGTATGGATAATTGCAGCAGGCATTACCGCGTTCAGCCGCCATCCCGTGGCAATGCGTTCAACCTGGCGCACCGCCCCCTGACCGTCAGATCCGGCACAAATAATTATTCCGTAGGGGCGACCGTTAAGTTTTTCCAGACACGGGTAATAGTTTTGATCGAAGAACTCCTTCATTTCACCCGACATCGAGCCAAGGTTTTCAGGGCAGATAAACAAATAGCCGTCAGCCTCAATCAACTGCTTGCCGCTGACTTCAGCGGCACGCTGAACAATTACAGAGACCGACGACTCTGCCGCGCTCGCAGCATCGCCGGCATGCATAGCGCATTGCTGGCTGGCACCGGTACGCGAATGCCAGACAATTAACAGCGTTTTAGAAGCAGCGGATATAGACAATGTTGGCAGATTACCTTGATGTCGGCGGTTTACCGTGATTCATTCATGCCTCTTCGTGCGGTGAAATCGCATGCACACCACATGCTAAAGCTGCAGCCGCACCCGGGCAATGCGCTTCATCAACACCGACAAACCGAAACGCAGACCAAGGGTCCTGCCGGCCAACCAACCCGCCGCAAACTGCCGGGAGCCACGATGCAAATCATCGGCAACAGTACCAATGCCACCGGTGTCGAGCATGTCTGCCGCGTGCTGTAAATCTCGCCAGGTTCGTAACAACGGCTGGCACACGAATACCACCCGCTTAAGCGTTTTTCGATCTTTTTTCGGCAGTAATGTGCGGGAAAAATCCACTGCGATCGATAAATCCCGAATCCGCTGACGCATTTGCTCCAATTCGCCATGAGTCAGCTGATCAAAACGAGTGGCCAGTTTGCGAATCTTGCGAATCTGCTTGTTCAGCCGTCCCAGCAGTAACGGATGAAACTGACGATTCGCACTGTTGCTGCTTAGCGATTCGTGGCGCCAGACCAGCAGCCCCATCAACAGTCGCTGAACATCACCCGCAAGTGACAATGTTGAATCGTTCACTCCATTCGAACCCGCTGCACGAGTCGCAACCGCGGCGTTGAGCGGAAACCCCAGCGGGCCGCAGCCGGCCGCATACAACTGGCCAAGAAATTTCTCTCGAATCAGGCGCTGATGTCGCTCGGTACCAAAACCGTCCAGCAACTGATGCAGTGCCTGCTGAACCGCAACTGGCGGCGGCTCTACCCAGCCCTTAAATAGTTTGAGAGCAACGGACAAACGCCTGAGGCTGGCGTGACACTGCTGGAAATGTCGCGCCTTCGATTGCTTCGAACACATGCCGGCACCATTAACTGCGATCTGTTCGATACACTGGTCAACAACTATCCCGGCGGCATCACCAACCCGGTCATTGCGCGCCAGAATTACCCGCGGCTTTCGGCCAGTAGCCGGTAGCGGTTTTCGGGCGGCAAAACGCTGGCCCGCGACGGCAATAGATTCTGGCTGCCAGATCAGCCCAAAACGATCCTGCCAGCTTGTTGCAACCCGAAGCATCATCGCCAGGCTGCCATTGAGCAAACGTATGCCAAGTTCCAGCACCGGTTGCTGGCGGGAGCGGGCTCGAAACTCACCGGCATCCAGGGTCAGCGCAACAACACAATCATCCGGTGTTGTCCCGTAAGCACCAACGCAACGGGTACGCTCAAAGACAAACTGGAAACGCGGAACCAGCGCTGCCTGCAGCTGCTTCGCTTTCGCCTCAGTGCGCATTAGATGGGCAGTTCCCGGACGGCCAGCAAATGTCGCCAGATTTAAAGCGCCGTGGGCTACCGGCACGTGATGCTCAATATGGCCCACCCCGTCACCACGCCTGGTCTGCCAGGTTTGAATCCATTGCCCAGCCTCGCGCCGCAGCCGCACACTGGTTCGCGCCGCAGCCAGGCGGGCATCAGGCGTATCAAAGTAGCGGGCAGCCAGCACTACTTCATCACACTGGCCCACTTCGCTGACGGACTCCAACGCCTGGCGTAAATCGCGCGCCGCCCCGGCGGGCACATCGAAGCGCAAATAATGTTCAAGCACGGCAATTATTCAAATAACAATCTTTGCTGCCCAATTGGGATTCAAGCGGGGTATCAAGCGTCCATCGGAAATTAAGCGCCCATTGGAAATTAAGCGCCCATTGGGAACAAAGCCAGACCTTAGGTAGAATCATTAAACGCGCCTCCGTAGCTCAGTGGATAGAGCATCCGCCTCCTAAGCGGAGGGTCGCACGTTCGATTCGTGCCGGAGGCGCCAACAGTCGATCCCTGATCGTCAATGATGGTAGCGGCCATACTCAGGCTTCGCCATGTCAAAATGGTCGACTGCCAGCTCACCCAAAATCGCCCGTTCCGGCGCCGAACCGGTTACCTTGGACTAAGTCCGTGGGCCGCGCCTGCTCATGCGCCTGCTCACCCGCTTGATCCTGCACTTTTCCCCATTGATCGCGCGAGCAAACTCTGTCCGAACTCTATCCCGGTCAGTCGACAAGCCTGTCAAGACGCCGAAAGGAATGGGCGCTTTGAAAGAAGTAAAATCGCAATGGCAGAAATGCTGTACCGTTCAATGCCAACCGCGGGCATGAGCCTCAAACCGGAGTACGACAATGAGGCGCTGGCCCATCCGGCGGATGGCATCTGATTAGAAAACGCATACAAGCTGCCGTTCTTACCCAGTGAGT
>JBAUID010000046.1:0-1862 GCA_049680625.1 Burkholderiaceae bacterium | reverse complement strand
ACCATGTTCTCTTCGAGAGTCCAGTCAGTGTTTGCATTGCCGTCAGCCAGTTTTTGTTCAACATCCATGTGGCTCAGGCCAAGGCCGTGAAAGAAGATCAGGGCTGAGTCAGCGTCGGGTACACCGCTATCACGGAAAGCTTTGCGACCAGTCGCCTGTAACTGACTGATTCGGGTGCCTGGTTTCATCGCATTAATGACCGCTTCAGCGGCATTGCGGACCGCGGCGGTTCGTTTTGCGCGTTCACCAGAAGGCGGGCCGCCAACGGTCCATGTTTTGCCGCCGTCCCAGCAATACATGTCCAGGGTGCCGTGGCAGTCAAACATCATGTTGCTGCCTTCGGCAATCTCGAAGTCGTCCAGACCAGTATCGAGGGTTATCGCGCTGTCGGTACCGCGGGGGTGACCCCAGACCATCCCGCCAGGGTCACGAACAAAGCCCCCGAGTTGGGCGACAGCCATGTGGTAGCGGTGGTTCAGTTCGCGCCAGCTCGTGCCTTTTTCCCAACTGCCAACGGCTGTATTAATTGCCGCTTCGTTCAGGGCAGTGGCCGCTTTCAGTTTGCCGATTTCGAAAGGCGTTTTCACCGCACGGGCAAACATCATCGCATCATAGGCATCCACAACGGTCATCGAATCTGCATTCAGTTGAAAGCCGAATCGCATATCGTCGAAGCCGACCCGTTTAGCGGTAAGGTGCAAGTCGTTCAACGCCCGAGTACAAGCTTCGTTCAAACCGTTTGCATGGTTAGAGCGCAAAGACGCTGTGATTGATTGATGCTCGTGTGGCACAAATCGGTCAATATCGTCGGGTGTTGGTGCTATGTCCATTGGCATCATGACGGCACGAAACGAACGGATATCTTTGACCCAACTGGGTTGGGCAAGCATTGTGCTCACATAGTAATCAGCAACAATGGCAATCGGATGGGCTGGGTCATGCCGGGAAAAAACCAGGGCGTACGGGCGGGGTTCGTCTGATTTGTGGGCAATCCCCGTGAAGCCGGACAGATAAAACATGTTTAGCGCACTGGTGACCACCAGCGCATCGATGTTTCGGCTGGACATCGCATGGATAAGCCGGTCGACCTGACAGAACTGTTCAGGAAGTGGCTGGCGTTGGTGTCTGGTCTGCTGGACGTTCATCGTATTTACCCGAGAGAGCAGGAGTTGGCTGCTTGAAGATTCCGCGGAAACAGCGTTGGGAAAAAGTCGCCACGCTGTGCGCCGGCCACTGGGACACCAGAGTGGAGTCTCCCGTTCGATTGTATGCAATGGAGTTCACAATCATTAACCGGGATTGAGCCGACTCAGGTTAAGAAAGGTTACAAGGCAGTCAGAGTCCCGGTTTTCTCAGCATGTCTTGGCATACTGGTTGTCCGAAACGTGCACAGGAGCTTGTGATGCTGGATTTAATACTTGTTAGCCTTGCCTCGATCGCAATTCTGTCAGTTGGGTATCTGTTGTTCGGTCTGGAGCCGGGACCGCTACCCAAGTGGGCATTGTCAAGTTAACGTTTGGCGCAAATATTTCTCCCACTCGGGGGCGAATTCTGTGCATCAAGAGGGTCCATTTGTGCCTGATTCGACCCCGATTTCGAGGTCAAATCCCACTTTACGAGGCGCAGCAATTGGAATTTCCGGTTAACTTGACAATGCCCCCGCGATTATGAATTTCTCAATGACGACCTGACCGTCAATGTCTATATCCAGCAAGTGCATGAGTACGCACGACCCTGGGGAAATTCCGGCGGTGACGACGGCGCCGGCGGTGCCATTATTGCCAACCCGGGTCAGGCCGATGAAAAACAACTGTCCTCCAAAGCCATCGCTGTCGGACCAAAGGCCGGTAGTCGGCTTCGGC
>JBAUID010000045.1:0-5628 GCA_049680625.1 Burkholderiaceae bacterium | reverse complement strand
CAAGGCCATTACCCACGGTATCGACGCGGTACCCCATTTGATCAAGTAAGCGTACTGCCAATCGCTGATTCACAATATTGTCCTCCGCCAGCAAGATTCGCAGTGGATTGCGAGCGGCCATTTCACGGTCCAGTCGCGGCTTATCCGGAGAGGAACGCTGCGGCTCGGCAATGGCACCCGGTGCGAACAAACTGGCCAACGTATCAAATAATTGAGACTGTTTTAGCGGTTTAGACAGGTGCGCGTTAAACAAACCACTTTTTTCAACGCCGCCGCGCTCGCCCAGCGAACTGAACAGCACCAACGGCAGGTGAGGACGATGCTGGCGAACTTGCGTCGCCAATTCGATACCATCCATTTCAGGCATATGCATATCAAGTATCGCCAGATCAAACGGATCACCATCTACAATCCGTCGTAACGCATCGGTCGGCGACGCAGTTGCGTGAACCTGCAAACCCCACTTACCCGATTGCAGTGTAAGAATACGCCGATTTGTCGCATTGTCATCGACGACCAGCAATTGTTTGCCACTGAGTCTTTCCTGCAGACTCGAAAAATCGCGGGCTGCCGTCGTTTCCAACTGCGCCGGTTCAACCCGAATACGAAAGAAAAACGTCGATCCCTGGCCTTGGCCACCACTTTCAACCCACATGGTGCCGCCCATTAGTTCGGCCAGGCGCTTGCTGATCACCAACCCGAGCCCGGTACCACCGTACTTTCGCGTAGTCGATGAGTCAGCCTGAGAGAACGATTGAAACAATCTACCGATCTCGGTGTCGGTTAAACCAATGCCGGTATCGCGCACGGCAAACTGCAATTCCAGCGACACGTCCTTTGTCGGCACCTTGGTGACCGAGATAACCACTTCACCAGACTCGGTGAATTTCACCGCATTGGATAGCAGGTTCAACAAGACTTGCCGTAGCCGGGCAGAATCGCCGCCAATCGCCTCGGGTATATCGGCCTCAAATTCATAGGCGATGTCGAGATGCTTCTCGGCCGCGCGTCCGCTGACCAAATCCAGAGTCGATTCAATGCATTCACGCAGGTCGAACGGATGCGTTTCGACATCCATACGGCCCGCTTCAATCTTGGAAAAGTCAAGAATGTCATTAATGATAGTGAGTAGTGCTTCACCGGAATCCCGGATTGTGGTGGCGAACTCTTCCTGCTCTTTATCTAACTTGGTATCGAGCAGCAAACCACTCATCCCGATAACGGCATTCATTGGCGTGCGAATCTCATGACTCATGGTCGCGAGGAAAGAACTTTTCGCCTCATTGGCCGCTTCCGCTGCAGCCCGTGCCTCCTGGGTTTCGTTAAACAGCCGCACGTTTTCGATCGCAATCATTGCCTGGTCGACAAATGACTGCATTAAGGCAATTTCCTGATTGCTATAGGCTTGAGCTTTTCTCCGGCTAACTCCAAGCGCCCCCACGCATTCGTCGCCACGCATCATTGGTACCAACAGGGAAGACCGAATACCTTGTTCGTCATATAGGACTTGCGCTTTGGGCGGTAACTCAACCGCGGACCAATCCGGAATATGAAGCATGCGCTTGGTAATGAAAACCCGCGGTGCGAAGTCAGCATCCACATCCAGCGGCTGAACATCCCGTCTCCGCGATATTGCGTCTGCATTATCTCGGGCGGTACTGGCAATAATGTAGAAGCTATTGTCAACGCGCTGTAACATGGCAGCAGTATCACTCGATAGCAGCCGCTTGGATGAATCCACGATAGCATCGAATACCGGCTGCATGTCTGACGGTGAACTAGCAATCACTTTTAATATTTCGGCGCTCGCCGTCTGGTATTCAAGCGATTCAGTCAGTTCCGCAGTACGTTGGTCCACCTTGCGTTCCAACCCGGCATAAGACTCACGCAACTGGTGCGTCATACGATTAAACTGGCCGGCCAGACTTTCCAGCTCATCGCCCGTCTTGACGGATATCTGGTGGTTGAGCTCACCCGCACCAATGCGCTCTGCCCCAGCCGCCAGCGCCTGGATCGGTACCGTCATTCGACGTGCCAGCCACAGTGCGCTTAAGCCAGCAAGCAGTAGCGCACCAACCGCCACCATGGCCGATCGCTGCAGCGACGTTCGCAACGGCAAAAACGCCTCGTCGCTGGGTAAATCGGCAAATACCAACCAACCCAGAGAGGCAATCGGGGCTGACGCACTGAGCACTTCCCGGCCCGTCCAGTCGGTGCCGATCGGTGAGGCTTCGCGAACATCTTCTCCGTCATTAATAGCGGCGATGCGCTGGCGCGCCTGCGACACATAATCGAGGTTGGAAAGATCCGTTTTTCTCAAAACCAGACCAATATCCGGGTGGGCAATAAGTAACCCCTGTCGATCAATCACATAAGCGCTTCCCTTCTTACCAATCTTGATCGCCGAAACCACCTCCCAAACAAACTTGAGATTCACTTCTGCCACAGTAACCCCTGCCCGGCTGCCACGGCCAGCGACGGCAACAGTCATATACGGCTCGGATTGTTTGCGAAAATACACCGGACTGAAGTAGCGGCGATTCTCTTGTGCCTGAACGAACCGCGGATCTGCTGAAAAATCCTCCTGACTACCCACTACGTCCATCGCCAGACGCGACACCCTGAGTTGCTCGCGACCATTTTCATCCAGCAACGCAATTTCGGTTATCGCCGGCGCCTGGCGCAGCAGTCGGAAGGCATCGATGCGCTGCTGCTCTATCGCTTTTTCGCCGGAGCGCGCGCTGAAGTGTGTGGTCCAGCCAATCTGGCTTTCGATCTCAGCAACAAAACGCTGGATGATCGACGCCGCGCTACGCGCTTTCTCCTGTTGCAGCGCAATCAGGGCGGCGCGATTCTCCTGATACGAGGTATAGGCTTCGATGGCCGCGTTACCAACCAGTACGCTACCGATGAGCGCAATCAGCAGCGCGACATACTTGCGAAATAACTTGCCACTCGCAAATTTCATGGGTTCAGCCGCATCCGAAAATCAGTAAACTGTAGGCGCAGCACAGGAATAAGGTCAACAACAATCATCTGCGCCCGTATCGTATTTATGATCGATTAATCTCACCGCTCAGCTGAACAAATGATCGGCACGGGCCGTGACCGATAACGGCAACACAATCCCGAGTTTCTTGGCTGTCGATAGATTAACCGAGAACTCAAATTGGGTTGAACGCTGAGCCGGGACACTCGACACGGGCTCCCCACGGGCCAGGCGATTAACGTACTCGGCCGCCGCCTTGTACGTCTCGGTAACGTTCGGACCATACGATAAGAGGCCTCCTTCCGTAACGAATGCGCGGTTAGCGAACATCGAAGGGATACCGTGGCGCAGCGCAAAAGCGGGCAACCGCCGGAGCACCGGTTGGGCAAAATTGGGAGAATCCAGTACGACAAGCGATCCGCGCGAATCTGGTGGAACCTGATCAAGCGCAGCTTCAAAGTCATATGGTGCGTCATGCAGTTCTACCCCATGAAGCCGTATGCCAAGACTGGCCGCCGCCGGCTGTATCGTCTGCCATTGGTCGGCCGAAAACTGATCCCAAAATATAGTTGCCGCTGTTAAATCGGGCAGCGTATCTTTTAGAAGTTGCAAACGCTTTGCGGTCAGCTCAGTCGGCGAATACAGTCCGGTTAGGTTCTCAGACACACCCGATCCGTTGGAAATATACTTTTTCGCAATCGGATCGAAACCATTCGCTACCATCACGATGGGTAAAGAACCAGACACCTTGATCGCGGCCGTCAGACACGCCTCAGGACCGTCGGCGAGCAACATATTGATATCGCGCTGGATAACTTCAGCCCACCCCAAGGAGAAACCGCGTTCATTCGGTGAGGAGACGCGGACAAATTCAAAGTCGAGATTTTGGCCTTGCTCAAAGCCGAGGCTTTCCAGGCTTGAGAGGAAAGCGGCGTAGCGCGGCGCCGATACGTCATCGACACTAACGCATCCAACACGCAATAATGGTCGTGTTTTAGCAACCCCTGCCAGTGGTCGCACCGCCACTAATCCTCCCATCCAGAGCTGGATCAGCCTTTTGCATAGGATTCGGCGGGACGGAGTCGTATCAAGGTCGACTGGCATTGGCAAAACCTTTGTATTCTGTTCCATATCGAAGGCCTGGCGTCTAGTCACGCCAATTACGTTACCACAATCGACCCAGAGAATTTCAAGTTGTGCAATCAACTTGGCACGAACCCGACCCTTGTCACCATGGTCAATAGTGCAATCGACTGCTGGTTATTGCACGACAACATCCGCTTGAAGGAGCACCGCAGCCGGTATATTGATTCCAAGCTTCTTCGCGGTCTTCATATTGACAATTAGCTCAAAATCAGTGGGTTGCTCGACGGGCAATGTCGCCGGGTTAGCGCCCTTAAGAATCTTATCGACAAATTTCGCCGCATGATGAAAATTTTTCTTCAGATTGCTTGCGTAGCTCAGCAGACCGCCGGCATATGCGTGGGCGTGCATTTGGTAGGCAACCGGCAACCCAGTCGTCAGCAGGGAGTCATTCAGTTGCGAACGCAAACTCCAGAACATGCCATCCGCAACCACAACGACGGCTTGTGACTGTTGTTGATTGATCTTGTCTGCCACGATAGCCAATTGGGCGGGCGTATTGGCCACATTGCGGATAGGCTCAAGGCCCAAAGTCAGACAAGCGCTTTGCGCAACTTCCCAAAATACACGATGCGACGGATTCGTTTCATTCAACAATACCGAGATACGTCGAGCGTCCGGACTCACCTCATGCAAGATTGAGATGAGCTTTCCAAGAACATCTTCGAACTGACTGGTAATACCGGTGATATTTCCCCCTGGCTTGGCCAAGCTGGAGATAAACCCGTTGCCAACCGCATTGGATACATTAGCCATCACCATCGGAATTGTTTTTGTAACACCACTTACAGCCCGGACTGCTGGCGGGGCAGGAACCAGAATAACCTCAGGACGCTGACTGACCAAGTCGCGTGCGAATCTGTCTAATTGAGACATATCGCCATTGGCGTAGACGTATTGGTAGCTCACGTTGACGCCCTCCACCCAGCCGAGCTCCCGCATTCCTCGCACAAACTGTTCATGAATAGGACGTCCGATTGTTTTCGAAGCAAGGCCGAATAATCCGACGCGCCGAAGCTTCTTAGACGCTTGCGCAAAACTGAGTTGTTGACTGAACAGCAGACCCGCGCTGGTGCTGACCAGAAATATTCGACGTGTAATCATGTAAACCTCTACGAAATGTTTGTGTCACGGTTGGTTGACCGACTGCGTGTGGACTATTGAAACTTGAAACCGGTGATCGTTTCGTTGCCTCACATACCCGCTTTCGAGTACTTCACTCTTGGCAGATCTGTCTACAGGTTGCATTCAGATCGTAGCCCATTGGCCGCGTTCGCTGTACGATTTTAGGTCAAACGCCGCGCTGCACCGCAACCAAGAGTTACGATAATGAATTTACGTCTAAAACTGCTACTAACGGCAAGCGCCGGTCCGCTTGCAAACCTGACATTCGCACAGTCCACACCAAATATGCATCGGGTTGGCGTGTTGCATCCAGGCAAATCGGTCAATGCCCGCCCACGTGTCTTAGCGTTTGAAAAAAGCCTGGTAGAGCG
>JBAUID010000044.1:0-37761 GCA_049680625.1 Burkholderiaceae bacterium | reverse complement strand
CGCAGAAACTGGTTGAATTAAGTAAGCCGCCCTCCGATCCGGCGGTTGCTGTCGTGGTGGAAGATGGCGTCACTAACGATGTTGGTGATCTTGGCGATAGTTCAGAGAATGCTGGCGACGCGGATATTGGCGGCAGCGCCGAATCCGCCGATTGTGCAGGCACCGTCGAGCAGTCCGATGCGGGTGCACAAAACACAGTAGATGCCAGCAGTGAGCTGCTTCAACCGGAATTAACCATGGCCGAACTCGAAGGCGTTGATGCCGACGGTCCGCAGGTCAACACCACGTCGGAGCCCGTTGGCGACGACCCGTCACCTGACAAGAGGTAAATTTGGCTAACGAAGAAGTTGACACGTCCGCTCCGCCGGACTCTGCTGCGGGTGACGCAACTGACGGAGAGGGGCGCGCGCTAAGGACAGCGTTTAACCGCCGCCGAACCGGGCGCGGACGCCGGTCCCGGCGTGGTGGAAAAAAGGATGGCGCGATAACTGATGGTATTCAGGCGGACGACGCCGCTGGTGAAGGCGGGCAAGCCGCCAGCAGCACCAGTGCTGACGACACGGGAGCCAACAGCAATAAGCCAGTTGGCACGAGTCAGGATGGCGCAAACCAGGATAGTGACAAGAAGACGGATGGCAGCCGCCGCCGTTCGCGGTCACGCGGACGTCGCCGATCTGGCCAGACCGCGACCGAATCGGGTGCGGCGCAAGCCGTTGGAGAACAGGGCGCAAGTCAGCCAGAAGCTGGAAATGCAGTCGATCAAGTCGATCCCGGCAATAGTCCCGGCCGCAATGCCCGCGGGCAGAACAAGGGGCGTGGCAGCAAGCAAGGCAAACGCAGTCCTGAGCAGGGTAAGCGCAACGCCGGTCGTGGCCGCAATAGTAGCGACCAGGCTCCACCACGAGAGCTCGAGCCAGTCGAGCCGTTACCCGAAATAGAAATCAAAGCGGAAATCGGTGTTGGCCAGGTTAATGCAGAGATTCTTGCTGAAGTACCAGACGATTTTCCGAAGTTGCACAAAGTTCTGGCGGACGCCGGCCTTGGGTCGCGACGCGAGATGGAAGAGCTGATTATTTCCGGCCGAATTTCGGTTAATGGTCAACCCGCTCACATTGGTCAGCGGGTTGGTCCGAAAGAGCTGGTTCGGGTCAACGGTCGCCCTATCAAGCGCAAGCCGTTACCGCCACCGCCGCGGGTGTTGCTCTACAACAAACCGGCGGGCGAGATTTGTACTCGGGATGACCCCGAAAAAAGACCAACCGTCTTTGAGCGCCTGCCAAACGTCAAAGGTGGCCGCTGGATATCCGCAGGCCGGCTTGATTTCAACACCGAGGGGCTGATGATTTTCAGCACCTCGGGTGATATTGCCAACAAGTTGATGCATCCGCGTTACGGCTGGGAGCGTGAATACGCTGTTCGGGTCATGGGTCGGATAGATGACGAGTCGCGTCAGTCCTTGCTGGATGGCATAGACCTTGCCGACGGAACGGCACAAGTGCTGGCGATTGAAGATCTGGGTGGCGACAATGCCAATGCCTGGTATCGCCTGGTGATTGGCGAGGGCCGAAACCGTGAAGTTCGTCGCATTATGGAAGCTATTGGTCTGACAGTCAGCCGGCTGGTACGGATCCGGTTTGGTCCGATCGCCTTGCCGCGAAAACTGGCCCGTGGGCGGTGGATGGAATTAAGTCGCGACGAGACCGCGGTTCTCAACCAGTCGGTTCGCCGTGCCGCTGCCGAAGCGGCCGCCATCGATCCAAGCGGTGCGCGGCTTGCGGGTGACCCTGATGACGCCGATGCAATGCCCGACGAATTGTCCACCGGCATCCCCAGCCAGGATGACGACGACGGTTTTTATCCCTTCGCCGCTGATAGTTATTTTGCTGACGAAGAAGATTTTCCCGATGATGCTCAACCCGTGCATTTGTTCGAAGAGGTTGATGTCGATCCACGCTTTGCCCGCGTATCGGCAGAACAACTCGATGACGAGAACTGGCAACCGTCCGGAGACGACGCTCACGAGGATGGCATGGTGCGCCACGTAGTTGAACAAGTGGCGGCAATGAAGACCCCGGGCATGAGTCGCCGGGCGCAGCAGCGGGCGAGTCAGATCTCCTGGGCTGGTGGCCCGATGGACAGTGCCAGCGGAGAGGATGGCATGGCTGCGATGGGCCCCAACGGGCGTGGTTCCGGGCGGCGTAAGTCGGCTGGCAACAAAAGCGGTAATGGCAGTGGTGCCAAGCGGGGCGGTAAACGCGGTGGCTCTGGTGCTGGCGGACGCAAGGGCGGCGGTAATCGTGCGGATGGCGCCAAGGGCCGTGGTGGCTCAAGAAAGTCAGGGTCATCAGCTGGTGGTAATTCAGCCGCCAGGAGCGGCTCTGGTAATAAATCGGGCAATTCGTCCCGCCGGCGCTCGCGAGGCCCAAAAAAGTCGACCGGCGGTGGCGGTAACGCGTAGTCACCGGCACAACTGACTCCGTACAATGCTTGGATAAAAGGTCGTCACGGGCTATAATCATCGATTACCCGGTAGCCGCATTCAATTCTTGAGTAAGATTGCTATAGTGATAGATTGCGATAGTTATAGATCGCAGTCGTAGATTGCAGTTATAGATTGCAGTCATAGATAGCGATAGCGATTCAAATAAATTGCGATTCAAATAAATTTTGGCACTTGAAGCATTTTGTCAAGTTTTGCTGAATTAGGCGGCCCGTGGTGGTGGCAAGGTGCCCACAACCGCGTAGTTTGCGGCGAATTTAGAGTTTGAAGGCATTTGCGCTGGTCGAAGTCAGGCCGGTGCCGGCAAACGCGGGCCCTGCGGGCCTGAAGGAATGGGCTTACAGCCCATTTTTTTTTCATCTTGTAGTCGTTAGTTTGGATATCGGTTTGTCCGCAAACTTCGGTTTGTACACAGACAGGATTGGCAAATTCATTGTGCAGCGGATCAGGGAATTGATTGAATCAACAGTCGTTGGGCTGGGATACGAGGTTGTGGACGTTGAGTTCGCATCCTCTGGATTGCTGCGCGTTTACATCGACCATCCGTTTGCTGAGAATGCGGCAGCGGCTGATCCTGCAACGGACAGCGCCGCTGATGGTATCGGCACTGTTGATGGCATCGACCCGGTGATACAGGTCACCGATTGTGAAAAAGTCAGTCATCAGCTTGGCCATGTCTTGCTGGTAGAAGATTTTGACTACGAACGTCTTGAAGTGTCCTCACCGGGCATGGACAGGCCGCTTAAAGTGGCTGCACATTTCCGGCGCTTTGCCGGAGAGTTGGTGATGCTGAAATTGCGTGAGCCTTTCGAGGGGCGCAGGAATTTTCAAGGGGTTCTGACCGTCGAAGGTGAAGGGCGCTTTGGGCTTGAGCTTGTGGATATTGAGCCCGTGCAATCGCGCGGGGGTAAAGGTAAGAAAGTTAAACGCGTGAATCCGGCCGATTCACCCGGGGAGACCAAATCCCTGGTTGGTCAGAAGCTGGTTTTTGAAGTGAACGAAGTGGATCGGGCTCGGCTTGTTCCACAGTATGAATTCAGGAGACATTGATGAGCCGCGAAGTATTGTTGCTGGTTGATGCGTTGGCACGTGAGAAAAACGTCGCCCGCGAAATCGTTTTCGAGGCACTGGAAAGTGCATTGGCCTCAGCAACCAAGAAACGATTTGTCGAAGAGACAGACGTGCGGGTTCAAATCGACCGCGAATCGGGGGAATACGTCGCCTTTCGCCGATGGCAGGTTGTGCCAGATGGTGAGCTCGAAGACCATGACTTACAGATAATTCTGGCTGAAGCCCGCAAGAAAGTGCCTGATATCGAGCTCGAAGAGTTCGTCGAAGAAGATCTTGAGCCGGCAGATCTGGGCCGTATCGGTGCCCAGGCTGCGAAACAAGTGATTCTGCAGCGCATCCGCGATGCAGAACGTGAGCAGATCATTGCGGATTTTCTGCAACGTGGTGAGCCGATTCTGTCGGGCACTGTCAAACGTGTTGATCGGGAAGGCGCAATTATTGAGTCGGGTAAAGTGGAAGCACGCTTGCCGCGCGAACATATGATTCCCAAAGAGAATCTGCGCACCGGTGACCGGGTCAGGGCTTATGTCGCCGAAGTGAATCGCGAGGGACGTGGCCCGCAGTTGTACCTGTCGAGAACCGTGCCTGAATTTATTCAGCATTTGTTTGCGATCGAAGTTCCCGAAATCGAGCAAGGTCTGCTGGAGATCAAAGCGGCGGCCCGTGACGCCGGTGTGCGTGCCAAAATTGCCGTCGTGTCTCACGATCGCCGCATTGACCCGATTGGCACTTGTGTTGGTGTGCGTGGATCCCGCGTCCAGGCCGTTACCGGCGAGTTGGCCGGCGAGCGGGTTGACATCGTGTTGTGGTCTGAAGACCCGGCGCAGTTTGTCATTGGTGCACTCGCGCCGGCCAACGTCAGCTCTATTATGGTCGACGAAGAAAAACAGGCGATGGATGTTGTAGTTGACGAAGACAATCTGGCACTGGCGATTGGCACCGGCGGCCGTAACGTTCGTCTTGCCTCTGAGCTGACCGGTTGGCAGATCAACATCATGACGGCGGAAGAGTCTGAAGCCAAAACGCAGCAGGAACAAACGGCGATCATGCAGTTGTTTATCGACAAACTTGATGTTGATGAAGACGTGGCAGAGATCCTGGTCGCAGAAGGCTTTAGCAGTCTGGATGAGGTTGCCTATGTGCCAGTACAGGAGATGCAGGAAATCGAAGCTTTTGACGAAGATACCGTTGAAGAGCTGCGGACTCGTGCACGCAATTCACTGCTGACCGAAGCCATTGCAACCGAAGAAAAGCTTAGCGAAACCGAAGAAGACTTGTTGTCGCTTGAAGGTATGGACAAAGTCCTTGCCGCCAAGCTGGCAGACAACGACGTCCGCGATCGCGAAGCATTGGCCGAATTGGCCGTTGATGAATTAGTTGAGTTCACTGGAATTTCTGACGAGCAGGCAAGCGCGCTCATTATGAAAGCGCGGGCTCACTGGTTCGAAAATGAGGACGCCTGAAGGCATTGACTAAATTTATGCCCAGCGCGAAGGAAACGGTATGACGAGCGATAAAGTCTCCACATTTGCTAACGAACTGAAGATGCCAGCTGATGTGTTGCTGCAGCAGCTAAAGGCGGCCGGCGTCGACAAAAGTTCCGTCGACGATGCATTGAGCGCAACCGACAAAGAGCGGTTGCTTGAATCTCTGCGCGGCTCGCACGGTGAAGTCGAAAAGCCCAAGCGTAAGAAAATTACGTTGACGCGTAAGCAGACTTCTGAAATCAAACAGGCTGATGCCACTGGCAAAGCGCGCACGATTCAGGTTGAGGTGCGTAAGAAGCGGACATTCGTCAAACGCGACGGGAAATCAGCGGTCGCAGAACCGGTTGTCCAAGCGGCCGCACCCCAAGTCGACCAGGCTTTGATTGAACGACGCCGGGCGGAAGAGGCGCGCCAGCGCGAGCTGCTTGAGCGTCAGGCTGCAGAGCTGAAAGCGAAGCAGGATGCGCTTGAGACAGAGTCGAAAAACCGTGAGGTTGAGCAAGCCGCTGCCGAGCTGGACCAACAACAGGCAATCGAAAAACAAGAAAAACTCGATGTCAGTGCCGATGAAGTTGTGCGTGAGGCTGCCAACAAAGAGGCAACTGATGCAACCGCTCGCGCTGAAAAACTGAAAGAAGAAACCAAGGTTCGAAACCGTGAACGTCGGGCCGTTCAGAATGAAGTCGCACAGATCAAGCAGATGATGGATGAGGCTCGAAAGCCCAAGCCCAAACCTGCTGACGTGCCGCCGCCGGTTGTGCCGGTCGCCAAGAAACCCACAGCCAAGCCGGGCACCGCGGCGAAGACTGAAGAGGCCAAGCCAGGGCAAAAGAAGCACGTCAAAGCCGAGAAGCTATCGTCCAGCTGGTCTGAAGAAGCTAACAAACGGCGCACGGCAGCCAAAACCCGGCCAGATACCGGCGGGTGGCGTCCGGGCGGCGGTCGCGCTCGTGGCCGTGGCCGTGGCCGCGGACAAGCCGAGAAAGTTGCCGCCGCACCTGTTGAGTTTATTGCGCGCGAAATTCACGTGCCTGAGACAATTACCGTTGCGGATCTGGCCCACAAGATGTCGGTGAAAGCAACTGAAGTCATTAAAGAGTTAATGAAGCTTGGCCAAATGGTGACGATTAACCAAAGCCTGGACCAGGACACTGCAATGATCCTGGTCGAAGAAATTGGCCACAAGGCGGTTGCCGCCAAACTGGACGACCCGGAGGCATTTCTCGAAGAAGATATTGGTGTCGAAGAGAACATGGCCCCCGAACTGCCGCGTCCTCCGGTTGTGACAGTCATGGGCCACGTCGATCACGGAAAAACATCGTTGCTCGATTACATCCGTCGCGCAAAGGTGGCGTCCGGCGAAGCCGGCGGTATCACCCAGCATATTGGTGCGTATCACGTAACTACTGATCGCGGTATGGTGACTTTCCTGGATACACCAGGACACGAAGCATTTACAGCAATGCGCGCGCGCGGTGCTGATGCAACCGATATTGTCATTCTTGTGGTTGCTGCAGACGACGGGGTGATGCCACAGACTGCAGAGGCAATCAGTCACGCGCGGGCCGCAAAAGTCCCGCTCGTGGTAGCGATGAACAAGATCGACAAGGCAGATGCTCAGCCGGATAAAGTCATGCAGGAGCTGACCAGTCACGATGTGATTCCTGAAGCCTACGGCGGTGACGTCCCGGTAATTCCTGTCTCAGCCGTTACCGGTGAAGGGGTCGACAGCTTGCTCGAGCACGTGTTACTGCAAGCTGAGGTTCTGGAACTCAAAGCCCAGGCTGAAGGACCTGCCAAAGGTATTGTTGTTGAAGCCCGGCTTGATAAAGGGCGGGGCCCGGTGGCCACCGTGTTGGTTAAGTCTGGCCTGCTGAACAAAGGTGATGCCTTGCTGGTTGGTTCGTCCTATGGTCGTGTTCGCGCGATGCTCGATGAAAACGGCAAGCCGATCGATTCGGCTGGCCCGTCGATTCCCGTTGAGGTCCAGGGTCTGGCCGAAGTACCTAAGGCCGGTGACGACGTCATTGTTCTGGGTGATGAGCGCAAGGCGCGCGAAATTGCCATGTATCGCCAGGGTAAGTTCCGCGATACCAAGCTGGCCAAGCAGCAGGCGGCCAAGCTTGAGAACATGATGGAATTGATGGCTGAAGGCGATGTCCAGACTCTGCCACTCATCGTTAAGGCCGACGTTCAAGGTTCATCGGAAGCACTGGCTCAGGCGCTCACCAAATTGTCGACTGACGAAGTCAAAGTACAAATTGTTCACCAGGCCGTTGGCGGGATCAACGAGTCTGATGTCAACCTGGCAGCGGCATCCAAGGCGGTCATTATTGGCTTTAACGTCCGAGCTGATCAGGGCGCACGTCGCGCCGCTGAAACTGAAGAAATTCAGATTCGCTTTTACAACATCATTTACGACGCTGTCGATGATGTGAAGTCAGCGATGGGCGGTATGTTGTCTCCGGAAGAGCGCGAAGTCATCCTCGGTCGGGTCGAGATTCGTGAAGTCTTCCGCGTGTCGCGTATCGGCAATATTGCGGGCTGTATGGTTACCGAGGGTTTGATCCGGCGCGGCTCTAAGATTCGCCTGTTACGCGACAACACGGTTATCTGGACCGGAGAACTGGACTCGCTCAAGCGCTTTAAAGACGATGTTCGTGAGGTGAAAGAAAGCTTTGAATGTGGCTTGTCACTGAAGAACTACGACGACATCAAGGTCGGCGACGAACTGGAAACATTTGAGGTCAAAGAAGTTGCCCGGACACTCTGATGAGTGAGCGGGCTGCCCATGGGTAGCCCGCGTTTCGGCAAAGCCGTTGTCTCGTTATCGATTTGGCAATCGCACTTGGGTGCCTTGCACTCACAACATAATTAATCTGGCTGGGCTATATGCCTGGCATCCATCGGAAACCACGGTTCATGAGCCGTCATCAGGGCAAGAACGCTAATCGCGGGCAAAGGGTTGCAGAACAACTGCATCACGAAGTCGCGCAGATGATCCGTACCGAGGTCAAAGACCCGCGGGTAGGGCTGGTCACGATTACCGATGTTGACCTTACCCCCGACTACGCTTACCTGACGGTTTATTTCTCTGTTCTGCCCGACGATCCCGAAACGATCGCGTCCACGCTCGCCGGCCTGACCCGGGCGGCCGGTTTCATGCGCAGCAAAATGGGCCGGCGGGTTCGAATTCACACCAATCCGGAAATTCGCTTTATTCACGATCGCTCGACAATTGACGGGTTGGCAATGTCCGCGCTGATCGATCGGGCACTCGAAACCCAGGCGGCTGATGAGCCAGAGTCTGGCGTTCCTGAAATTCCCGACGTTCCTGACGATGGCCAGCGATAAGTGGCGGGATATCGACGGTGTCCTTCTTCTTGATAAACCCGCCGGTCTAAGCTCCAACGACGCATTGCAAACAGCGCGGAGGATTTTCCGTGCGCGCAAAGGTGGGCATGGTGGCACGCTCGACCCTTTGGCCACAGGTTTGTTACCCATTGCCTTTGGTCAGGCGACCAAATTTATCAACGACCTGGTTGAAGCCCGTAAGACCTACCTGGCAACCATTCAGTTGGGTAGCTCATCAACAACCGGGGATGAAGAGGGTGAAATCACCGCCAACGACCCGGACAACGTAGTTTCGCGCCTGGTTGAAAGCGACGTGTTAGCGGCTCTGGCCTCCCTGACGGGTGAAATTGACCAGTTACCGCCCATGTATTCAGCACTGAAGCACAAGGGCAAACCACTGTATGCGTATGCGCGTAAAGGCCACGAAGTGCAAAGAACGGCGCGTCGTATCACGGTATACCAGATGGAGCTAACCGGGTTGGCGCTCGTTAAATCGTCACAAATTCAAGTAAGAATTATTTGCAGTAAAGGCACTTATATCCGGGTTCTGGCCGAAGACATCGGCGCAAAACTTGGCTGCGGTGCGTATCTGAAATTTCTGCGCCGGGAAGCAGTCGGTCAGTTTGATATGGCTGATGGCGTTGAACTGGACGAGCTGAAGCAACTAGTCGTTAATGACGCGTCGTTACTGGCCAATATCAAGCCTGTCGACACCATGTTGGTTGGCTTACCCGGCTGCGAAATTCCCGCTGATCAGGCGGAGCGCTTTCGTCACGGCCAGGCAGTGGCCATTGCCCATGCCCGGTTTTTGTCGCCAGTTGAACCAAAATCCAGGGCTGAGTCGGGCTGCGGATTGCCCAAAGAACGATGCCGGGTCTACGCACTTAATCGTTTTCTCGGGCTGGCCGACATCGATAATGACATGCTGGCCCCCCGTCGTCTGGTTGTTGCAGATCTACCTGATGAAACAAATACGTCGGCTTAGTTCGACATCACCGACATCAAAACCCATGGCTTACGCCTGTACCAAGCGCTAATGCGCAGGATCCCAAGTGAAACACGATCAAATCAGAAATCTCGCCATCATTGCTCACGTTGACCACGGTAAAACGACGCTGGTTGATCAGATTCTCCGACAGTCAGGCACCTTCCGTGACAATCAACTGGTTGCCGACCGGGTGATGGACAGTAATGACCTCGAACGAGAGCGCGGCATCACAATTTTGGCGAAGAACTGTGCGGTCAGTTACAAGGGAACCCGTATCAACATAGTTGACACCCCGGGCCATGCAGACTTCGGTGGTGAAGTAGAGCGCGCCTTGTCAATGGTTGACGGAGTATTGCTCCTCGTCGACGCCGTTGACGGACCAATGCCACAAACCCGGTTCGTAACCCGCAAAGCTCTGGAACTGGGTTTGCGCCCCATTGTTGTTGTGAACAAAATCGACCGACCCGGTGCGCGGCCAGACTGGGTGCTCAGCGAAACCTTCGATTTGTTCTACAACCTCGGTGCCAACGAAGAGCAACTGGATTTCAAATCACTACTGGCATCAGCTATTTACGGCTGGGCAGTTGATGACGCGAGTAAGCTGCCAACGGTACCCATTGCCAGCGAGCAGGAAGCCGTGGCTGCCGGACAGTCTTTAACTCCGTTGTTTGAGGCTATCCTTAAAGAAGTTCCAGCGCGTCGGGATGATGCTGACGGCCCGTTGCAAATGCAGGTTAGTGCGCTTGGTTATTCCAGCTACGTTGGTCGAATTGGTATCGGTCGCATCAATCGTGGCACGGTCAGGCCGAATCAGCTAGTCAGTTTGACAGTGCCTGGTGAAGACGGCAAGCCAGTGGTTAAGCCGGCAAAAATTGGCCAGGTTCTACAGTTCAAAGGCCTCGAAAGCAAACCGGTCGAAGAGGCGAGTGCCGGTGACATCGTGTCGATAACCGGTGTCGAAGGTGTTGGAATCGGAACAACGGTTTGTGATCCGTCAAAAATTGACCCCTTACCCATGCTCCATGTTGATGAACCCACCATGACCATGGAGTTCCTAGTTAACACCTCGCCAATGGCCGGGCGTGAAGGCAAGTTTGTGACAAGTCGTCAGCTGCGCGAACGCCTGGAGCGCGAGTTGAATGCCAACGTTGCACTAAAAGTTGAATTCACGTCAGACTCTGACACGTTTATCGTTTCGGGGCGCGGTGAACTGCATCTGACAATTTTGCTGGAGAACATGCGTCGCGAAGGGTACGAAATGGCCGTTTCGCGTCCGCGTCCGGCGATTCGTTTTGTTGACGGTGAAAAGCAAGAGCCCTACGAAAGCTTGTCCATGGACTTGGAGTCAGAACACCAGGGGCCGGTCATGGAATTACTGGGACAGCGTAAAGGGGAAATGGTCAATATGGTGCCCGACAGCGCAGGCCGGGTACGCCTGGAGTACACCATTCCGGCACGTGGCTTAATTGGCTTTCACAACGATTTTCTGAACATGACCCGTGGCAGTGGCATTGTTAGTCATGTGTTCGATTCGTACGGCCCGTGGTCGGGTGATATGGAAGGGCGGCGCAACGGTGTGTTGATTTCCCAGGACGATGGCGCTGCGGTTGCCTATGCCTTGTGGAAGTTGCAGGAAAGAGGGCGTATGTTCGTAACCCCTGGTGAGCCATTGTACGAAGGCATGATTATCGGCATTCATTCGCGCGATAACGATTTGGTTGTGAATCCGGTGAAAGAGAAAAAGCTTACCAACGTGCGCTCTTCGGGCAAAGATGATGCGGTTACCCTGACTCCCGCAATTCAATTAACCCTGGAAAAAGCGGTTGAATTTATTGCGGATGATGAGCTTGTTGAAATTACTCCAAAGAGTATTCGGCTTCGTAAACGCTACCTGAAAGAGCATGAACGCCGTCGTTATTCGCGCGAGAACGAAGCGGCGTAGAGCAACTGATAAGGTGCTTCAGTCTGCGTATTCGATTTTTGCTTTTTTAGCTGACGGGTCTTGCTTTAGTCGGACCGGGTGCCGGATATAACCGCTTGCTCAAGGCTCAAGGCTTCGGCCATGTGCTCACAAAACGCCTGTACTCGCGCCGTGCCCGCCAGCTCAGTTGGTGTCATCACCCACAAAGCGGTTTCTATATCAGCGAGCGGATCGCCAACGCGGACCAGTGTGTCACTGGTTTCACCCAGACAGCAGGGTAATACGGCCAGTCCCTGGTCTTGTTCCGCCAGTTTGCCCAGGCTGGCAAAAGAATCTGCGGTAATCGTGATCAAGGCGTTAGGATAATGAGTCTGCATCCAGTATTCGCTGGGTGACTTGTTCTGTCCGGGGTTTAGTGCAAGCCATCGGGTGTTTGGGGTGGGCGAATCGGGCGCAGATGCCATAAATTTTTTGCTGGCATAAACGGCAAAGCCAAGCTTGCAGATTCGCTGTGCGTGCATACCTTCAGGGGCTTCACGGGTTGGGCGAATAGCCACATCAGCGGCACGCTCGTTTAGACGGAGCAGCTGATTAGTAATGACAAGTTCAATCTGAATCTGCGGGAATCGCTCATGAAAGCTTCGGAGCGCAGCGCCAACGACACTAGTTAGCAAAGAGTCTGTTGTCGTCACCCGGATTTTGCCGTCCAGTTCAGTCGACAACCCATTCAGAACCTGATTCAGTGATTGTAGTTCCTTGCGAATGCGAATCGCCGATGCTACCGCTTTTTCGCCTTGGCGCGAAGGACGATAACCGGCGGCATCGCGATCAAAAAAGTGATGCCCCAGGCTGGCTTCGAGTTGGGCGATGCGCCGCAAAACGGTTGCATGGTTAACCCCGAGTCGGCGTGCAGCGCTGTTTACCGACCCGGCCTCGGCAACGGCCAGAACAAACTTCAAGTCGTCCCAGTTCAGGTTGGCGATGTCGATTACGCTGATGTTTTCTGACATACGAGCTCAGCAAATTCAATGATTTGTTCACCCAGACGGTGCTTGGGGCAGCCCAGCGAGTAGACCGTCGATAAATGATTGTGCCCGTTGGCATACACGATATTGGGCCAGCGCTTTGTTTTTTTGACACAGGCACTCACCAGGTAAGCCGCTTGCGCCTGAAAAGCGGCAGAGTCCAACTCGGCAATCGCGAACAAGCAGGTAATGTCAGGTTCAACAAGGCCGTCCAGGGTCGAGCACTCACTCATCACGGATGTATCCGTGCCGTAGTAGGCGTCTTCAAAAGGGTTTCGGGGAAATCGGGTCAGATCGTAAATGCCCGACATGATGACAGCCCCGGCAGCGATCGGACCCGGACCCCGTAGCGACGGCCGGGCAACATAACCAGCGACGTGAACGGCACCGGCGGACTGGCCGAACAAGACAATCGACTTCGCAGACCCGCCGAAGCGTCCGATGTTTTCGCTCAGCCAGTCCATAGCGGCCGCCACATCGAGTGAGCCTGATGGCCATTGAAACGCCGGTGCCAGGCGGTACGACATGGTTACCCCTAGCATTCCGTTGGATGCTGCCCAGGCGCCGATGTTGTTATAAAACGGCGAGTCGGGACTACCTTTGTCACCGTACTTAAATCCACCACCGTGAACAAATACGATGGTTGGCACAGGGGACTTGTTGTTCAATGGGTGCGTCTCGGATCTCACCGGTTGAAAAATATCCAGCCGTTGTTTATCGTCAGGGCCGTACGGCAGATCGCGGGTCACCGTACAATTTTGCGGTGTCGGCCGCAAGGCGTGCGGCGCAAAGTGGGCGTAGTTGCGTTTGAAGAACTCTGGTGTGATTTCCCGGCTGCGATCGGGTAACGAGATGACCATACACTATGACCGAATAATCACCGGTAGTTTTGTCCAACCATGGACAAAGTTTGAGAACGTGCGTTCCGGCTCGCCAACCACTTCAATATTGTCAAATCGGGTGAGCAGTTCTTCCCACAGGATCGCCAGCTGAAGCTCGGCAAGACGATTCCCGACGCAGCGATGAATTCCAAAACCAAACGCCATATGCTGACGCGGGCGGGGCCGGTCAATAATGAATTGATTCGGGTTTTCAATTGCTGTTTCGTCGAAGTTTCCTGACAAATACCACATGGCAATTTTTTCGCCCGGCATTATTTTCTGATCACCAATGTGGTCTTCAGCTTTTGCGGTGCGACGCATATGGGCTAACGGGGTTTGCCAGCGGATGACTTCCGGGATAAAACTCTTGGAAATAATGCCGGGGTTGGAACGCAGCTTGGTGTATTCATCCTGGAACCGGTTCAATGCCACCACACTGCCAGACATCGAATTTCGGGTGGTATCGTTGCCCCCGACAATCAGCAACATCAGGTTGCCCAGGAACTCCATAGGGTCCATGTTGCGGGTTGCCGGCGCATGGGCCAACATCGAGATCAGGTCAGGCCTGGGTTCAGCATTGATCCGTTCATTCCACAAACCGGTGAAGTACTCCAGGCATTTCTGAAGTTCCGCCATCCGTTTCTCATCGGTATCAATCTCGTGCCCGGATGTCAGGTCAACTGTGGCGACATCAGACCACCAGGTCAGCAAACGACGGTCTTCGATCGGAAAGTCGAACAATGTTGCCAGCATCAACGTGGTCAGTTCAATCGACACTGATTCGACCCAGTCGAACTCTTCGTCGCGTGGTAGTGAATCCAGAACCTTGCAGGTTCTTTCCCGAATAGTCGATTCCATCTGCGCAAGGTTTGCCGGAGCAACAATCGGGCTGACTGCCTTACGCTGCTCATCATGTTTGGGCGGATCCATGGCAATAAACATCGGGCGCTGAAACTCTGTTGGCAGGTCGCGGATAGTGATGGCTGGTGACGACGAGAACGACTTGTGGTTCATGTCGGTCTTCATGATGTCGTCGTAGCGGGTTACTGACCAGAACTCCCCGAAGCGTTCTGACCGCGTTCTGTGGACCGGGCGCTCCTTTCTCAGACGTTCAAAATAATAGCCAATGGAATCGTCGCGATGAAAAGTCGGGTCGCTGACATCAATTTCGTCTAGTGGTGTGTCGTAGGCTTTTTCGCGGGCCTGGTTTGAGTTCAGTACTGCGCTCATCGTTCGGTTCCTCTTTTAAAGACTTAGTGCTGTCCGTCTGGCATGCGAAGGACAAGCCCGTCCAGTGCTTCGGTCATTTGAATCTGGCAGGCAAGGCGCGAGTTATCCTGGGTAACGGCGGCAAAATCTAGCATTGATTCTTCCATTTCAGTTCGGTCGCCGGTTTTGGCTAGCCAGTCGCTGTCAACATAGACATGGCAGGTTGCGCAGGCACATTGACCGCCGCAGTCGCCGTCGATGCCGGGCACGTCATTATCGACCGCGCCGCGCATCAGGGTTTCGCCAACGGGTACGTCGACAGCGTGAGCTGTACCATCGTGTTCAATGTAAGTCACTGTAGGCAATTTTTTGTCTCCTTTTCTGGTGTCTGGCCGCATCTTTGAACGTGCTATGAAGTAAGTCTACCCCGTTCTCAATCGAGTCGCCGAAATCGAATCGCCACAGTCGAATCGCCACAGTCGAGCCACAGGCAGGCGAGGGTGGCAGGGCAAAATTGGCTTTTGCCCGGAATGCCGCGCTAACCGCCGGCCATGCCCTGGGTGTTAACGAACAACGAATACAGAGAAGTACTGGCCGCCATAAATAAGCGATTGCGATGTCGGCCACCAAAACACAGGTTGGCACACCGTTCGGGCAAGTCGATCCGGCCAATCAGTTTGCCGTCGGGGTTAAATACATGAACACCATCCAAGCCGTCTGCACCCATGCCCCAGCCACACCACAGGTTGCCATGAATATCAACGCGAAAACCGTCCGGGGTGCCTTTTGGGCCGGCGTTAATCAATACACGTCCATTGCTGGCGGTCAGACCATCGGATATGTCGTAGGCCAGAATGTTGCGCGGTGTACTTCGTGACTCAACCACGTACAGCGTTGATTCATCCGGAGAGAAAGCGAGGCCATTCGGTTGGTTGATGCCTTCGATCACAATCGATAATTCGCCCGAGGTATCTATGCGGTAGACGTTGGGCGAAATTTCGCTCGTTGCTTTTTCGCCTTCGTAGAAACCACCTATCCCAAAAATTGGGTCAGTGAACCAAATCGTGCCGTCCGATTTGCAGACAATATCGTTGGGTGAATTCAGGCGTTTACCGCCGAAGCTGTCGGCTAGCACTGTAATTGAACCGTCGTATTCGGTACGGACAACCCGGCGGGTAAGGTGTTCACAAGTTAGTAGTCGTCCCTGGCGGTCACGGGTGCTGCCGTTGCCATTGTTTGAAGGCTGGCGAAAGACAGCAGCACCGTTTTGTTCGTCCCAGCGGTACATGCAGTTGCCGGGAACATCACTCCAGATCAAGGTATTGGTATCGCCAAGCCAGACGGGGCCTTCGCACCAGCGCATGCCGGTAGCCAGGCGTTCAACCTTGGCCATTGGCAGACGCAAGCTGTCGAATTCAGGTTCGACGACCACAATGCGCGGGTCGGGATAACGCTGGCTGGGTGTCCATTCAGTATTCAATTTACAGTCCTGAGTTGATGGGCCCTGGCGAATTGCCTGGAACGCTTTGAGCCGTATTCTAAGTGGTTCGCGATGAGCGACGGTTCAGATCGCCTCGTCCGCCCGTAATGCCGCTATATCGCCATTGCTGTAGCCAAGTTCGGCTAGTAATTCTTGTGAATGCTGACCGAGGGTTGGTGGTGGCCGGTCGGTAATCGGGGCCTGGCCATCGAGCTTGATACCGGTTCGGATAAAACGCATTTTCCCGTCCAGGCCGGGGACGTGATCAAAAGAACCGATCAGACCGCGATCGGCGATCTGCGGTTCATCCAACACCTCGGGCAGGCTTAATACGCGGCCGGCCGGCACGCCAGCCTCGTTCAACTTTTGTTGCCAGTGCTTCGCGTTATCGCAACTTAACGCCCGCTCAAGCAAGGCGTTAAGCTCACCGCGATTATCCAGGCGTGCCTGGCGGGTAGCAAAACGAGGATCGGTGATAAGTTCTGTTTTACCCACTACCCGACACACGGCTTCGAATTGTTCTTGCTTGTTCGCGGCAATATTAATCGGGCCGTCACCGGTGGCAAACAAGCCAGACGGGCTGGCGCTGAAATTGTCGTTACCCATTGGTCGGGGATCCTGCCCGGCGATCAGGTAATTTGACGCAACCCAACCCATGGTTGAAATCACAGCTTCCAGCATAGAGATGTCAATAAACGTACCGCGCGGTTTTTGTAACGATGACAGTGCGCTGCTAATCGCAAATGCCGCCGTCATACCGCCAATAGTGTCTGCAACTGGAAAGCCGGCTCTGAGTGGTGCAGTATCTGCATCACCCGTGATACTCATCAGGCCTGACATGCCTTGAACGATCTGATCGTATGCCGGCAGGTCGCGCATCGGGCCTTCCTGACCAAAACCGGAAATTGCGCAATAGATCAGATCCGGGTTGTCCGCTTTCAGGCTGTCATATCCAACCCCCAGACGATCCATTACCCCGGGTCGGAAGTTCTCAACCAGGACGTCGGCGGTTGCAACGAGTCGTTTAAACAATTGTTTGCCGGCTTGTGCCTTCAGATTGATTGTGATCGAACGTTTACCAGTGTTTTGCGCCAGGAATGAAACCCCGGACAGCTTGGCATTCAATGCGGCATCGGCACCTAACTGGCGGGCCAGGTCGCCGGTTCCCGGCACTTCGACCTTAATGACATCAGCGCCAAGGTGGGCCAACTGGTGACAGCAAAAAGGGCCGGCCAGGACGTTAGTCAGGTCAAGAACCCGGACATGCTTCAGTGGCGTGGTCATTCAGTCTCCGTGAACTAGTGCATGGGTATGGTCGTCCTCGCTGGTCAAAAGCGCGACTGACAAGCTATTCTGCATGACCATGATGGTCTTCATGGCGGTTATTCTTATGTGGTGGCGCGGGTTGATCGCCGCTTGACGACGGCAAGACACGAACCAAACCCAGACAAGAAATAGTAAACATAATTCGAGATGGCGAATGATTGAAATTAAACCGTGTACCGGCGTTGGTGCCGAGGTCCTCGGAGTCGACCTGAACACCTTGGGTGATGAAGAATTTCACTTGATCCGGCAGGCCTATGCCGACTACGGCGTAATCTTCTTTCGCGACCAGGAAATCACTCCACAAGCCCATATCAGTTTTGCCCGGCGCTGGAACCCAATTGCGGTGAACCAGTTTTTCGATAGCGTCGAAAATTTTCCCGAGATAGCCGAAGTGCGTAAGGAGGCTGAGAATCGGGACAACATCGGTGGTGGCTGGCACACCGATCATTCTTATGACGCCGAGCCGGCGATGGGTTCAATCCTGGTCGCCCGCGAATTACCGGACAGCGGGGGTGAAACCTTGTTCGCCAATATGTATTCGGCGTTTGAGTCCTTATCTCCGGGTTTGCAGCAATGTCTGCGCGGATTAAATGCGGTGCATTCGAGTGGCCATGTGTTTGGTCCGCAGGGTTCTTCCGCCCAGCGTACGAATGGGGGACGCTCACGAAACCCAGAGCTAGCTACCCAGGTGTCCACCCATCCGGTTGTGATTCGCCATCCGCTCAGCGGACGCGAGGCCTTATATGTGAATGGGGCGTTTACTCTTCATTTCGAAGGCTGGACAGTGGCAGAGAGCGAGCCGCTCCTTCAGTTGTTGTATACCCATGCGTCACGCCCTGAATTCACCTGCCGATTCGAATGGCGGCCCGGGTCGGTTGCCTTTTGGGATAACCGTGCGACCTGGCATTACGCGCTGAACAATTATCACGGGTCGCGCAGACTCATGCATCGGATTACCGTATCCGGTGACGCGTTACCAGCGGCACTTTCAACCCAATGAAATTTTTATCGCCCGAAACCATCATAGTCGAGACGATAGCGCAAAACACATCACCACTGATTAAGCGTGCCATCGGGTTTGCTGGCCGGTTGGCAGCGGATGCCGGTGCAACCGTTTATACGAACAGTGCCAACTTCGCCGGTGAATCGGACGAGCTGGTCGAGTTCTTGTTGTACGGAAAACAATGTGGCGCTTTGTGCAACGCTGATACACATGCAGATGCGGTGTTTCGTCTCTGCGACGGCGCGCAGCGTGTGCAACCGCACGGGCCTGCTGTCCTTGTATATCCGATACCAAACGGCGCGTCCGCCGGGGTCGATACGTCTGTTTTGTCTGAAATGCTCGTATCCGAGCTGACCGTGCAGGCGATGGCCGGTATTTGTGACCTGATTGGTGATCCCGATCGCGAACCCCTGAAACTGGGTGGACACCAGGCAGCATTTGCCGCCGGGTACGCCGCTTATACCGCGCTCACCGGTTTAATTATCAAGAAGAGCCATTTTGGCCAGGATGATATTGCGCGCCTTGATGCATTAAGCGTGTTGTCGTGGGTGAACTGGAAAGCGGTGTTGCTTGGTGGCAGAAACGACAAACTCACCCGCGAGGGCGAGCTGGCCGAATGGCCGGTACTGCCTTGTGCAGACGGCCATGTGGCTGTTGTATTTACCGAGGCAGACTGGCCTGTTCTGATTCAACTGATTGGCATCGATCAACTGAAGGATCCCCGCTATGCGACCTTCGAGGGTCGGGCACAGCACCGTTGTGAGTATCAGCAGATTATTGCCGGCTGGGTGGCGCAGCACGGTAAGCACCAGCTGGGTGAGTGGTTTCGACAAGCCGGTTTGCCCAGTGGGGTAATCGCCACCGTAGACGACTTACTTGATGATGAATTGCTGCAACATCGCAGCGCGCTGACCTCTTTTAAAATGCGTAACGGACAGACAGCGGTCCGGCCTGTTTCACCCTATCGTGCGCAAACATTGGGTGCGCAATCATCTGGGTCGGTCAACCTGGAAAAACAAACTTCGGCCGCTGTTTCAGAGTCGACCGATCAACCATGCCTGCCGCTGTCAGGGGTTCGGGTGTTGGACCTGGGCATAATTACTGCCGGCGCCGGAACAACAGCATTGCTCGCTGATATGGGGGCCGATGTTATTAAGATTGAATCGCATACTTACCCCGACCCGTTTCGGTATTGGGCTGGTGACAGCGCCAAGGGTTCACCGATGTTTCGGTATACCAATCGCAACAAGCGCGGTTACGCGGTTGACTTGAAGAGTGATCAGGGTAAGCGCCGGTTTCTGGAGCTGGTTTCGACATGCGATGTGGTGCTGGAGAACTTTCGTCGCGGTGTCCTGGACCGACTTGGTTTCGGATTCGAAGCACTTGTTCAGGCTAATCCCAACATTATTCTCGCCTCACTTACTGCCCAGGGGTTAACAGGCCCCGGTGCCGAGAATGCTTCCTTTGGTTCAGCAATCGAAGCACGGTCGGGAATCGCGTCGATTACCGGATATCGCGACGACTCGCCAGTTATCAGCGGCCGCAATCTGAATTATCCCGATCAAATCGCCTGTCTGTTTGGTGCGGGCACCGTGGTGGCGGCGTTGCACTGGCAACGGCAAAACGGTGGCGGCCTGCACCTGGATATTTCGCAGCGCGACATGGCCATCTATACGCTGGGTGACAGAATAATCCAGGCATCGGTTTACCCCGGGCAGAACCGGCCGCTGGGAAACGATGACACTTATCTGCCAATCCAGGCGATTTGCAGTACAGCTGACGGCAGCTGGCTGGCGGTGACCATCGATTCTGAAGCAATCACAACATGTGAAAGCCGACTGGGTATTAAAGACAAAGACCAGTTATTGCGCTGGGTTGCCCGCGAGACCGCGGCTGATGCGCAAGAAAGCTTGCGCAATGCCGGGGCTGCAACGGTTATTGTTGCCGACGGTGGTGAGGCGTTTGCCACTGACCGGCAATTAGGTGGCACGGCTGTTGGTGACACACCGGACGGTGACATCGCCAAAGGTTTTCCGTTTCAGTATGAGCAAACCCCGATGACTATTCGATACAATGCCCCCGGCGTTGGTGAACATAACCAGCAAATCGACGCTGACCAGCGGTCGCCGGCGATTCGATAGCCTCCCAACTACGGAAATTTCGCACTGTTTTCGCATCTGCGATGACCGGCGGGGTAATCCCATGGCATTATTAGAACGGTCTTCTTCTAATGCAGCTTGCACAATCAGGTTTCACCATGTCCGAAAACCCGCCGAAATCCGTCAACCAAAAGAATCTGCCGCCCGCTATTACCGGGCCGTCCGCCTGGTACGGCAAACAAATGGGCAACAGCCAGGAATGGTTGCACCAGTTGAGCCCTGATGACATCAGCGAAGTTGCCGCCGCCGTGGCGCCACTGGCTGCCGGTGATGCCGATGTGGCCACCATCCGGGCCAGCGACTTTCCGTTGCCCCGGCTTGGGCCCAAATTGCTGGCCATTCGAGAAGAAGTTATCAACGGTCGTGGATTCGCCCTGATGCGTGGCATGCCGGTAGAGCGGTGGAGCGTGCGGGAATCCGCGATCGCCTACTACGGCATTGGCTGTCACTTTGGCAATGCGCGTTCCCAAAATGGCAGTGGCCACGTGCTTGGACATGTCCGTGATGTCGGACGCGATGCTGAAAACGATCCAACCGCCAGAATTTATCAAACCACTGAACGCCAGACATTCCATACCGACTCTTGCGATGTTGTTGGCTTGTTATGCCTGAAGACGGCGCAGTCGGGTGGAGAGTCTGCGCTGGTCAGTTCGATGACAATTTATAACGAAATGCTCAAACGACGGCCCGACTTACTGCCGTCGCTGTTCGAACCCCTGATGACCGATCGTCGCGGAGAAATTCCCGAAGGCCAGAAGCCGTGGCACGAAATCCCGGTGTTCAATTGGCATCAAAATTACTTGTCGGTGATTTACGCACGCCGTTATATCGAATCGGCACGTCGCTTTCCCGAAGTGCCGGCATTGACTAAAACCCAGACCGAAGCCCTGGATCTATTCGATCAGCTGGCCAACGATCCGGAAATTGGCATGCAGATGTTGTTTCAGCCCGGTGACATGCAATGGGTGCACAACCACACCATGCTTCACGATCGTATGTCGTATAACGACTGGGTTGAGCCGGAAAAGAAACGCCACTTACTGCGTTTGTGGCTGGCTGTCCCGGGCGCGAGGCCGCTGCCCCCAATTTATGCGCAGCGCTATGGCACGGTAAATGTTGGCGATCGTGGCGGCATTGTGGTTCCTGGTGCCAGGCTCAATGCACCGCTTGAGGTTGTTTGATTCGCCTTTACTTCCGTGATTGCGGCATCAGGTTTTTGCGGGCTTCTTCATCCCAGTTGCCGGTTGGTTTGCCCAGCTCTTTTCCAACGCCGTAACCGCGGCGTAACGCAGGGCGGTTTTGTAGTGCTTTGTACCAGCGCCTGACATTCGGAAACTCTTCCAGGTTTACTTCCTGCCGTTTATAGGTGATCACCCATGGCCAGCAGGCCATGTCGGCAATGGAATAATTGTCACAGATAAACTCCCGATCCTGCAGTCGTTTATCCAGCACACCGTACAAGCGATGCATTTCGGTGTCGTAACGGTCCATCGGGTAGGGCAGTTTTTCGGGTGCGTAAAACTTAAAATGGCCGGACTGACCAAACATCGGCCCCATGCCGCCCATTTGCCACATCAGCCATTCGAGGACTTCTTTGCGGCCGCGCAAATCGGACGGCAAAAACTGGCCGCTCTTCTCAGCCAGGTAAATAAGGATGGCACCCGACTCAAACACTGACACGGGCTCGCCGCCGTCGACAGGGTCGTGGTCAACAATGGCGGGCATCCGGTTGTTCGGACTGATCTGGAGAAACGATGCTTCGAACTGTTCGCCTTTACCGATATTTACCGGCATTACCTGGTATTCAAGGCCCATTTCTTCAAGTGCAATGGATATTTTCCAACCGTTCGGGGTTGGCCAGTAATACGCGTCAATCATATGAGACCTCTTGCGATAGATTGCGGTGACGCCAGTTGGCGTGTTTATCAGTTGGTTTGGCGTACATTTTCAGGTAACAGTAGCAACGCAGCACCTGCCAGCGAGGCCATACCTGCAATGCAGTTATACGCGAGTGCGTAGCCGGATACTGACACAAGCAGGCTGAATCCGGTTGGTAACAACATCACGCCGACAAACTGAGCGAATGCGCCAAGCCCGGTGGCTTCGGCAGCCCCGGAGTCTCCGCCGATTCTTGCAAACTCGGCAAATGCCAGCCCTGTATAACCACTGGCGGATGCACCGGCAACAATCACAACCAGCAAAATGGCGACAAAAGACCATTCGCTTGAAAACTGCCCTGCACAAACCGCCATGGCCGCCATCACAAAACCCATAATGCCCAGCATTGTGCGTGCCGGACATATCCGATCGGCAATGACTCCCCAGATTGGTCTGGAAATCACGCCCGACAATTGATATGCCGCGAGCATCTGTCCGGCGGCAACCAGGCTGAAGTCTGCGCGGCTGGTCAGATGGACGCTGGTAAAGGCGACAAAACACAACTGAGTGCCGGCATAAAAAAAGGCGGCTAGCGCAGGTAGTCGTATCGCTGGCAGGGTGATCAGCAGTTTCAGCGGGCCCAGCAAGCCGGCGCGGTTGAGTACAAAGTCCGGGTTGCGGTCGGCGTCATAAGTCTTGCGCAGAATTTGCAGAATGATCAGGACCACAACCGCTGGTATCAGTTGTACACCGATGGCGGTTTGCCAGTTGGCCGCCACTACCAAGGGTGGCACGATGAGTCCGCCAAGTACACCGCCTAACGGCACCCCAATCTGACGAATCGAAAAAACCAGGTTTCGAATCTGCGGCGCGGTGCGTTTCATGAGCAGATGAGAGCTTGTTGGTGCGGTGGCACCGTAACCGCTGCCCAGTAGAAAACCCGCGGCCGCCAGCGCCCATACCGTGTCGCCGGTTGCGGCCATGACTATCATCGCAATCGCTGAAATCAGGATGCACTGGCTGACCCGTACGGCGCCATAACGCCGGATCAGGCTGGGTGACAAAACGGCGGAGAACATTCCCATGCCGTAAACGATGGCGATGAACAAGCCGGCATTTTCGCCCGCAATATCGAGATCTGCGGCGATCGCAGGCGCCGCAGCGGGTACCGAATACGCCGCCATGGTGACCAGCGTCTGAACGGCCATGCCAATAAATAACGGAACAAAAGGGAAGGTGTGCATGGTGTGGGCCGGTATGCAAGCCTGGCGGGGCTAGGATTGTCTGGGCGAGATCATAAAGCGTGCAATAGAATGGTGCTTGTTAAAGCGCTGCCGCTGTGAGCAGTTTTTTGTATGGAGAAAAATTCAATGAATCATCAGTCACACGCCTATATCAATGGCGAATGGGTCGATACGCTTGGTCAGCAGGAGATGGCAGTTATCAACCCGGCGACGGAACAAACTATTGCCACCATCAAACTCGGTAATGCTGAGGATGTTGATCGCGCAGTAAAAGCAGCGCGCAAAGCTTTCGAAACCTATTCCCAGACAACTCGCGAAGAGCGGATGGCGATGCTCACCCGGATCATCGACGTCTACCAGACACGGATGGATGACATTGCCACGGTTGTTTCCCAGGAAATGGGTGCACCGATCAAGATGTCAAAAATGGCTCAGGCGCCTTCCGGTCTGGGTCACTTCAAGCAAGCCCTGCGCGCGCTTGAGAAATTTGAATTTCAGGAAGACGGCAAGCGGGCGCGTATGCTGCGCGAGCCAATTGGCGTGTGTGGCCTGATCACGCCGTGGAACTGGCCGTTAAACCAGATCGCCGCCAAGGTAGCACCGGCCTTGGCTGCCGGTTGTACGGTAGTGCTCAAGCCGAGCGAAATTGCTCCGCTTAACGCATTGTTGTTTGCCGAAGTCATGCACGAAGCAGGCGTACCGGCCGGTGTGTTTAACCTGATCAATGGTGACGGGCCGGGGGTTGGGGTTGCCATGTCCTCACATCCGGATATCGACATGATTTCATTCACCGGTTCAACTCGGGCCGGTGTGTCCGTTGCCCAGGAGGCAGCCCCGTCTGTAAAACGGGTGGCACAGGAACTCGGTGGCAAGTCACCGAACATCATTCTTGATGGAGCGGACTTCGAAAAAGTGGTTGCCCGCGACACCTTTGGCGTGTGTATGAATACCGGCCAGTCGTGTAACGCCCCAACGCGGATGCTGGTGCCAATGGCCCGCATGGACGAGGCGGCGGCCATTGCAGCCGCCACCGCGGCCAAGATGCGGGTTGGTAACCCTGCTGACGAAAAAACACAGATCGGCCCGCTGGTTTCAGAGAATCAGTTCAAAAAAGTGCAGGGTTTAATTCAGCAAGGCATCGACGAAGGCGCGAAGTTGGTTGCTGGCGGCACCGGACGTCCCGACGGCCTGGATAGCGGCTACTTTGTCCGGCCAACCGTGTTCGCGAACGTCACTAACGACATGACAATTGCCCGTGAAGAAATTTTTGGCCCGGTGCTGAGCCTGATTGGCTACACCGATGAAGAAGACGCCATTCGAATTGCCAATGACACACCTTACGGATTGTCTGCTTACGTCACCGGAGCTGACATTGAAAGTGCTGCCAGGGTAGGCGCGCGCTTGCGTGCTGGCAACGTACACCTGAACGGAGCCGGGGTTGACCCAAGCGCGCCGTTTGGCGGCTACAAACAGTCTGGTAACGGCCGCGAGTTTGGTAAGTGGGGTCTTGAAGAATTCCTCGAGACCAAGGCAATGCTCGGTTATCACGAAGGCTGAGGGTAAATTCGGTTGCGACGCCTGCTACGGATACTGGTTCTGTTTCTTGTTTCCGTAGCGATTCTACTGATAGCGCCGTTGTCGCTGATGGCTTTCAGCGAAACCACCGATCGTGACCGATGGTGGTCGGGCAACCGCGGCTCTGCCGGGCTGGCCCCAGACCCTGTTGACGAACCACGCGCTGTTGTCCAGGTGTACGGTGCAAGAACCATCGGCCGTCGCGGAGCGTTTGCGGTGCACACGTGGGTGGCGACCAAACGGCCAGGAGCGGCGCAATACACCGTGCATCATGTTTTGGGCTGGCGCTACTACCGAGGTTCAAGTGCGGTAGTCAGTCAGCAGGGAACACCTGATTTTCACTGGTTTGGTGCTGTGCCCGAACGTTATGTCGATCTGCGCGGCGATGATGTGGAGCCGATAATCGATGCTGTAGAGAAAGCAGTGGCGGATTATCCCTGGGCCCGACGCTATCGCGCGTGGCCAGGCCCGAACAGCAACAGCTTTACCGCTTTTATTGGTCGCGAAGTGCCAGCGCTTGAGCTTGATCTGCCGCCGACCGCCATTGGTAAAGACTACCTGGGCGATTGGACATTTGTTCGGCCCGCACCCAGCGCAACGGGTTGGCAGTTTTCTGTACTTGGCTTGCTTGGGTTAACCCTGGCACGTTCTGAGGGCGTTGAATTGAACCTGCTTGGCCTTGGCGTTGGCGTGGATTTCGACGATTTGAGGTTGCGCTTGCCAGGTGTGGGTTTTGCAAGTCTGCCAGATTAGCAGCCGTTAATGCGCTGTTGCAGGGCTTTCTTGAATCTCATTTGGCCGGCGTTGATTCGCTTACGGAAAGCAACCGAAAACAATCGGAAAATCACTGTCTCAGCATTTGTCGTGCGTGCGGGTTGTTATGATTGCTGCCTGACAACTCTTGCTGCGTAGTTCTAACTACCGATTTTATGACTGACTCTCAGCCCCCTGCGCCTGACGCTTTCCCCGAACCCAACGACACCCCCAATTTTGCTTTCGAGCGTGTAGCCGGTGGGCAGGGTATGCTGATGTTAATGATTCACGGCATGTTATCGAGCCGGCGCCAGTGGGTGAGAAACAAAGAAGCATTGGCAACTGTTGTGCAGCCTGTGCTGATTGATCTCTGGGGACACGGTGACTCGCCAACCCCGGAAGACATGCAACACTTCACTGTTGACGGACTGGTTGCGGCGATCGATCGCATTCGTGTGCAACACGGGGCGGAGAAGATTATTTTGTGTACCCAGTCTTTTGGTGCCGGCCTTGGGTTTCATTACTGCCTGCGACATCCCGAGCGGGTTATTGCCCATGTGTTTACTAATTCGATGTCAGCAATCTCCCGCCCCGCCGACTTTGATGCCACTCGTGACCGGGAAAAGCGCATCGAGTTAATTCGTCGGCATGGCAGCGAGGGCCTGGCAAAAATGCCTTTCCATCCGCAAAACGCTCGGCGGCTTGACCCGGATGTCAGGCAAATTCTGGTGGATGCGGCCAATGCCGTAAACCCTGAAGCCTTTATTCGCCTGACTGGCTACACTCGGCCAACCCTTTCGGTCTGGGATCGCCTGGCTGACATTCGCTGTCCGACCCTGCTGGTTAATGGTCGGTGGGAAAAGGGCTTTCAACCGTTGCGTGACCAGGTTGCGCAAATGCTGCCGGGGGTGCAGATTGTTGATCTGGAGGCCGGACATGCAGTGAACCTTGAACAAGGTGAAGGGTTTAACGACGCAGTGCTTGGGTTTCTGAAGGATTTGCTGCCGCCAAATAGCATCTCGTCTTGAGGGGCGCTTAAGGGGGGCTTCCTGAACGTTTAGTTGTCGGTTTAGCTATCGGCTAAGCCGTCAACAGATCCAAAGCTGCCGTTTTATTACCGGCCGACATCGGCACACAATCTGCCGGCACCTCGCTCGTAATCTCAATGCTGCGGCTGTTCAGTTCCTCGATAAACCGCGGCAGGTGATCCATTGCCCCGGTGGGTAAGTCGTGTAACACGATGACGGTGTGTTCTGTGCGGGCAATTTTTTCTAACGCCGTTTCGACCCAACCGTCCGGGTCTACCCAGTCTCGCGGTACGTTATTCCACATCAGCACAGAGTACTGCATTGCGGTCAACTCATTGACTGCTGCCTGGCTAAAGACGTGGGGGCCAAGCGCGCCGCCGCGTCCAAAGGGTCGAAACCACAGTTCACCCCAGTCTCCCAGTTCAGTGTTCATCAAATCATGCATATTGCGTACTTCGGTTTGTGCGTGCGCAGCTGACAGATCTTCACCCAGTGGTGTCTTGTGATTCATTGAATGATTGACAATTTTGTGACCCGCAGCTTTGGCCTGTTTTACCAAGGCAGTGGCGCCTGGCTGCATTAGTTGCTGACCAACCACGCAAAACCAGGCGGTCAGCTTGTGCTTATCCAGGACATCCAGCACTCGTCGGGTGACCTCAGCGCTTGGGCCGTTGTCGAAGGTCAAGGTCAGCTTTTTCATTGGTGTCGGAATGGCCCATGGAAGCGATATTGTAGCGGCCGTACGCGTGAAGAAAATGCTTTCTACGATGGCAACTGCCGCGTTGGAGACAGCCGCGATGGCAACAGCCGTATACTTTCCTTTTCTACAAAGTTTGTGCGACCCGCAGCGGTGGTACCTGACTTTGTCACCGAAGCCGTCGCCAGGCGCGGTGGCCATTGCCGAGCCAAACCTGAATACTGAACCAGAAAAACAACCCCGACAGGGGCCAGAAATGGAATGGGAGCCACTGTCAGACGCACAAGAAGTGTCACAAGACGCCCTTGATCTGACCGCTGACCAACTCAATGCTGCCGACCGGCAACGGGCATTGATTGCCATGTGTGTTTTGATTGGTATCAGCCAATTGGGTTTTGGTGGCATCGTGCCCGTTTTACCACTGTATGCCGGCTCGTTTGGCGTGTCGGCTTTTGCCATTGGCCTGACCATTGCCGTGTTTGGACTGGCGCGCTTTGTGTTCACCATCCCAACCGGGCAACTGGCCGACAAACTGGGTCGGCGAAAAACCCTGGCGATTGGCGGGTTAGTCAGCGCGGTTGGCAACGGCTGGTGCGCCCTGGCCGGCAGTTATACCGAGTTTGTCTTTGCGCGTTTTCTTGCCGGCGGCGGCTCTGCCATTGTGCTGACTGCCGGCGCCATTGTGCTTGCCGACATCAGCCGCCGGCAAAACCGCGGCCGCACCATGGCTTTGTACCAGGCCACTTTTATTTTTGCAGTTGGGGTTGGGCCGTTGCCGGGGGGACTACTGGCCGAGTGGTACGGCCTGTCCGCGCCGTTTGCAACCTACGGGGTGATGAGTATTCTGGCTGGTTTTGTGGCCTGGTTTCTCGTGCCCGAGACCCAGGCCTTGCAATCAGGAATCGGGAGTTCAGGGGTGACAACATTGTTGCCGCCGTTGCGCGATCAGTTCAAGTTGCTCACCCAGCACACCGGGTTTCTCTTGGTGGGGCTTGTGAACCTGGTGAACGCATTTGTGCGTACCGGTGCTGTGTTTAACGTCGTGCCCGTTCTGGCAGCAGTGAAACTAGGTTTGTCTCCGGGGCAGATTGGCGGCGCGCTGGCAATTGGCAGCGTACTGGGCCTGGTGGCCAGTTACCCCGGGGGTTATCTCGCAGACCGATTTGGCAGAAAAACCATTATTGTTCCGAGCTTGGTGGGTAAGGCGGCGGCCATGGTTTTGTTCGCCATTGCCACCGATCTCATGACATTCACCTTTGCCAGCATATTGTGGGGCATCATGGTGTCGCTGGCCGGGTCCGCCCCGGCTGCTTACGCGGCGGACATTGCGCCGAAAGGGATGAATGCGGCAGCAATGTCCGGCTACCGCTTACTTGGCGAGTCCGGCTACATTATCGGCCCGGTTATTCTTGGCCTGATTGTCGACTGGAGCGGGCCCGAAGTGGTGTTGTGGATTTGTGCTGTCTTGATTCTGGTGGTTTGTGCGGTCTTCGCAAAGTGGGCAAAAGAAACGCATCGGGCCCCCGGCTAGTCTTCCCCGTGATAATTAGGTTGCGTGAAGTGCGTGAAGTGCGTGAACAAAGCAATATAAACAGGTGACGAATAATGAGTAGGGAAGCGACCGAGAAAGCATCAATACCAGAGCAGATCACTGTGAATAGTCGGCATTATCGGTCGCCACGTGAGCCTCTGGTTGTGGTTTGTGTTGACGGTTGCCAGTATGAATACATTACCGAGGCGGTGGCTGCCGGGGACTGCCCGTTTTTCTCGAAAGTAATTAACGATGGCGGCACTCGCTTAATGGCCGACTGTGTCATCCCAAGTTTTACAAACCCCAATAACTTATCGATTGTTACCGGCGCACCGCCATCAGTGCACGGTATCTGCGGCAATTATTTTCTGAACCCGGAGACCGGTCAGGAAGTCATGATGAACGACCCGCAGTATCTGCGGGTGGGTACGATATTGGCAGCGTTCGCCGATGCCGGTGCCCGGGTTGCCGTGATTACCGCTAAAGACAAATTGCGCAGTCTGCTTGGTCATCACTTGCAAGGGATTTGCTTTTCATCAGAAAAGTCCGACCAGGTGACCGAGGCTGATAACGGCATTGCCAACGTGGTGGAAATGGTGGGTATGGACGTACCATCGGTTTACAGTGCCGAGCTTTCTGAGTTTGTATTTGCGGCCGGTGTGAAGCTGATGGAGCGCGATCGCCCCGACATTATGTATTTGTCGACAACCGATTATGTTCAGCACAAGGCTGCGCCGGGCTCATCTGCCGCCAATGCGTTTTACACAATGATGGACAAATACCTCGGCCAACTGGATGCGATGGGGGTGACCATCGTCGTGACCGCAGACCACGGTATGAATGACAAACACGGGGCTGATGGCCAGCCAAACGTTATTTATCTGCAGGATGTTCTCGACGAATGGCTGGGCGAGGGCGTGGCAAGAGTTATTTTGCCGATTACCGACCCTTATGTTGTGCATCACGGTGCCCTGGGTTCTTTTGCGCTGGCTTATCTTCCCGATAGTGGCGATATTGCCAACCGATTGGCAGCCATTGACGGCATTGAAGCGGTTTACAGTCGAGAGCAGGCGAGCGAGCGATTCGAGTTACCGCCAGAGCGTATCGGCGACCTGGTCGTTGTATCAACAATCAACACAGTATTGGGCAGCGCAAAAAGCCGGCACGATTTGTCTGGCCTTGAAGTGCCGTTGCGCTCTCACGGCGGGGTCTCCGAGCAGGCAGTGCCACTGATTATTAACCGCCGGCTTACCGGCTTACCGAGTCGCCAGTGGCGCAACTTTGATGCCTTTGATCTTGGGCTTAATTACGCGGGCTAACCGGTGGCTCCAACGTTGAGACGCAATGGAATTAAGTGGCATTGCCAGCGGCGTGAACACGAGCCAAAGCGTTTCGCGAGATCAAGACGTGGAAGGGCAAGATCAGCCTTAAATATATTTGGCCTCCAATATTGTGCGTGTGCACCCAGGTGGCCAAAAATACCTGCCCGTTAAGCGACATCACAGAAACACGAAAGTCCAGATGCTTGTCGTTGAATCCCGCGATGAGCTCGTGACCATCCTCCGATTCAACCGGGAACGGCCCCAACTTGTCTGGTGCCGACGGGCCGTCACTCGAAAGACCAAACGGCGCGGTTACCAAAGCCCGTATCTGTAGAAGAAAACGAGCCCACCCCGGGAAAGCCGTAATGATTTCGGCGGCCCGACGGGGCGCCATGTCAGATTCGATCGTATAACAATCGACGAAGTCCGTTGTTTGCACCCGATCGGCAAGACGGCTTTGTGACGGCAGGTCGGTGGCAATGACTTTGCTCATATATCTATCCTAACCTGTCTAACCACTTTATAGTATGAGATGCCAGGGGACATGAGTGGCCTGGGGCCCAATGGATTGATCGAAGACTCAGTAACGCGAAAAAAATTGACTTGCCCTGCGTTTGGAAGTGCGTCACGATCAGACTTCCCAGTTCCACAACAACATCCGAAGGAGAGAAAGCGATGATAAAAGTCAGTGTGATGTATGCCAATACACCCGGGGCACGGTTTGACCACGACTATTACCGCGACAAACACATGCCGCTAGTCAAGGCCCGTATGGGCGACGGCTGCAAGTACTACACAATCGACAAAGGTCTGGCGGGTGGGGCGCCAGGTGCGCCGGCTACTTATGTCGGCATGTGCCACATTTTTTGCGACTCGGTCGAGTCATTTCAGGCGAGTATGGGCCCGCACATGGAAGAGATCATGGCTGATATCCCCAACTACACTGATCTGGAGCCCGTGTTACAGATCAGTGAAGTAGTGGTAGGGCATCCGTAGCATTACTTAGTTGTTGCAATCGCGCCGCGGCCTGGCGGCGCTGCTAAATCTGAACCGATACTTCTCGAAACCCGCGAATGAAGTTTGAATATATCCGCTCGGGTGGCCGCGCAAGCTGTAGTTGCAGTCGCTGATCAGCAACAGTTTCCCAGAGGGCCTGCAACTGAAGGTTGGCAAGCCCGTCGCCAATACATCGATGTATGCCGGCGCCGAAACCCAAATGATGTCGATACTTATCCCGGTCGGCAATGAATTTATCGGGTTCATCAATAGCGGATTCATCGCGGTTTCCGGATACGTACCACATGACAACTTTGTCGCCGCGGTGGATAGTTTTTCCCCGAAGGTTTACGTCCCGGGTTGCGGTTCTGCGAAAATAGATAATCGCGCTCTGATAGCGAACCGTTTCCGCGACAAAACTAGGCATCAGGTTTCGATTCTTCAGTACTTTTTCCCACTCGTCGGGATGGTCGCAAACAAAGCTTGCGCCACCACTCATAGTGTTCTTGGTGGTGTCGCTCGCCGCGACAATGAGCATGCCAATATTGCCGATGAATTCCATTCCAGACATCTGCGCCATAGCCGGGCTGTGAGCCATGATTGAAAGCAGGTCGAGTTTGGGTGGACCGGACTGACGTTCTTTCCATAGCGATGAGAAATACTCTCCCATTTTCTTAAGCTCTTCGAGCCGCGCTTTCTCTGTACTGACCGGTGAGTTTTCATCGTTAATATCGGCTACGACAACTTCAGCCCAATGGGCCAGCATGTCGCGATCGGCCCACGGAAAATCGAATAAGGTGGCGAGCATCATGGTGGTTAATTTCGTCGACACCTCGCTAACCCAGTTAAACGGCTGGCCTCTTGGCAGACTGTTTATAACGTCTTTTGTTCTTTCTCGAATTGTTACTTCGTAGTGGGATAAATTTCGACGGGCAGCAATTGGTGCGACTGTTTTTCGCTGGCCCGTGTGTTTTGGCGGATCCATGCGAATAAACGTCGGGGGGCGGATGCCCGGTGGTAAGTCATCAATTTTGTTGCCCTGGATTTCAGCTGAGAAAGTTTCATAGTCGACTTCGACGTTCACAATATCGTCGAAACGCGTGATCGACCAATACGGCCCGTACGGACTATCGTCACAGAAGTGCACGGGGTCATCAGCACGCAAGCGTGCAAACAATGTCTGCCACCTATCGTCTTTGTAGATTGACGGACTGCTGACGTCTATTGAGTTGAGGTCGTCGCTATGCACATATCTTCCCTGTGTTTGTCGGATGGCGCTGCCGAGTTTACTGCCGATCGAATCTTGGTTGTATCGGATCATTCGAAAATGGGACTGGGCATTTGGTTAGTCCCCAATTTCTACTACGATATCGGTCGGCTCTATCGCTTGAGGATCAGAACGGTCGTCAATGGCGCTGCGTCGACGCCGACATTGAACCCTTCCATGGTTCGATTCGGGTTCCCTAAGGAAGGTGCGAAAGCGGAAAGGTCACTGGCTATTGTTTTTTTGCCGGATCCGAATCTGGCAGCACTTCGTTAAAGTGGGGCCGGGTCTTCCACTCGGGTTGTGGCGGTACGTAGTCCTTGCGCGGAATGTTTTCTGACTTCGAAACCGTTTGAACCTGATGAATGTAGCGCGGACAATTGGGAAATATTACCTCCGGAACGACCCGCACAATCGCCTGTGCGCCGTGAAATTCGGACATCAGTTCGTCATCAAGGCTAACCGTGGCTCGCCCATTCACACGTAAACGCCTGGGGCTTTCGAAATCGATAAACAACAGGCCAATATTCGGATTCACCTGAATGTTGCCAAGACTGATAAACATGCCGTTGCCGTCATAACTGGGGAAGGCCAGGGTGGTGGCATCCAGTACGCGAACAAAACCCGGATCACCACCCTTATAAGAACAGTCGGGATGTCCGTTACTGTCCGCAGTTGACAAGAAGAACAGAGATCTGGATTGGATGAATTCTGAATCGTTTGAAGTGAATTTGGTATGAGCGAGCTTCTCGATAATTCGATCGGCAAGTTTCACGGTGTCAAATTGCCGTTGTAATTGTCTTGAGCCGGTGTTGAACATCGTGGCGCTGTCCATGGCTTTCTCCAAATGGAATTGATGTCGAAAAATTATAGGGTATGCCAGTGCTGCTAAAAATAGTGTTGGCAGGATTGCTGCCAACATAGACAATGCGTACTGACTTAAATTTCGAACAATTCTTCGCAACTTGTTGCCAGCGCCCGCAACGCTTCAATTGTGTTGCCCAGCCCCATGACTCCAGACGATGCCGTATTAAAGACCCCGGTTGGCACAAAGGCCTCGTTTCGCACTGGTGTGTTCGAAGGTGTGTTTGGCCCGGGCCTGGGCACTTTTGCGGCGATGATTGGTTTTGGGTCTCTGGCCGGTGATGCCGGTACACCGTTATGGGCCGCGGTCACGCTTGCCCTGGGCGTCTGGAGTATGCCGGGACAGGTGGCTTTTGTAGAACTCAGTGCGTCTGAAGTGTCCGTGTTGTTCATGCTGGTTATTGTGATGGTGGCTACTATTCGTTCGTTGCCGCTGACCATCGCGACCATGCCCATGTTGCGTCACACGCGGGGGGCAAGGCCGAGCCATTTCTTGCTGGCGCATTTAAATTCGGTCACCAGCTATATTCGTCTGGGTGAGCTGGCCATAACAGAAAAGAACGTTCACGCCCGCGTGCGATTTTTTACAGGCTTCGCCGGTGGTTCCATGGTGACTGGGGTAATCGGTACTGTTCTCGGATACACCCTGGCTGAAAACCTGCCGCCAGCCGGTGTTCAAGCGATGATTTTTGTCACCCCGATGTATCTGTTGTTATTAACCGCCCGCAGCCCAAGAGCCGAGGCGCAACTGGCGGTTTTGGCTGGCGTTATCCTGGTACCGGCATTCAGCCTGTGGATTGGTAACCTGGGAATTGTCGTTGGCGGACTGGTCGCCGGCAGCCTGGCCTTCTTCGCAGTGAACATGAGAAGAAAGTGATGACCGATTTCTCGTTAACCCTGAGCCTGCTCGCCGCTGCCATTCTTGGTACCTTCGTGTGGCGCGCTGTTGGTGTACTGGTTGCGGGGCGGATTGACGAGGGCAGCCCGATTTTCAACTGGATTACCTGTGTCGCTTATGCGATTTCGGCAGGTCTGATGATGAAACTGCTTATTCTGCCCACTGGCGTGCTGGCCGAAACCAGCCTGGGGAATCGGGCCTTAGCCTTTTTAGCGGCCGTCATTGTTTTCTACTGCTTAAAGCGGCGTATTCTCCCGGCGTTGATTGCCGGTTGCCTGGTTTTCTTTGCGCTCGTGGTGTTTAACGGTTCGGTTTGAGGCCTTGCGCCAGTAACGCGCCATAGCCGGCAACCGGCGTCTGCACGCCACATGTTTTCAGGCAATGCCACAGGCTCGCCTGGTTCGCTGTGATTACCGGTCTGGCCAGATCGGTTTCGAGCGCATCAATAATGCCGACGCAGCGAAGGCCAGTGCCGGCAATCAAGACGCCGTCTGCTTGTTGCGGACATGCCGCATGAATCTGTCGGTACAAGTCTTCGACATCTTGCTCAAACCCCAGGCCTTGCGGATACATCTCACCGGGCGGTACGTTGCGCCACTGACGCCCCGGGTCGACGCTTAATGCGCCCGCCGGCGAGAAACCTTGCGATGCAAAGTAGTCGACACCGGCGTTAACTATCGCAGGGTTAAACCACGGCGGAAACACAATATAGGGGCGTTCAACCCCCGCGGCACGCAAGGCGGCCATGCAATCAAGACCATTGGTTGTTACTGATACATCAGCTGGCAATAGCGTGCTGATCGCTTTGACAACGGCGTCGTCCCATCCCGGCCCACCCAGAATACTGCTTGAACTATGGCCGACGACAACCGCGTTAAGGCGCATTGAGGCGAATTGCGCAGCGCCACGTGCCAGATCGTCTGCCAGTGTCACTTCGGCTTCAGGCTCATTCATCCAACTCGCCCATGGGGCGGATGCCTCGATACGGGCCGCATGAACCGAAGTGCCAGGCGGCAACATGGCCCACCATTCGGCTTCAGGCACCGCTTCACTGGCGACGATGAACATGCCGAATCGGGCCCGCCAGCCCCAGTTATCGCGATTAATCATTGTTCCACCGATAAAGTCAAAATTAGGGTTTAGTCTGACGCTGCGCCGTGCCAGCGCAAGACCACAATTTGCGACCAGTTAAAAGTCGTTAATGCGATTTTATCTAGCGGATCATAGAACAATACCAGCGTGCAAGTGCCCGCCTACTTGGCGTCGCCTTCGCCTAATAAGGAGTCCCACAGCTCCAGCTGGCCAATAAATTCAAAGGACGACCATCTTCGGTTAATGACTGGTATCCCCGACCCCATACTGGCCCAGTTGGAGTCGTAACATTGGCCGCCAAGACTGTCTGCCAGGGTCGATGCGTGGCCAGAGACAATCTTTCAATTGGCATCCACCTTGGCAAATTGTCCATACAAACGGCCATTTTGATAAACGAGGGTTGTCAGAAGCTCGCCTTTTTCATTCTGCCATTTTGTAGGTTTGCCGCCATTCTCGAAGCGGTGCTTTATCGGCATTTCTCAAAACCAGGCCATGGTGGCAGCGGCGGATTGATTGCCTGGCGGCGTTACTTCCAGGTCGCGCTAACTACGAAGTTAAACCACCGATGAATTCTGCCATTGCCGCTGCACATTCTCCGGCGTGTGAGAACGGTAGACCGTGCTGTGAGTTGGCAAACACGGTCAGGCGGGCATCGGGCAGTTGATTCTTCAGCTCTTCCATAACCGACACCGGAATAAACGGGCTGGAATCCGGATGCAGCAGCAAAGTGGGTACCGTGATGTTGCTCAGCTGATCGCTTAAGTCTGCACCAATCAGCAGTTCAACCATGGCCAGTACCGCTTGCTGATCACACTGGGCCTGCTGGTTTTCGTACCACTGCCACATTGGCTCAGGAATGGCGCCATCACGAAACCGCATTGTCATCATGTGGGCAGACCAGGCTTTCATACCACCGGCATCCATGATCTCTTTCCAGTTAGACAAATTGCCAAGTGAACCGCCTTGGTGTGCCCCATTGGACACGGTCAGGCTGGTCAGTCGCTGCGGATGTTGGGTGGCATAAGCAAGAACATTGGTGCCGCCAATCGACTCACCCACCAGATGAAAGCGTTCATTGGCAGGCACCGTCGCATTGGCAACGGCGGCCAGGTCATCGACCATGCCGTTAACACTCCAGGTGTGGTTCTCGCCAACCGGCGATGCACCGTGACCGCGCATATCGAATGTGACGATTCGGAAACGATGGTTCAACGCAGCAAACCAGCCATGCCAGCACTCGGCACGCGCTCCAAGCCCATGGTGGAATATTACCGTCTCGGGCTTTTGTACCCAGGGGGCGGTACACGGGTGCTCGTAAACTTGCAGGCCATTTACCTGGTGTTCGGTGGACGGCGTGACGGTCGCTTCATTTGACATTGAATGCGGATGACTCATTGGGATGTCCACTGTTTGGCTGAGGGGCAGATCAAATAATAGCCGGCAACACGAAAAACGCCATCGTTGTCTTTCATTGTTGTCACGCCTTCGCCAGGTTCAGCACCGGATGAGAAAGTTGTCCGGCATCTGCTGCGGTATTGTCCAATGGTCCATTGGCCCGTTGGATACGTTCATTACAATAATAAATTTCCATATCGGGTTTTACGAAACGAATCCGTATGACGTTTCATTCACCGATAAACCGACTTCGGTACCGTGCTGTCGGGATAAAACAAGTATCCCGTTTGCCAAACCATTTGTAGCGGTGACTGGCAATACATTCGTAACCAAAATCCCGCCATGTTCGTGGCAGTATTTGTAACACAGCAAACATTTTCCAAATACCCAAATGTTTCGACACTTCGATTGCGGCATCAGACCTAACGAAGGTACGGTTATCGTGAATCAATAAAAACGTGTCGGGTTCAAGCGACGAAATGCCATGCGTTTTCATCAGTTGTGCACCAACCGGGCTTTGAGCCGGCGCAAACAAGAATAGTTTGCTGCTGTCGTTTCGCAAAATGAATCGAACCGTTAACGAACAAAAATTGCAACTGCCATCGAATACGATGACCGATTCGGAGTCAGGTATCACATTAAAGTGCGGATTGGATTGTGTATTCATCTGCATATATTCATCTCAGAGGAAAACGGCATTCTTCCGGGCCGCGGCCGGCAAGCCACCTTGTGCATTAGCTCCAGGCGTCTTAATACCTTTTAGTGATTCTCAAAAAGTACCCCGTGTCCGCTGAAGCGGTCATTAATGCCCATTGCTCGT
>JBAUID010000043.1:0-16724 GCA_049680625.1 Burkholderiaceae bacterium | reverse complement strand
GCCGCAGCCTCAAACCGAACCCGCTCCTGTTGCGAAGCCTGAACCGAAACCCGAATCAACTCCCGCTACAAAGCCGCAGCCTCAAACCGAACCCGCTCCTGTTGCGAAGCCTGAACCGAAACCCGAATCAACTCCCGCTACAAAGCCTGCGCCAACGCTTGAACCGACACCCAGCGCTGAACCCACAACGGTGACAACATCAGAACCTGCCCAGGAAACTAAAGAGGCCAGCCCCGGAAAAAGGGCCGCCGCATCATCTCAGACATCAAGCGGCGCTGCCTCTCCCGAAGCAAATAAAGCGCAGGCGTACTGCCGGGCGTTGCAGCGTAGTGGGGTCATCAGAGTGTCGTTCGGCGCGGCGAGCACCCGCCTGAATAACGCCACTCGCGAAGAACTCAATGCGATAGCCACTTGCCTGAAGAGCCAGGGCGGATCGTTTATTGTTGGCGGACATACCGACAACGCGGGAAATTCTATCGACAACTTATTGCTGTCCGTAGAGCGCGCACGTATTGCCACGGCACATCTGATTGACAACGGAGTTAATCCGAATCAACTTGAATATCGCGGCTTTGGCCAAACCCAACCGATTGCAGACAACTGGACAAGCTCAGGCCGCGCAAAGAACCGCCGGGTAGAAATTCGGCGCGCGCAAAGCCAGTGAATCAGGTCGCGGGAGCCGGATGGCGATCTGCACACCTAACCACGTAAGCCGAACCGTGCCGCGACCATCACTGCTTCGGTCCGGTTTTTTACGCCGAGGGCGGCCAGGATGGCGGCAACATGAACCGCTACCGTGTTGACCGATACCCCAAGCGTATCCGCTATTTCGCGGTTTGACTTGGCGCTGACCATGATTTTCAAAACATCGATCTGGCGTGGCGTCAGACCGTAGTGCTGGGCAATCGCAGCTGCCGGGTCGGTGGTGGTAATACCGTTCGCTTCGTCACCGGGAACGAATGTACCGCCACGCGCCATAAGTTGAATAGCTGAGAGCATGGCACTGGATTTTAATGACTTGGTCAGGTATCCACGAGCACCCAGGTCAATGCACTCGGCAATCACATCACTGCCCTCGAGCGCAGAGATCACGCCAACCGGCAACTCGGGAAAGCGGCGGCGGATGTCGACAAGCGCGGCGGTACCGGAAAACCCGGGCAGCGTGAGATCGAGAAGCAATAAATCGATTGGAGGATCAGCAGCCAGTCGCGTGACGGCATCCCCAAAATCAGGGAGAAATTCTGCTGAGATGTGGCCTGGCAGACGCTCGAGAATAATTTTCAAGGCGTCGAAGATCATTGGATGATCATCGACCAGAAGCAGTCTCAATACTTGTCCAAGCCCAAAAAGCGATGTTGCTGTGGAATAACCGGAGGTATCTTAATATGAGAGATAACCGCTGCTTAATAATTTGTTGTTGCCTGGTTACAACCGCGCAACTGACTCATCAATTGCCGCCCGCAACTCGACATGACTTTGCATGACCGGAAACTGCGGAAATTCGCGAACGATAGATTCGGGCGGAAAAATAAAAAATCCGGCGTCGGCTTCATCAAGCATTGCCGTGTCGTTATACGAATCTCCGGCAGCAATCACAGTAAAGTTCAATTGTTTAAAGGCACGAACAGCTGCTCGCTTTTGATCAGGCATTCGCAGCCGGTAGTTCGCAACCGTCCCATCTGAATCGACATCCAGCTCGTGGCAGAACAAGGTTGGCCAGTCAAGCTGACGCATCATTGGCGCCGAAAACGGGTAAAAGGTATCAGACAAAATGACAACCTGGTAGGTCTCGCGCAAACCCTTCAAAAACTCAACTGCACCAGGCAACGGTGCCATCGTGCTGATTACTGATTGAATATCGGCCATTTTGAGGTCGTGCTCTCGAAGCAATGCCAGACGATATTGCATTAACTTGTCATAATCAGGTTCATCCCGGGTCGTCCGGGTAAATCCGTCGATTCCAGTTTTTTGGGCGAACTGAATCCATATTTCGGGTATCAGCACGCCTTCCAGGTCCAGGCAAACAATTTGCACAATAACTCCTGTCGATCGAAGATGGCCCGAACATCGCACGCTAAATACAATACTCGGGGAGCACGATGATACCTACTTTAGAACAAGCCACGACGTGGAACCAGCTTCGGGGCCAATTGTTCTGCAACAACATGCGCCGTGCCACGGTCGTTTTGATTCCTCAGATGATTATTCTGGGGCTGGGCTGGCAGGCAACACCCCTATGGATTCTAATTGCGCTGGCGACCAGTATTCTGGCATTGCACGCCTGGCGCCTGGTGATCATCCGACGCGGCGTGAGTCGTACCGCCTCTGATGAACAATGGGACGAGTTGTGCCAGTCGATTGCCAGGGTCAGCATCTTGCACGGTGTCTGGATAGGCGTTGTCAGTGCGGTATTAATTCCTTATGCCGGGCTAACCAAGGGGATTGGCATTGCACTGATTGTGCTGGGCATCCAGGCTGGGTCGATTGCTACCTTATCGGTATTCCCCCCGGCATTTTGGGGCTTTGGCGTGCCGATCTTCATCGGCTTCTCAATCGGCTGGTTTCGGCTTAGCCACGAAGTAGCTTTAATTGCGTCCCCGCTGTACCTGTTACTGATGTTTGTCTTGTTGTCCGCAGTAAAAAATTCGTACCAGGTGATTCGCCAGTCCTGGGATCTGCGCTCCGAAAGAAACCGGGCTCTTGCCAATGCTGAAGAAGCCAATCGGCAAAAATCCCGTTTTCTAGCTGCCGCCAGCCATGACTTGCGACAGCCGGCTGCGGCCTTAGGTTTTATGGCTGAAGAGCTTAATGAACGAGCGCTGCCTTCAGAATTGCGCCCTATTGCCGTGAATATTCAACGGTCCAGCGAGAACATCCGGGTTCTTCTTGATAAGCTGTTTGATTTGTCAAAACTGGATACACCTCTGATTTCAAATTCTCCGAAATGGGTCTCGCTGGAAGTGCTGGCGCAAACGCTGGCAACAACTATGGAGTCACGAGCGAAAGCCAAAGGTCTGGAGTTGAACATCGAGCATATCGCCGGGTTCTTGTGGGCCGATCCGGCCCACATACAACGCCTGCTCAGCAATCTGCTGGATAACGCGGTCAAATACACCGACGCCGGATCGATCAACATGACAATGACACTGGATGAACAGTGTCTGCGCATCGTCGTACGCGATACCGGCCGGGGAATTGCCCGTGATCAGCTTGACCAGGTGTGGGCTGAGCGTATTCAGGGCAGTGATCTATCCGGAGAACAAGCTGAATTCAGTCTGGGGCTGGGCTTAAGTATTGTAAGCCGACTTGCTCAGATACTGGAGGCCCAAACCTCGATTGAATCTACGCTCGGCCAGGGAACGGCAGTTGGTATCCGTTTTGATGCGAACTTATATTCGGCAAATCAGGCCGCGCCGGAACTTTCTGGCGCAGCTCAGGGGAAGATGGCGATCGCCAACGGCAAACGACTGCTACTGGTTGAAGACAACCCCGATGTCCGCGACGCTCTTAGCCGCCACTTGCAACGCCTGGGATTCATCGTCGATACCGAAAGTGACGCGGCATCCGCGCGCAAAAAACTGTCAGCCGCTATCGACTACGCAATGATGATTACCGACTATCGCCTCCCGGCAAACGAAGTTGGCACAAGCTTGATCAATTTTGCGAATGCAGACGGGCGCGAACTGCCCTGCTTGCTCATTTCGGCGGACGAGTTTGGGATGCAGACAACAACGGATGCCAGGTCATTTGCTTTCCTTCGCAAACCGATTCAGACCAATTCACTACGCAATGCGATCGAAACGTTACTGACCAAAAACAATAACATCACAAACGAATAAATGAACAAACTATCCGCCCGTTTTTCGACTTGGTATGCCGAGCAACTGACCTCGGGCAATGGCAGGCCGCCCGAATCCCAGGTTGTCGTTATTGGTAGCGGCTACGGCGCCTGCGTCGCAGCGCTGCGCTATGCCGTGCTTGGATACGAGGTCACGGTACTGGAAAGAGGATCAGAATTTGTTCCCGGGGAGTTTCCTGCCGACATTTCCGCCCTGCCCACCTTCTTTCGCATTAACAGCCCCACCAGTAAAGCCGTAACTGGGCGTAGCTCTGGCCTGATGAACTGGCATGTGGGCCCGGGCCTTGCGGCAATGACCGGCAATGGTCTGGGTGGCGGCAGCCTGATCAATGCCGGGATCATGATTGAGCCAGTTGCTGAGGTTTTTGGCCAGGTTCAATGGCCTGCAGCCCTGGCCAAAACTGCTGGCGACGATGGCATCAGCTTGCAAAGCTGTTTTGACACCGCGCGTGAGATGCTGGTCGACATTCCGGGCCGGCAGTCAACGCCGAGGGTCACCGTTCAGTCAGCAGATCTTCCCCGATCTGACGCTTTTCGAGACATGGCGAGCCGTTGCCACCTAAGTGAAAAACTGATCGCGGTGCAGGCGACCATTGATCAGGATAAATGTATTCGATGCGGCGATTGCATGACCGGTTGTAATGTCGCCGGAGCAAAACTCACCCTGACCGACACTTACCTCGCTCATGCCGCAGAGCAAGGCGCCCAAATACTTTGTGGAGCCACGGTGAGTTCGGTGCGCCAGCATTCTGATTTCCATCGATGGGAAGTCCGGGTTCATCCGACTGAGCTGGCGGATCTGCAAAATACAGACCCCGCATCTGCAAAAGTTGTTGTCGCGGATATTGTTGTAATTGCCGCCGGTACGTTTGGCAGCACCGAAATATTGCAACGGTCTCGCGAGCAACACGGTTTAAAACTATCGCCCGCACTGGGAACCCGACTGTCTGCCAACGGTGACAGTATTACCGTGGTCGCAAACTATGGGCAGAAAAAATCAGGCCTGAGAGCCCCACCGGTTAACGCGGTCAGTCGCCCTGTACCCGTGCAGAACCGCTCCAATTCAATTGGGCCGACAATAACGCAGGCTTTGGATATGCGTGGTGAGGGCCCGCTTCAAAACCAGCTACTTGTTGAAGACGGTGCTTGCCCCGCCCCGCTGGCCCGCGCATTTGATGCCCTGGTATCAACACAATGGGTATCGAAGGGATTGGACCGTTGGGCAAGCCCGGCACTTGTCGGACGCGAGTTCAGCGGGATGCTCAGCGATGTCGCCGGGGCGCCATCGAGCCTTGGTGACCAATCTCAGATTCTGCTGACAATGGGCCATGATGATTCGGCCGGTCGTATTGTCTGGCTACCCGAGATCAACCGCGCTATTCCGGTCTGGTCATCACCACAAAAACTGGCTACTTATCAGACCCAGGAGGCATTGTTCAGCAAGCTGGACACCACGCTCAAAGAAGCACGGCATCTGCATAGTCCGCTATGGCGTCTGTTGCCGGAATCTGCTGGTGCGATGCAGGGCGGATTACCCGACCCGATGATCACGACCGTGCACCCTCTGGGCGGTTGTGTCATGGGTGACGACTTCGAAACGTCGGTAGTCAATGAACGCGGCCAGGTACGCCGATCAGCCACCGAAATGCACCATGGCTTATTTGTGCTCGATGGTTCGACCATTCCGACATCACTCGGTTGCAACCCCCTGCTGACCATTACGGCTCTGGCTGAATATGCGATGCATTTTGTACCTCCGCTTTCCAGCGACCAAATCACAGGCAAAGCGCGCAATTCCAAACGGCTAGCGCCGCCGACCCAGGCGGCTGAGAATCAAACCACGGAAAATATAACCGCTTGCGTCAAACCACTTGAAACCCGTCCTGGCCGCCTGCCCGCCGTATCCGCAGTCTTTTATGAACGACTGTTTTGTCATTCTTTGCAGCCAGGCCCGGAGCTGGCAACCGCTCTGGGCATCAGTGAGGCAACGGCCAATGCTGAAATGATTCTCGGCTTTGGCCATCATGACTGGGAAGGTGCCATTGCGACAGCCAGCCATGAACTCAACGACATCACTGGCAGCCTGAAAATACAAACCAAGGCGGATAAAAAACCAGGATCAGCCTTCGCAAAACATACGGATGTTGACAATCCAGTTATCGAATATCAACTTTCAGAGGGCCAGACTGACGCTGACCGCAGCAGGTTCATTATTTTGTCTGGCACTGCGGTTGACCCGCGGCTGAACGCTTTACCCCGCCGCTTGTACCGGTATGTTATGAGTTGGTTGACGTATCTTGTGCAGCGGCTGATTCCTGATGTCGTGCGAAGCAATCAATTGTCAAAAGCCAGCTCTACGCACCGTTTGTTGCATCAGCATGGCACGACATTATCGCGGACCCTGAAACGCATCCGGCTGTTCAGGGATGCCGCAAAGCTATTGTGGAATGCATCCGAAGCGAGGCAAATGCAATACCGGCTGCGCTTTGAACCGGTGAACTCGGAACCGGGCAAAGACATCAAACTGCCAACTCTGTGGATTACCGGGCACAAACACGTTCAGTATGCAGCGGGGGCCAAAGAGCTGGGCATCTACGGCATGGATCTTGCCCGTCGGCTTTGGCGCTGGCATCGCAACAACATTGCTTCGAACAGCAATCACACCGCGGTATTAAAGCCAAGTTATATCGAACAAGTATCCAACCCACGGATCGATTTTCACCTGGCACCGCCACAACTGAGTCGCTGGCGAATGTTTTCGTCCAAACCATCGGCCAGTGCTCAGTTTCAAATGGATCCTTACGCGGTGATGCAGGATAAACCGCCGCAGATCGGGCAGGACGGTGACCTGTCCGCAGCCCTGGTTGCTTTATCCACGTATCCGGCACTGTTCGCCCGCTTCGCATTACAGACGCGGCTATTCGATTTTCGCGCGCCGGATTACTCTGGAACTATTTACCGCGATGATTCACCATCGGAAGAAACTACGCTGTTCAATCGACCGGAACAACCCGTCAGCGGACACCGGAGAGCCCAGGCATTTGATATTGAAGTGCAACGCGGGTTTCATGCCGCTGAAGATTCCCGACTTCAAAATACAAAAATTGGTCTGCGGCTTTGGCGTTATCAACACCAGTCTGATAACCGGAACCCCCAAACTCCACCGTATACGCGCGGAACACACAACGGTTACAAAGTAGCCCGGGTTCGCAGCGTATTGTTACTACACGCGTTTAGCCAGTCGGGCCTGACGTATACGTTTAATACCACTCGGAAAAATCTGGCTGAAGCCTTCGTCGAAAAAGGCTATGAAGTGTGGGTGCTCGAGAGTCGGATGAGCACCCGCCTGGGATTATGTGATCGGCCCAGTACGGTTGATCAGATCGCGCGCTTCGATGTTCCCGGCGCAGTCGACTTTATTACCCGCCGCCTGCGTGACGAATTGTTGGCCACTGGAGTTTTGTCTGCGGATGAACAAGTACAGATCGCCTGCTTCGGGCAGTGTATCGGGTCTGCGTCACTGGCAATGGCGATGCTCAGCGGCCAACTGAATCACCCGGCTCCGGAAAAGAAACGTCCGCTTTCCAAGTTGTGGTCGTGCATGTTCTCTCAGGTACACCCAGTGACCATTGGCGCGCGCGAGTCGCAGGCCAAAAGCTGGATTCCGCCGGTGCTGCGTCTGGCCACCAATGCGGTACCGTTTGCCGTACGCGGCCCGGTCAACAATGCGGCAATTGCACTAACTGACCGAATATTGTCAAGCCTGCCGGTACCCGCTGATGAAACCTGCCCTGAACATAGCGACTTTTCTGCTCACGAAGACAACGTAGCAACCTGCCGGCGTATTCGCTTTATCGAAGCGCCCTTGTTTAAACACCGCAACCTCAACCCGGCAACGCACGGCATCCTGAACAAATTGTTTGGTAATGCCAACCTGACCTTATTTGCCCATGCCAGGCGTTTTGTTGACTATGAATTACTGGTTGATGAAAACGGCGTGAATCGATACGTCACCACTGCCAACATTCGTAACAACATGGCATTACCAGTGGCCTTTCTACACGGCACCGATAACGAGTTATTTGACCCCGATGGTGCACGGCGAAGCCTTGAGTTAGTTCGCAGCGTGCATCCACACTGGATTCAATCGTTTGCCCCCGAGGTCATTCCGGCGGTCGGTTACGGTCATATTGACCCGTTGATTGGCGAGAATGCTGATGGTGATGTGTATCCCAGGATTACCGGGTTTTTTGATTCCGTACTGAGCGTCATCGACCAGGACGACAGCTTTCAGCCAACTGAGCCCAAGCAATTAACCGAAGTCCGGTATCCGCGGGTTGGCCCGTTCCTCGGCTGGACCCGGATCACCGACGGTAATGACTTACTTTGCCGGATCAGCGGCGTTGTACAGATGAACAGTCGGGCCGCCATTCAGGCTGACGAATCAGGCACCAGCGCCTGGGCTTATGTGCCCGGCGTACGCAGCCCCGATGGCCTCGTGCCCAGGCTTCACATTGACCGATCATCGGCGCGTACTCACGTTGCCTGGGGTGATGTTCGCCTTCCGGCCACCAGGGTAAGCCCCGGGTCGAGTACCGTGCGCATTCATCTCGTTGTCATACACGATGTAGGCCGCTGGGCCGAACGAACAACCATGTCACGCCGAGACCTCATCCGGCTGATGTGGGAACACCGAAAAAGTGCGCGGCATGCTCGCAAAGCAATGCAGGCCCCTATTCCCAACACGCACTCAAGGCGCTTTAGCGCCCACCCGGGCAGTGCGTCCAGTTTTGCGGGCACAGAAGCTGTCTGGCGCCGTCCGGTTGTCGTGCGCAAAGCGGTGCTTGAACAGTTGTACCGCCCAGCACCCAGCCAGGCATTTATTATTGGTTGTTGCCGGTACCCAGGCATTGGCATCGACCGATTGCGTGCGGACGCGGCATTTGGACATATTCTCAGTCTGCTTGACGACGGGCCACCACCCGTCACCCAGGTGTCGGCCGCCACCGTGGTGCCAGCCGATGTTGTTGTTGAGCCCGGGCCACAACGCCGCACCGCACTACCCCCAGCACGGTTCACCACCCCTACCCTCACCCTTATGCTAGGTGACCAGATCTACGCCGACGCCACTGCTGGTATGGTCGACCCGGCCACCCCGGTTGAGCGATACACCGAACGGTATGAGTCGGCATTCGGGGTTGGCAAGTCGCCGCAAATCGCGCGCTTGTTACGTACGATGCCGGTACTCATGACACCAGACGATCATGAGTACTACAACGGCTATCCGCACGAACCGTCCAGCGCTGACGGTGACCACGATGCCGCGATTGCCCAGGCGATCTCTGATCTTCACCTGTTTCAGTCGATCACTAATCCGAATGGCAGGCAAGGCAACTATGTTTTCGATTGCGGCCTGGTTCGTTATTGTGTAATTGATACCCGAAGCAATCGTTCAGACAACAAAACCAACCAACAGATTCGTATCACGGCCCCCGACACTATGACGTGGCTACAGACCCAGCTGACTACTGCCGGTGAACGTTTTATCTGTATTTGCACCGGTAGCGTTGTGTTGCCCGGGTTGCGCGATGACGGCAGCCCGAGTAACCCGATTGCGATACGCGAAGGTTTTGAAGTGGCTCGCGACGAACAACGCGAATTGCTCGACCTGTGTATCACACATGCCAGTGGCCGATTTGCGTTGATTTCTGGTGATTATCATATCGGTTCGGTGGTGAACCTTGCGGTCGATAACATCGCCGTCGGATGTGCCATCGTGGCACCGCCTTTCTATGCCCCGTTTCGCTATATCAACGCCCAACCATACGAACTGCTCGAGCACGACACCATAATGCTTGACGACAATCGCAAACTCACGGTAAGCCCGGCAGTCGGAGCAGACGGCGAACCTGCACAGTGTGAGGGGTCAGGCTTTGGCCTGGTACAAGTGGACCAGACAGCCAATGGCTGGTGTGTTCGCGTTGGCATGCAGCTGAATCAATACGAGCGATTTACCGGATGGAACCCCTTACAGCCGGTTGCTCAGATGCGCTTAGGCCGCGAGCTGGTCAGCCGCTAAGACACAACCCGCAGTCCGTGCCGGCTGGCCATGACAACGGCTTCAGTGCGATTGGAAGCGTCCAGCGAACGCAACACGGCGCCGACATGGGCCTTGATGGTGTTATCTGACAAACCCATTTTTCGGGCAATTCGCTTGTTGGTCATCCCGCTGACAAGCAACTGGAGCACTTCGAACTGACGCGGGGTGAGATTCAGACGATCACGAACCCGGTCGTCACTTAGCGGAACCGAGACGTCGCTGGCATTAGCGTTATCCACAAGGTCTGCGTGTCGGGTTGCGCCCGTACCCAAGACCTGGTGCGGCACAAACACGCCGCCCGCGGCAACGTAACGCAATGCCATTTTGATCGCATCCGGTTTAAACGTCTTGGGTACAAAACCCATGGCACCCGCATCCAGCGCTGCATGAATGATGTCGGCTTCTTCGCGGGCCGAAATAACAACAACCGGCACCTCTGGAAAGCGCGATCGCATTTCCGTCAAAGCGCCGATGGCTTGAAAACCTGGCAGGCCAAGATCCAGCAACAACAAATCGATGGCCGGGTCACGGGCGAGACGATTACAAGCCTCGGCAAATCCGGCAGCAGACTCGTGGGAAACCCCTTCTGAATAGGTTGACATGATCAAACCCAGCGCTTCGTGGATTAGCGGATGGTCGTCGACCACAAGTATCCGCATAGAGAAGACTCCCCTGCTTTGAATAGGTGATATTTGGTCTAAATATAGCGCATCAACATATCCGAAACCGATATCAGCCGGAAGATTCGGCTGATATCGATAAATTATCCGACCCTTGCACTATTTTCGCTGCGAGTCGAGAGCCCGGTTCGTTATTCGTCACTCGTAACTTGTTTTCCGTCAGCCGTTATCCAGTGCTTAGCGCCAGTTTTTTCTCAACCGCCCGGGCAAAGAAGCTGGCGCCCAGGGGCAGGGCCTTGTCGTTGAAGTCATAACCCGGGTTGTGAACCTCACATCCGCCCGGAGCGTCTCCGTTACCGATAAACAAGTAGCAGCCCGGTACTTCACGCAACATAAACGAAAAATCTTCTGATGCAACTATCAGATCAGGTTCTCGATTCACATTCTCGGGGCCAACCAGCTCGTCGCAGATTGTTGCGGCAAATGCCGCCTGGTCGGCATCGTTGATCGTCGGCGCAAAAGTGACTTTGAACTGTACGCTTGCTATTGCGCCAAGAGCGCTTGCCGTGTTCTGGGCAATCAGGCGGATTTTCTGTTCGATGATCTCCAGCGCCTCGTCGGTAAACGCGCGCACCGTACCCGCCAGGGTAGCCATTTGCGGAATAACGTTATATGCGTCGCCAGAATGAAACTGGGTAACCGAGACAACCGCGTTGTCCAGCGGTGAGATGTTGCGCGAAACAATAGTCTGCAATGCCATAGCGATGTGGGCCGCCGCGATCAGCGGATCAACACCGGATTCGGGGCGCGCACCGTGGGCGCCAACACCTTCTACCTGGATATCAAAAAATGCACCGGCAGCCATCGCCGGGCCACTGCGGACCGCAAACTTGCCAACCCCTAACTTTGGTCGATTATGCATGCCGAAAATAGTTTCACAAGGAAAGCGCTGAAACAAGTCGTCTTCGATCATGGCACGGGCACCACCCAGGCCTTCTTCTGCCGGCTGAAAAATGAAATGCACAGTGCCATCAAACCGGCGGGTGGATGCGAGGTATTTGGCCGCCCCCAGCAACATCGTGGTGTGACCGTCGTGGCCACAGGCGTGCATAACACCCGGGTTGGTCGATCGATGATCAAACTCGTTCGTCTCGTGAATTGGCAGCGCATCCATGTCAGCACGTAACCCGATGGTGCGATTGGATGAGCCATTCTTAAGAACCCCGACCACGCCGGTTTTGCCAACGCCCCGATGCACTTCAATACCAAACGACTCCAGCCGCGACGCTACTAAGTCAGCAGTCCGGTTTTCATTAAAGCCAAGCTCCGGATGGGCATGGATATCATGCCGCCAGGCGGTCATTTCCTCATGGGCATCAGCGATTGATGTCACAACACTCATTGTTTTACTCCCGGTTAATTCTGGTTTATCTGTGCAGCGACGCCCTGCATAAAATGCTGCATAAGAGTCCGACGCATTACTATTTAGTATAAAAAATTGTGACCTAAGTCACGTTGATTTGTACACCAACCTGCTGATCTTGAAAATTGGTAAAAATGCGCTTGTTTTGGCTGGTGGATCGAATACTGTACCCACCTATGCCAAGCAATCTCTCCGCCCCCCTCATCGCCGTCCTTGATCTTGACTCGCAGCATGACACTGCGTGGCTCAATGCTTTCAACAATGCCTGTACCCAATGTGTTGAGCAAATCGATATCTTGCGGCCGACGCTTGAAATGGCCGATAGGGACGTCCGGATCTGCCTGGACGCCGTGCGCAACTGCCTGGACTGGGCGACCAACGAAGTCTGCAGTGTCGCCGAAGCCCATGCACTGATACACCGCGTTCTGGACATTATTTCATCGATCAGCGAAACGGTCTGATAATCCAGATCACTCTGCTGTCCCTTGGGCAACAATCAGGCAATAATGGGGTTTTACCACAGAGGCAACCCCTATGAGCGAAGCAACCCGCGCAGCTGATTCACCATTTGCCGTCGACGTTGAAGCCGGCAAAACTTATTTTTGGTGCTCTTGCGGCAAAAGCGCCAAACAACCGTTTTGTGACGGCACCCACAAAGGCAGTGAATTTGCCCCGGTTAAGTACACGCCGGACAAAGACAGCAAAGCCTTTTTCTGCGGCTGTAAAGCCACGGCCAATCAACCGCTATGTGACGGTAGCCACAAAGCCTGATCAAGCCAGACGGATTCTTTAGATTTCGAGTGTTGGCGAGCGCTGATCGCGTGGCAACGCTGTGTCGTCGGGCAAGGCAACCCCGGTTTGTGGCCAGGTGGTATCTGGCGCCGCAGCCAGGTAGCTGCGGTCGCGCTGTCGTACCTTGCCCGTAACCAGTGCCTGCTCGGCGCGCGCCAACAAGTCGTCGACGCTCTCATTCGGATCAACCGTGGCAATACCAGCGGTAACACCCAGAATATGACGCCCCGCGGCTGTCACAAATGGTTTGACAACAGTTGCGCGACGAATTCGGTTCACCGTGGTCAGCACATCCGCACCCCGGTCAACGCGTAATGCGACCAGAAACTTATCCGCCCCGCTGCGACCCAATAGATCGTGTTGGCGAACCCGATTGCGCAAGCGGCGCGAGAACTGGCGCACAGTTGCATCCCCGGTACCCGCGCCGTATCGAGAAACCAGTTTTTGAAAACCGTCCATGTCCATGGCGACAACCACAATCCGGCCCCCGTATTCGAGCTCCCGCCGGTTACGCAACATACCTTCAAGGCGACGGCGAAATTCAGCCCGCGTTAAGAACCCCGTGACCTCGTCCGTACCGGTGTCTTCTTCTTTCGTTTCAGTAGCCGGTTCATTCAGGCCAAACAAAGCCAGAACAGCAATCAGCGCGGGGATCAGAATGACCGCCAGCAAGGTGTGCATTTTGCGCTTAAATAACTCGCCGAGCCCACCCATGTAGCTTGCCGACGGAATCGCTGTAGTCAGCAGCCAGGTCATTTGACCGTTGGCAATTTCGACCGGACTGGCCAGGCCAAAGAATTCTTTACCATCCGCCAGGTAAGAGGCAAAACCACTTTTCTGCCGCCACTGCTGCAACGGAGAGTCTTCGGTCACCAGGTCAATTCCAAGCTGGGCGAACAAGTCACGAATGGGTGACTGGACGGTTTGCTCAATTGATAATACCCGTCCCGGATCGAACGCTGTTTTCAGTGCCGTCCCCGACAAATAAGCCAGCGCGTTGCCGCGTGTATCGGTCAGGGCTACGGAGCCACCACCTGGCAGCTCCAGCCCGCTCAGCTGAGCGGCAATTGCCCGAACCGTCACTGAGGCGCTGAGCACGCCGGCGTCAGTAGTATTTGGGAAGCTGGTTATGGTGGCCACGGTTATCACCTGCGGCCCCTGTTGATCGGTGGCTACGAGTCCGGTCCAGACAGGCCGACTGCCCTGACGTGCCGCTGCATACCACGGCGCCAGTCTCGGATCTTGCTGGTCTGACGGGTCCACCCAGATACGGACAGCTTCCTGGGCTGTGCTGTATTCGGTCTGAACGAAACGGGAAGAGCCGCCTTGTTGCGAGCCCAGGCGGCTGCGAAAACCTTCCGACTCGCGGGCAACGTCAATCAAGGACCCATCGCTGCGTGCCAACTGCATGCGCGCCAGCTGAGGAAAGGCTCGCAACTGGGCAAGCAGGAAGCTTTCAACAGCTTTGTCTGACCCGGCGTCAAGAACGCCACTGGCGATCAATTGCTGGCCGCTGGCAACCGCCTGGCCGGCATCCGTAGTGAGTTGATTTGCCCGGCGGCTGACCCTTTTGCCGAATTGCTCAAGCCCCTGACGGGCAACGTCAGCCACATGGTCTGCGGTCTGGTTTTGCATGCCCATCACAACCAGGGCAACTGTCGCCAGTTGCACGGCCAGCAATAGCGAGACCAGAAGGACGCGAACGAAGGAGGGCTTCATACCGATATTGTGAACCGATCCGCCGTCAATATCTACAAATACGTTTAAGAAGCTATCCTAAACATCTGAATACGTTGCCTTTTCGACAAATCAAATTCCATTTCTACGCTGGATGCCGTTGTCAGCGGCAACACAAATCCTGTGACCTCGACAATGGATTGCCCAAATTGCGGAGATTTTTTTCAGGTGTGTCTTTGATCTGTAGGCAAAATACAGTCCCGCTGACTGGAGATTCAACCGTGGCAAAACCCATCGCCTGCATTGAAGACTTGAGAACCCTGGCCAAACGGCGGGTACCGCGCATGTTTTACGATTATGCCGATTCGGGCTCGTGGACTGAAAGTACTTACCGTGCCAACGAAAGCGACTTTGCCGCTTATAAGTTTCGGCAACGGGTTGCCGTCAACATCGACAAACGCAGCGTCGAATCGACCATGATCGGGGAGTCCGTGTCGATGCCGGTGGCAATTGCGCCAACCGGGTTGACCGGCATGCAGCACGCTGATGGCGAAATCCTAGCTGCACGCGCCGCCGAAAAATTCGGCGTCCCGTTTACCTTGTCGACCATGAGCATTTGCTCAATTGAAGACGTCGCTGCCGCCACCACCCGTCCTTTCTGGTTTCAGCTGTACGTGATGCGTGATCGTGAGTTTATTGCCGGGCTTATCGAGCGCGCAAAAAAGGCGGGTTGTTCTGCTTTGGTGATTACAGCCGACCTTCAAATCATGGGCCAACGCCATAAAGATTTGTACAACGGTTTATCAGCACCACCAAAACTGACCATACCGAATCTGTTAAATATTGCGACCAAACCGCGCTGGGCGCTGAACATGCTGCAAACCAAACACCGTCAGTTTGGCAATATCGTCGGCCATGTCAAAGGCATTAGCGACATGGGTTCACTATCTGCCTGGACCTCACAACAATTCGACCCGACATTGAACTGGAAAGATATCGAATGGATCAGAGATCTGTGGGACGGCAAAATTATCATCAAGGGCATCCTCGATGAAGACGATGCGCGGCGCTGCGTTGAGTTAGGAGCTGACGCGTTAATCGTGTCGAATCATGGTGGCCGGCAACTGGACGGCGCGCCATCGTCTATAGAAGCATTACCGCATATCGTCAGTGCGGTTGGCGATCAGATTGAAGTGCACGTTGATGGCGGCATTCGTAGCGGCCAGGATGTCTTACGCGCTGTCGCACTCGGCGCCAAGGGTACTTATATTGGCCGACCGTTTTTATATGGTCTTGGTGCCATGGGTGAAACCGGGGTCCAGCGGTGCCTGGAAATCATTCACCGCGAGCTGGATTTATCCATGGGCTTTTGCGGCATCACCGATATCGCCAATGTTGACCAGAATATATTCTGGAAAGGCAATACAACACCGTCGCTAACTCTGGCCAGCGCGAATCGCAGCGCTGCCTGAGGTCTATTCGTACCCGGGGAGACGAACGAAACTTCACCAGCTGGCGCTCCACAGCGCGGCTAACGACACCCCGCTTCACTTCAACTTTGACCCAACGTCTGATCACCCGCACCATTGCGCCGATGCGCGGCGCCCATTAGGCTCACTACCAGCGTATCCATCTGGGCCAAGCCGCGTTGCATTGGCCCGCCCTAAGCGGGGGTTTTTACTGTGTTTCATTCATTTTTTCCAAGGCCACGACTGTTCTTCCTGTCGTTTGCCGGTTGGGCGCTGCTTTGCGTCATCCTCTGGTTTACGGCAGCCGCTGACAGCGGACAGAAGTTCAGCATTGGGGGGGCAGTGGGCTACGACTATCCGGCCCCACTTGTAATTGATGCCGCCACTGATGATGCCGGTGCTGACACCCCTGCAGCCTCTTCTGCAAACCCGGCCAGCGAATCAAACGCCGACGCCACCGAAGCTGCGCCGGACGCCGGCGCGCCGGCACCCCCTTCTGCCGAGCAAATCGCACATCTGGCACAAACAGATAAAGCACAGAAATTTTGGCTCTATCAGTTCCAGATAATCGCTTACATAGTTTTTGTACTTTTCTGGCTTTGGTTTTCGCCCCACAAGTGGAGCCGATGGTCAGTGCTTGGATCAGCCCTGATCATCTTTGTCACCTGGTTTTTGGTGCAGATTGACGTCGAAATCAACGCCTGGTTCCGAACCTTCTTCGACACAATACAAAAAGCACTGGCCAAGCCAAACTCAGTCACTGCAGCTGACTACTATGGTCAGT
>JBAUID010000042.1:0-27608 GCA_049680625.1 Burkholderiaceae bacterium | reverse complement strand
GCCTTGTACTGGCTCTGGGTGCTATTCATTTTTTTGGCTGGGCGATTACGACCTGAACATATGCCGGATTGATCGCTTCTTGCCTGCATTTCAGCAAGATTGTTCTCGCGCAAAACAATCGAACACGACGCTGCTTTAGCGTTGTGTATGGCACGCCAATGCTGAACTTAAAAAAACTGAGATTCAGTGGGGAAGAAGGGTCATTTGCCCCAGTATTTTCGGGTCAATTCCCGCAAGGTTCGCTTTTATCGCCCGCAAAATTAGCGCAAATGAGTCAGCGACATATTTTCGGAGCGTTGCCGGGCATTTGAAAACACCTTGGCCCGAACATTGCTACATCAGTAGTAATTGCCGAGGTCAAAATGCCCAGACGTGTCCTGATAGTCGAAGATGAAGCTGTTTTTGCCAAAAACCTGGCCGCCGCTCTCAAACGTATAAACATTGATACAGTGATAGCTTCGTCGTACGCCGAGGGAGTCAGTCAGGTCGGCTTGCGCGCATACGACCTCGTATGTGCGGATATAAATCTTGGTGATGGCAGTGGCCTTGATCTTGCAGACGAAGTAAGACGCCAAAACCTGCCGTTGCCAGTACTGATCATGACGGGGCAGGATTCGGTACATCATCGAACTAGAGCAGAGACTGCTGGAACGCCTGCGTTTCTAGCCAAACCTTTTGCGCTCTCTCAATTCCGTGAACTAGTCGCGTCAATACTCGAAGAGACTAGCTACGCACTGAGCGGTGAAGCGCTGTCTCTATCCGGGCCGCGTGTGATCATGTACTCGCACGACACAATTGGTTTAGGCCATATGCGTCGAAATTCGGCAATCGCCTCAGAGCTTGTCGCCAGAATTCCTGGCATAAGCGTACTACTAGTTGTAGGTTGCCCGGCGGGTGATGTTTTTAGCCTGCCGCCAGGTGTGGATCTGATTAAGCTGCCCGCGGTAACCAAGGTTGCGCGTGACAAGTGGCGTTCAGGAAGTTTGCGAATCAATGCACAAGATCTGCTGGCGCTGCGATCCGGATTGATTTTAAAAACGGTAGAGCAATTTAAGCCGGATGTTTTCGTGGTGGATCATGAGCCAAATGGGGTCTGGGGAGAGCTCAGCCCGGTTTTCGATCAAATTGCCCAGGAAGCAACTGGTCCGCGTATGGTTCTCGGGTTGCGCGATATTTTGGATGCCCCGGAGGTTGTCTTGAGGCGATGGGTTGAATTGGGGACAAATCAACTTATCCCACGTACCTACGACACGGTCTTGATCTATGGCGACGAGCAGATTTTCCCAAGTGCAAAGGCTTACGGTTTGGATCGCATGCCCGGTGTGCAAACCCATTACTGCGGCTATGTATCGGCGCGATCGCAACACTTGACTCACGGGCCGTTTCGGCAAACGCGTTCAGCAAATATTCTCATTGCCGGTGGCGGTGGACGGGATGCGTATCCAATGATGAATGCGGCGTTAAGTGCTTTGGCAAAGATTGACCCAGCGACGCGACCGACTGCAACTGTTGTCACTGGCCCATTGATGGACGCTGAACTAACTTTACAGCTCAAGATTCGTTCAATGGAACTTGGCGTTCGTTACCTTCAATCTAGCCATGAAATGCCAGCGTTAATATCCCGGGCTGATCTCTTTGTCACTATGGGAGGCTATAACTCGATGGTTGAGGCCGTAGCCAGCGGCGTGCCGACTGTTGTCGTACCGCGCTTAGGCCCTAGCGCGGAACAGAGAATCCGAAGTGAATTGTTCGAGAAGCTAAACCTTGTGTCCTCGATTTCTATGGAAAAAAGTCCGGTCACTGCGCTCTTGAATCAGTTTAACCGGGTCAGGATTCATCATCCGAAGAATACCCCGGTTGGCCGATCAATTTCTTTGGATGGCGCTCGAACTGCCGCGCGGACAATTGCGGCACTAATCGACGAAAAGAACAAAATATCTACGCCGTCGCAGTCAAACCGACTTGGGGTTTGACTGAAATGGTACGAGAAATTGACCGATTCTGTTCGCTATCGCGAAGGAAAGCTCAGTGTTTTTTGGGTAGATCGACAAAAAATATGGTTTTTGTTGCCGCGCTCTTTTTCCCGATATCGTCACTTGCGGCTCACGACAATTCTCTTTATAGGAGCGATACAACGGTCGATGTCGACTATACCGTTGAAGATGGCGAGGGGTTCGATCACATCAATGTGTGGAACCAAGAAATTTTGTATCAATCACAACTTGAACTAGAGTTCTCGAATGAGAGAAATTCGAACCTAAATCGCGCCAACAATCGTGACGACATTGGTTTGTTAACGGAATACAGCTTGGTTGGAATTTATCGTCAAAGTGAACGCTTTCAGCTATTTGGTCGGGTCAAGCTCAGTAGTGAAATCGAACGTCGCAAGCCTGGCGCATCAGAAACTGAAACAGAACTAAGCTTGAAAGGGCTTTACGGGCGCTGGCGGCTAGCTGATCGAGAGGTGTTTCTTACAGTTGGCCGGCAAGAAGTAGTTGATGATCGGAAATGGGTTTTTGACGAAGATATCGACGCAATCAGTTATCTGAAAATGGCACAAGACCATGCTTGGCAAGCGTTCATCGGTCGTGAGAGCCTCTGGCGCGACGGCTTTACCGGTGAACACAACAAAGAGAAACCGAATGTCTACTTTCTTCAATATTACCAGGCATTCAATGAACGCAAGCAAGGTAGCGCCTACGTTCTGCATGTCGATGGACGAGGCTTTGGCGATGACGAGCGCTCTAGCTACGTGGGCGGTCAGATCAAAGGAAGGCTGCCCCAAGATCTGAATTACTGGGCACAAGGCGCATTAATGTTCGGACGAACCGGTTCCGATAAAGTAAGCGGCCTCGGTTTTGATGTCGGCATTACTAAAAAACTTCATAAGCTGAAAAGTCGTCCATATTTCACTCTTGCCTTAGCCTATGGTGGTGGAAATGGCAGTGATGATCAGGCAGGGGGTACATTCCGTCAGTCGGGTTTGCACAGTAACAAAGGAAGATTCGGTGGTGTGGCAAGTTTTCGGTACTACGGGCATGTTTTTGATCCTGAACTAAGCAACATTGTTATTCTTACGGCCGGCGTCGGCATTCGCCCGAATCGAAACTGGTCTGTCGACTTGATTTATCACCGTTATAACCAGATCAGTGCGGCGAGTGCTTTGCGAGATGATGGCATTAGGGTTGACCCAAATGGAATGAACCGCCGACTCGGCTCTGAGATCGACTTGGTGTTTGGTCTGCGAAACTGGCGCGAACAAAAAATCACCCTGGAAGCGGTTATGGGGTTTTTTTATCCTGGAGAAGCCTACGGTGCCTCACGCAGCAGTTCGAACCATTTTGAACTCCTATTAAAGTGGAAATTCTAATAACTGGCGGTTTAAGCCAGTAGTTCGGCGATGAGAATTGCGCGTTCGCAGCGTGTTGGATCGTTGTCTATAGAACGATCTGTATTCCAAGCTCTGCGATAAGCTGAAATGAATTGATTGGCTAATATGTGATCCGAATGCTCACGGCGGCACGCCCGTAGAAATGTTGCTATGTCCCATGCGGGATCTCCAAAAACACCGCAACGATCAAAGCCGGATAGCCCTACTAAATTGCCACTTACTTTGATTGTGTCCGGGCTGAAGTTCAGGTGAACCAGGCCTTTTTTTGGTATTAGCAATTTGTCTAATTTGGCGTTCGGCGCGATTCGAACTCGTTCAATCCAGTGAGCGTGTTCACTTGCTTCGTTTCCCCAAAGCGGTTCATTAATTGAACGGAGCGCGTGAAAGTCGGCGAGAAATACAGCGGCTAACTCAATGATATCGAGTGATTCTTTGCTTGAGCTCTCTGCTCTTATCGTGGAACTAAGCGGGGAGCCCGGTGCTTCTTCGAGAATAAGTAGTCGGTGTGATTTGTCCCAATATACGACTCGATCGGCTACCCAGCGCTTATCTACTTGTAGCCGGCTCAAATGGCGCAGAAGACGGGCCTGAACTGCAAGTCGTCTAGCCGGCAGGGGGTGTCCAGGCAGATCGAAGATACCGGTTACTACTGTGTCGCCGGCGTATGAGGCTTTAAACTTCGCACCCGTTGCCGTCACCAGATGGAAATCAGGATCAATTGAATCTGGTTTGATCACGGACAGGCTTTCATAGCCCGCAAATTCTGAGTCAAGGAGAAGCTTTCTCAGCTTACTTTCTACCACTTCAGCTATAGGTGATACTGACGAACGTAATAGGGACCAGTAGTTGTATGCGGCTGCGTCGCTTTCTGCCATTGGAATTGTCGGCAAAAATTTGGCAATCGCGCTGCAGTACCGTTCCTGGGTCAACATCGCGCGGAGCTGGGTTGCGTGAATAATTGGGCTGCTTGATGGTAAAACCATCGACTTTAGCGCGATTGAACTCGGATGCGGATATGCTGGAAGAGCGTGGAACCGCTGATCGCCGTTAACAATATCGTCCCGACCAACGCAGAACCACAATGTAGAGTCTGGGGGCGCCTTATTGATGAAGTTAAAAGCTTGATCTATTGCGCGGTGTTTGGCTAGCTCTACGGTAACTGGCTTTTTCGGGGGATGAAACTTGAGTAAGTAGCGCAGACTATCGACACCGGCCCGACCATCCAGGCAGAGGTTTGTACCGGGAAGCAGGCGGGCTCGGTTTGATACGATGACACGAACTTCGTCGATTTCCGGGCATGCGCACAGATGGTCTATTGACTGTATATGTTGTCGGTGTGCGGGTTTGAAGGCACCCGGAAACAGCGCGATTCCTTTCTTTCTCGTCATTGTGATCAACGGGAATCAATTTGAACTGCGCAGCCGAAGATCGCTTTCATTGAGCAGAACTGAACATTTGGTTGTGCCATAAGCAGCTTAACAAATTGCTGAAATCGTTCCAGTTCCGGCGTATCCATATGTTCGTGATGAAGCATAATTCCGATCGTATCGCCGATTTCAAATTGTGATTTCGCATAATTGCAAAATTGCGCCCATGTCATTCGCTGTCCTTTTCGCGACTTTAGCCAATCGATGCTGACATCGATTGGCTTTAATTGGTTGCACACCAACGAATCGGACCCTGTAATTCTCGAAATGACTTGAAAACCAAGTGTGTGCAAGGCACTAATAGTTACATCAGTACAGCGATTCCAAGGGGGCGTAAAAAAAGGGTCGACTGAATTGCCTAACCAGCGTCCAAGCACCGTACGTCCTTCGTCGATGTCAGTCAGTTGCTGTTCAAATGTCCGCGATATGCCAAATTCAGATTTCCTGTCAGAAAATTCATGATTTCGATGACGGAAGCCATGTTGGTGGAACCGCAGCATCCCGGTGCTTCGTTGGTGCAAGCCGTGCAGCCGATCAGCAATTTGTTCTGTTAACGCATCAGGAATTACAGCAACGTCCATCGGTAGGCCGTGCCGCAACATCAGGTGCCACAAGTTGTCGAGGCGTTCCTGCGCCCAACCACCGTCGTCATTCCTAAAAAAGATGTGAATCCGATCCTTTTTCTTCGCAATGGCCTCCGCAATTAATTCAAGATTAGCGTCCATAGTAATGCTCCAAGATCTGCACGGTATTTGTTACTCCATTCAGATTGACAGCCATCGACGATGGCAGTTCTAGTGCCTGACGAGCTGCGGCGACTAAACGTTCAGAAGTCAACTCGCCGGGTCGAATACAGATTGCACGATTTCGGGCAGCCAATAAATCCGCACGTCGTTGCTGTTCATCCTCCTTGGGCGTCTCGTAAGGAACAAAAACTGCAGCTACATCTGATGCCAGGACATCGGTGGCGGTGTTGTAACCACATTGACTAATTGACAATGTTGCCTGTGTTAACAAGCTAGCGAAGTCGTCAACGAACTGAACCAATTCGTATGACCCGCTTGAGTGAAAATCGCTAATTGCGCTATTCGGGCCGGCTATAATTATGGTACGCAATCCGAGGACTTCCTTAAGCTGCGTGGCAGCTTTCATTGCAGTCCGGACCAGGGCTTCGCCGACTCGTCCCCCCCCAGCTGAAACTACTGCTAGTAATTCGCGCTTGTTGGGTTTATTTCGAGAGCTTGAAGATACGAATCCCGTGTAATGAATTGGAATTTCAATCTGACTGTATGCTGTAAATGTTTCCGCTAAGGAAATTAGGTCCGGATCACTATGTATTAGTAGTGCGTCAAAATACTGATTGAGCCAACTAACGGCGCGTTGATCAAAAATATTTTGATTATTAGGGCGGGAAACCAATATATCTCGAATGCTGGCAACGACAGTGGTTCTTGATCGATCGTGGCCCGCCATACTTAAGTGAGCGTTGGCGATATTAATTAAATCGATGATTTCGTCAGCGAACTGCTTTCGTCCAAACGGAAACATTTCGATAATAAGGATGTCAGGCTGTAGACTAAGGACTATCTTGCGTATCAATTTTCTCCGATGAAATTTAGCTGACTCAACGGACTCGCCTTTGCGTTGAGTTTCCAACGTTCCCGTATCTGACATCAGGAGTATTGGAAGTTTTATCAGGTGTATTCCTGATGGGATCACCAGTGCATCTGGCATATACCCTCCACAAATCACTGTGACTGAATGTTCGTCGGTCAGTCCGCTGGCGAGTTTAAAAGTGCGCGTTAGGTGTCCGATGCCAATTGAACTTTGACAATAGAACAGTATCTTCACAGGATGTCACCTCGTACAGATAAGACATCATGAGCACTGTCAAGAAAGCGAAGTAATTTGTCTTCATTCGCGGCCGTATCGACAGACTTCCCCGATTTGTACGCCTTGGATAAATGTTTATGTGCGCGGTAGTAAGTGAAACGACGACTATTGATCGAATGATTCGCAGACTCAGCGTAGTTGCTTATAAACGCTTGTTTGACAGCGTTCGCGGTCGGTTCAGATTCAAAATCCCATTGCGCCACAAAAGTCGCCAGGTCCAACTCAACATCCCCCATCCCTGCGCGATCAAAATCAACCAGCCCCAACTTGGTATCGTCAATTAGCCATTGCTGCCCATGGAGAGAGCCATGAATTGGTTTAATAGTTTGGACTTGTTCTGAAATCAGTTGTGCTTCTTCTCGAAGCCTTTTTCGCAAAGCGTCTAACTGGTATGAAAATTGCGGAAATCGGGCATTTAGTATTTTCAAATAACGTTCACTCCGTGCTTCTTGACTAACAACAGAGAAGTGTTCGTCAAATCGTATTCTTGAGCGATGCAGTGATCCGATGGCTCTGGCGATACGAGACGCTGCGCTTATAGCCGTTTCGGCATGATCGAAGTCGATCTCTTTTTCCGACAGTTTGCTTTGCACAAAAAGATTTGCATATGTGACAAGCGAGATCGGCTGGCTGACCGAAAAACTCAGTTCATCTTTTGCCGCCCAAACTTTTGACAGGCGGGCATAGATGGTGTCGACGCCGGATGCAACACATTTTACGATTACATCGCCTTTGGCCGGATGTGTCGCACAAATAGTTATTCGCTTTGCCGGGCGATATCGCAAAACACGAATGCCGCTGAAACTAGCCAGCATAATTCGCAAACTTTTGAAAGCAGGATCGTCCAGAGGGGAATGTATTGACACAAGCCCAATACCAGATATATGGATCTTATCCAGATCATTTGGGTCAAGATCATTTCGAATTGTCAGGTAATCTTGTGAATTCGGACGACTGGCGACGCAGATAAGCTTGTTCCCAGGCCGAAAGTTCGAGTACTCCAGCTGCCACGGACCGGGTTGGTAGGCATGAAGCGCCGCAAGAGTATGAAGTTCAATATCCGGCATTTGTCATCTCGGTTTTTCGGACTTTAGTCCGCCATTTTTCCGGACAGAGGATGTGATCCGCTATTTCGCGCAGACTGTCTTCGTGGGTAACGACTATCAAAATGCATTGCGACTTGATTTTCTTAATCCCGGTAGCAATGACTCTTTTCGATTCGTCATCAATATTCGCGAATGGTTCGTCAAGAATTAGTACCGCGCGCTGACTTACCAGGGCTCGGGCGAGCATCAAGCGGGTTTTTTGTCCGCCAGACAGTTGCGAAGCTGATTCATCAACGGAGCTGTCCAAGCCGTCAGCCATTTGATCAACAAGCGAAAGGAGTTCAACTACTTTAAGTGCTTCGCGCAATTGCTGATCATCTGCGTCAGGGGAGAGCTCTGTTAAGACATCGCGAATGGTGCCCGCATAGAGATGGGATTCTTGCATTACAACCGCACATTGAGAGCGAAGACTACTCGGTTCAATCTGTTTGTAATTTGTTCCGTTGGCGCTGATCTCCCCGCTATCAGGGGTTAACAAACGCAGTAACAATCGTAGAATTGTGCTCTTTCCGCTGCCGCTTTTCCCGACAATCACAGTAGATTCGCCTTTTGTAAACCGATGCGAAAAGTGAGTAATGGTTGGTGACTTGTTGTCTGGATATTGGTAAATGATGTCCTTGCATTCTATACTTTCGAATCGTCCGATAAAGCTTTGATGTTCTTCATTGTCGCTGTGGTCGATGCTTGTTTGAGCCTCAAAGGTTTCTTCAATCCGCTCGACCCGCACAAGCCCTTGTGAAATAGACATCGCCAATTCGTTAATTTTTTCTATTGGCTTTAGTAACGCGTTGATATAGGCGAGGCAGACGGTTAAAAGGCCCAGGGTCAATTCACCGTTCAAGACCATAAGCCCTCCTGCGCCAGCAATGCATGCCAGGGCGATTCCGGCAATGAACTGGGTTGTCCGTTCAAGTTGAACTGCGACCCGGGTTTCTTCTACACCTGCGGCCAGGCTGGCGGCAGCTTCTAACAGATAGCGTTTTCGGCTCTGGTTCTCAAGACCCATTGCCTGCACGTGTTCCACGCCACGAATGGTCTCTTGCGTCAGGGCGGCGACGGCACCTTCCAGTTGTCTTTTGCGTTTGCTCGCAGCGCTGACTTTTGGCCCATACCAGACCATCAGATTCGCAAGAATAGCTGCAAGGGCCAGCGATAATACGCCCAGGGGTATGCTTATTAAAAAAATAGCGACAAGAGAGCAAACAGTGATCCCCGTGTATTTCATAACAGTCGATGCTGTCTTACAAAATAGTCGACTTACCTGCTGCACGTCGCTTGATAAACGCATCGTGAGTTCGCCGGATCGCTCTGCCTGTCGGCTGAAGCGGCTTAATTTGTAAACCTTTTGAACGAGCTGATCTCTTAAATCGTACCCAAACTGTTCCCGAACTCGTGCGTGCTGAATTTTCTCGGCAGATAGAGTCAACGCGGAGACCAGAGCAAGAAACAGCATAAGTCCCGCAAGTACCAGTACCTGGATGGTGCCGGAGTACAAATAAAAGAAAGAACTGGTTGGTTCTCCTGCAAGCACATTATCAATCAGTATCTTGAGAGGCCAGGGGATAGCAAGTGAGAACCCCACACCAGCTATTGAAAATGTGTACGCGAGTACGACTTGCCGGCTTTGAGATTTAAGTAGTAACCCGTATCGCAAGAAATATCGAAGTCCCTTTTTTTTCATGCGGGTGCATCCTCTGCGGCTGATAAACATTGCTCGGCTAGAGACATGAATTCGATCAGTTCAACCTCGCCGGATAGCTTCCCTCGGGCGAGGCCGCGGCGGATACGCTCTGAAATTACTTTTTCAGCGAGTACTAAGTAAGCGCGCTTGAGAAATACCGGTTGTTTCGCGTGCGAGTTGTAGTTTGAGATGAATTCGGGGAACTGTGAAAGGGTATCGCTAATACTTTCCTTGTTCCTAAGGGCTAACCAAAGCTTGAATCCATAAAATCCACATAAGTCGGTTTCAGGCTTATCCAATTTCATTGAATCAAAATCGATGATTCCCAGATTGCCATTCTGTAAGGGAAAGAAGTTTCCCAGATGCACATCGCCGTGGACAGGTACCAAATGTGACTTATCGGGAAGCGCTGTTGACACTAATTGTTGTTGGATTGTCTTCCAGATGTCATTGATGCGCGCTTTTTTATGAGGGTAGGTGGTGTCAAGTAGTTCATTCAGGTCTTGTTTGACCTGTTCCGGCAGCAAAGGCGCTATCGCACCGGGTTTCGATAACTTAAGGCCGTGGAGTTGAGCCAGGGCACGAGCGATGTTCGCATCGTTAAGGGATTGCGCCTCGGCTCGCCGTAGTGCGGACTGCATAAGGAGTCGGTGGGCGGGTAGGTAGCCAATCCTGAGCGGTGTCTCAATTGTGAGTGATTGTTTTCTTTGACGGCTAAGCTGATCGGCGACCTCCCGCATCATCAAAGCTGTGTGACAACCGGTATTGTTGTAATGCAATTTGAGATATTCGGTAACCGGCGACTCGTTGCCGTATCTGCCGTCAATAATGGCGGTATAAGTATGTTCAGGAACAAATCGCTTTAGCTGTAGATAGTTCATTTCGAAACCGCGGTTTCGTTGAAGTAGTTCCTTAAGCGTCTGGAAATCGGACACGACTCCGAGCTGAAGTTTTCTCTCGCCCGGAAATATCCATGCAAGCCCATCGAGTTCTGGCAGCGAAAAAACATGCTTCGGATTGTGGCGTTGCGCGCTGCGTAGACGTGACTTCAGTTCTCCAGAAGGGAAGATCCGAATTGAGATTGGTCGTTGGCTTCCTGTTGCCGTTAACGACAGAATCATTTTCTTTTGCGGCTTATAGCGAAGATTACAAACAGAATAGTTTTCGATGTTCGTGTCAAGCAATGACGTATCAATGTTTTTCGAGAGAACTGAACGTAACGATTCGCTTGTTAATTTCGATAGGGCGACGAGTGCAGGATCGTTTTTGTAAGTAGAGAAATCATCAGAGTGCATGGTTTTTGTCCAGGTTCCATGACCTTGTGCCGGCAGAATTCGTAAGCTGTATCTCTGAATCGATTTCCAGCCATTGCCAATCGTCGAGTTGTCCGTCGACCAGTAAAGAAAGCCTAAATGCGCTTTCTGAGGATCGAAAACAGTTAATGTGAACAGAATTTGATTGGACGGTCTTTTGTGGAATCAGTGCGGACATGAACATTGTTTCACGCGCGCGTTGACTAAAACACAATCGTGGTGCGGGCTGCTTTACCCCGTAGTCCACAGAGACCCAGCTGTCTTCAATATGGAACTGCATATTTTCCTGGCCAGCTACCCAGAGCTCAAGACCGGGTATGGACACCTGTGCATTATTTGGAGTTTTTTTAGTCTGAATTTTGTTGATCGCTGTAGGCGTGAGCTGGTAACGGAGCTTGTAGTCATGCTCGCTCATGTCATCAGACATTAGTCTGTCTAGAATTAACCAATAACACTGCCGCACAAAGCATACGAAGCGATGATGTTGCGGTGCGTAATTTGGGCTAACGACATGCCCCTGTACGAAACTGGGTTCCGAGTCGAGGTCGTCACGGACAATTGAAGTCTTGGGGTGGGGAGCGACGATTTTGAATTTCGATCCAGGTCGCTTTCTGCGATATATCGCTTGATTCCTGTCATCTACCGTAACAGTGTTGTGCGCGCGGGTGCTACGAAACTCGCTGCGCCAGTCAACGATGCCTTTTTCATTATAGGTGTAGCGCCCCGGATCGACGATGAGGCTGCGCCCATAGGCCGCGATCTCTATTGATAATGCGTCCATATGACCGTGGTTGCCCTGCCCCACCGGTCCAGCGTCGAGGACAAGGTAGCGCGCCTGATCGAATGACTCAGAGTTTGACCAGTTGGAGCGCATTACCACGTATCCACTGTCACTGAACTTCACGTTAGATTTGAAAGGCGCCTGACCTTGGATTCCGGCGCTCGCAACGTAGGCGTAGTCGGTTCGCGAGAAAAGTTCGGCACCCCAGGACAAAAGCTCAATATATTCAGCCGAGTCGGAATCCGAAATAGCAGGGATAAGCCCATCTGGGCGGTGGATATGCATACTAAAGTCGAGGGCGCGACATAACAGGGTTGAAATGTCTTGCGGAATCGAAATCTCATTCAGTTTTGCTAGCTGGTAGAACAATAGATAGCTTCGTAGCGCCAAGTGATGGTAGTCGGTGCTTTGCTCGCAATGCACGCCGTCCGCCTGGAGGTCGCTTCGAATGTTTAATACCATTTGTTCTGTAGCAAGGCGTCGCCAATCTGGTGCTTGCGCTAAGTCAGGGAAGGCAAGGCTCGAGAGAAAAACGGAATAGAGCTCAAGAGTTCTGTGATTACGTGAAGGCGCCATATTGGTGATGATGGCGTTCACTTGATTCTGTATGGAGTGCTTGAATCCATTGACAAATTCTTCGGGTAACGCAGAGATACGATCTGCCCTGTCGATTAAATTCCAGGCGTATGCCCAGTTTTGAACCCTGCGAGCGGTTACGTCGGTTGCGATAAAGTTATCGGGTACCTGCTTAATCCAGGTTGTCACTAAATCAAGAAAGATATTCAGGTATTTGTCATTTTCGCTTGTTAGCCATTGACGGATTAGGCCAGGCGCCGCATAGAATTTGTGCAGGAGAATCAACCATTCAATGTCCTCTGATGGATTCTTCAACCAGTTGATCTCAGGTCCGAGGCAATACGTTTCACCGTTAAAACTAAATTTATTCTCAAGTATGTTGTTAAGTTCGGGCAGCGAACAATACGTCTCGTTAAATTGGACAAGCAACCGAAGGCTACTGTGTGGAGAAGAATCAGACTGAGGCATGACTCTCGCTCAATGCTTTAGTAAATATCTCGTGCAAGAAATCGTGAGTTTTATCAGCATTGAATCGCGATTCGATTGTTCTACGAGCGTTACCAGAAATTCTAAAACGAAGAGCGTCATCGTTGGCGAGACGTTCGATGGCCTGAGCCAGAGAGTAAGCGTCTTTTTGCTGGACCAGAAGACCGTTAAATTCGTGCTCGACAATTTCCGGTATTCCGGAAACGTCACTCACAACCACGGGAAGGGCGCATGCCATTGCCTCCGCCATTACGTTTGGAATTCCGTCTCTGTCACCGTCGGAAACGATAATGCACGGCAGAACAAAGATGTCGGCCGTGTTGTACAGTTTAGGCAGCTCGATTTGCGCGATTGGTGGGTTTAGAAATACGCTGTCTTTAAGTTCAAATTTTGCGATATAGTCAGATAGTTTCTGGGTTTGATCACCTTGTTCGCCGACAATATCAAGACGGAATCTAATACCGCGGATTTGTAGTAGTCGACACGATTCAAGAAGGTAAGAAAAGCCTTTTTTCTCCACATGCCGACCGACTGATATTAGTCGGATTGAATCGTCAGATTTTCGCGATTTCCGCGGCGTTGGACGAAACCGATTTGTATCCAGACCGTGATAGATTCCATATATATTTGCCGGCTTTTCTGTCTTTGTTGTTAGATATGCCACATTGGCCATCGTACAAGTTGTCGCGAATTGGGTGGCGGCGAGTTTTCGTTCTAAGAGATCGCCAGGGTTCAAAGATTTCTGATATATATCTTTGGCATGCGCGGTGAAGCTAAAGGGAAGATCAATCAATTTGCTGGTCATCCACGCAATTGTGGTTGCATCGTGGCAAAAATGGGCATGAATGTGGACATAGCCTCCTTGCTCTTGCATTCTTCTGGCGATATCCGTTGCAAGTAAAAACTCCTTAATAAACGTCTTTTTTATTCGATATCCGCGACGATATCGCCAGCTGCATGTCAGGGCAAAAGTGAGCGTTTTCAGATATCGAACTGGGTCGTGAGTAAACCAGTAACGCTGTGAGGTTGAGAATTTTGACCAATTTTCGACCATCCAGTCACGTAGGCTGACCTGTGACATTCCGCTTACAACGGGCAGGTATGTTACTGGTGGAAGACCGTTTCTTTCGGCGAGTTTGTCTCCTGCTTTAATTGAAAACGGGCGTAAATCAAGTCCAAGGCCAGTTAGCAATCGGACTTCATTTGAAATAAATGTTTCTGACAGCCTTGGGAACCCTTTCAGGACGTAAGCAATTTTTTTTGGCTTATTGGATGAGTGATTGGTCATCGCGTTGCGCTCAGATTATTTGACAACGCTACGGCTTTTTTTAGCACATCGGTAAGCGGTCGAATATTGGTTTTCCAATCGAACCGTTCGCAGATGGTGTGACGTGCGGCTTTTCCCAGGCGTTGTGCCAATGCTTTGTCGGTGATTACTTTCGTAATCGCTTCTGCGATCAGTGTAGGGTTGTCTGGTTCAACCAATAAGCCATTTATGGATGAATGAATTATTTCCGGAATGCCCGATACTGTAGTTGAAATGACGGGTAGCTCACAGGCCATAGCCTCTAGTACCGCATTAGGAATGCCGTCTCGGTCGCCATCGGAACCTATCCGACAGGGAAGGACAAAAATGGTTGTGTTGTTTAAGAGATCTCTCACCCCGTTTTCAGTAACCGGGGGGTAAATGCGAATTTGATCTTCGAGTGATTTTTTAGAGATTTGTTTCCTCAGGCAGTCCTCCTGGTCACCGTAACCAACGATCTTGCATTCGAAGTTGGTGCCTTGGGCGCGGAGTAGCTCGCAAGCGTCGATAAGCAGATCGAGTCCTTTCTTAAACTTAAAACGGCCAATGCTCAGAATGACCGGAGGTTCGTCTGACTGACCCGTCATTTTTGGCTGCTTAGACGGACAGAAATGTGTCGTATCAATGCCGTGATTAATAAGTTGAATTTTGGCTTGTTGAACGGGGGCAATTGTCCTTAGATAGTCAACGTTATATTGAGTACAAGTGGTTATAAAAGTTGCCTCTTTTAATCGCTGACGGGTTTGATTTGGTGCGGTTTGATAAACGTCTTTCGCATGAGCTGAGATGCTGAAAGTGATGTTGGTCAGCTGGCTCACAAGGCTTGCCAGTGTTGCAGGATGGCCTAAATAATGTACGTGCAGATGGGCGATATTGTATCGCCGCACGACGCCTGCCAGTGTCTGAATGGTTTTTTCCTGCAAGGCCGCGCTTTCATCGGCGTCGGATAAAGTGGAGTGAAGAGATTCCGATTTGCTGTCCGTATGTGAGGGTAAAAGATCTTTATCATCTTTCGATTTTGCATCGGGGTTTTCCGGGTCAAGGTAAGTGACTAACGGTAGCAATGCCTGCGAGTTTTTGTGAATCAGCGCGTCGGCGGGCCGCCAGATACTGATAATTCGCAAGTCAACCCCCTGGCGCCTTAACTCGCTAATTTCGCCGGCGATAAAAGTCTCTGAGAGTTTTGGAAATCGCTTGACCAGGATGCCGACAGTAGTTTTCAAGAGTCTCACCAGGAGTAGTAAACCGGTTGGGTGATCCGCATATCGAAGATCGTTCGTGTCATCGTTCATAAGCAATACCTATGCCGACTCATGATTTTGGCGTGGCGTTGGGGTCCGCTGATAAATCGTTTGCGCTGGGGTTGCGATTTCACCCAAGGCCGGGCCAAATGACCCATTGACTCCCCCCTTTCAACAACGTTGTGCCCTACAGGCTGTTCTTTTCGCAACTGGTACGCCTATTGCATTACCTGAGAGCGGTCAGTGTTTCTGGCTTTTTCGATTGGAAGTTGCAATGACAAGGGATTCATCAATACTGGTTACTGGCGTTGCGGGCTTTATCGGCATGCACGTGACCAATGCGTTGTTGCGGGCGGGATACAGGGTATTAGGTATCGATGACCTCAACGGCTATTACTCGGTAGGTTTGAAGTTTGATCGACTCAGTGAAATTTCTCGGCAGTTCCCTGGTAAACAGTTCCGATTTTTTCAGGCGTCTGTTGAAGATGAAAGCGCATTAAGCGAAATTGGGTCATCCCATTCAATTAACGCGGTAGTGCATTTGGCGGCCCAGGCTGGCGTTCGATACTCTATCGAAAGCCCAATGGCTTATGCGCGATCAAATTTGGTCGGTATGACTTCGATTCTTGAGTTAGCACGCTCGGTGAACGCAAAGCATTTGGTTTATGCCAGCAGCTCCAGTGTCTACGGCGGTAACCGCAAGATACCGTTTTCAGAAACTGATAGTGTCGATGAACCCGCTAGTTTCTATGCCGCAACGAAACGTGCCAATGAAGTGATGGCATCGAGTTATGCCAGTATGTTCGGTCTACCTAGCACCGGCTTACGGTTTTTTACAGTCTATGGGCCCTGGGGTCGACCTGATATGGCGCCGTGGTTGTTTACCGACGCCATCTTGCGAGATAAGCCGATAAATATTTTTGGGCACGGCCGGCCACAGCGCGATTACACCTATATCGACGATGTCGTCATGGGCGTGCTGCGTGTTCTGGAAATGGCACCTGATCACTCAGCGAAAGCGCCGCATCGGATTCTCAATATTGGGAATAAACAGCCAGTATCCGTAATGCGCTTTATCGAAACGCTAGAAAAGATTATTGGTAAATCAGCTATCCGGCACTATGTTGACCGGCAGCCGGGCGATGTTGATATTACCTTTGCCGATACTGAGGCGCTAACCGCGTTGACTGGTTACTGCCCCCAAATGCAGCTTGAGGAGGGGCTGGGCCGCTTCGTACAATGGTTCCGTGCTTATCATCAATTCGAAGCCGCGTCGCCGGGGCATCAGATTGCCAGTTAACCCTTTGTCTGGCGATTGCTTGCGAAATTGACGGTCGATTGGTTCACCTATGGTGCTAATCACACAGCACGTCACGGAAATTTACGGAAAAATGGGGCATTTGCCCCATTTTCTTGTGCCCGGGCTAATCAAATTGATCCAGTGTCGATATATTGACCCGCTTAGTCTCATATGCCAAATGGCATCTATGCAAGTGCAAATGACTTTTATTGATTCGATTCTCGATCGCTTGAGCTGGACAATTCGTCGGATTCCCGACCGATTTAAACTCGGTTGGTGGTTCATGGCGATTAGCCTGATTTTAATTGTCTCGAATAGCGTTCTCTTCGCGTGGATCCTTGCCGGGTTCTTGTCGAAGCAAATGATCGAACGCGATGCCGTTGTTTCGATGGAGTATGTGAATTCTATCGTTGAGGTCCAGCGGGCTACAGAATACTTTTACGGCATCCATATGGGAGCCAAAGTGCCCGAGATGGAAGAATTCTTTCGCCATGTTGCCAGTATTCCTGATGTTATTCGCGCTAACGTTTACGGTGAAGATCGAGCGATCTTATGGTCGAGTAGCCCTGCAATGATCGGCAAAAAGTTTCAGGACAATGAAGACTTGGAGCGCGCCTTCAGGGGCGAGCTACACCCAGAGCTGAAAGCTACTCAGCGGCAGACGAAAACGGAACATGTTAACTTCCCCCCGGAAGTTACTGATTTTATCGAATACTATTTGCCCATTTGGGCTGGCGGGCCGACTCGTGTCGTTGGTGCGGTTGAAATATACAAATCACCCACCGAGTTGTTAGATACGATCAGAACAGGGCAACTTTACGTGTGGCTTGGTTCATTGGGTGCTGCCTTGGTGTTGTACGCAGCGATTGGCACAGTCGCCTGGCATACTCGTGAAGTCCTTCGTGAACAGGAAGCACGGACTATCGAATCTGAGCGCCTTGCCGTAGTCGGCGAAATGGCATCAGCTGTTGCGCATGGATTGAGAAATCCGCTGGCTGCTATCCGGTCTTGCGCTGAGTTGGTACTTGAAGACGATATTGGCGATGATGTGCGCAGACCTCTCAAAGACATTGTCGACCAAAGCGACCGTCTGGAGCGCTGGATTCGCTCGTTCCTCAAGCACGCCACTCAAGGTGGGAGCGACGAAATCCATCCGATACCAATTGATGCGGTCCTTGAAAGCTGTATCGAAAGTTTTCGCTCGCAGTTGCAAGCCAGGGAGATTGTAGTCTCGAAAAAATTTGAAGGTGATAGCCCGCTTGTCATCGCCGATGCGTCCGAAATGAGTCAGGTGTTTAATTCAATGATTTCTAATAGCGTAGAGGCGATCCAGGAGAGGGGGGCGATTGTCATTGAGCGAGGTATCGACTCCAGAGGTATGGTGCAAATAGCGTTTATCGATAGTGGCCCCGGATTTAACCCTGAAATTCTGGCAAAAGCATTTCAGGCCTTTACAACGACAAAGAACTCGGGTGTAGGCGTTGGCCTGGCTTTGGCGAAACGTATCGTTGAGCGTCTTGGCGGCACAATTATTTTGTCCAACGAGAACTCCCAGGGTGCGAAAGTTCTGGTTCAGATTCCTGCAATGAGGTTGGTGTAATGGCGAAAATTTTGGTCATTGACGACGAAGAAATTTTGGCTCGGACAATCGCAAGATTTCTTTGTAAGCGCGGATATTTGGCCTCCTATGCGACCGATGAAAAGAAAGCATGGGAGATCTTTCAGAAAGAATCGCCGTCATTTTGTTTGCTTGATTACCGGTTAGGGTCTACGGACGGGGTTGAGCTGTTGAAACGAATGAAGAAAGCGAAACCCCAGGTCGACGTAATCATGATGACCGGTTACGGAGATATGAAAGTGGCCATTGCCGCAATGAAGGCTGGGGCAAAAGACTTTTTGGTTAAACCCGTTCCGTTGGCGAGTATTGAGTCGATGGCCTCCGAGTTGATGCGCGATGGCATCTCGGCAACGCTTAACCATGGCGCCGCTAGAATTATTGGCCACTCCGCGGCAACGCTGGAAATTCGCGCGTCAATCGAGCGTATCGTTGAGGCAACGCGCAGCTTAAAGGATTGCCTGCCTGGCGTATTAATTACAGGAGAATCAGGAACCGGTAAGGACTTGGTCGCCCGCGCGATTCATCAGGACGGTCCGCGGAGCAATGGGCCATTGATATGTGTAAATTGTGCGTCTTTGCCGTCAGAATTAGTTGAATCAGAACTTTTCGGACACGTAAAAGGTGCGTTTACGGATGCCCGTGCCGATAAAGCAGGCCTGTTTGAAGCTGCTAACGGGGGTGTATTGTTTCTCGACGAGATTGGTGATATGCCATTGGCGGCTCAAGCAAAATTGTTACGTGTTTTAGAGTCTCAAACGGTACGACGCGTAGGTTCGACCAATGATGTGTCGGTTGATGTCTGGGTAATCGCCGCGACGAATCAATGCATCGCACAGATGGTGGCCGATGGCGCATTCCGGGCCGATCTGTTGTTTCGCTTACAGGTTTTATGGGTTGAAGTGCCGCCATTGAGTTCTCGCGATGGCGACGTACTGCTCCTGGCTGAGCACTTTCTTGAAGAATTCCGGCGCAAATACGATATCTCCGCCAGACAGCTCGCTGCTGGTGCCAGAGTGGCGTTGTTGAAGCACCAGTGGCCTGGCAATATTCGTGAGCTACGCAATGTTATCGAGCGCGCAGTGTTAATGTGTTCGGGTGAACAACTGCTTGAAAGTCATCTTCATTTTAGCACCCCTCCTGTATCCCGGCTTCAACGCCTGGATGGCTCAGCAACGCTGGAGGAACACGAAATACAGTTGCTTCGGAGTGCCTTAGAACGCGCCAACGGCAATGTAACGAAAGCTGCATCCGATTTGGGTATTACTCGAGATACCTTGCGTTATCGAATCGAAAAATATGGTTTGAATGGTAGCAAGCAAGCCTAGTTGGCAGGCGCTGCCTGCTACTGGAAATCATTGACCAGCGAAGTCATATTTAAGGGCTGCAAGATGTGGGGCGACGTCGGAATCAAGCTGGGCTGTTACAGATTCGGCATTTCGAGCGCGCCAGGCGTTTTGTATTTGCAGGTAGAAACCTGCTGTATTTGCCGGGTCGATAAAGGCCAGTGGAGATCCATTGCGGGCGCTTGCCAAAGTTGCTGTCACATCCGGAATGCTGACGATGGCACCGTTGGTGTCAAACAGGACCAATACCGCGGCGAGTCCAGATTATTTGTCCTGATGGCGAAGTTACTGAAGAAATGGACAGGGCGCGGATTGTCTGGGCTGCCAGCGATATAACCGACAACCGTCCACCCCTTTCTCGTTGGTATTCCGACTTTAAAGACAAGTTTAAGCCGTAGTTGTCTTGCGAATTGGCAAGGTTCTTCCCGTTTGTATTGAACGCCATATTTTTTCGCTGGTTAACGGCATGTCGAGGTGCCGCACTCCATACGGTTTAAGTGCGTCGTGTACTGCATTTAATATAACGCCGGGCGCACCAATGGATGCAACCTCACCGACGCCTTTGACCCCAAGCGCGGAGTTTGGGCTGCCGGTTTGGTGTTTGCGTAACGTCATATTCGGTACATCGTCTGCCCGCGGTAATGGATAGTCCATCAAAGATCCGGTCAGGATCTGGCCGCTCTCGTCGTAATGCATACCTTCCATCAAGGCTTCACCGATTGACTGGGCAATACTGCCGTGCAATTGGCCGTCAACAGTTTGCGGGTTGAATATCCGGCCGAGGTCGTCGACACAGGTGAACCGGTCGACACGGACCTGACCGGTTTCCGGGTCCAGTTCTATTTCGCAAACGTAAGCGCCGCTTGGGGCGGTTGCATGAATACCTTCAAAGTCCAGCTGGGCAACACAGCCGGCACCCATGGCATCATCCTTAGCCTGCTCGGGTAGTTGTTCAAAGCCGGCGGCCACCTGTGCCAGGGTAATTTGCCGATCGGTACCGGCTACAGAAAAGACGCCCTGACGGTATTCGATATCGACAACTGAAGCTTCCAGTAGTTCGGCACTCACAGCCCGTGCTTGTTCGATCATTTGCAATGAGGTCTTGTGAACATTGTTGCCGGCAATGGCCATTAAGTTCGAGCCACCTGTGCCACCACCTTGATCGAGCCAGGCGCTGTCTCCTTGTTCGACCCGAATGTTGTCCAAAGGCAATTCGAGGGCTTCGGCAGCCACCATAGCCAGCGCCGTCCGATGGCCCTGACCGGTGTCCTGAGTGCCGGTTCGCACCAGAACTGTGCCGTCAGCGAGGGCGCGGACGTCACTGCGCTCAGCGGGTGATCCGCCTGTTATATGCACGTAAAATCCAATGCCGGCACCGCGTAGCCGGCCGTTGTTTTTGCTTTGACTCTTCCGTTGATTGAAGCCCCCCCAATCAGATGCTTCCCGTGCGAGGCGGGCTAGTTCGGGGTAGTTGCCTGAGTCGTAAGTCACACCAACCGGGATGTGGTATGGCATGTCATCGGGTTGAATCAGATTTTGTTCCCGCAGGTCAAACGGATCAATGCCCAGCTCATTAGCGGCAATATCGATGAGGCGTTCGAGGGTGGCGGTTGATTCGGGTTTGCCGGCGCCGCGGTAAGCGTCAGTCGGTACCAGGTTGGTGAACATGGCATTAACCGTATATGTTGTTGCCGGTATGCGGTAAGTATTACCCAGGGTTCGTACCGAGCCTTCAGTCACAATCAACGGGGCAGCCGTGTTCAGAAAAGCACCCATATCTGCCTGGGCTTCTATAGTGAAGCCGAGGAACTTGCCGTTGGCATCGGTTGCGAGACGGGCATGATCGACCCTGGCTCGCCCCATGATGTCACTGCCGAATGATTCGATTCGTCCACCCACCCATTTCACCGGTTGACGGGTCTGTCGCGCAGCAACCAAGGCCAGGACTTGTTCAGGATAGGGCCAGATTTTGACAGCAAAACTGCCGCCAACGTCATTGGTGATCACCCGAACGCTTTTCAGATCAACCCCGAGGCATTCTGACATTGCTGCGCGTAAGGAAACGACTCCCTGGCTCGGGGTTACTAATTGGAACTGTTTTGTGGCTGCATCATAAGACGCCAGGCAGCCGCGGGTTTCGATCGGCGCAATCGCAATTCTCGGGTGGGCTACCGTCACTTCAAAAACATGTGTCGCTGCGCCAAAAGCTGCGGTTGTTTCTGCGGTGTTACCCAGGTGCCAGGTGAACGATCGATTCTCGGGGATCTCGGGCCAAATGGCTTCTTTTGTCGATGCCTGTGTGACATCAACTACCGCGGGCAGATCATCAATTTCGAGTTCAATGGCGTCAAGTGCATCCATGGCGGCTGATGTGGTGGTGGCGATGACCGCTGCGACGGGCTGTCCGACGTAAACCACCTTGCCAGTGGCCAGAATATTGCGCAGGGGTTCACGCATCGGCTGGCCAGATATATCGTTAACTGTCGCGCGGCAATTCAGTGGGCCAATACCCTGGCCAAGTAAATCCTGGGCTGTAATTATCGCAACGACCCCGTCGGATTGTTGGGCCGTATTTATATCGAGGCGGCGAATCTGCCCGTGCGCTACAGGTGAGCGTAGAACACACATGACAAGACAATTTTCTGGCGTGTCATCATCCAGGAAATTACCGTCCCCGGTTAACAAGTGGTTGTCTTCGATTCGTGCAGTCAAGATAGCTCCGTAGTGCGCGGATTAGCGGCAGATTAAATAGGAAGTGTGCAAGGTCAGGCAGCCAGCAGGGACAGTTGTGACTTCGTCAGGCACTGGCATCGAAGGCAGAATCAACCGGCACTTGCATAGACGTCATGATGTGATTCGTTTTGGCAGCCAGCGAGACAATACGCAGCAGTTCGGCATGCTCGTCGTCTGACATGCCGGCGGCTTTTGCAGCAGCGGTATGGCTATGAATGCAGTAGCTGCAGGCGTTGGCAATCGATACCGCCACGTAAATCATCTCTTTGGTTTTCTGGTCCAGATGAGAGCTTTCGCTCATGACGGACTTCACATCCAGCCATACGTTCTCGAGTAGACCCGGGTCAAAGGCGAGGTAGCGCCAGATGTTGCCAACGAATTCGGTATTTCGGGTCGCCCGTATATCGTCAAAGACAGCTTTAACCCGCGGGTTCTGCTCCGGGTTTTTGGGTGGTTTTACAGTACTCAAATCGACCTCCGAATAGATTGTCTGATGTCCGGGCGGCTGGATTGTTTGCCGCTGCGCTATCCGCTAGGATAACCGCAGAATTAACTCGATCAATTGACTCGTGAGCCAGCTGCGGGGGCAAGATGAATCCTTAAGCTGATCGCAACAATCCGGATGGCGATATGACAAAGCAGGTTTCAGAAAAAATTCGGTGTGATGCCTGCCCCGTCATGTGTTACATCGCTGACGGAAAATCCGGTGCCTGCGACCGGTACGCCAACGTTGCCGGAGAACTGGTGCGTCTGGATGCCTTAACGGTTTTGAATCGCCAGCAGGTAGCGGGCGGTCAGGCTGTCCCGTTTTTGCCGGCTTCGGGCAATGCCGCAGACTGGGCCGGAGATGTTGTTCAGCCAGCGGATGCCTTTGTGACGGCCATTGGAGCCGGCACTACATATCCGGATTACAAACCTGCGCCGTTTATTGTATCCAGCCAGCTGGATGGGGTAGATATGGTCACGGTAGTAACTGAAGGCATATTCAGTTATTGCGGGGTTAAGGTGAAAATTGATACCGATCGCCACCTTGGGCCAGAGCGTAGCCTGGTGCGGGCCAGGGGTGAGGCTGTTGGCCATGTCACCACCGGTGAATATGGCTCGCAAATGTTGTCCCTGGGGGGGGTCAATCATTTAACCGGTGGTTCAAAGAAAGAAGGGCGGGTAACTTGTGACACGTTGCTGGCATTGTGTAACCGGGAAGCGGTAGAACTGAATATCGACGATGGGTCGACCGTTATCGTTCAATCAGGCATGCCGCCGATTGTCAACGGTGAACAGGAGGAACGCATGCGCGTCGGTTGTGGTTCCGCAACGGTTGGCATGTTTGCCTCACAATGGAAAGATTTGGTTGATGAGGTTGTTGTGGTGGACGACCATATCACCGGTGTGATGTCTGAGCATCAGGCCGGCAAGGTGATTGGCTGGCCGGAAAGCGGGATTCGCATTAAAGGCCGTCGTTCGACCCCGGGGCGGTATTTTCAGGTCGCTGACCCAGGCACTGGTTGGGGAGGGACTGATTTGCAAGACCCACTGACAATTATTGAAGGCTTTGACCAGAAGCTTGCGCACGCTGGCCAGTCGATGCTGATGGTTTCGACAACAGGGGAGCACGCGGCCTATTACGAGCTGGATGATGCCCTGGTACCGGTTCTGCGCGATATGCCTGCCAGGTTGTTACCGTCAGTTCAGCGCATCGCCGAAAACTGTGAACCCGCGTTGTGTACCGTGTTATTCATGGGCGGGGCCGGGGGCTCGCTACGCTCAGGCGTTACCGAGAACCCGGTGAATCTCACTCGCTCGGTGCGCGGACGCTTAACTTACGTCACTTGTGGTGGCGCCCCGGTCTATGTTTGGCCTGGCGGTGGCATCACAATAATGGTTGATGTCAGCCGAGTGCCGTCTGGCGCGTTCGGATACGTGCCGACACCAGCGTTGGTCGCACCGATTGAATTCACGATGCGTCGCGCTGACTACCAGGCACTAGGTGGCCATATGGGCCATATTGTCACGATAGAGCAAGCGCTGGCTGGTGTCGTCGGGCCGCAAAACGATCACATTTTGAAAGGTGGGTTTAGTGTGGCACCTGCTGAAGATAATGAGTGGCCGTTACAGCCGACAAATTTCCGTTGGTGATGCCGCCGTTAGGTCAACTGCTTCCCGATGGGAAGCGGCTGCACTTGCAACACGGGCCAATTGATCTTGTCATCGAAGCGTCTGGCAGCGCTGATCAAGTGCAAATTGGGTATGAATGCGCAAGCAGGGCATTTGACGGTTTGCTGCAAGCCCTGGTTGACGAACTCGCAGTACTACGAGTCGGTGTTTCGCCCGACCTCGATCCAGGGCTATCCGTCACTGGGCCGGTCGCCAGGCGGATGATGCAGGCGGTGCAACCGTTCGGCAAGGCCGGTTTTGTTACCCCGATGGCTGCGGTGGCAGGTGCCGTAGCCGACCATGTTCTCGGCCAGCTCTGCGCCAGCGCAAAACTGGATCGGGCCTACGTCAATAATGGCGGTGATATTGCCATTATGCTGACTCCAGCAACCCGCTACAGGGCAGCTATCTGCAGTGATCCATCACTGGCGGGAGACGGCGGACGCATAGATATTGAGTTTGGTGACGGTGTCGGGGGTATTGCGACCAGTGGATGGCGTGGCCGAAGCCATTCCCTTGGCATTGCAGACGCGGTGACTGTGCTCGCACGCGACGCCGCAGCCGCAGATGTTGCGGCTACTTTAATTGCCAATGCTGTCAATTTACCGGTTTCTGATTCAAGGGTCAGGCGGGCGCCGGCGCTGGTTCTGGCACCTGACAGTGATCTGGGTGAGCGCCTGGTAACAACCGGTGTTGAGCCACTGGATGCCGATAGCATTCAAACGGCGCTTCAACATGGGCAACAATTCGCGCAGCGCTGTTGTGACGAAAACCAGATTGTCGGTGCCCTACTAAATCTGCAAGGCCGGATTGTTGTGTGCGGACAGAAACTACAGCGGGTTTTTGAACAAGAATGGGTAACGGTTGATTAGTTTGTTGTCGATCGGCTGCGGCAATCCGGTAGACTGCGAAGTTCGGTTCGTCAGCTACTTTAGATACTTCAGCTACATCAGGGACCCCCTAAATTAGACGGGCCATGCCTAACCGATTTCCTGAACTACCTTGCGCCTCCGGAGGCCAATATGAAAGTCATCGAATTTAAAAAATCCAGCACCTTGATTGCGGCGTTGCTTTTATCAGCTGGACTTGTCGCTTGTGGCGGAGGTGGCGGTGGAACACCCGCTGCCGCAGTCGTCCCGACAACCGGGACATTCTCGATGGTCGCCAGTGAGCAAGAGGCAAAAGACCTGGTTGTCCTGGTTGTTGGCGCTGACGACGTAGTCAATAACACGCAAGACAGTTTCAAGCGTGCCGGCCCCATCGGACCTCTGGGCAGTAGTACAAGCACAAGCGGCGCCTTGGCAATAAAATCGGCCACGGCTGCCATTGCGCGAAAAGCATTTAGTGAAACGCTTGCGTGTTCAGATATCTATTCCGTCGGTGAGTTTTACGGTCAGGGCAGTGTCACCTCGTGCACTGGCGCTATTGCGATTTCCAGCAATTTGAATCAAAGCGACTTTGATTCAAATGCGCCGCTGCCTGCCGGCACTTACATTCAGACCGCCTTCCAGAACACCACGATCACGCTGTCAACAGGCCAGACGTTTTCGTTTGGTGGCACGTTTACGCTGACGTTTCTGGAACCACTAGATTTGAATGCCGGCGGGCTTGGATTAGTTGGTAGTTACCGGCTTACTGCTGACGGACTGACCGGTGTCGACGAAGACGGTATCAGCTTTGGCCCGGAAAGCTTCACGATGGACGTTACCGCTCGCGGCGATGGTACGGCGAGCATCGTTTATGACGGCGTGCGGGTTGACTCGATTGATATTACTGGTACGGGTGATCCCGATTCTTATCGTATAAATTCCGGTAGCACTGTCATCAGCTACGATGAAGGTTACGCAGAAGTTAGCTTTAGTAACTGGAATGTCGTTAACAGCGTGCCGCAGATCGGTTCATCCCTCACCGTCACCGGTGCGGACGGTTCAGCAACCGTGACGGTGACCAGCGCAAGCGCAACGGAAGTTAGCTTCGATGTCGTGATTACAGCAGGTACCACGACCGAATCGCACACAGTGGTTGCAACCGTTGCTGATGGGCAGTTCACCGTCAATTGAGCAATTATTGACGACATTGTTAGCCGGAATCCCAACGAACCCAACGACGCCGGCAAACTTTTCTTAAACTTAGCAGGCATAAGCCGGCGGCATTTGTGATAAATCGAATGGATAAAACTGAATCAGGCAAACCCGGCCCGGCCGATAAGAACCGGGGCCTGATTTATCCATTCGAGGCGTTTCCTTCGGCCGGCGAGACTCTTGAGGTCGCCCCGGGGGTGTTGTGGATCCGGATGCCGCTGCCGTTTGCGCTTGACCATATTAATTTGTATGCCATTGCCGACGGCAATGGCTGGGCAGTCATCGACAGCGGTGCTCAGACACCGGAGGCATTGGCCGCATGGAAAGCGGTCATGAACGGTTCTTTCCAGGGCAAACCGGTTACCCGGGTGTTTGCAACCCACATGCATCCCGACCACGTCGGCATGAGCGGATGGATAACCCGGCGTTTCGATTGCCGGTTGTGGATGACACGGGAGGAATACCTGACCTGCCGTACCCTGGTTGCAGATACCGGCCGGGAGGCACCAAACGACGGCGTTCGGTTTTACCGCGCGGCGGGTTGGGATGACGACTCGATTGAAGTCTACCGAACCCGGTTTGGAAACTATGGCACCCACATCCATGCTTTGCCAGACAGTATCCGCCGGATGAGAGATGGTGAGAAAATTGTCATTGGAGATCATCGCTGGCAGGTTGTGGTTGGTCGTGGGCACTCGCCTGAACACGCTTGTTTATATTGCCCGGCGCTAAAGCTGTTGATTTCGGGCGATCAGGTGCTACCGAAGATTTCATCGAACGTTTCGGTGTTTCCTACTGAGCCAGATGCTGACCCGCTCGGCGACTGGATCGATTCGATTGCGGCGATACGCGCGCAAGTGCCCGATGACGTGCTTGTTCTACCCTCACACAATACGCCGTTCAAAGGTCTGCATACCCGGCTTGATGCCCTGGATCGCGGACACCATACCGGTTTGAAGCGCCTGCGAAAGAGTCTTGCCCAGCGCAAGCGTGCGGTGGATGTTTTCGGCGCTTTGTTTGCGCGCGAGATCAAAGGCACCGGGTTGCTCAGTATGGCCACTGGTGAAGCCCTTGCGCATCTGAATTACCTGCTGGTTCGGGGCGAGGCAACCCGTCAGCTTGATAGCACCGGGGTTGCCTGGTACCAAATCGCCGATTGAAAACTTGCGGCGAATCGC
>JBAUID010000041.1:0-22060 GCA_049680625.1 Burkholderiaceae bacterium | reverse complement strand
AAAGGCCTCGGTAAGGCGACTGTTGATCTGGATCAAGTAACCAAACGCACTGTTAAAGCGGCCCAAGTCGCTGGCGGCCAACTTTTGAGTCAGCCCCCTCGGGGGGCTACATCGGGCGTGTTGACATCACCCCGTTGACAATGCCCCCTGCGCCGCTATACTTAGCTAATTCTGGCTAACCTTGGGTGGCAAGGCCCAACCGATGATGACAACCGTGAATATGCTCGAAGCGAAATCCACCCTCTCCAAGCTGGTCGAGGCGGTCGAGAGCGGTGCTGAAACTGAGATTGTGATTGCCCGCAATGGCAAGCCGGCAGCTCGGTTGGTGCCCTATCATGCGCAGTCAGCGGGGCAACGTCTGGGAATTGCCAAGGGGTTGTTTGTCGTTCCCGACGATATTGATACTGATAACGAGAAGGTCAAGGATCTCTTTCTCGGCGAGGGCTAGGGCGCAGTGCGCCTGCTGCTCGACACCCATATCTTATTGTGGGCCCTTGTTGATGACACGCGCCTGCCGGATGAAGCCCGCCGCCTCATCGTCGACCCGGAGAACGCCATCTGGATCAGCGCGGCCTGCATCTGGGAAATTGCGATAAAGCACGCGCTCGCCCGCAGTAACATGCCAATCTCAGCGGATCAGGCCATCGGGTTTTCGCGAGCGGCAGGATATGAATTTTTATCGATATCAGCGCTTCACACTGCCGCGACCGAAAAGTTGCCACCGCTTCATGCCGATCCTTTTGATCGATTGCTGATTGCGCAAGCGATCACTGAACCCATGCATCTGCTGACGAGAGACAAGGCAATTAGCCGCTATACCGATGCGCCCGTGGTCCGCGTCTGAACTACCATGCTGATACATGGCGATTTGCGACATCAATCGTTTTTTCTTAGAGCGACAACGCCATGAAGGCGGAAAGTCTGTGAGCGTTTCTACCGAGCGAGTCGTTTTAGATCACGACCGAGGTCGACGTGTGGTGCCAACGGGTCGGGCAGGGCGGCAAGGCTGACGAACAAGACAGCGGCCAGCCAAACCGGCCAGGGCGCATCGGCTGGGCGCGCCTGCTCAAACGGGTGTTCGATATCGACATGAGTCACTGCCCGAACGGTGGGCGGGGGCAACTGAAAGTACTGACGCCGATCCTTGAGCGGGCGGCCATTGAGAAGATCCTGACTCACCTGGGGTTCGATCCGCAACCGCTACCGCGGGGCCTGGCGCGCACGGCTCAGTCCGATCAGGCGTGGTGATCGCGACCGCCACGGCATTAGCAGGCCGAGCAAGACCAAACCGGTCGAACACGGCACGGAACACCGTGTCGCGGGCGCTGCTGCGCGCCCGGTGTCGGGGCGCCGCAAGCAATGCCCGGTTTGGCCTGCTTTTTCCAGCTTCGCCCGCCAGGCACCGACATTCGGATACTTTGCAAATGGCCTTTAAAATTCCTATCGTCCCGAGAGCCGCTGGTGGAGAAGCCGCTATTTGCACGGGCTAATGGTCAGTTTACTGATCTGCGCTACGCTGACCGTGTTTTTCGGCCCCGAGGCTATTGGCATGATGCTCCTGGTTTCCGTTGTGGCAATACTTGAGTTGGAATTGGTGAACTCTATTGAGCACTATGGCCTGCTTCGCGAAAAACAAGCAAACGGTCAATTCGAACCGTTCGGACCGGCACATGCCTGGAATGCCAATACATGGCTTATGGGCAGCTTTCTAATCAACCTGCAACGGCATGCGGACCACCACTTGCAGGCAGGCCGGGGCTACGTCCGTTTGCGCTCTCTATCGGAGGCCCCGCAATTACCGGCCTGGTATGGCCCAATGGTGATGCTCGTTTTAGTGCCATGGTGGTGGCGACGGGTTATGGATGCCCGGCTGGACGCACTGAAACGTCAGTCTGAGAGTGGTTTACGTATTGATGTAGAAGTCGAAAACGCCGGTATTAGTCGCTGAGCAACACGGTAGCGGCGCCCGGCGTGATCACGATCCCATCCGAGCTCTTGACAAACAACTCCAGTCCAATTTCTCCGCTCGCCTCATCAACTGCCACGACCTGCCCACCACTGGTCAGGAGCTCGCCAAGGTAAGATGCCTGTCGATTCGAGTAGCTAAATTTGACCAGCCGGCCCTGATCGCCAACCCAGTTCATCGCAACCTGACTTAGCCAGTCGCCCTGTAACGGGCCGTCGATGACAATTGCCGGATGCCCTTCTACCTCGGTGGTGTAGGTGGCATCGTAGTGGATGCGATGTGGATTCCAGATCGCCGCGTTGTACAGGAACAGGCTCACATTAGTTGCTATGTGTTCTCGGCTTGGCAGTGCATCACCAACTCTCCTGCTGCTGACTTCGGTGCCTATACCAGGCGCGGTGTGCATCAGTTAACAGGGTCACAATACAACTCTCATTGATGGACAGGCCATTTTAGTGGATTAACGAAACAATGCGTTTTCCTCCTGCAAATAAACCGTCTGCAAATTCCTCGGGTGATTCTCGGCGTAAGCATCCCATTGCGAAAAATTATTCAGTTGACCGTTCGCAGTCAGCTCGAGTAAGCCGACCTGGTCCTTCAGCAAGCGGGACACCCGCGCACTCAGCTGCACCAGGTAGTCTCTGGTCTGGATGATGGCGTTGCGGCCGGCCGGAGCGCCGTAGTCCGGAACAACCACGCGCACCGGCAATTGCAAAGTCTTGTTGAGTGCCGCGATCCAGGCGGCAATGTTGGCGTTTTCTATGCGATTGAGGTGATTGGTAAAAATCAAGGCACCGGATAGCAGCACCTGGTTCTCACGGTCATACAGCATTAGGTCGTTTGGGCCACTGGTCAGGCCAAAGTCTAATATTTCCAACTTGCGCCCAATAGAATCAAATTGCATGCCACCAGTAAGTACCTGGGTAGGTTCCGCCAACCGTGTGCCTGCCATTACCTGTTTCCCCAACAGGTTTCCCAGGTTGGCCAAACAACTGGAACAGCGGCGGCGCATCATGTCAATGGCGCTGGTATGCATCCAGACAGGTATGCCGACGGCAGCAAACGCACTCCAGCCAAAAAGTACGTCCTGAAAAGCCCGGTTGATGATTAAGGCCTTCAGCGGCCCACTTGCCTGCGACTGGATTGATTGCAGCAACTGCTGGCCGTGTTGATGCGACACGCCACCGTTCCAAACAATGCTGCCGGCCGGACCACTGACTACAACGACATTGGCGTTGCGTGCACCATTGACTTTATTCGCGGGCAGAGGCACGCCTGCAATCAGGGAAATGCCAGGCGCGATGGCTCGGAGCGCCGGTGTTTCTGCCGCTCGGAGCGCCGGTGTTTCTGTCATCAGTACGGCGGCCAATACAAATACAGCCCGCCGGACCTGTGCACCTGTTAGCAACCGCGGACGAAGTATTGGCTGCGGCTTCGATGGCAACACCGTTTTCGAAATTACTGAGTTTCTCTGAACGGCTTAATCGCAACAGTTTTTGTATACTTTTTGTCTTCCGTGTCGACTATCCGCACCTGCAGCTCCTTGGCATGATCCTGCGGGGTAAACCAAAAACGAAAGTTCGGATTTTCGCTAATAGAAAAATCGATATCCGCCTGCAAGATAACTTCGTCACCGTAAGCAATTTCAAGATGGCGGACAAAATGTGGCGCACTGTAGGCTTGCGAAGACTGCTCGGCCAATCCGGTAATATTTGGATGGCTAACCATTAGCTGAGCCCGTAGCGGTTTGCCCGCCACCGGCTTACCCCACAAATTCACTTTCATCCTGCCAATATTTTTCATTGCCCGTTCCATATCCTTGGCTGCCGGTGCTGAGCAACCGCCGGATGCTCGCAAAAAGTTGCGGGCCATATAAACCGAGCCGTCATTAAGCTGGGCAATGGCCCTGATATGCGTAAATTCCTGAACTCTGATTCGGGTATCGATGTCTGCTCGCCCACTATTGGGCGACAAAGTAAAAATGGCGCCAACCGGCGATGGATTTCGGTCGACAACCAACCAGATTTTCTGGATATGCCGCTCTGGTGTCTGCGCAATTTTGCTGATAACCCCAATCGGAACAACCGCCGAATCCTGGGCGCGTTTAGGCGTCTTCAATACCAGCACTTCACCGGTGGTATCGAGTGTCACCGGCCTATTTTTAAACAAACTGTACCGAATCGACCGCCATATTTCGTTGTCCGCCTCAACTGCCCAGGTATTAAAGCTAGCAGCGGACAAAACGACTAAAACCAGGATCGTTACGACCTGGCGATTGAGTCGAGGTAGTCGGGCTGCGCAGGTTTTCGTCAGACTTGATAAAGGCATACTCATGGGCGCTCCAGCAAAACAGTGGGTTCAAATCTGAAATCAACTTGGCCTGACGGTGAGGTGCGCCGCAGGTTCCAGGCCGAAGACCAGGCAAAGCCGCATTGGTGCAACATTCAAGCAGTTTAAAGGCTCCACCCTCGCAATGGGTGCATCGACGATTTTAACAGCCTGTATGGCGGGCTGCTCGCAGACAATTTGGAGGATGGCGCAACCCTTACTCCCATTCAAGTTCGGCAAATGCGGCAGTCACATTGCGCTGGTGAAATTCGTCATACAGAAGCCATTTATCTAAGGCCCCTGTTCGGACGGCATCCACTGCTTCGGAAAGCATTTTGCCGTCACGAATTGCTGCCCGCACATCATCACGCAGTGCCTCGAGGTATTGGCGCTGTTTATTCAGAATTGCGGACCATGGAGGTGCAGTCATCATTGGCCCATGCCCAGGCACCGCCCGCTGTGCATCCAATTTAGCAAGCTGATCCGTTGTTTCTATCCATCCCAGCAGACTGCCGTCCAGGGCTGGCAGATGGCCAGCGAAGCTCAGATCACCCAGAAACAGGGTTTTTGTTTGCATATCCTGTACCGTGACATCGGCATCCGTGTGGGCCACCGGCCACGCGCGAACAATCAGGTGGCGCCCGCCAAGGTCCAGCTCGGTGCGCTGATCGACGCTAATCGTCGGCTTGACCAGGACAGTGCCATCAGCCAGTTGTTTGAGATCTCGCGCGATGGCATTCAAGTACACCGGCCCTTTAGTCGCGATGGCCCGCGCCAGGTTCCGGTGGCCAACAAATTCGCTCGACTCGCCAACAAAAGCCTGGTTACCCAAAATATGATCGGGATGCGCATGGGTATTGATCACGTAGCAAACAGGCAACGGGCTAACTTGCCGAATCGATCGCAGCAAGCGATCACCCAGGGCCTTCGTGCTGCCCGTGTCGATGACCGCGATGCACCGATTTCCAACAACAAACCCAAGATTGGCGACATCGCCAGCGTTGCCCGGTCCGGATATTTCTGCCCGCCCAAAATGCACATAAACACCAGGCGCGACCGAGGTTGTCGCCAGCGGCTCAAGCGCTTGTGCGGTACGCATGCCAGTGACGCCGACCAGCAACATCAAAGTTGCAAGGAAACGAATAAGACGCCCGCAAAATTCCCGCAAGTTAGATCTGTGGCATACGACAAGTTGCTGGTCAATCATGGGGAGTTCCGTGGTTGGTTGTGTTGCAGGAACGGCAGATTAGAATCGAGTTTTCACCTTGAGGCATTGTCATGCCCGGTATCGATAATTTAACCGATGCCGCCCGAGGTCTGCCTTCATAGACTGGTAATAAAGCCGTAGCGTATGCCCGTGCCGCAAAAGCACGCGCTCGCATTTCTCGGTAATTCTTTGCCGAAGTTAGGTGGCGACCGAGGTTGAACAGATTGTGCACGGCTGCATGAACGGTCAAGAATCTCTGGGCCTGTTGGTGCGACTTAAATCGGCGCCTGCCCCGTTTCCGAACACGTGTTGGTTGATGCGAGAACACGATACCCGCAGTCAAACGAAATAAAGTGACAACACCTCCGGGCGCCAGTCAAAGTTCCGGCTACAAGGTAATACTGGCGCATCGTGCTACCGTTACTTATACCACTAATGTGCCAGCACTCCCCAGCAGGCAATTTTTTTGCGGAAAAATCGTGCGGTTGATATCTAAACTTCATTTGGTCGTTGCCCTTGCCATGTTGGCGGGCAGCCCCGAGACAACGGCTCAGACCAGACAATTTGATCGCCTGATGGAGTCGCTGCTTGGCAAATATGATATTGCCGGTGGGTCGTTATCAGTTTCGTTCAGCGGAAGGTTGATTTACTCCAAAGGTTTCGGCCTGGCAGACAAGCAAAAGCGCACACCGGTCAGCCCGAAGTCACTGTTTCGTATTTCCAGCGTATCAAAACCGTTCACAGCCGCTGCGATCATGAAACTGGTGGAGCAACGCAAGTTGCGTCTCGATACCCCAGTCTATTCAATCATCGGCAGGCTACCGATTCCGCCGGGACATCGGATCAATCCCCGGATCAAACAGATTACCGTCCAAGACCTGCTGCGGCACAGCAGCGGTCAGGAGATTTACAACGCACAGGGTCGCATCACCTCGCCGATGCAACCGCCGGTTTCGAGAAAAATCAGCCGTTTGTTTGCTGCCAAACACCCCCCTTCCTTCGAACAGGTTGCCGGCTTCATGCAAACGCAGCCACTGATGCATCCACCTGGCACGCAGTTCAAATACTCAAACTACGGGTATGCGCTGCTGGGCCTGATAATCGAACGGATCAGCGGCAAATCATACGAAAAATTTGTGCAAGATGAATTGCTCAAGCCGATTGGCATTGTGTCAATGCAATTGGGTGGCACGCTTGAATCGAACGCCAGGCCCGATGAGGTGACTTACTACGATCTGCCAGGCCGGGCACTGGTGCGATCCGTTCTGGAAGAGCACCCACCTGGCCCGTTTCCCTATGCGGGTCGCCATATCCAGGGATGGGGCGGCGCCGGTGCCTGGATTGCATCGAGCCGGGATGTGGTTCGGTTTATGAATCATATCGACGGGATGCGCCAGCCTGGCGTTCTTGACAAGCGCTCCATGGCCCGAATGGTCGAGCAGCAGTACTTCCCGAAGAACCGGAAAGGGTTCTGGTACGGCCTGGGTTTACGCGTTCAACAAAAGTCTGACGGCGTACACGCCTGGCACAACGGCGCTTCCAACTCAGGCGCGGCAGCGTTAATGATGCGCACCAATACCGGGATTGTCTGGGCCGCGATGTTTAACCAGCGATTGCCGGCAGGCCGAAGCCTGTATAAAGAATTTACCCGTGAAATGTTTCGGATCGTCCGCCAGACAAAGCAATGGCCGCGCGGTGACTTGTTCGCGGTGCGCTAAGTTTGAATGGACAGATTGCGTGTTATAAGCCCTTAATGAAACTACTCAGGGGCATTGTCTATACGGACTTTCCCTCTTGTCAACATTGTAGTTGGTGAAGTTTCAGTGCTTGTTCATTGGATAACTCGATTATTGTCACTCCAAGCATTGCGAAACGTCGTCTTGCAATGAAGTACCGACTTGATATCGATCTATTTACACTGTCACTATCGATTCGGGTGGACAGCGGCTTTGGCCCCTTGTATCAATAACGTTCGCAGATACGTGTCACCGCGCTTCGTGATACCGCTCAAGTTGTTCTTCCCACGGCTGGAGTGCCGGCGAAGCGTCAGACCAATCCAGGCACCGAACTGAGCACCGTTATAGAACTGCTTCAGGTCACTCACTGTTGCGACAACTACCGAGGCCGTTACCGGACTGACGCCAAACAGCTTCATCGCCTGCTTGGCCACCTCGTCTTCCTTCAGGTGTACGGCAATACGTTGGTCACATCAATTGAGGCGTTCGTCCAGGTAACGCCAATGACTTTGCGTTTCTTGAATGGTTAGACGCGCCAGGTCCGACAAGTCATTACTCGCGTCCTCTATCAGATCGGTCAGTACCACAGGTAGCTGCCTTGGGCTCTGTGGAAACACCAATCCGAACTCGGCCAACAGACCCCGAATACGATTGATGCACGCCGTTTGTTACTGACCAATTTGGAAAGTCCCTTCGTATTCAACGCCCGGATGAGCAAGGCAATGCAGGTGTCTTAATCGCCAGGGCTGGTCAAGGCCTGCCCTTTCGAAAGATCATCCGGGAAAATTTACGACTCAAACGTATCCCGGCCCATCAATCAGCGGAAACTCCTTCAGCATCGCCTCATCGATGTTCACACCCAACCCGGGTCCATCCGGCGGCTGCACGGTGCCATCACCGGACACCTCGGCCTGCCAATCGCATAGCTGATCGCGCAGAGGGTTGAACCGGGACAGATCGGCTTCAAAGTAGCCCGGGTTGTCGATTGCGCACAGGTAGTGCAGACAGCTCGCGGTGTTCAGGCCGGTCAGGGAGGTGTGCGGGTTGATCTTCAGTTTCATGGCACCGGCCATGGCAGCGATGCGCATGCCTTCGGTGATGCCGCCCGTCTTGGACAGATCGGGCTGGATGACCGACACCACGGCCTGCTCGAACAGCGGCACGAACTCGAAGCGCGTGTAGTGGTTTTCACCGGCGGCCAGCGGTGTTCGGCCATAGCTGGCTGCCTGCTGGTAGCGGCGCCAGTCGTGCGGCGCGAATGGCTCTTCGAGCCAGCCGGCCTGGGCTTCGTCGAGCGCGGGCATCACGCGGCGGACATCGGCCAGCTCGTAGGCGGCATTGGCATCGGTCAGGATATCGATCTCATCGCCCAGTGCTTGACGCACGGCTATCACGCGGGCGATGTCATTGGCGGCAGTGTCACCGAGCCGAAGTTTCAGCGCACGGTATCCGCGTTCGACCATGCCGCGCGCTTCGTCAGCCAACTGTGCCGGCGGCTGGTAACCCAGCGAGATGCCGCCGGCGTAGGCCGGCATGGCTTTGTTTGATCCGCCCAGCAATCGGTACAGCGGCTGCCCCGCCGCCTTGCCCTTGATGTCCCAAAGCGCCATGTCGATGCCGCTCATGGCAATTGCCGTGCCCGCACCCAGGCCGTGGCTGGCCAGTTGCATCTTGTAGATGCGCTGCCAGACATCAACCACCGCGTCGGCTGGCATATCAAGCACCAGTGAACGCAGAGTGGTGTTGACCAGTTGTGCCACCGCACCCGGTGCGCGGCCGGCATGCGATTCGCCCCAGCCGATCAGCCCGTCGTCGGTGGTGACCTTGACCAAAACACCATCGCGTTTCACGGTACGCCCGATACCCAGGGTGACGGCACCGTCTTCGGGAATCGGGAAAGAAACCGGGATGGCGGTTATGTCGGCAATTTTCATTGGGGCGATTCCTTCAGTAAACTCGGGGTTGGTTTGTCCTGCCATAGCAAGCAGGCATAGCGCTGTTGAATTGGGGCGCCGCCATCAGACAACATTCTTCCGATACGTATCCTTCACCGCAATCAACCCGCCCCGAAAGGTAAACACGTCACAGCCATTGGTTTCGATGCGCTGACCATCTGGCCCGGTCGCCACCAGCACCCACTGCGATATGCCACGGTCTCCGGCAATGACATGATGCGGCTCCAACCACTGCACATCCGGCATTTGGGCAAACACAAAATTGGCCCCGGCAATGATTTCGTCATGACCGGTATATGTTATCCCTGCCTTAGTCGGTCCGAACGAGAGCTGCATGACGGCGTCCGGGGTCATCATTGACGCGATGCCGGACGCGTCATGCCGGTTCCAGGCCTGGGCAAAAGCATCGAGGAAATCGTGTGTTACGGTATCTGACATTGGTTGTTGTCCCTGCAAAAAAATCGGTTGGGCTTTCTCACCATCAGCGATATTGCCTCAAATTCAACGGCACTGGCACGATCTATCGCGGCCAGGATCTCCGCGTATTTCTGGAAACGTACTGATAAGCTGATGGCAAATAAGTGACAATGGGTAATGAGCAGATCCTGAAGTCTGTACAAAGGCTATCAGTTTCCATCCGAAATCATTCGGCATGCCGTTTGGCTTTACTATCGATTCAACCTTAGTCATCGTGATATCGAAGACCTGTTCCGAATCGATTCATGACACATCAAAGTACGCCGATAATTGCGCGGAACTCTGACACCAACCAACCCGTGTACGGGAACGGGGTATGCGCCGATTCAAATCACACCGACAGGCCCAGAGATTCTTGACCGTTCATGCCGCCGTGCACAATCTGTTCAACCTCGGTCGCCACCTTACATCAGCAAAGAATTACCGAGAAATGAGAAATGAGAAATGAGAAATGCGAGCGCGTGCTTTTGCGACATGGACAGTTGTTACCGCATCGTTGCCAGTCTTTGAAGGGAAACCTTTGACGGTATCGGTCAACCTGTCAATACCCTAAAACTGCAATTGTGGTGCCGATGCTGCCACCCCGGAAAATTATCACCCGGATAAACCGGGTCGGCCGGAACGGTGTTTTTTCAATATCGAATGCTCATCGCCCGTTTCCAGATTTCCCGTTGCGTTTATTGACTTCCAGATCGGTCAGGTAGATGCTCTCCTGACTAAAAACGAGATATCAACGGAGACAATAGATGGGTGCTGACAATCCCAATGCAATGGTTGATCGCTGGCTGGCAGATTTCGACACGGCGCTGGGCGCCAGGGACGCGGCAGCCGCGGCCCAGCTGTTCGCTGACGAGAGTTACTGGCGAGACTTTGTATCGTTTACCTGGAACCTGAAGACGATGGAGGGTCGCGACGATATCGTCGCGATGCTTGATGCCACGTTGCCAAATATACAACCCAGCAATTGGCAGAGAGAAGGCGATGCGACCGCCGCTGATGGCATTACCGAAGCCTGGATTCGCTTTGAGACAACGGCTGGTCGCGGTGAAGGGCACCTGCGCCTGAATGCTGACAACCAGGCATGGACCTTACTGACGACCCAGTACGAACTGAAGGGCTTCGAAGAAGCGAAAGGCGCAAACCGACCCAAGGGCGTGGAGCACGGTGCCAGCAGGGAGCGTCAGACCTGGAAAGAAAGCCGGGAAGCCGAGGCGAAAAACCTGGGTTACTCCGAGCAGCCCTACTGCGTCATTATCGGCGGCGGACAGGGCGGCATTGGCCTGGGTGCACGTTTGCGGCGGCTCGGCGTGTCAACCATTATTGTTGAAAAAAATCCGCGCCCCGGAGACAGTTGGCGCAACCGGTACAAGTCACTCTGTTTGCATGACCCTGTCTGGTACGACCACTTGCCGTACCTGCCTTACCCAGATCACTGGCCGGTTTTTGCGCCTAAAGACAAGATTGGTGACTGGTTAGAGTCATATACCAAGATTATGGAGCTGAATTACTGGGGTTCAACCGAGTGTAAAAGCGCGAGCTACGATGAAGCCAGCGGCGAATGGACGGTGGAGGTAATCCGCGAAGGTAAACCGGTTACGCTCAAGCCAAAACAACTGGTGCTGGCCACTGGCATGTCTGCCGTACCCAACATACCTGACATTCCGGGTACTGATGATTTTGAGGGCGATATTCATCATTCGTCCAAACACCCCGGTGGCGATCCGTACGCTGGCAAGCGCGCTGTCGTGATTGGTTCGAATAACTCTGCCCACGACATTTGCGCTGACCTGTGGGAAAGCGGTGCCGATGTCACGATGATACAACGCTCCTCTACACACATTGCCAGGTCAGAGACGCTAATGGATCTCGCCCTTGGTGCCCTGTACTCGGAAAAAGCCGTGGCCAATGGTGTAACCACCCATATGGCCGACATGATTTTTGCGTCCTTGCCTTACCGCATCCTGCCCACCTTACAAGTGCCGGTTTACGCCGAGATGAAGGAGCGGGACAAGGACCTGTATGACCGGTTGGAAAAAGCAGGGTTCATGCTGGACTTTGGCGAAGACGACAGCGGTCTGTTCGTGAAATACCTGCGACGCGGTTCGGGCTACTACATTGATGTGGGTGCATCGGAACTGATTGCCGATGGCAAGATCAAGCTAAAAACAGGTCAGACCGAAAAGATCTCGAAGAACGGTGTTGTACTTGCCGATGGTACGGAACTGCCGGCTGATGTTGTCATCTTTGCCACCGGTTATAGCTCAATGAACGGTTGGGCCGCACGGCTGATCAGCCAGGATGTTGCCGACAAGGTTGGCAAGGTATGGGGCATGGGGTCAGATACCACCAAGGATCCGGGACCATGGGAAGGTGAACTGCGCAACATGTGGAAACCGACCCAGCAGCCAGGTTTATGGTTCCATGGTGGCAATCTGCATCAGTCACGACACTACTCGATGTACCTGAGCCAACAAATCAAGGCCAGAATGGAGGGCATCCCAACCCCGGTTTACGGTTTACAAGAGGTGCATCACATCGCCTGAGGGTACTGACAAATTAACAGTGCCTAAGCGACAATAGACCGAAGCGTGCGCCAAAAAAAAGCAGAATAAACGCCATCGATTTCCGTCCGAAATCATCCAGCATGCTGTTTGGCACTAGTATCGCTTGAACCTCAGTCATCGTGATATCGAAGACCTATTGTCGGAGTGCGGTATTGTCATCAGTTATGAGTCGATCCGACTTTGGTGCAACAAGTTTGGCCCGAAGTACGCCAGGCGCCTTAAGCGTCGGCACCATGGATATGGTGATACGTTCTACCTGGATGAAGTGTTCGTCGAGATTCACGGAGAACAACGCTGTTTGTGGCGTGCCGTGGATCAAGATGGCGAAATTGTCGATGTGTTCATCCAAAAGAAGCGCGACGCCATTTCGGCGCCTGGCTAGCGACAATTGTCGACGCGAGCGTTCGAGACAAGGGCATGCGCAACAGCGTGATCAGCGATGCGGTTAGTAGGTTTTCGTGGAATTGAATTAACTTGTCAGGCCCCTTGCGTCTCGAACTCGTGGCGAGGCTTGTTTTTCGTGACGAAACGAAATAAGGTGACAATGCCCTATCAGGAGTGCATGTGCTGATTAAAGAGATTCGTACCCACTTGTTGTCGGTTCCCTTCACCGATCCGCCTCAGACCGGGTTTATCGAGGTCAACAATATCGACTTACTTGTTGTCGAAATTGAAATGGCATCCGGTGTTGTCGGCACCGGGCATTTGCACCCTCTGGGTGGCGGCCTGCGTACTATGGATACTTGTATCCATGAGATGTTGAAACCCTTGTTGCTTGGCCAGAATGTGAGTGACGCAGATGACGTTACTGCCTTGTGGCAAAAAATGTGGCGCTCAACCTTTACCCAGGGGCGTATGGGGATTGTCGTCATGGGTATGTCGGCGATTGATATCGCGCTTTGGGACGCACTTGGCCGGTACCTGGGTAAACCACTGTGGGCGCTTTGGGGCGGGCAACCGGACGCGTTGCCGATATATGGTTCCGGCTGTTTTCGCGGCCTGGGCCATGATGGCATGATCGACAAAGCGCAGCGTTTTGTTCAGCAGGGATACTCAGCAATCAAGATGCAGGTTGCCCACGTTTTTACCCATGATGAAGATATTGCCAACGTGCGGGATATGCGTGCGGCCCTGGGGGATGACATTCAAATCATGGTTGATGTCAACCAGGGCTGGTCTGTTGATGAGGCCATCGCTGTTGGGCGCAAACTGGATGAATATCAAATTGCCTGGCTGGAAGAGCCGGTGATGGCTGACGATTTTGACGGTTATCACGCCGTTGCAGACGCCATTAAAACACCAGTGGTCGGTGGAGAAAATCACTTCACCCATCACGACTTGAAACCGTTTTTTCAGAGTGGAAAAATTCCGATCCTGCAGCCGGACATCATGCGCGGTGGTTATACCGAGTTACGGGTAATTGCAGAGCATGCGCACCGGGCAGGTATCAAAATTGCGCCACATTTGTTTCCGGAACTGAGCGTCCATCTGAATGCGTCGATACCGAATCCGGCGTGGCTGGAAAACATGGGCTGGTGTGATCACCTGTGGGTTGAACCGAACCAACCGGTAAACGGCTTCGCGACCCCACCGTCCCGACCTGGTCACGGCATGGACTTTCGGCCAGAGCTGTTTACTGAGTTTCCGTATCGGGGGTAGTGCCCCCCGGTTACAGTTGCTGCCAGCCGAGTCCGGCATGACGCCAGCCGTTAAGCGTGCTGCGATGGTGTTTCTCGTCGAGGTCTCCTTCGAAACCATGCAGTACGTTGTACACCGTTGTGAAGCCTGCGTTGATCAGTGCATCAGCGGCATCGACGGAACGCCGTCCGCTGCGGCAAATTAAGATGACGGGTCGCTCGGTCGAATGGCCGGCCAGGCGGCGCACTTCACCAACAAAATGTGGATTGATCTCCCAGTCCGGGCCGTCCAGCCAGGCAACATGAATTGCCCCGATCGGATGGCCAACAAAAAAATGTTCTGCATCGCTGCGGCAGTCGATAAATAGCGCGTCTGGATTTTCATTCAGTAGCGTCTGAGCTTGTAGAGGGGTCAGGTGTTCCATCTGAGAATCTTAACCTGAGAAACCTGTCCGGCTACCCCGGCTACCCTGGTTACCCGGTTGAGACCAGCACCAAATCTTGAGTGACGCGCCCTGGGCTTATTGCGTGATTCGCAGTCTGGCAGTCTTCACTGAGCAATTGCGCCAAGGGTATGGGCCGGGCAATACCCCAGCCTTGCAGATAATTCACCCCAATCGACTGCATTTGGTTCGCAATGGCCTCATTTTCGACAAATTCGGCCACGGTTCGTGCACCAATAGCCTTAGCCAGACGAACAGTGGAATGGACAATTTCCCGATCCAGCGGATCGGTTTCGTAAGACGTGACAAAAGAGCCGTCAATCTTAAGCACATCAGGTCGAATCTTGCGAATGTAGTCAAAGGTCGCCAGCCCGGTGCCAAAATCATCAACTGCCACCTGGACTCCCCGGTTCGATAGGATTCCGAGGTTGGCCATCGCTGAGTCAATATCCAGGATGGATTCAGATTCGGTGATTTCCAGGGTAATACAGCCCGCCTGCACGCCTGTTTCATTGAGCTTATTGATCAGAAATTTCGCAAAATTCTTGTCGCAAATTGTTGGCCCCATGATGTTGATTGCACAGGTGCCAATTTCACGTCCCGGGTGGGCTTGTTGGTTATACGCGGCAACCGCGTCCAGGCACATAGACACAACTTGCTGATCAAAGTTCACATGCAGACTGGCCTGGGCGATCGCAGGCAAAAATTTGTCGGGGGTTAGTACATTCCCCTGGTCGTCGACCATTCGGGCCAGGACTTCAAAGTGCCTGGTGCTGTCTTGTTCCTGGCAGTTGACTATTGTTTGCGCGTACAGTCGAAGTCGATTGTTTTTCAGCATCAGGCGCACGTTTTCAGCCCACGCCAGTTGATCACGGTGCTTCTGTATTTTTGATTCATTCAGATCAAAGCGACAGAAAAATTCGGCGCTACGCAATGACTCCTGCTGGGCAAACGAAAGGGCTGTCATCGCGCTGTGCACGTCAAAATCGCCAGCGGGCAGATCGACAATCGCAATGGCGATCTGGCATTGGAATATCTGATCGCGAATGGAAAATTCGCGCCGATCAAAGGCGGTGTTTAATTGCCTGCTGTGTTGGATGGCCGGGGTGGCTTGTCCAAGCAAAACAAAGGCACCTGAATCCAGGTGATACAACTTGTCTGCGTCTGCGCCAACGTTGCGACGCAAGAAGTGAGCAATTTCATTTTCTACCTTGGCAACGGCTTCGCGGCCAGCGATGTCTACCCATTGGTACAATCCAACCACGGATATTTCCAGCAAATATAGCTGCCCGGTTGCCCCTCGTTGGCCGGATTGCTGCCCGGAAAGCCCGCTAACCAGCGACCTGGTATTGGGTAGTTTGCTAATTGGGTTGGTCAGTGCCTGCCGGCGTAAGCGCGTGTCCTGGATTTTCCTCTCTTCGCTAACCGCATTGAGAATGTTCAAGAATACGCCGGTAAATAGCGTCAGCAATTGGAACTGAGCGAGATCGATATATAGGTCCGTTATTGAAATCCCGGTTGTGAAGGTGTGAATACGAACAAAATGGGTGGCATAGATTGCCAGGAATATGGCCAAAGTCCCTTCGCGTCTGACTCCTGCGATTGCGGCCAGGGCAGCGACCGCGAGGATAGGCACAGCCGACATTCGACTCAGGTTGTGCCAGCCGAGATGGCAGGCAATGATTGCGCCAGCACTTAAAGCGACAATCACAATCGAGTAAAGCGGCAGTTTTGGAAGTCTTGGTCCTGGTTGTGCACCGGTTCGCGATTTCAGTTGCTGCGTGACTCCGGAAATCGGACAGAAGCCAGAGCCATCAGCAGGCATTAGAGCCAGCAGGCAACGCACGACAATGACGCCTGATGTGGCGTTGACCAACCATTGCCAGGCAAACTGATACGGTGCGTCGACAAGCAGTTCGTTAGTGCCTGGCAATATCACAAGGAGGAGGGCAGATATCGGCGCCAGCACTCCCAGTATGATGGCAATCATTGATGTCGTTCGCTGCTGATGAGACTGGTTCGCCTGCCATGAATCGCGTCTCAGTAAACGCGCGCTGACAATTGGCCCCAGTAGTGAAGCGGCTAACAACCCCGACGCGTTGGTCAGCGAGACCCCGGTAAGGAACAGACCGGCAATGATGCCAACAATGCCTGGAATTAACACGCTTGGGCCGCGAACGATCAGGCCGGTCAGCATGACTGCTGGCGCTAACCACAACATATACACGCCGGACTGGCCAAATTGAGTTGCCGACGAAGCAAACACGGCCAGCAGGGTAGCCAGGGCGAACATCGCCGCCGGGCGCTGCCCGGCTACGGTCTGGCTGCCTGAGGTGATCCCCAGAAAATGTGCGTACTTCATCACCCCTCGTATCGGGCGTGAAGCAGGTTTATTTAGTGTCGGCTAGGCCAATGGTCGGCGTTCGGGGATAAGCGGGCGGGACAGGCGGGCCGGACTATACAAGTATTTGGCCGCCCGGATGTCTCGCACAAAATTTTCTGGCGGTTTAGCAGCCGTCAACGCAACTGCCGGTCGCATCAAACGACATCGTCTTGCCACTTAATGGGATATGGACAGGCACCTTGGTGGCCAGAGTAAAGCGTTCTGTTTTGGTGCCGCTTTTAACTTTGCCGTCCTGGGTGGCCGGTTCATTCGCATGTGACGCAATGACAGCCGTTGGTTTGACCAGCTCGTTGATGACGTACGCAGCTTCGCGCGGACCGGTGGTGAACGTGTCGCCGATATTCATGACAACCAGTTTCGCACCGTAGTGGTCGCGGACAACCGTACTTTGTTCTGCCGTGATGCCGGTGTCACCCGACAGATAAACGGATAGCTTGTTTGAGAATGTAACCACATAGCCGGTTGGCGGCCCGGCGTAAGCGGTTAAACCGGCAGCGGACAACATTGTGCCCAGATCGCCGCCAATCATGGCGCCGTTAATGCCATTAGAGTGTGCGGCGGGCACGGTGGTCAGCGTGACCCCACCGACTTTCCGGCTGGCTCCAAAACGTACGAGTTGTGACGCCTTCGGGTCACCACCGAGTGCTTTGAGCTTACCGCCGAAAAACGATGGCATCTCACTGCCGGTAACGATCAGCGCTTTTTTGGCCATCGCAATATTGACACTATTGGTATTGGGTAGAGCCGCCACTGAAAACTGCGGCTTGCCACATTCACCCTCGTTGGTTTTGGCAATATGGCGGTCACCAACGTGATCACCGTGCATATGGCTGACCAGGACGGCATCAATTTTGCCCAGTCGGGGGTCGTTCGCACCAGCGACGGTGCGGCCCGCGTCATACAGAATTCTGGTGCCGTCAGGGTCTTCAAAAATCATTGCCCGATCAAGCGGGCAGAACTCACCATCGTGACTCCCCAGTGGGGTAACCTTGACGTTTTGTGCGGTCGCCGGAAGTATGATGCAGCTCGAAAAGATCATTGCAGCGGCAAATCGTAGTTTATATGTACTCATGAACTCTCTCTGGTTAGGGGATTTACAGCGGTTCTATCTTTGCTTTGAAAAATTTGATATTACGAGATTAGACTAAGATGGGTTAAGGTAGCGGCGATGGGTAGCGACGATGGTTAAGGTAGTGGTAGCGTAGCGATTGGGTCGCGATACTTTAGATCCAGATACCTTAGATATACCTTATGATGATCCAGTCGATCAGAGTTTCGAGCTGAGTCTATAAAAATAGCCGTAAGCGATCCGTACGCGCTACTTATCACGCTTCGTCTGCATTGGTCGCCTGATTGAGTCGCCTGATAATAAGTTAAATCACAAAGTTATTGATTATTTGGGGGAAAGTGCCATGAATAAGGGAAGAACCTGGCAAGCAGGTCTGAAAAAAGTATCAGTGCTTGCGGCGCTTGGGGTCGTTGCTGCCATGCCGCTGACAGCAACCGCCGGCAAGGCCGACGACACCTTGAACATTGCCTGGGAGCGCGAGCAGGCGACTCTGGATTATTACTTCCAGAACTCTCGCGAAGGCATCATCGTGAATCGCCATGTCTGGGACAATCTGCTGTACCACGACCCGATAACAGGGGAGTACAAGGGTTTGCTGGCCGAGAGTTACTCGGTGGTTGATGATCAGACCTTTGAGTTTGTCATTCGTCAGGGGGTTAAATTTCACGATGGTACGGAGTTGACTGCTGATGACGTGGTTCGGACAATTACCTTTCTGACCAAACCCAATAACGGGGTAATTCAGGTTGCCCCAGTATCGTGGATCAAAGGCGCGGAGAAAACCGGGCCAAACACGGTGCGCATCTACGCAAAACAAACCACGCCGCTGGCATTGCTTTACCTGGCCTCAGATATTCCCATCTACCCGATGGATTATTACGAAAAAGTCGGACCAGAAGGCATGGGTGTCAAGCCCATCGGAACAGGCCCCTATAAGGTAACCGACGTACAGCCCGGCAAACGCATCGTATTTGAGAAGAACGCCGACTATTTTGCCACCAGCCCGAAAGGCATGCCCAAGATCGGCAAGATTATTCAGCGCACCATTCCTGACGTTAATACACAGATTGTCGAGTTGGCATCGGGTGGGCTGGACTGGATTTTCAAGGTACCGGCCGACCAGGCAGAGAAACTAACGACGCTGCCAAATCTCAAGGTGGCGGCCGCATCCACGATGCGTATCGGATATCTGACTTTTGATGTCGCGGGCAAATCGGGTAAAAATCCGTTTCAAGATGTCAGGGTTCGACGGGCCGTTGCCCATGCGATTGATCGCAAGGCGATTGCCGATAACATCGTTCGCGGTGGGTCACAAGTGATTAACGCGGCCTGCTATCCAACCCAGTTTGGCTGTACGGATAAAGTGCCTTCGTACGACTTTGATGTTGCCAAGGCAAAATCGTTAATGGCTGAAGCGGGATTTCCCGATGGCTTTGAAACGGAAATCTATGCCTACCGTGATCGGCCGTATCTTGAGCCGATGATCAGCTATTTGTCTGCCATTGGCATCAAGACAGACTTACGCTATGGCAAGTATTCTGCAACGCGGGATGCGTTGCGTGGCGGCAAAGCGCCGTTCGCGTTCATGACCTGGGGTTCTGGTTCGGTGCCTGATGTCGATGCGATCGCCTCAGTTTTCTTCGCCGGCACTAACGACGATATCACTGGCGATACTGATGTACAGGGTTGGCTGAAAGAGGGGGGCAGCACCATGGATAAAGATCGCCGTCTTGCGGCATATTCGAAGGCGTTGACAAAAATTGCAGAAGAAAGTTACTGGGTGCCGCTGTTTACGTGGCCAACTAATTATGCAATGACCAAAGACCTGAACTGGACGCCAACGGCTGACGAAATCCCGCGTTTCTTTACCGCTGCCTGGCAGTAATCCAGCCTAATCGACGACCCGCTCAGTTCGCCAGTTCCACCAGTGCCGGCGTTCACTGATCCGGGTCGTTTTTAACGGACTGTTAGATCATGCTTGTCTATGCCGCCAAGCGCGTACTGCTTGCGATTGCCGTTGCGTTTACCATTTCGGCGCTTGTGTTCAGCCTGTTGTACATGACAGGAGACCCTGCCACGGCGCTTGCTGGTGAGAACTCTACCGACGAGGCCATCGAAAGCCTGCGCAAGGCTTACGGCTTTGATCGCCCGATTTACATCCAGTATTTTTCGTGGCTTGGTAATGCATTGCAGGGCGACTTTGGTAATTCGATTTACTTTCGGATGCCGGTTTCCGAATTGATCATGGACCGGATGCCAACCACGATGATTCTCGGCGTGCTGGCGATAACCTTTGCCATTGTGGTGTCGATCCCGCTTGGGGTGCTGGCGGCCATGTATCCGAACAGCCTGATTGACCGGGTCTCGTTATTTATGGCGGTTGTTGGCCAGGCCTTGCCGAGCTTTTGGTTTGCGCTGATGCTGATTGTGCTGTTTGCGTTTACCTGGCCAATTTTGCCGGCCTCGGGCTCAGAAACCTGGCGTCACTTTGTTCTACCGACAATTGTGCTGGGCTACTATGCGACCCCGGCATTCATGCGTTTGACCCGAACCGGCATGCTGGATGTGTTGACATCCGACTATATTCGCACGGCCCGCGCCAAGGGCTTGCGTCCGTTCACCGTCTTGTTCAAGCACGCACTGCGTAACGCCATTATCCCGGTGGTGAGCCTGGCCGCGGTACAGTTCGGTTTTATGTTGGGGGGCTCGGTCATCATCGAAACCGTGTTTGCATTGCATGGGGCTGGTTACCTGGCCTGGGAGTCAATTTCCCGCTCGGATTTCCCTACCGTTCAGGCAGTTCTGCTGCTGTTTTCTCTGCTATATATTGTGTTGACGTTTTTTGCGGATCTGCTCAACGCCTGGCTTGATCCGCGTATCCGGGTGGGTTGATATGAGTGTTGTTTCTTCTACTCTGCCTGCCGTTGAAGAGATTGTCGGCCCAACCCCCGGGCAGCAACTGCGTAAACGCATCTTTGGGCACCGCGGTATTGTTATTGGCGGCACCATCCTGGGCATTATTGTGCTGATGGCGGTTTTTGCACCCCTGATCGCACCCTTTGACCCCTACGAGCAGATTCTTACCGCGCGTTTGAAGCCACCCGTGTGGAAAACCGGGGGCACCTGGGTCCACCCGCTTGGGACAGACCAGATTGGGCGCGACTATCTGAGCCGGGTGATCTACGGCGCCCAGATTTCACTGATGATTGGTTTTTTGGCGGCAATCTTGTCCGGCATCATAGGCACCGCCCTGGGGGTTGCTGCGGGTTATTTTGGTGGCAAGGTCGACCTGGTCGTTACATTCCTAATTACCTGTCGCTTATCGTTACCGGTGATTTTGGTCAGCCTGGCGGTTGTGGCCATTATTGGTGGCTCACTGCAAATTGTCATCCTGGTGCTTGGCTTATTGCTATGGGACCGTTATGCCGTGGTGATGCGCGCCAGTACTTTGCAGGTTCGGGCCCTGGACTATGTAGCTGCGGCCCAGGCCGCGGGATGTTCAACCTGGCAAATCCTGACCAGCGAAATATTGCCTAACGTTATGAATCAGTTGATTGTGATTGCCACCTTGGAATTTGCCCATGCGGTCTTGCTCGAAGCGGCATTGAGTTTCCTTGGCCTGGGTGTGCAACCCCCATTACCCTCCTGGGGGCTGATGATTGCCGAGGGGCGCAACTATATTTTGTTTGACCCGTGGCTGATTGCGATTCCGGGAACGGCATTGTTCCTGCTGCTACTGGCCGTTAACTTGCTGGGTGACGGTGTCCGGGACGTGACGGCACCCGAGAACCGCAGCTAAGGGGCGCGCTAAACAATGGCAACAGGGACGGCAACAGATTCGGCATTTTCAGAGTCGGCCTCAAAGGCAACTACGGGAAACTTTGCTGATAAAACCACCACGTTACAGGTTGATAACCTGGTGGTCGACATACCGCTGGCGGCAGGTGTTTTGCATGCTGTGCGCGGTATCAGTTTTTATGTAGACCAAGGCGAAACCTTGTGCATCGTTGGCGAGTCGGGCTGCGGCAAATCGCTAACCTCGCTGGCGCTGATGAACCTGTTGCCGAGTAAAGCGGTGCGCACGGCTGACCGTATCGAATTATCGGGTGCCGACTTACGGCCGATGACCGAACGTCAGATGTCGGATTTACGTGGCAAAAAAATGGCCATGATTTTCCAGGAGCCGATGACTTCGCTGAACCCGGCTTACACTATCGGCAATCAGCTTGAAGAAGCTGTCTTGCGCCACCAGAAAATTTCCGGGGCGCAAGCCC
>JBAUID010000040.1:0-16813 GCA_049680625.1 Burkholderiaceae bacterium | reverse complement strand
TGTGCCATCAAATTCCTCTGAAAAAAGCAGGGTTTCGAATCCGGCAGGCAGGTAATCTCCCGCTGCAGTCACCGGTAGATCCGGGGTCGGTGAGTTGTTGGCCACGTTGATGTCGTCAAGCGTTGTGCCGGCGGTAGCAATGTCGAAATTGTCCTGAATCAACACGTAGTAAGTGGCCACATTAAGAGGTGCGCGAAATCGCAACGGATTCATTGGTCGCGCTGCAATCCAGTCGTTGGTTGCCCCTGTAGTCAGGTCAGTAAATTCAAGCAATTGGCCGTACTCATCGGCCATGTATAAAACCGCAGCAAAATTTGGGTTGTCCGATATTGTGCGCAATTCATAGGCGGTACCCGCTGCCAGTGAAGCGGTAAATTCGCGGAAAGCTGAGGTGTCTTCGGGAATGGTCAGTAGTTGGGTATCAACGGAATAACTGACGCCTGTTGGGTCACCGGCGAAACTTGCCCACGGGCCGCTGGCATCGATTACGTTAGTGCCAGTAGCTGCGGCCAGACTCAGGCCCAGCGTTCGCGAGTTGGTATTGATGACGCCACCACCACCGGCCTCACCCCCTGTCTCTCCACCGGTCTCTCCACCGGTTTCTCCGCCAGTCTCTCCACCGGTCTCTCCGCCGGTCTCTCCACCGGCGCCGGTGTTAGTCGTATTGTTCGAACCGCCGCAAGCGGCAATCGTCGTCATCAAAAAAGCGGCAAAAGCAATTCGGGTAAGTTGCCCTGGCAATTGGTGAAGGAGTGGCATAGTTGTTAGAGTCCTGGTGCGGTACCGTTTGCATTCGAAATGCGCCGGATCCAATCTTTTCAGTGGTCGCGGCCAGAGTATGGCTCGCTCTTGTTCAGGCAGCAGGATAGTGCAATGCCACTGTAGTAGTGTTGACTCATTGCGTAGAAGGTGACGTTTTGCCGGTGCTAATCAGGTATTTTTCATCTGCGGCACTAAAAGACATAGTTTGTAACACTGTCGGTTGGCATTCCTGATGATTCAATGCCATTTAAGTCATGCGTTTTCAGAGCCTAACAAGCTATTGAGTTGTTGAAAGCCTGGTGCGTTTTTTATAAATGTGAACGCACCGTCCCCCTGGATGTCGGCTGCGGCTTGGATCATCGCACCGTATGCGGTGCGAGCCATTGCGCTGCCAAGGCTGATTCGAGCAGCGCCCACGCTCGCCAGCTCAGCAACGGAAAAACGGGGGCTGGCGATGACGTTTACCGGTCGATCTACGGAATTAATAACACTGCGTACGTCGTCGATAGTACGAAGCCCTGGCGCATACAACACATCCGCGCCTGCTTCCTGGTATGCCTGCAGGCGTTTTATCGTGTCGGTAAGATCCGGGTTACCACACAAGAAATTTTCGGCCCGAGCACATAGGACAAACTTTTCCGGGAGGTTACGGACGGCCTCCGCGGCAGCGGCAATCCGCTCGGTCGCCAGCCCATGATCGTAAATTGGTTGATCGGGTTGCCCGGTTGCATCTTCGATGGAACCGCCGGCAAGGCCGGTGCCAACGGCAAGTGTTATGGTTTCTGCCACCGCGTCGGGGGCATCAGCCCAACCGTTTTCGAGGTCCGCAGAAACCGGCAACCTGGTTGCGCCGACCACTTGTGCAATATGGGCCATCATCGCATCGCGACCCACCGCGCCATCTACTTTGCCGACTGAATACGCATAGCCGGCACTTGTCGTTGCCAGTGCTTTAAAGCCCAGGCTGGTCAGCATGATCGCGGACCCGACGTCCCAGGGGTTAGGCAGGATTAACGGTGCGCCGGCCTGGTGTAAGCGGGCGAATTGTTCACCCAGTGACGCGGGGTTGTCTGCTTCGGTCGTTTTATTCATGGGTTACTCATGGTTTATTCACAGGTTAACCGGTGATCATTTCGAGAGGGCGCTCACTAAGCAGTTCACAACCGTTGTCGGTTACCCGGACGGTTTGCCCGAGTGTCTGTGCTCGATTGGCGGGGGAGTTCATCAGGATAATATGAATAAACAACACCATATTGGTTTCGATCACGGTCGAATTGCCCTCAAAAAACATGCCACCGTCCATCCAGGTTGGTGTGTAGGTTGCGCCCAGGCTGTAGCCACAGGCATTGAGCCGGTGGGCTTGCATACCCGCTGCGTCCAGCGTTTTAGCATGGGCAAGAAAGACATCACCCATCGTATTACCCGGCTTTACCGTTTCCACGCATGCCTGCATGGCATCTGCGCAGGCTGCGTACATCGATACATGTTCCGGGTGTGGCTGTCCGACCAGAAGAGTCCGCATCAGGGCGGCATGGTAGCGACGATACGATCCGGCAAACTCCAGGGTTATCTGATCCACTGGTGACAAGTGTCGGCGACCGGTGAAATAGCGACATAACAACGCATCATCACCAGAACCAACAATGAATTCGTTCGCCGGATAGTCGCCACCGCCTGCAAATATTCGACCCTGCATTGCGGCAAGGATATCTCCTTCAAAAGCCCCGGCGTGAGTCAGTTCTTGTGCTTCGTCCAGCGCTTCATCGGCAAGTTTTGCGGCTGTTCTGACATAGGCTATTTCGGTATCGCTTTTCACCATTCGGCGTTGATTCACAACGTCGGAGGCATCGGTCAAGGTGCAAAACCCGGCCAGTGCACTGCTCAACTGCACCCAGTGTGCTGCGCTCAGACCATAAGCCTGCATCTCAACGCCGATTCTTTTTTTCGCAACGCCGTATTCGCTGAGTATCTGGCGAAGCTCGCTAGCAGGGTTATGACCGTCGCGGTCCACCCATACGCGAATATCCTCGATAACCGATGTGTTTTGCGCCTGGCGTAAGTCCGGTGCGCGGGTCATCAGGAAAAAGCGCCCGTCACAACCAAGGTACAGGGCTTGGAAAAAGCAATACCCAAAACTGTCGTAGCCGGTTAGGTAAAACATGCTCTCCTGTTTGAAAATCAGTAAGCCGTCAAAGCCCTGCGCATTCAAATCGTCGATCACGCGGCGACGCCGGGATAACAGTTCTTCTTCAGAAAAATGTAGTGCCATTGCTAACTCCGGTTTGCGACAGGCCTGCAGGTCGCCAGGAACAGATTGGGTTGGACACAGATTGGTGCCCATAAAATTTCAATAGTTCAGTTCGAAGCGGTCAGCCAATGTTCAGCCAACCTGGCATATAACGCAGCGCCTAGGGGTAAAATGCCATCGTTGAAATCGTAGCGCGTGTTGTGCAGGAAGCACGCGCCTGGCCCGCCGCCCTGGCCAACTCGAAAATAAGCGCCTGGTTTTGCCTGCAACATGAAAGAGAAATCTTCTGCGCCCATGCTGGGAGGCAGATCTTGCAAGATATTGTCTTCACCTACCAGTTCGACAGCTACCGAGCGGGCAAAAGCGGATTCGGCAATAGAGTTAACAGTCGCCGGATAAATTCGTTCGTATTCAACAATAGCCGTTGCGCCAAAGCCAGTTGCAATATTGCGTACTAGTTCGTCCAGGCGTCGTTCAACTAAATCCTGAACGCTGGGTTTGAATGTTCGAACGGTTCCAACCAGGGTGGCTCTTGGCGGAATAACGCTCATTGCATTCATGTCACCCGCCTGCATTGCGCACAAGCTGACGACTGCGGAGTCCAGTGGTGACACGTTACGTGATACCAATGACTGCACCGCGGTAATAATATGGCCGGCAACAACGACCGGGTCAACTGCCTGGTATGCGTGTGCGCCGTGCCCACCGATGCCGTTAATTTCGATTTTTACCCGGTCAGCCGCAGCCATAATTGGCCCAGAGTTCATTGATATTTTCCCAGCTGCCTCCCCCGGCCAGTTGTGCATCGCGAACACGGCATCACACGGAAAACGATCGAACAATCCGTCGTCGATCATTGCCTTGGCTCCAGCGTACCCTTCTTCACCGGGTTGAAATATCAGGTTGACCGTGCCGGCAAAATTTCGGGTGCTGGCCAGATGGCGGGCAGCCCCGAGGAGCATTGTTGTGTGGCCATCATGGCCGCAGCCGTGCATCAGGCCAGGTTTCCTGGAGCGATGGCCAAATTCGTTTTCCTCCGTCATTGGCAACGCATCCATATCGGCGCGCAGTCCAACCGATTGGCGAAAACCGTTAACGGGGTATTTCCCCTTAATAACGCCGACTACCCCGGTAACACCAATTTTCTGATGGATCTCGTCAACCCCGTATTGCTCTAACTCGCGAACCACAAGGGCTGCCGTTTCGACTTCTTCATAGCCCAGCTCAGGGTTTTCATGCAATGCGTGCCGAATGCGAATAAGATCCGGGTGGTAGCGACGAATGCTGGCAACCATTGCGTGATTGCCCAGATAACTGCCAGCGCTGTTGTCGCCGGCGTTGTTGTCGTTGTCGTTGTTGTTGTCGTTGGTGTTGTTGTCGGTGTTGTTGTCTCGGGCGTTCATTTGTTCTCCCTGGGTTGATTCCGAACCCGGTTCGCGACGCTTTTGCGTATGATTAAGCGGATTTTACTCCACGGAGGGGGCATCCTTGTTTGCCCTGAAAGCGCTTGAAGCGGTGTCTCTTTTTGTCTTTGTGTTCTCTCTTATTTTCTGGGCTTGCCGGCTGCGCGTCCGGAATAGACGGTGTTGGGTATTACTGGCAGTCAATTTCCGGCCACTTGTCGTTGATGCGTGCGGGAAGGCCGGTTGACGAAGTCCTGGAAGATTCGACACTGCCGCAAAGCACTCGTCGAAAACTGACTTATGCGGCCAAGGCTCGTGAATTTGCATCCACCGAACTCGGCTTGCCCGACAACGGCAGTTACCGGCGCTATGCTGACATTGGCCGTAGCCATGTTGTTTGGAATGTGTTTGCAACTGAGGCTTTGTCTCTTGAGTTAAAGCGCTGGTGTTTTCCGGTAGCAGGATGTATCGGATATCGGGGTTACTACGAAAAGCAGACTGCTGACAAATTTGCGCAACAGCTGGCAGCCCAGGGTATGGATGTGCAAGTTGCCGGTGTACCTGCATATTCGACTCTGGGTTGGTTTGACGACCCGATTCCCAGTACGGTGATTCGGTATCCCGAGGCCTTTATTGCCCGTCTGATTTTTCATGAATTGGCCCACCAGGTTGTCTACGTGAAAAACAACTCAACATTTAACGAATCATTTGCCACAGCAGTCGAAATTGAAGGCATGAAGCGTTGGTTCAGGTGGCGTCAGCGTACCGGTGAACCGCCTGCGGAGCAGGCACAGTATGAACAAGCGGCCAGCCGCAAGCGCGATTTTGTTGCCTTGTTACGCAACAGTCGACTGGCCCTTGAAACCCTGTATGCGAGTGATGTGACGGTCGTGGATAAGCAGCGCGGAAAAGCGCAGATCTTTGCCGACCTGCAATCCAGCTACCAGAGGTTAAAAGAGCATATCTGGCTCGGTTACTCCGGCTATGACAAGTGGTTTGACCAGCCGCTTGGCAATGCCCATCTGGCAGCGGTTGGTGCGTATCACGATCTGGTTCCGGCATTTTCTCAGCTGCTGGCCGATTCAGGAAATCAAATGGATAAGTTTTATCAATCGGTGCAACAACTCGGTAATGAGGCCGTGGGCGAGCGTGATCGTCAGCTCAAGGCACTGTCTATGCGAGCCAATGCGGCGAAATAGCAGGCCCGAGGCTCGAAAAACCGTGGCGGAATAGTTGCATCTACTGCCTGATAACGGCCAATGCGGCAAATGAAGGTGTCATTCGCGACGGCCTAAGGTCGTTAGGCTTGCAGGGTGACGATTTTTGCGATAATGGTCATATGAACAACTAAAGGCAGAGGCAATATGGATCACCCATGGTTTGAGCATTACCCGGATGGCGTGCCCCGAACAATTTCCCTGGGCGCTTACACCTCCCTGGTCTCGTTAATTAATGAAGGTTTTCGCCAGTACGCCAGTCGACCCGCATACGTCGGGCTAGGTAAGCAAACAACTTTTGCCGAGATTGATTCAACTTCAAAAATTGTTTCTGCCTGGCTGATGGCAAAAGGATTGAAAAAGGGTGACCGTGTTGCCCTGATGATGCCTAACATTGTTCAATACCCGATTATTCTGGCCGGTGTTCTCCGGGCCGGATTAGTTGTTGTCAATGTCAATCCCCTGTACACACCGCGCGAGCTGGAGCACCAGCTAACTGACTCCGGTGCGAAGGCGATCTTTATTCTCGAAAATTTTGCCGCCACTCTTGAAGAGGTTCGCTCGCGAACTGCGCTTGAGCACATCGTGGTTGCGTCAATGGGTGACCCGCTTGGTTTCGTGAAGGGCGCCATTGTGAATTTTGTCGTCCGAAAAGTTAAGAAACTGGTGCCCGCGTTCGACTTACCCGGCTCAGAGCGTTACAGCACAGTTGTTGCGGAGGGTGCGAGCATGCCGTTCAATCCGCCTGAAGTTGGTCTCGATGATCTGGCCTTTCTGCAATACACCGGCGGAACGACCGGTGTTTCCAAAGGCGCCGCGTTATTGCACCGAAACATTCTGGCCAACGTGCTGCAGTCTGAAGCCTGGAGCCAGCCGGCAATGAATAATCCTGCGCGTGGCCCCGCTCCTGAGCAGGCAGTTATTGTCTGTGCGTTGCCGCTTTATCATATTTTTGCGCTGACAGTGTGCTGTTTGCTGGGCATTCGACAAGGTTCTTTGAACATCTTGATTCCAAATCCACGTGATTTGCCGGCACTGGTCAAAGAGATTTCAAAATTCAAGATAACGCACTTTCCGGCCGTCAATACCTTGTACAACGCGTTGACTAACCACGAGGGGTTCAGGAAACTGGATTTCTCCGAACTGCGGGTATCGAACGGCGGTGGGATGGCCGTTCAGGAAGCTGTTGCCAAAGACTGGTTTGAGCTTACCGGCTGTCCAATCATTGAAGGCTACGGTTTATCAGAAACCTCGCCCTCCGCGACTTGTAATCCGGCTGATGCATCCGAATTCAGCGGCACGATAGGTATTCCATTGCCATCAACCGAGATCGCTATTCTGGATGATGACGGCAACCATCTGCCCATTGGCGGTATTGGCGAAATTGCGATTCGCGGTCCACAAGTCATGGCGGGCTATTGGCAGCGCCCCGACGAAACGGCCAAGGTAATGACCGAAGATGGCTATTTTAAGTCTGGTGATATCGGGGTAATGGACGAACGCGGTTACGTCAAAATTGTCGACCGCAAAAAAGACATGATCCTGGTCTCTGGTTTTAATGTCTATCCGAACGAAATTGAATCGGTTGTGCAAGCGCATCCGAAAGTCATGGAATGTGCGGCTGTTGGAGTGCCAGACGAGAAATCGGGCGAGGCAGTTAAGCTGTTTGTCGTTAAAAAGTCGCCGGATCTGACCGCGGACGAGCTCAATGCGTTCTGTGAAGACCAGCTGACCGGATACAAGCGTCCGCGTTACATCGAATTTCGAGACGATTTACCCAAATCGAACGTTGGCAAAATATTGCGTCGCGAGTTGCGCGACGCCTAAGTTCATGGCCGCGCGAGTTGACTCCGGGGTTTAGTCCGGGCTCTTCAACAACTCGCGGGCAATAATCAGTTTCTGGACTTCAGTTGCCCCTTCATAAATTCGAAGCGCCCTGACTTCTCGATACAGGCGCTCGGCAATATGTCCGCTTTGTACGCCCAGGCCTCCGAACAATTGAACCGTCCGGTCGACTATCCTCTGTGCTGACTCGGTAGCCGTCATCTTTGCCATTGCGGCTTCCCGGGTTGTTGAAGTGCCCAGAACATCGCGTTGCCAGGCCGCGCGATAGGTCAGCAACGCACTGGCATCGACTTCGCAAGCCATCTCAGCCAGCGCAGCCTGGGTCATCTGGAAATCAGCCAGGTGTTGCCCGAACATTGGCCGGCTCTTTGCGTAGGTCAATCCTTCGTCGAAGGCCCGGCGCGCAAAACCCAGGGCCGCGGCGGCGACTGAACTGCGAAAAATATCAAGATTCATCATGGCCAGCTTAAAGCCTTGCCCGACATCGCCAAGACGAAACTCATCGGCAACCCGGCAATCGTCAAATTCGAGGGTGGCCAGCGGGTGGGGGGCAATAATGTCGATTCGACCGGCTATCTTGAGCCCGGCAGTTTCGGCAGGTACAACAAATGCCGATATGCCGCGCGCGCCGGCTTCGTCTGAAGTGCGAGCAAAAACGGTATAAAAGTCAGCAATGCCGCCGTTGGATATCCAGGTTTTACTGCCTTGCAGTGACCACTGGTCTCCAATTTTGGTGGCACGGGTCTTCATCGCGGCGACATCAGACCCGGCCTGAGCTTCACTCAGCGCAAAAGCGGCAATTTTTTTTCCGCTGGCGACATCAGGTAAAAAAGCCTGGCGCACTGCCTCGCTGCCCGCCAACGCGATTGGGCCGCTACCAAGGCCTTGCATAACAAAACTGAAGTCTGCCAGGCCATCGTGGTACGCGAGAGTTTCCCGGGCGAGGCAGACAGACCGGGACTCAATGCTTTCGTACTCTCCACCGTAGGCGGCAGGTACGCAATACTTTAACCAGCCCGCCTTACCAAGTTGCCCCACTAATTGCCGGCAAGCCGCGTCAACATTGTTGTGATCGGGATTATCAAGAGACTGTTGCGACCATGACTGCAGCTGATGCTGAAAGTCGCGATGGCGTTGTTCAAAAAACGGCCATTGAAGGTAGGTTTTATCCACGACGGCTAGTTCCCTTCGAATTGCGGTTTTTGTTTCGCGGAAAACGCATCATAGGCACGTTCGAAGTCCCGGGTCTGCATGCAAATTGCCTGAGCCTGAGCTTCGGCCTCAATGGCTTGCTCAATCGTCATTGACCACTCCTGGTGCAACATGTTTTTTGTCATGGCGTGGGCAAATGCCGGGCCGTCGGCGATAGTTTGAGCTAGTTTGATCGCCTCCGGGAGCAGGGCTTCAGCTGCGTGCACGGCGCTGTAAAAGCCCCAGTCCAGGCCTTGTGCTGCGCCAAGCGAACGTCCGGTATATAGCAAGTCAGATGCCCGGCCCTGGCCAATCAGCCGGGGCAGAATGCTGCACGCCCCCATGTCGCAGCCAGCCAGACCAACGCGTACGAAAAGAAATGCAGTTTTTGCCTCCGGTGTGGCCAGCCGAAAATCACTTGCCATCGCAATAATGGCGCCGGCGCCGGCGCAAATACCATCAATAGCGGCGATAACCGGTTGTGGTGCGCGTCGCATGGCCAGCACCAAATCACCCGTCATCCTGGTAAATTCCATCAGCTCGGGCATGGACATCTTTACGAGCGGCCCAATAATGTCGTGGACATCTCCGCCTGAGCAAAAATTTCCGCCAGCCCCGGTGACGACGATAGTTCGCACATCTGTGGCGTAAGACAGGTTGCGAAATAAATCGCGAAGTTCTGCGTACGAGTCAAAGGTCAGCGGGTTTTTCCGATCCGGGCGGTTAAGAGTAATGGTGCCGACGTGATCTTTGACCTCCCATTGAAAGTGTTCCGCCCTATAGGTTGATAGCAGACGTTGTTGGCTTTTATTTATAAGGGAGCTAGGTGCAGAGTCTGAATTTGTAGTCATGGTGAGTCCGTTGGGGGAATTGAGTCGTCATGTTGGCGGATGCCGTCTTTTAGTTTTCCAAGCAATCGGAATAATTCGTTGAGTTCGCGTCGATTTAGGGTGCCTGTCATTTCATCAACCCAGCTCTCGTGTTCAGTTGCCATAATCGCGAAGCGCCGGCGCCCGGTGGCAGTGAGTTGCACTCGGGTCGCACGTTTATCAGTCTCATCGGCTTGTCGTTCAATCAGGCCTTCGTGTTCGAGCTGGTCGGTCAGCGCTGTTACGTTGCCGCCCGTTACCATCAGTCGGGCCGACAATTCACTCATCCGCAGGCCGCCTGGCGAACGTTGTAACTGGGCAAGCAAGTCGAACCGGGGCAGGGTGGATTCGAATCGCGAACGCAGCTCGCGCCGAATGTGGGCTTCGATCAGGTTAGTACAGGTGAGCAGGCGCAGCCAGAGCTTTAAGGCGGCGTGATCGTCGGCGTCAACCCGGGTTTCGTGATCGCTGGGCAGGGTATTCAAAGGTTTAGCCATGTAATTAGTTTAGGCTTAAAGTAATTACTGGCAAAACCGCCGCGCTACCTGGAAGGCGGGGCGGCTTGGGTGAATTGCGGCGGTTAGGGCTGAATCGGGATCTGAGTCAGGCCGGTTGTCTCGTCCAGGCCAAACATCAGGTTCATTACCTGTACCGCTTGCCCCGATGCGCCTTTGACCAGATTGTCTTCGACAATGAGCAACATCAGTAAGTCACTGTCCGGGGGCCGATGAACCGCGATCCGCATAAAATTTGACGCGCGGACCGAACGGGTTTCAGGGGTGGAGCCGGCAGGCATCACGTCGACAAAAGCTTCGCTGCGGTAACGCTCTTCGTATAACGCCTGAAAGTCAGTATCCAGGGCGCCGGGTTGCAGACGCGCATAGACCGTACTGTGAATGCCGCGAATAATCGGCAGCAAGTGCGGCACAAATGTGAGTTTGACGGGGCTGCCAGCCATGATGCTCAGGATTTCCCGAATTTCGGGCCAGTGACGGTGTCCGGAAACGCCGTAGGCAGAAAAGCTGTCACCTGCCTCCGCCAGTAGCGTGTTGACCTGTGCTTTCTTTCCCGCGCCGGATATTCCGGACTTGCAATCGGCAATGATCGACTCGGGGTCAATGAAACGGGCGGCACCTTGCTCTAACACCGGCATAAGTCCGAGTTCAACTGAGGTCGGATAACAGCCCGGCATGCCGATAATCCGGGCCGACCGTATTGCCTCACGGTTTAGTTCCGGTAGACCGTAAACCGCTTCAGCCAGTAAGTCAGGGCAGCTGTGCGGCATTTTGTACCAACGCTCAAACTGTTCAGTGTCTTTGAGCCGAAAATCTGCCGCCAGGTCGATTACCCGGGTATTGGATTCCAGCAGCTCCCTGGCCTGATTCATTGCTACCCCGTGCGGCGTCGCAAAAAATACGACGTCACATGCAGATAAGGCGACGGGATCCGGTTTGCTGAACGCGATGTCAACACTACCGCGCAGTGAGGGAAACATCTGTGCGACCGGAATGCCTTCTTCCTGGCGCGAAGTAATAACCGACAGCTCTGCCTGCGGATGCTGAGACAGCAGGCGTAGCAATTCAACCCCGGTGTATCCGGTACCGCCAACAATACCTACCTTTATCATGAGATTTTTCCTGCTGTTTGAGAGTCAATTAGCCAAAGAATCCGCACCAATTCCCGTTGCATAGGGGGGTTGAGTAATGGGTATTGGGCAACGGGCCGGGTGAAAAGCAATTTAACGGACAAAAAAGAACAAAAAAAAGCCGCCAGCTTGATGGGCGGGCGGCTTTCTTCGTGGTGCGGAGCTTAACGTTTGGAGAACTGCTTGCGGCGCCGCGCCTTGTGAAAGCCGACCTTTTTTCGTTCAACTTCACGGGCGTCACGGGTGACCAGCCCAGCTTGCGATAGAACCGGCTTCAAGCCTTCGTCGTATTCAATCAGTGCACGGGTGATACCGTGGCGAACCGCTCCGGCCTGGCCAGACTCTCCACCACCATGGACATTGACTTTGATGTCAAAGGTTGTGAGGTTGGCGGTTAGCTCCAGGGGTTGGCGAACAATCATGCGACCGGTCTCGCGAGCGAAAAACTCGTCGAGCGGCTTGTCGTTGACAACAACTTTTCCTGTGCCTTTTTTGATAAAGACCCGGGCAACAGATGTTTTGCGTCGGCCGGTGCCGTAGTTATATTCACCAATCATTAGTGCAACTCCAGCACTTTGGGTTGTTGGGCGGTGTGCGGATGCTCCGGTGCACCGTAAATTTTTAATTTCTTAATCATTGCGTAGCCCAGTGGACCTTTTGGCAGCATGCCTTTCACCGCCAACTCAAGGACCCGACCGGGGCGGCGGGCCTGCAGTTTTTCGAAAGAGTCTTCATAAATGCCGCCCGGGTAACCCGAGTGGCGGTAGTAGATCTTGTCTTTTGCCTTCGAGCCGGTCACCCGGATCTTGTCGGCATTGATGACTACAATAAAGTCACCGGTGTCAACGTGCGGGGTGTACTCGGGCTTGTGCTTGCCGCGCAGGCGCTTTGCCACTTCCGATGCCAGGCGGCCCAGCACCATATCGGTACCGTCAATCACGAACCAGTCGTGAGTCGTTTCGAGCGGTTTTGCCGTAAATGTCTTCATATTTTCTGTCTAGTGTTTCGCGTTATGTCGCTTGCGTTATGTCGCGTTGTCGCTTGCGTTGTGTCGCTTTATGGCTCCCGCATCGCTGACGCGGAAAAGCCCACGATTATGGGGCCTGATCTTGCTCAGGTCAAAGAATCTTTTAGGCCAACGGTCGGAGTTGGCCTTGCTCTTTGGGGCTTAAGGCTTGGGGCTGGGTCGTGTGATCCAGGGATTAGAGAATCAACGTACTCAAAGCACTTGTTCAAGGGCGGCTTTGTGCAAGAAAAAGCCCAAGCAATTGACTTGGGCTGAATCCACCGTTTGGAGGAGGGTGGAGGAGACAAACTGATCGCATCGCGACCAGAAAATTAAGTTTAGGTGAAATTTTTGTGCGACGCAAGATTGTCTCAGGTATCTTGTTGCTCGTTTGCCTCACTGACTGATGTTGAAACTTCAGGTCTGAGTTTCAGCTGTCATGGATTGCATAAAGTTCGCTAAAATCGCTTAAAAGTTGATTAAATTCGGTATTTTTAAGAAACTGGCGGATAAATACTGCGCAAGCATGGTTCGATGATTTCCCGTAATTAATTTTTGGGTGGGTTAACCCAATAGGGTTAGCGTGAAGGGTTAGCGGAAATTACCATTTCATTCAGCAGGAATTGTGCATTGCACAATATCACTTGGACATTTCCGTTAATGATTTCGTTGATTGGCATGTCACCCTGCTGGTAGATACTTCCTGGTCCGGCTTGCCAGTTTTTACTGGGGCAAAATATGGCCAGGGACAATTTGGGCGATACGGTTGTCGGGGCGGATGGCAAGATGGGTGAGTGGGGGAGATCAAATGCAATGTGAGGTGAAGTGGACAGGGCTTGAGGGCATGAGTTTTCTTGCCAATACCGGCAGTGGACATTCAATCGTTATGGATGGCGCGCCCGACGGTGGTGGCAACAACCTGGCGCCAAGGCCGATGGAAATGGTTCTTGCCGGAACAGGGGGTTGCAGTGCCTATGACATTGTCTTGATCCTGCGCAAGAGTGGCCAGGACATCAGGGGCTGCGAAGTCCGTCTGGACGCGGACCGTGCCGAGAAAGACCCAAAGGTCTTTACCCGCATTAACTTTCACTTTGTCGTTCGCGGGGTCGGGCTCAAGCCCAACCTGGTGGAGCGGGCTATAAAGCTCTCACATGACAAGTACTGCTCAGCAACCGCGATGCTGGCGCACACCGCAGAAATATCCATGGATTGGGAAATTGTCGAGGAGCGTCTTGGTGTGCCAACAGCCTAAAGACGAAAAGAGACGCTAGTCATTATTTTTGCAACGCTACGCATGGCCTGACGGATCAGCCACGGGGGTCGAATGCCCCCCATTTGCAACGCAGTTGAGGCATGTGTCGCCTCGTCGTGTTTCATTTGTGCAACGATTGCCCTGGAGCGAAAATCAGCTTCAGGAAGGCGGCTGAGGTGGCCAGCCAGGTGCTTTTCAACCTGTTGTTCGGTCTCTGCCATAAAGCCGAGGCTGTACCGGTCGCCCCGAACCCCGGCGAGGGTCCCGATGGCAAGCGAGCCGACGTACCAAAGCGGATTGAAAATTGACGGTCTTGCGTCCAGCTCGGAAAGCCGTTGCGAAGTCCAGGTGAGATGATCGATTTCTTCGCCGGCCGCCTGGTGAAATTGTGCGCGGACGCTGGGATTGCGGGCGGTCAACGCCTGTCCCTGGTACAAGCCCTGGGCACAGATTTCGCCCACATGATTGACCCGCATCAAAGCGCCCGACAGCCGAACTTCTTGTGCAGTGGCCTTTGAGTGCCCGACGGTGCCGTCCGTGTTGCTGGTTTCCGATGATTTAGGTTGTGGCGTGGGCCTTGAAGCCGGCTGTCGACCCCCAATAACAGACACGGCTTGTTGTGTGCTGGCCAGCAAGCGGTCGGTAAAGCTCAGGTGCCGAATGGTCATCCCTCATGTTCCAAGTGTTGCAGCGTCCCCACAGGATAGCCGAAAAATGACACCTTCCTCAGTAAATAACTTTGACCCCGCGGGGAAAATGGCGAGAATAGATTTAACTTCTTGGCGCAATGTACAAAAGCTTACGATTTTTGGCGTACATAATCGGGGAAACACGGACCGAATCAACACGGGGCCGGATAAAAGGAACATAAATGAAGGAGAGTACTCAATGAAAAAAACGCTAATCGCAATCGCGATTGCCGCAGTTGTGCCAGCTGGAGCAATGGCTGCATCCGAAGTACGCATGTATGGCATAGCTGACGCTTTCATTGGATACCAGGATCCGGATGGCGGCGCATCGACGTGGGGTGTCGGTAGTGGCGGACAATCAACATCCCGCTGGGGTGTTGATGGGACGGAAGATCTCGGTGGCGGGCTTGCTGCCGTGTTTAAGTTTGAGTCAGCCCTCACTGTTGATGACGGTTCGGCAGGTGGTATTGCTTTTCAGCGACGGTCGTACGTCGGTCTCAATGGTGGCTTTGGTGAACTGACCCTGGGCCGCAACTACACCCCGTTGTTCTGGGTCTTACTAGGCAATGATGCCGGCGGAATGGCCCACACGGTGCACGATTTCCCCGGTGGCGATAATGGCCGCTGGAATAACGGTATTCACTATGCGGGCTCGTTCGGCGGCCTGAAGCTATACGGCTCTTATGCTGCCAGCGAAACCGGTGCTGATGACGCGGCAAGTGTAGCGGCCCGTTTTAGTGTCGGCGCATTTGGTGTGTCACTGGGGTACCAGGATGGGGATGGCCTCAGTGGAACCGGTAATCAAGAAATTAAACATGTTGGCGCTAACGCTACCTTCGGTGGTGTTAAGTTTGGCGTCAACTATATAGACTCTGACGACTTTGGTGATCCAAGGATCGGTATCAGCGGGTTAGTAAAAATCGGCGCAGCAGGAAGCCTGCTGGTGAACGTTGTCGACGGTGGTCAAGCTGCCGGAACACCCGACCCCGACATGGCATTCCAGATTTTTTATCGCCAGGGTTTGTCCAAGCGCACCAATTGGTATGCTGGTTACATTGATCGCACGGGTTCAGAGCTTCAATTTGGCATTCGTCATCGCTTTTAAGCATTAACTTTTTTAGGGTTCCAAACGCCGGCTGACCTAAGCAATATTGTCGGGATTGGATTAATACTGCAGTAGTAGAAAACACCCCCGTCTTACATGGTGGGGCTTTACGTTGGAGATGGAGAGAAATGAAAAATACTTATATCGCATTGGCTATCGCAGCCGCAATGGCCCCTGCAGCTGCAATGGCCGCAAGCAACGTCGAGATGTACGGTCGTGCAGACGCATATGTCGGCTTCGCAGATGATGATCGTGCAGGTGGCGACGGTGGCTTGGTAGTTGGCTCCGGTGGTCAGTCGTCATCACGTTGGGGTGTACAAGGTAATGAAGACCTCGGTGGTGGCTTGAGTGCTGTCTTCCAGTTTGAAGCGCAGCTGGCAGTTGACGAGGGTACTCCCGGTGGCCTGAGCTTTGGTCGTCGTTCATATGTTGGTTTGAAGGGTGGGTTCGGTTCAGTTCTGTTGGGACGCACTTACACGCCGCTCTTCTGGCTGTTCCTGGGTAACGACGTTTCCGGTATGGGCGGTGACGTTAACGACGCATCCCTAACGCAGGCCAACCGTGCCAGCAACGGTATCCACTACCGCGGTAGTTTTGGTGCCATCAAGGTAGACGCGATGTACGCTGCCAGCGAAAGTGCTGCTGATGACGCAATGGGTATCGCCGCAACCTACGACTCTGGCGCTTTCCGTGTCGGTCTTGGTTACCACGATCTCGGTGGCGAGCAGGAAATGGGCTTTGGTGGCCAGGTTCGCTTTGGTGGATTCCGGGTTGGTTTGAACTACCTTGATACCAGCCTCGACAATGCTGCCGATCCTGACGCAGTTTATGGTGTTAGTGCTGGTATGAAAGTAGGTGCAGCTGGTGACCTGATCCTGAATATGCACGACATCGGCGCCGACACCCGTTTTGGTATTCAGTACCGTCACACCATGACCAAGCGCACCAATTGGTATGCTATGTACGGTGATCGCGACTCCGGCGGTACGCAATTCAACGTTGGAATTTTGCACAAGTTCTGATTGTCGTTGCCTGATCCGGCCTTCGCGGCCGGCATACAACGTAAAGCCCCCGACTTTTCGGGGGCTTTTTTTTGGGGTCGGCGATCGTCTTTTGCGCCTTAGACCGCGTTATTTGACCGTTCGGAGGAATATTTGCTTTTTTGAGGATTTTTCGCACCTTGCCGATGGCGGGAAATCTGATCCGGCCGTAAGATAGCGCTATCCGGAGGTTTTACTGATGAATGCAATGACAGAAATGCCGGCTCCGCTGGTCTTTACCGATAGCGCTGCCGCAAAAGTGAAAGAGCTGATCGAAGAGGAAGGCAACAATGAACTGAAACTGCGGGTTTTTGTTCAGGGTGGTGGCTGCTCTGGTTTTCAGTATGGCTTCACCTTTGATGAAGACGTTAACGAAGATGACACCCGAATGGAAAAGAGTGGGGTCTCCCTGCTGATCGATGCCATGAGTTACCAGTACCTTGTTGGCGCCGAAATCGATTACAAAGAAGACCTTGAGGGCGCCCAGTTTGTAATTAAAAACCCCAATGCCACGACAACCTGTGGTTGTGGGTCGAGCTTC
>JBAUID010000039.1:0-1524 GCA_049680625.1 Burkholderiaceae bacterium | reverse complement strand
CCCACACTTAAAGAGCTTTTGCTCAGGAAACACGGGCCGCACGATTTATTAGTGCCCGAGCGTGGTAACGCCCGCCGTCGGCGACCGGCGACATTGGAATAACGATGTATTTGCTCGATACCAATATTGTTTCGGAACTGCGCAAATCAAAACCTCATGGGGCCGTTCTATCGTGGGTGAACAGTGTCGACAACGCGGACTTGTACTTGTCCGCAGTCACTGTGGGCGAGCTTCAAACGGGCGTCGAGCTGACGCGTGCTCAGGACACCAGTAAGGCTGAGGAAATAGAACTGTGGGTACTGGAGGTTTGCGCGAGCTTCAATGTTCTGCCAATGGATGGAACGACGTTCCGTGAGTGCGCGAAATTAATGCATGGGCGCTCGAATGTGTTGTACGAGGATGCGATGATTGCGGCAACCGCGATGCAGCATCGCCTGACGATTGCAACGCGAAATACGAAAGACTTTCAAGTGTTCGATGCGCCTTTTTTTGACCCTTTCACGTTTAAGGAGTAGCTATAAAGGGGGGCTGGCGCATGTCAAACGAACTAAAAGTGCATCACATTCGCTACTAAAAGTGCAACTTTTGGCGGGAGCATTAAATACCCTGTGGTTTTACGCGACCGCCCTGTTCGAGCCAGTAAGACGCAGTTCCCTTTTTGATGGAATCAACTCAATTTTAGCTACTGATAGGCGATTCGGCTGCTTCGCCAGGTTCTTTAGTGAGCAAACTACCCGTCTTGTTCCGAAAGGCCCCAAGGTTTGTAACGGTCCCGTGAGCGGGGGCAAATTATCGGGATCCAACCGGTATCTAACGGGTGGCTCGCTCATAACGCCAAGGTGCGCCACCAATCCTGCGACCTATGCAGCACCCGAACAATGGATACGCCATCAGGTCGCGGTAAATAGAAAATCAGATGATTTTCAAAATCATGCACAGCCCATTTACGCAACCCTGCCAACGCGGGTACGTCGAGCGCTACCGGCGCCCCCATCCCCGGGTGTTTTTCCAGATCCTCAAAACTGCCACGCGCATTCACCAGAAATCGGTCGGCCGTTTCCAGACTCGCCTCGTTGGCCAGGTAGACAAAATGGTTGACCAAATCAGCGCGCGCCGCCGCCCGCTGATGGATCACGCCTTGGACCCGGCACCTTTGTTGCGTTGCTCGGCTGCTTGTAGCCGGGCCATGGCTTCACGACGAATCGCCTGCCAGTCCTCTGAATCCAGCGCCGAATCCGGCGTCTCGAGCCCGTCCAGTAATAGCGCTTGCAGGGTTTGGGTCGCTTTGCGTTTTTCATCCGCCCGGATCAGCTCACGCACGTACTCGCTCACGCTGCTGTAGTGGCCCTGAACGACCTGGCCGTCCACGAAATCCTTTAGTGGGTCAGGCAATGAAATATTCATGCTTTGCATGGGGCGATCCTAGGTTTCAATGGGTTGATTATGCCATTTATTGCCATAATATGCCATTATAAGAGCCGCCATTCATCGATGGTTGGGCCATGCGCGTCGTTTGCCATCCAC
>JBAUID010000038.1:0-17376 GCA_049680625.1 Burkholderiaceae bacterium | reverse complement strand
GCCTGGTCCTGACAATGGATCAACAGTTCAGCGCTGTCATGCTGGCATGCGCCGCGCCACGTACCGGGCAGGACGGCACCTGGATCACAGCCGACATGATCAACGCCTATATCGACTTACATGCCATGGGGCTGGCTCATTCAATAGAAGTCTGGCAGCCCACAGCCGATACTGAGCCGCTACTGGTCGGTGGCCTTTACGGGGTTTCCCTGGGCCAGATGTTCTTTGGGGAATCCATGTTCACGCGAGTGAATAATGGATCAAAGATTGCCCTGGTTTATCTGGTTAACATGCTCCGGGACCAAGGGTTCCGCATGATAGACTGCCAGCAAAACACGGATCACCTGGCAAGATTCGGCGCAAGAGAAATCAACCGGTCAGACTTTCTCAGCGAGGTTGCGCAGCTAATTGTCAAACCAGCTCCCGACTGGCGAGCGTTACAGCAAAATTTTCACCCCGCATGACTCACCTTAAAGAACTGCCATTTTCGGCGCTGCAATTTTACGCAACCGCGCCCTACCCGTGCAGCTACCTGCAGCAACGTCAGGCGCGTTCTCAAGTCGCAACCCCGAACCACTTGATCAATGCCGACATCTACAGCGAACTGGTTCGGGCCGGCTTTCGCCGCAGTGGCATTTTTACTTACCGACCCCACTGCGATGGCTGCCAGGCTTGTGTCCCGGTTCGGCTGCCAGTTGAAAAGTTTTCACCATCACGCAGCCAAAAGCGGGCATTGGCCGCGCATCGTCCGTTACGTACGCTGGTTGCCAAGCTTGGCTTTTCACCCGAACACTACGAGTTGTATCTGCGCTATCAGGCATCACGCCATGCTGGTGGCGGAATGGATCACGACAGCCGTGAGCAATACGCGCAGTTCCTGCTCCAAAGCAAAGTGAATACCCGGCTGGTTGAGTTTCGCGAGCCCGACGGCACGCTGCGTGCTGTCTCGATAATTGACATCCTCAACGATGGCTTGTCGTCTGTTTACACCTTCTTTGACCCAGATGTGCCGTCAGCCAGTTACGGAACTTTTAATATCCTGTGGCAAATAGAGCAATGCCGCAGCCTAAAACTGCCGTACCTGTATCTTGGCTACTGGATCAGCGAGAGCCCTAAAATGGCCTACAAGATCAACTTTCGACCGGCTGAAGTGCTGGTCGACGGCCGTTGGAAAGTTCACCGGGATCCAGAGAAAGCCGGGTGACAAACGGCTCGCCGAGTGGCGCTTATCGCCTCGTACGCGCAGCCCTGTTTTGCCTGCCTGCCGAGACCGCACATTCGGTAACCATGGGCTTGCTACCCTTGTTACACGCCAGCGGCCTGCTTCGGCTCACCGCGGGCAAGCCGGTGTCAGACCCGGTAGAACTCATGGGCATTCAGTTTCCGAACCGGATCGGCCTCGCGGCAGGGCTCGATAAAAACGCCCGTCATTTACGCGAACTGATGGCCATGGGGTTTGGCTTTGTTGAAGCTGGGACGGTGACCCCACAAGCCCAGCCGGGTAATCCGAAACCCCGAATGTTCCGCCTGCCACAACGCAATGCGGTGATTAATCGCATGGGTTTTAATAACGAAGGCCTGGTTGCTTTCGAAAACAATGTGCGCCGATTAGTTGCCAGCACCAGTAGCGCTGCGCGGCCCGTGCTTGGTCTGAACATCGGAAAAAACGCAACGACACCAATCGATAACGCGGTCAATGACTACCTGCTTGGCTTGCGCGGCGTTTACCCCTATGCCGACTATGTAGCCATCAATATTTCTTCGCCGAACACGGCTAATTTGCGTGAGTTGCAGCAGCAAAACGAACTCGACAACATGTTGTCGGCCCTGTCGCAAGAGCGTGAACAACTGAGCCGAACCCACGGGCGCCGGGTGCCGCTGACCGTCAAAATTGCGCCGGACTTAACACCGGAACAAGCTACGGTAATTGCGCGGACTCTGCCTGCTCATAACATTGACGGGGTCATCGCTACCAACACAACGCTGTCGCGCGACGCCGTTAGCGGGATCAAACACGGTAACGAAAAAGGTGGGCTATCAGGTGCACCGGTAAAAGAAATGTCTAACAACGTTATCCGATTGCTGCGCGCCGAGTTGCCACCTGGGTTTCCGATTATTGGTGTTGGCGGCATCATGAGTCGGGATGATGCTCGTGACAAACTGGAAGCTGGTGCTGATCTGCTGCAGTTGTATACGGGGTTGATTTACCAGGGCCCGGCGCTGGTGAACGAATGCGCCGAAACGGCACGGTTTTACTTTCGCGACCTGACGTTTGAGCTGACTGAAGCGACTGACGCATCTGAGTCAGCCGACTGATCAACAGAAAAAATCGACGACGTATCTGCCACCCGGTTATAAGCGCGGATCGCTTCGCGCCTTGCGCCCAGTTGCAACGGCCCTACCCAATCGCGGTCTCGCACCACGCGTTCCAGTGCCACTAACCATGCCTGGTAATATACGCGGTTGCCCTGCTGATCGTGACGCGGTTGCAGTGGCGCACTGGCGTCAAGCCCCGCCTCTTTGAGGGCAGCCGACAAGTAGTCGGCCCAATCTGTCCAGTCCAGATGCCCGGCCTCATTAAGCGCCACCGTTACAGCAAATGCTTCAGCTTGCCACGGTTCATCAAAGACCGGCTCTTCTGCCATTGCCTGGTCGACCATCAGCCCTGCCCGCTGAACTTCATCAGGTAGGGTTCCCAGCAATCAACAAAAACGGCATCTGCGGTTGTGTCCGGCCCCCACAATTGTGCTGCGTCAAAACAAACCGAGTACAACCACTGCGGGTTTTCATCACCATTAATCGCATGGCTGTCCGGGTAAACATGACAGCCGTGAACAGCTGCAATCGTGCCACGCCTGCCGCGGGCATAGCGCGGCAACCGGGTATGCGCTTGCGGATTAATACGTACCGTTTCTACGGTATCGCCGACAACGAAGGCAGCCGGCTGCGTGGGTTCACGGGCCACCGGCCCCCCGCGCGACAATACAGGCTCCACATCCTCGGGTTTAAGACAGCGCACGTTCAGCGGTGGTGACATCATGTCACCACTGTCCAGTTCTGATTGCGTGACCAGGCCGGCGTTTTGCATCAGCTTAAGCAAACCAGCCAGCCAAATCTCGTAGTAAGAACTGGCCAGGTATTGCGCCGGCGGCAAACTCTCGCGTGCATGCCGGGACGAATCGATATTCCACTGGCCACTGGCACCCATGGCCAGCGTCATTGCAAACACGCGCTGCTCCCATAATCCGTGAAACACAGGCTCATCGGGCTCCGGTTGTACCGGGCCAAATCCGTGCATGCCACCAAGGTCTTGTCCGCCGTTCATGTTGAACCTTTGTTGCCAGTATTGGGTTGACCGCCTGCGGTAAGTGGTAAGCCGGTGCCGATCATACTGTCACGGGTCACCAACTCAGCCAGCGCTGCCGCGTCAAGGTGATCAGTCCCGTGCGGACGTTGCGGCAGAACCATGTAACGCATCTCTGCTGTTGAGTCCCACACCCGGATTCGAATCGCGTCGGGAAGCGTTACGCCAAAGTCGCTGAGCACGCCACGCGGATCGGCGACTGCGCGCGAACGATACGGTGCCGATTTGTACCAGACCGGGGGTAAGCCAAGAACCGACCACGGATAACAAGAACACAAAGTGCAAACCACCATGTTGTGCATATCATCCGTGTTCTCGATAACTTTCATGTGCTCACTTTGCCGTCCTTCGTAACCCATGTCTTTGATTGCAGCAGTGGCATCGTCGCGCAACCACTGAAGGTAATCGGGTTCAGTCCATGCGCGGGCGACAACGCGTGCCCCGTTGCGCGGGCCCACCCGGGTTTCGTAAGTGTCGATCAGTTCGTCGAGACTTCGACGGTCGATGTATCCCTTGGCGACAAGAAGGGACTCGAGCGCGCGCACCCGGACCGTTTGTTCGTCGTCGGGAGCACCGTGGCCGGTGGCATCCGATCCGGACGCCGGGATTTGATCAGGTGGCATGGTTTGATCCTATCAGTGCACTCAAGCGCGTATTTTGACTCTTTCTAGCCACGAGTTAAAGCTGGAAAATCAGCGGCGACGTGTTTGCGTTAATCCGCAGGGAGAATGATCAACCCGGGAAGAAAAGGCTGTTTTTAATTCATATGAGTTATTTATGCTATTTTTGGGTCTTGGAAATTTCGCGAAGTGATATATGATGCTTGTATGGCCAGACCAAGAATTCACCCAGCAGAAGCCGGCAAGACCGCTATTCAGGTCATCGCCCGTCTAGTCTCTTTATTAGATGCGCTTGCCGAACAAACCGAACCTGTCAGCCTGAAGGCGTTATCCACACGTACCGGGCTACATCCGTCAACCGCCCACCGAATTCTGAACGATCTGGTGATTGCACGGATTGTTGATCGGGTAGAACCCGGTGCTTACCAGCTTGGCATTCGCCTGCTTGAGTTGGGCAACCTGGTTAAAACCCGGCTAAATGTACGCGATGCCGCCCTTGGGCCAATGCGCGAGCTGCACAATCTTGCGCATCAGCCGGTGAATTTATCGATCCGGCAAGGTGATGAGATCGTTTATATCGAGCGTGCAGTGTCAGAGCGTTCTGGCATGCAAGTCGTTCGCGCGGTTGGCGGGCGCGCCCCACTGCACCTGACATCGGTCGGCAAACTCTTTCTCGCATTTGAAGACGCCAACAGCGTGCGTGCCTATGCCGAACGCACCGGACTTCCCGGCCAAACTCCAAACAGTATTGTCGACCTGGCCAAACTGGAAAGTGAGCTTGCCGAGGTACGCGCCACCGGCTGGGCCCGCGACAACGAAGAACTCGAGCCCGGGGTGCGCTGTATGGCGTCACCAATTCGGGATGATGCGGGACGCCTGGTGGCCGGACTCTCTATTTCTGCGCCGGCAGAGCATGTACAAGATCGCTGGCTGGAAATGTTGCAGGACGCCACGCGCCGAATTTCCTCGGCATTGGGGCACGGCCAGGAATAACCTCCCCGGCTAAAGCAGCCTGACCTTACCCGGTCTTGGCGATCCCACTCCAGCCCACCCACAATTCAAGGGGCGGACAAGCAGACGACACGGCTTGTCCGCCCCTTTTTTCATCTTGTCGGAAAAACTGGCACAGACCTTGCATTACCTGTATTGAAACAAATTAAAGCGGCCCAACCATACAGGTCAATGGTTACTAAGGGCCAATGCGATTTTTTCAGGTTGTCTCCTCCAAGCACCACATGTTCCTCCCTCCTCCTCTTTGTGGTGCTTTTGGCCCGGTCTAGAACCCGGGCCATTTCTTTTTCTGGGCCCATCGATGCCGCTATCCAACATAGTTGGTCTCAAAGCGACAACAGTTGTTGAATCACGACCAAGTGCCCAAATACGGCTAGTTTCCGCCCCCCAGGGCGTCGACTGACAAAATTTGTCAGTTTCAGTCGAGCGGCGTCACTCTGCGGACTCTGGAGGTGAATCCGAGATATCGCCGCCAAGTTGTTGAATTCCTAAACGAAGATCTGCAAAAGCTGGACCGACCAAATCGCCCGGACCTTTAACCCCAAGCTCAATATGGCGACGACTGCTGACCGCATTGGCTGATGGCAGGCTAAACACGCCAACCCCGGGGTGATTGGCCAGAATCTGCTCCATTAGTGGGGTTATGGCTGACTCGGGTAACGTGTAAACCCAGAATGCGCGCTCTTCCATGGCATCCTGGCCAAACAAATCGCCGTAACGCGAATCAAGAACGCTGGCAATCATCGGCCAGGCCATCACCGGGAAGCCCGGAAAGAAATGATGATGGCCAACCGAAAACCCCGGAATCTGGTTATATGGGTTTTCAATGATTTGTGCGCTTTGCGGGAACACCCCCATTTGCAAACGTTGTTGATTCTCGCGGGTAGCCATATCCGCGCTGCCATTTCCCTCACGGGCCATTCGCGCGCAACGCTCACTAATCAGGCGCTCAGCCTGCGGATGCAGCTTGAGCGGCTCTCCGAGTGCCGCGGCCGCTGACTGCCGGGTATGGTCGTCAGGTGTAGCGCCGATCCCGCCACAACTAAAGACCAGGTCGGGGCCGGCAAACGACAGGCGCAGCGTATCGGTCAGACGTTGGCGATCATCACCCAGATATTGCACCCAGGACAAAGCCAGGCCTCGCTCAGTAAGCATTTCGAGCACTTTGCTGAAATGTTTGTCCTGGCGTTTGCCTGACAAAATTTCGTCACCAACAATTATCAATCCAATTTTCATTTTTGCACCTGACTTTGAAACCAAACTGCCCCAACAAACGGGTCTTCTAACCTTAGTTACCGGCCGCCACGCCTTCCCGACGCGGATCGGCGCCACCGGCCCAGCGACTACGCCGCTGTCCATGAGCAAAAAAGCCGGGAGAGCCATCATCCCGAACCCCGTTAAACACAAGCGCATGCAGGCCGCTGGTCAGCGCACGGGTTTTGACCTGATGCCCCATCGCTTCCAACCCGGCCTGCAGGCCGGTCAGGGACGAGTTTTTCTCGAGGGTTGTGATAGCCGATGTCTTGGCACCGAAATGCGGCGCATTGATCGCCTGCTGAACATCCAGTCCGCCGTACAACATGCCAACCAGGGTGCCCGTAACGTATTGAATGATTGAGCTGCCACCCGGTGAACCAAGCACGGCTTCGAGTCGACCTTTGTTATCCAGAACAATAGTAGGCGCCATAGAACTGCGTGGTCTTTTGCCCGGCTCAACCCGATTCGCAATGACCTTGCCGGCCTGATCGAACGGCGCAAACGAAAAATCGGTCAGTTGGTTATTTAACAGGTAACCGCGAACCATCAACAAACTGCCAAAGGCGGTCTCGATCGAACTTGTCATTGAGATTGCGTTGCCTTGAGCATCCACAATCGATAAATGGGTGGTTCCAGGCAGCTCATGGCTTTGATCGAGCCCTGCCACCGGAGCGCCTTTTGGCTGCCCGGCCTGCGGCTTACCCATCGAACGTCGCGGTGAAACCCGGCTGGCCCGCAAACGGGTATAGCCAGTGTCCAGTAGCCCGGTCACCGGGACGGTCGCAAAGTCAGGGTCGGCAATATATTGGCCACGGTCTGCATAGGCAAGCCGATACGCTTCGCTCATCAAGTGCACGGCGTCGACACTACCGGGCGGCTTTGTCGGCACCCCGAGCGCCTCGAACAAAGACAACGATTGCAGCATGGTTAACGCCCCAGAGCTGGGCGGGGGCATGCCACATACCTGAAGCGACGCCAGGCGACCACACAAGGGGTCGCGCACCAGGGCACGATAATCGGCCAGATCATTGACGCTCATCAACCCCTGGCGCCGGTTGTGCGACGCTACCGCTGAAACCACGGCATCAGCGTTCACCCCTTTGTAGAACACATCGGCACCGTTGAGCGCAACCTCAGTCAGCGTCTGCGCAAACTCCGGGTTCTTAAGTACGCTGCCGACAGACTTTGGCTGCCCGCTGGCATCCAGAAAGTAAGCGGCAGCCACCGGCTGTTTAACAATACGTTTCTGACTGCGTTTTATCGACTGATGCAATCGGTCAGAAATTTTAAATCCGTTTCTGGCCAGGGTAATTGCCGGTTCGAACAACGCCGCCCAGGCTAACTTGCCGTGTTGCTGATGCGCCAGCTCAAGCATACGCAGCAGGCCGGGTACGCCAACAGACAGTCCGCTGTCGACCGCATCAAAAAACTTCAGCGGTGATCCGTCGAGATTCAGAAATTGCGCTGAATAAGATGCCGCCGGCGCAGTCTCACGACCATCGTAAACCCTGATTTTGGATGACTGCGCATCAAAGTTCAGCAAGAACGCGCCACCGCCAATACCCGAGGACTGCGGTTCGACTAGATTCAGCACCATTTGAGCAGCAATGGCGGCGTCAATCGCACTCCCGCCGTCGCGCAGAATTCTTAGCGCAGAATTGGTGGCATGCGGATTAGCCGTGGCCACCATGTCAACGTCTGAAAACGCCATCGTCCGGGCAGAAATCGCTGACGTGCCTTCAGGGTTCGCCCGCGCAGTTTCGGCGGTGACCGACTGGGCGCCGGCTTGCGGAACGGACATACCGCCACCCAAAACCGCGCATAAAGTAATAGCAAAAAAGTAATGACGGGTCATTAGCACTCTCCCCTGTAATGAACGGCAATATACAGCCGCTTTGGAAATAGCGTCTAAAGTGACCAGGGCCTGTACTCATAACTCGCAGAATGATCAGCCAACCGTAAACTGGCCCATCATCCCCGCATCCTCATGCTCAAGAATGTGACAGTGATACATGTACGGGGTTGTGGCGTCAGCACCCCTGGTAAACCGTACGAGTAGTTCGACCCGACCATCGACCAGAACAACGTCTTTCATCCCGGTACGCTCATACGGGACGGGAGACCCGTTGCGGGTCAGTACCTGGAACGAGGTGCCGTGAATGTGAAACGGATGTGCCATCTGATCGCTGATCACCTCCCAACGCTGCACCTCGTTGCGCCTGAATTGCCAGTCGATTCGATTCATGTCCATTGAGCGGCCATTGATGCCCATAGCATTCATCCCGCCGCCACGCAGCATCCGGCCAAACATGCCACCCATCCCCCCCGTGTGCATGTCGAGTCGCAACTGAACGCGACGCTCCGGTTTGCCCCAGTCCGGTTCTTTCGGCGCGCCAGCAATCACGGCGGGTAGTTTTGTCACTGTGGTTTTTACCTGGGAATTGACACGAAAACGCATGACTTCAAATTGCCCCGCATCCGAACCCAAGACATCACCGCGGGCAACCGGGCCTCCCATGCCATGGCCCATGCCGCCTCTCATGCCATGGCCCATCCCGCGTCCCATGCCGTGGCCCATCCCGCCGCCCATGGGACTGTTAAAGTCGTCAGCTGACATCAGTCGTACGGGTTGCCCATTCGAAAAATCGACGACAATTTCTGCCCGTTCAGCCGGCGCCAATTCCAGAGTTTTCAGGGCCACTGGCCTGGCCAGCAAACCAGCATCACTACCAACCTGGTAAAACTCCCGCTGATCTTCAAAAGAAAAATGGTAGATGCGGGCGTTTGACGCATTGAGAATCCGCAGCCGTACCAGTCCTGCCGGGACACCGGCACTGGGTCTGATTGCACCATTAACAACAATTTCGCTAGCCCTAAAACCGTGCATCATCGTCGGTCCACGATTGCCATAGACCAACGCTCCAGTGGTGTCAAAGGCGCGGTCCTGAACAATCAACGGGATGTCATCAAAACCGTAGGTGTCGGGTAAGCCGGATTGTCCGGCTGACGGATCATCAACAATCATCATCCCAGCCAGTCCGTGATACACCTGACTGCCGGTTTGACCGTGCACGTGAGAGTGATACCAAAGGGTAGCCGCGGGTTGATCAACCGCCAGCTCGGCTGACCAGGACTTGCCCGGATCAAACGCGGTCTGCGGCCCCCCATCAAAAACGCCATTAACATGTAAACCGTGCCAGTGGGCGGTGATCGGCTGCGCGGTTTGATTGTCTACCTTGATGCGTCCCACCATGCCCCGTTGCAGCCGTAGTACCGGCCCGAGGTAATTTTGGTTAAAGCCCAGGGTTGGGGTTGCAACGCCGGCGAAGAATTCATGCCGTCCGTGCACCGCCTTCAGGCTGGCGGGCGCTTCACCGTTTAGTTCAAGTACCGGTGGAATCGGCAGTTCTGAGCCGCGGTCTGCCGCCATACTCGACCGCAAGACCGGAGAATTCAGACCAAAGTAAGCAGAACCGGCAACTAAACCGGTCGCGGTGGCGCCCGCCAAAAGAATTCGTCGTCTCATGAGAATTACCCTCTTCGATGCAGCCCGGCAACTCGGGCCTGATCCTTTGTATCGAGTTTGCTTCTGTACCGGTAAATCAGCATATGATTCAGATCAATGGATCGCGTTATTCTTCCCGACAAATTGCAGCAACTGCTACCGCCCGAACTTCATGATGCTTGCGTAGGCAATCACTATCCGAAGGGTAATTGCCTGTTTCGGGTGGGACACACCCCGCACCACATGTTTTACGTTGTTTCCGGCGAAGTGACGCTGGAGCGAGTCGGACTTCACGGTGATATTGTCGTGTTACAAAGAACGCGCGGCGGCTTTGTCAGCGAAGCAAGCCTGAATGTTTCAAGTTATCACTGCGATGCAATGGTCACCAGTGCCACAGTAGCGCTTTCGATTCCGATCATCGAAATGCAGAAAACACTGGCGCGGGATAACAACTTCGCCAGCCGATGGATCACAATGATTAATGATGAAGTGCGGCGGCTGCGTACGCAATGCGAGCGTTTGCGTATCAAATCGGTGAAAGACCGCTTACTGCACTTAATACTCACCGAAGGTATCGACGGACAATACTCGGTACCCTCTGGTCTCAAAACCCTGGCCGGTGACCTGGGGGTCAGCCATGAAGCCTTGTACCGAACCATTGCCGACCTGCAGCAAAAAAATCAACTGCTCAAAGTCCAGGATAAGCTGATCATCCCAAAGAGCCCGTAAGCCAGACTGGGTACCGACCGCTGGTCGGCACGAATGCCCGCCTACGCCCTGTCCGGTGATTCACCGCCGGGTGACTGACAAAATTGTCGGGTGAAACTCTTATGCCTGATTCGTTTTCTCGCCATCAATAAAGACCCACTGCCAGCATGGGAGGCGGTGGAACTGTTCGCAGCCTCCCTCCCAGATTACGGCGGGCAAGTGATCCATCGCGAAGACTTGCAAGCCATGGTCTTGTTTGACGATGCCGCACTGGCACTGGCCCTGCTCAGTGACACATTGGATGCAGGCGAGCGCGAGCAGTTTGCAGTCTCGGCTGCACTAGCCCAGGGCATTCGTTCCAAAGCAACACTGGCCAGCAGCCTTTCCGGCTTTACGGAAGGCTCGATCGAAACTGTTTTTGAAGTGATGTCGATTGCCGGTAAACAAGAAGTTGCGATCAGTCACCGACTATCCAGTCTTATTGCCCTGTCTGCACCGGAGTACTCGAAACGTTTTAAGCCGGCTGTAGGCCAACCCGACAGAAAAATTCGCAGCGCGCTGGTCATGGGGCCGGCACACCGCCAACAACACGATTAAATGATTCCGGCACCGAGTAACACCTCGCCCTCCCCGATTGATTAACAATTTTTGAGAAAACCCGAACGCGCCATTTACCGGGCAACCCGGGTTCGGACTATGTCCAGTAGACTTCAAATGCACAGCACGGGCAAATAGACCCGTCTACGGCTAATTTTCCTGCGCCGGCTATTGATCACCAACTGAAAGCCGGCGCAGCGCATCACGGAGAGGCTCAGTGACAGACAAAACTATCCTGGTGGTTGGAACCTACGACACAAAAAACGATGAGCTGACATTTCTTTCCCGGTGCATCACGGGCCAGGGCGGCGGCGTGATGACGATGGATGTCAGCGTGCTCGGCGATCCGGCAACTCCTTGCGATGTATCCAAACACGATGTCGCCGGTGCCGCAGGCAGTTCAATTAGTGCGGCTATCGACAGCCCAGATGAGAATCACGCAATGCAGATAATGGCTGCAGGGGCCAGTGCACTGGCGGCTCGCTTACAGGCCAGCGGTCAAATTGACGGCGTTGTCATACTGGGGGGCACGATGGGCACGGATCTGGCACTGGATGTTTGCCAGGCATTACCCCTGGGGCTGCCCAAATATGTGATTTCAACCGTGTCCTTCTCACCACTGATTCCAGCAGACCGCTTGTCCCCGGATATCCAGATGATTCTTTGGGCGGGCGGCTTGTATGGGCTGAACTCCGTGTGCAAAGCATCATTAAGCCAGGCGGCTGGCGCCGTTTTGGGCGCGGCTCGCGCTGTCCAGATAAACAGCAGCCCGCGGCCGGTTGTTGGCATGACCTCGCTTGGCTCATCATGCCTGTCGTATATGAAATTACTGAAACCCGCGCTTGAGCAACGCGGTTTCGAGGTAGCAATCTTCCATGCAACCGGCATGGGCGGCATGGCCTTCGAAAAAATCGCGTCGCAAAACGGTTTTGTCTGTGTCATGGACTTCGCCCTGTGCGAGTTAGGCAACTTACTGGCTGGCTCAGTTGTGAACTCAGGCGAGGACAGGCTCCTGAACGCCGGACGGGCCGGCATTCCACAACTGGTAGCACCTGGCTGCCTGGACTTAATCGATTTCGCCGGCTGGCAGGAAATTCCGGCGCAATACGCGGACCGTCCGTTTCACGCCCACAACCGGTTAATCAAGTCATCCGGCCTGAATGCCGACGAAAGACGCGAAACGGCTCGGGCGATGGCTGACCGGCTTGGTCAGGCAAAAGCCCCGGTTCACGTGCTGCTTCCGTTACAAGGCATAGAAGAATGGGACAAGCCGGGACAACCCGCACACGATCCGGATGGACTGTCAGCTTTTATGGACGAGTCGCGCCAGGTGATTCAACCACCACTCGGACTCACCGAAATTGATGCCCACATTAATGACCAGGCGTTCGCGGACGCGGCGCTGCACATTTTTGACAGCTGGCTTGCAGACGGCACCGTTATCAGTCCAGGGCGCGGATAGGCAGTTCAGAAACCTCTTTCCACTGTTTGATCGCATCAGCAGACGCAACCCGCAGTAGATACTGGGAGTCGATCGAATCGCGAACACTTGAGCCCGCCGGGTATTTCAGCGAACTTACGAGGCTGTTTGCCGCGTAGACCGCCGACAAAGTACTGAAGTTCTTGTTAGCGCATTTTCCAGGTGTATGCTGGAATGCAACGGCTTCGATAATATCGGCTGGCAGGCCCCAGGCATGCAGCAAACGAGCGCCGACCTCAGCATGGGTAAAGCCAAAGATATCAAACTCGGCTTCCTGAAATGTTGCTTCCTGTCCGCCAACGGCATCCATCACCGCAGCGTAGCGAAACGGATCTGCCTGGGACATGACAAACATTCCCGAACTTTGAAGTAAACCTGCAAAAAGCGCCTGATCCGACTGTTTCGACGGCAGCTTTTCCAGGCGGGCAATTTTTCTGGCCAAGGCTGCCGCGTAGCGACTGTGATGAATCAATTGTTTCACCGGTAGCAGGCGTTCCACCTTATCAACCCGATCGAACAGCAACTGGGATAACAACATGGCTCGGACAACGTCGAAGCCAAGCAAGTAAGCCGCCTGATCTACCGACCCGATCGTTCGGGAGGTTGCGAAAAACTCGGAATTTAAAACCTTGAGCAGGCGGGCCGAAAGGCCGTGATCCATGTCAATCAGGTTGGCCGCTTGCTCAAGACTGCCGTCCAATCGCGACGCTTCGTCTAGAACTTCAGTGTAAAGCTCGGGTATCACGCACCACGGGCTGTCATCCGGCAAAAGATCCTGAACGTCATTGCGATCGGCTATAGCCTGCAAAGCGAGTGAGCGTTCTATTGCCCCCCGAATGGAGGGCATATCCGCCAGCCGCGGTAACAAATGACTGACAACCCCCGCGCAATCAAGTTGGGTTTCGGACTCCACACTCGGTGACAGAGCAATACGAACGGATTTTGAGTTTCCTGCTTTAGCGTCCGCCAGCACCTCGGCTGCCGGATACCCGGACAAAAGCGTATCGCAAATAACAACGTCAAACGAGCCATTGACCAGGCTCCGCCGGGCATCCGCCGCAGACGGTGCGAACTCAATCTGCCACTGATTTTTGAGTGGCCCAAAGTTATTCTTGAAGGCGGATGACAATGACGCCCCTTCGACGACAATCAGAACCGAATGCATAACTTGTTTCCTGGCGATAAGGTCATGTGGGTTCACCCGATTTCGGACAAAGCCCGCAGGTTTGTATTGACACAATTCAAACGTCGGGCTTGAAGCGCTGCGCTTTAACGGCCAGCAACCAACTGGTGACAAATCGCCGACAACCGGGCCCAAAGAGCGCAAACGATTTTTATTGGCATCCCCCCAAAAAAAAAAGCGCCAGCCAGCGCCTCTTCGAACCACAAACCGTCCTACTCAATATTTAGGAAATGCTAAGCCCAATTGTTAAATTTGTATAAGCCCAGCTGATCAACGTGTCGCGGGCGAGATACATACGGGTCATTCTGGCCCGGGATGCGCATCCTGTCTCTTGGATGCAAACCAAAGGCAGGCGGTCTTTTGCTGGCGCCCGGGATACCGGCGTTAATAGTGTGGCGGTTGGTCGTGAGCCGGATTTGCCCCTTGGCTGTTCTCTGCAGTTGCCTGCAGCCGACGCAATTCAGCGACCTCGCTTATCAGAGCCTGAATTTGTTTTTGCTGCCGGATTACAACAGCGTTCAGGCTGTCCAGCGCATCTTCGGTGAAGCTGGCTTTGACCTCCAAGTCATCCAATCGGGTCTCCAGGGGCTCCATTGAACCGGGCATACTGCTCACTTTTCACTCTTCACTATTCAACACCTGTGAGTATACGTCGATGCGCTTTTGCTATTTCCTGACGATTCATTCCGACCTGGCCCAGGCGCGCACCGCCCAGGCCGTAGAAAGCTTCTCCACTGACCGTATCGGCAACCTGCTGGCCATGCTGACCACCCTCGGTGGCTTGACCCAGGCTCGCGTACACAAACCAGCCAGCGCCCACGACCCAATGCTGGACGACGGTGCGCCCCCAGCTTTGGTTTTGCAACTGTTTTTCGACGAAATCAACCCACTAGAGACTCAGCTTAAATCAGACTCACCACTAGCCAATATCCTGAGCGCTCAATTTGCTACCCAGATGGCTGAAGCCACGATTGACCAGCAGGTCATGCTGTGCCGGCCGTATCCAGTTGCCGGTCCGCCACAGCCATCTGGCGACGCCAGGCAACCCCATTGCACTTACCTGGTTCGCTATCTGGGCCCCGCACAGGATATGAACGCGTGGATGTCCGACTACTTGTCCGGCCACCCCAGGTTGATGGCGCAATTACCCGGCATCCGGAGACTGGAAATTTTTTCTCGTATTGACTGGTGTGGCTCACTGCCGTGGTTCCGAGCCACCGATATGCAGCGAAACCAGGTGGTCTTTGACAGCCCAGACGCGTTAAACAAGGCACTCAACTCACCATTGCGCGTTCAAATGCGTGAGCACTACAACGCGTTACCACCGTTTGAAGGAGCAGTGACCCACTTTCCGATGCGCACCTGGCAGGCTTGCCCGTGACCTTATTGCCGATACCCACGGCCTAGCCATAACAGAAGAAACGCAATCGCTGCGGGCACTGCCTGAATAAATAATATACGGGGACTCACCGTCGCGGCGCCGAATACGCCGGCGACCAAAATGCAAAGCAAGAAAAACCTCTTTACCAACAGACAACGGGGCTGATTAACTGGGCTGATTAACTGGGCTGACTAACTGGGCTGACTATCCCAAATTTTTTCAGTCAACGGCAGACCAACCAGATCTTCAGAACCGAGACTGATGCCGGCGTCCACCCCAGCAAGTTCAAGCAACGAAGCCACCTGGCGAACATGTTGTGTCGAATGCCAGACCGTGCGCTCGAGCACCTCATGACGACTGGTATCTCCATAGTATGTTGGCACCGTTTGCGAAAAATACTCATCCAAATCTTTTCTCGATATGTCTGCACCCCACTCTTTAAAACGAAGTCGAACCGTTTCACCAAAGGACGCCACATGGACACTACTCGTCATTTCCGCAGGCGGTTCTGCGGTGAAGCTTTCGTAAGTTAGCGATTCACCAGTACGCTCGGTATCGAGAAACGCCACCGGTATCTGGAAAACATGGTGCATCAACACTAACCAGGAACGCGGACGATCTGGCAACAGATTGCCGAGCGTATCGTCGGGCATTTGCGCAACCAGCTTAACCGCGACATTCAGTATGCGGTTGTAGCGTTCGATTAACTGCGGCGGTGACAACTCTGGGGCGGTGTCGTCTTTAAGACCAAGAAACGAAACCACATCGCCGATTACCTGCGCATACACGAACTCTTGGTCGCGGGAAACAACGGGTACCGAGCGTGCACCCAAGGCCTGCAATTCGGTCATGCCGGCAGGGTCATCAAGTACATTGACTGAGTCGAATTCGATCTCACGGACCGACAGGTATTCTTTTACCCTGAGACAACTCGTTCAGTGTGGTTGCCAGAAGACTTTTATCGTCATCGTTCGAATCCTTTAAGTTCTGCGGGATTAGTTCTGCGGAATTTGTTACCTAAGCACCTATTCTAACCCTGTATTTTCGGCAGTCATTCGTTATCTGAGAGCCTGCTAATTCGTTGCGATACAACAATGCACCAACAGAACAAACCAGTAACAATAGCCTATGCCGCAGCCCGGTCATGTCTCGGGAGCATCGCCAAACCGCAGTCATCAAAAAACCATGTAGTGAGTCGATTTCCCGAACCCGTCCGCACTGGCAGTCACCCACCGCTGGCAGCGAAATCATCGCAGCTTAAGTGGCACTTTCTGACGGTTATCTTTCAAGTTCTTCCCCAAACATAATTCGATGGCCGTCTTGGGTTCGAATAGCGAATTCTCGCATTCCCCAGGGTTCGCTTCGGATCGGTTTTATCACTTCAGCGCCGCGTTCAACAATATCGGCGTAGTACTGATCGGAGCTGTCGACGACCAGGTACGCAAAGTAAGAGTGGTCCCCTAAGTCTCGCGCAGGAATTGAATCCGGGCAATGCCCAGCCATTATCTGGCAACCGTCTCGCTCAAACAGACGCCAACCGTCATCACCAATTTCGCGAATGGTGAACCCCAGGACAGATTCGTAGTAGCTCGCAGAATCGACGAGATTCGGAACAGCGAGAACAAACATGTTGCGTCGAATCATTATTGCAACCCAATGTTTTAAATCAACGGAAATAAAAGAATATTGCGCGGTTCTGTGCGTCGCGCACCTTTGAGCAAATTGTCTCGCGTCCGCGCTTCACCTGATGTTTGGCATACACCGCTAATTTAAGGGAAAATCATATCGGTCGGCCCCTTCTCGCTTCGCGCTATCGACAACTTCACCTATCAGGTTGCGGGCTACCCCGTAACCTCTGTCAGCTGGTGCCGTAAACGAATCTTGAAGGTAACAAGCATGTGGCGCCCATATCGTCGTATGAAACAAATAGTGGGCGATGCCGACGAGCTTACCGTCGATCTTCGCACCCAGGCCCGTTATTTCAGTTCCCTCAATCAACCGTTCTCACGCAGATTCGAACTCAGCATCGCTGGTCGGTGTTTCCTGTAAATTTTTACACCAAATTGCAAGGACTTTCCACTGCGTACAGACCCTTGAGTCCAAATTCGAAATCTTCAACCGCAACCGCTTGTGGCGAATCGTCTTATCAGTTTAAGACCAGAGAACCGACCAGAAAACCACCGCGGATCACTTTTAGAGGTCGGTTCTTCTGTCTCCAGTTTAGCAATACCGCTGCGTTGTGTGGATCAATTTCATTCTCACCTGTTCTT
>JBAUID010000037.1:0-42690 GCA_049680625.1 Burkholderiaceae bacterium | reverse complement strand
TAAACATCGGTATTAATAGCGCCAGAAATAGCTTATCCCACCCCTCTCAACCGCTGTTGCCACAGCTAAATCAGCTCGTCACCCTTGTCATTGGTTTCGCCAAAGCGCTTGAGTACCGCCGGCCTGGTGCCTTCATAGGCAGCATCCAGATTTTTCGCAATCCGGGCGTTTTCCCGCTCAAACAAGCTGTTGCCCTGCAAATCACTTTCAACAATAAAAGGGCCAAAATCGGTCACTTCAAATACCCACATCGCCTGGGCAATGCCAAGTTCAGGCAGCCAATGAACTTCACGAACCTTTTTTACGCCACGGCCCAGTAAGGCACCAGTGCCGTAACCAACCGTGGTCAGGTATATCGCCCCGTTCGGCACAAAATAGTCTTTGTAGTCTTTGGGGTTCATTCCGCCTTTGCCAATAATTAGTTTGGCACCCGAGACCCGGAACCATTGTTCCAGCCACTTGGAGAAGCGAAAAGACGCCGTGGCCGTCACCGCACTGACGACGTATTCACCCGGTCCGCGTTCAGCTGCCGCCGGGGAACAATGGAAGTTGGTGGCACTCACCGCTGGCAGCGACAGCGGTAATGCAATCCCGTCTTCAACCACTTTCATGTACACACCTTCCCGCCCGGTATAGACCACACCGTCAAGGTAAACCACGTCGCCAATTTTCAGAGGCTCGAGGTCTTCCCGACTTGGGTTTGTGCTTAGCTTTATCGTTTTCATACGGCCTCCGTCACTGGCCATCCAACGGTTTCCCGACGCTGGTACGGCGTGTACCACTGGGGGTCGGTACGAAACTCCACCCGTCCGTCGGGGTAGAGCCGCGCGCAGGCCCGGCGTGAAGAAAGGCAGAAGGCATGCACACTCATTTGCATACCACCGGTATGGCAGTAGCCGACTTCGATATGGGTATCAATCACCATTGAATTGCCGACAAAACCCATTGCCCCCATACCTATCGAGTTGCCTGCTTCGGTGAGTTCCATTTCCAACTCGGCGATTTTTGGGTCGGGGTTTCGGTCACCCACGGTACGCAGGCAAGCCGCACGTTTACCGTGAACCATACACATATCCTTCGAGCCACCCAGGCCAATCCCAATAATGGCGGGCTGGCAGGCCAGACCCCGTTTGCCAAAAGAAACCAGCGAGTCGAGAAAAAAACGCTTGATGCCTTGTATGCCGTCGCTGGGAAACAGCATGCGGTAGTCGGTACCGAACAAGCCACCTTTGTGCACGGTGATTAAGTCGATCCAGTCGCCTTCAGGTTCAAACGCGTATTCGATTTCCGGCGCGTTGATGCCAACGTTATTGTTGTGATCGGTTCTCCACAACGGATGAACCCGGTTTGGCCGGAGCGGTATTTCGTCCGTAGCCTGCGCGGTTGCGCTGCGCAAGGCCTCTTCGAGTGCTACCGGTCCACCCTGAACCCGGGCTTCATTGCCCATCTTGACGAACCATCGCGGCACGCCGGTATCACCACACATGGCACGTCGGTCAGTGGTCGCGGCATCGTAGTTATCCAGCATGACCTTCAACACAAACTTCGGCAGTTCGTTGTCTTCCTTTTCGGTCGTTTTACGAATGGCCTGCAAGTAGTCATCAGGGATATCAATGGCCGCTTTCTCCATTAACCTGACGGCCGTGTTCTGAATGGTGTCGATTGCAATCATTATTCTTTCCTTGCGTAAATAATTAACCGGTTAGCTGGCGGTACTTTCAACCGGAGACATATCGGCGACCAGCGACTCACCCGGCTTTACTATTGAAAAAACGACGGGTTCACGGCGCACTTGCATCGTCTCGTTTTCTTCACGCACCACGGTGAAGTAAGAACTTTCAAGGTCTCCCTCGTCGGGGAACTCTTCCCGGTAATGCGCACCACGCGAGTTTTCCCTTGACAAAGAAGCCAGTGCAATCGCTTCAGAAATTTTGATCAGACTCTGTACGTTAAGCCAATCGTGCCAGGTCAGGTTAAACACAGTGTTGTGATTGGGCAGGCCGGTACTCATTAACTCTTGTTTCAGTGCGCCCAACTGATCAACTCCACGTTGCAGGCTCTCTGCAGTGCGCAAGATGCCGACCTCGTCCCACATCAGGTTCATCAGCCTCTCGCGAATATCATGGATGTCGCCCGCGGGCTGGGTGAACGGATGTCGGGCGCGGGCGATTTCTGCATCAATCAAACTCTCGTCGGGGTCACGAAGCGCACCCATTGCCGCCGCGTCAGCAGCCATCACATCGCCGGCAACCCCGCCGTAAACCGTGGAATTCGCCACCCCGTTGCCACCCAGGCGGTTGGAGCCGTGGGCACCGCCGGCATCTTCCCCGGCCACGTAAAGCCCGGGCAATTCTGTTCGGGTGTCCGGGTCACAAATCAAGCCTCCCATGAAGTAATGGGCGGTTGGCACCACTTCCACCTTACCGGCGGCCAGATCGAAGCCGCTGTCAGCACATCGTTTGACCATTCCGCTGAACTTCTTACGCACGTCATCCGGGCCGAGATGACTCATTGAAATATAAACACCACCCAACGGCGTCGTATTGCCCTTACGCATTTCATCGTAAATCGCCCGGCTGACGACATCGCGGGTAGCGCGTTCGCCACGCTCGGCATAATCGAACATAAAGCGGCGATTGTCCCCGCCGAGCAAGTGCCCACCAGCACCGCGCAAGCCTTCTTCGAGTACCGTGCCGGTCATGCGGGTATGCTCTCCACCTAACAAACCGGTGGGATGAAACTGCACCATTTCCATATCGCGCATCGGCAACCCAAGGCGCATTGCCATGGCCAGGCCATCCATTGTCTTGTCACCGGATGGGGTGTGATAACGATACATGGTCGGGCCGCCACCAGTAGCCATTAGAACCGTCTTTGCCCGTACAAAGCGAAACTGTCCGGAACGCATGTCAATAAACAAAACGCCAGAAAGCTCACTACCGTCTTTGGTAGGAATAAAAGCGATTGCGCGATGCTCTTCCAGGCGCTCCACTCCACTGGCAAGCACTTGTTCCATCAGCCGACTGATAATCTCAATTCCGGTGAGGTCGCCTTTATGCACCGTGCGGTCGAACGTCTGGCCGGCAAATGCTTTCTGATGTACCGATCCATCCGGGTTACGATCAAAAAAACACCCAATTTCGTTTTCGAGTTCGCGAATGCGTTCAACAGCGGTGACGCACAACTTCCAGGCCATGTCCTGGTTCGGCAGCCACTTGCCGCCGATGATGGTGTCCATAAAGTGGCGTTCGACAGAATCACCCGGCGCAATGGCTACGTTGTATCCACCCTGAACCATACGGGTACAACCGCACTTGCCCATTAAACCCTTCACCGCCAGCGTAACCTTAAGGTCCGGATTTGCCTTACGTGCATGCAAGGCGGCAAACAAACCTGCACCGCCGCTGCCCAGGATCAGGATGTCTGTGTCGTGTCGATCAAGCATATGAAAAGTAATCCAGTGGGTACGAAGTCAAAGTGCTTACAAAGCGCTCAGGAAAAAGCCGGCGGCAACAAAAAACCCGCCAGCCGCCGCCGCCGCCGCATAGGTTTTTTGACGGTTCGACCAGGGTAAGAACTCCAGCGCGAGCAGCCGCAAACCGCCGAACAAATGAATAGCCAGCAAAAACACCAGGCCAAATTCAGCCAGCTTAACCAGCGGCATCTCGGCAAAGGTCAGAAAGCCATCAAGTGCGTCTGCCCCCTTCAACGCAAGCGACAAGACATAAAAATGAGCAGGCAAAAACACGGCCAGGGCCACGCCGGAGATGCGGTGCACGATGTGGGCAAACCAGAGCGGGTGATTGCGGTGCGGTTTAATCATCAGGCAACCACCGCAAACACGGCACGCCCACCCAGGGCAAGCAAAAGCAACGCGATTAGCCAGGTCAATGCGTTAAGCGCACCACCACGCAAGCCAAAACTTTCGTGTACAACCACCCGCAGCCCAATCGCCGCGTGAATAGACACAGCCAGCACAAACAAGCCATAGAACGCCGCCCACCAGACACTGCCCTGGGTGCGGCCCAGAATTTCGCCAGCCGTTAAGCCGCCTTGCACGGCATAAATCATGACCGCAAGATGACCAAGGACAAGTGGCGCCATGATGAGCGCAGTGATGCGCTGCGCCAAATACAGATGCACGTTCAGCATCAGGCTAGATCTCCCCTTTTAGCGCAGCCAGGGCGGTCACCCGTTTGAGCCCGGCAATCGATTCGGTTGGATTCAACTCGTTCGGGCAATACGTCATGCAACTCTGATGGGAATGACAGTTGTGACAACCCGCGTCACCGGCGACTGCTGTCAGTCTCGGTTTGCGCCCGCCGTCGCGCTCGTCGTTGATCAGAGTCCAGGCGCGATTCATCGCGGCTGGCCCGAGATAGTCTTTGTTCTTTTCAACCACATCACAGGCGGAATAACAAATTGCGCAGTTAATGCATTCAATGCCGGCACTGGCCGCCACCCGTTTAGGCGATGCCGGGTCAATCACCGGCATTTCGTCGTGACGCGACGCCGTTGGGTAATGGCGAGCTTCAGCGCGAACCCATTTGTCGAAAAACTCTGTCATGTCGGTGGCGAGGTCTTTGATCACCGGCAGGTTACGCAGGGGTGCCACTTCGATGGCACCGTGATTGAGAACTTTCTTTACATGGGTACGGCAGGTCCAGCGCGGAATGCCGTTGACTGTCATCGCGCAAGAGCCGCACATGCCAACCCGGCAGGCGAAGCGGTACGTCAGGCCCGGGTCGAGATAACGCTGCACCCAGGTCACCACATCAAGAACAGTCTGGTTGTCTTCGCGCGGTACTTCGTGTTCTTTAAAGCCACCACCACTGCTGTCCCCATGCCAGATGGATACTTTCATTAGTTCGCGTGTGTCAGACACTGGGTGTTCCCTTTTTGGTATTACCGATGGGTTTTACGACAAATTTTCACCGATTCGTCCTGTTGCAGGCCCGGGAAATGGCGTTTATTGGCCGGCTGACTGACCATTTCCGAGGTCCATATACGATTACAACCGTAAGCTACCCAAAAGGAAAGCCAAAATTATTGTGGATTTTGTTAAGAATTTCTTACGCAATCATCAAATTGATGCTGGTCGCGCCGCGTCAGCATGCCGCAAACCCCACCCCCCTGCCCGATTCTGGCTAGCCACCATCACGCGGTTAACCAATTCAGCCTGGAACACCCGAACAATGCTGAGTTTCACACTGTCTCGCCGATACGCCACCCCTAACACTCTGGGCCGGGCCGACGGGCCCAGTTCGAGTTGTTGCAACGGCAGTTCTATATCCGGTGTCACACAAGGTCGCGGAACGATTGATACGCCCAGGTTGTTAAACACCATCGACGCAATCGACTCGAGCGTGTCCAGTTCCATACTTTCGTGTACGGTAATCTTTTCCTGTTGCAGCCACTGATCGATCAACCGGCCAACCCAGGCGCGGCGATTAAAACGGATATACGGACGGTCGCGCAGCAAAGTGCGTGGGTCGGACACAGCCTCCGACTGCGCTACGAGCAATACCAGTGGCTCCTCGGCAAAAGGTTCCCAATTAAGAACGCTTAGCGCATCGAGTGGCTCGCTTAGTATCGCAGCATCCAGCACGCCGCGTTCAAGTTGCGGCTGCAGCTCGGCAGACAAACCCGGCACCACCCGGATATGCAAACCGGGATAACGCGCCTTCATGGCCCGAATGGCTTGCGGCACCAGACTGGTCATACAGGTCGGCAACGCGCCAATCGCCAGCTCGCCCATCACGCCGTCACCATCAGCAGCTGAACTCACCAGGCGGTCGTACGCACGAACCACTTCCCTGGCCTTGCCAACCAGTGCCCAGCCAAAGGGATTCAAACCCGGGGAGCGGGTCGAGCGGTCAAACAAGCTTGCGTCCAGCTCTTGTTCGAGCGCCTTCATTTGCTGACTGACTGCTGCATGCGAGATAAAAACCACATCTGCGGCCGCTGCAAACGTGCCGTGCTCGGCAATCGCAATCAGTGTCCTGAGGCGACGTATCGACATGTCAGCAAGGTATCCCGAAAAGTTTTCTCATCATATTGACGGCGAATCGCGGTTATCCCGTTATCCTTAGTGAGCTTAGCGAATTATGTCTGATACGCGCACATATACAATTAAAAGAAAAGCCATGATTAACCGATATTACCTATCAAAAAATAACCACCTGAGGATCCAATTATGAGAGGCGCTGACCTGTTGGTTCGCACGTTGGCCAATGCTGGCGTCGAAGTCATTTTTACCCTTTCCGGCAACCAGATCATGCCGGTATTCGACGCCTGCCTCGATGCCGGTATCAAGCTGATCCATACGCGCCATGAGGGTGCAGCGGTATTTATGGCCGAAGGATACGCTCAGTTAACCGGCAAATTAGGGGTTGCCCTGGTGACGGCAGCCCCGGGTTTTGGCAACGCCCTCGGTCCGTTGTATATGGCGACTCAAGGTGAGAGTCCGGTGTTGCTGCTGAGCGGTGACTCCCCTGTCAGTCAGGACACACGGGGCGCATTTCAGGAGTTTGACCAGGTCGCAGTAGCCTCGGGGCTGACCAAGTTTTCGCGCCGGCCAATGACTTCTGACGCCCTCGGTACTGACGCCGCCGAGGCAATTCGGGTAGCCCTGTCAGGCCGCCCCGGGCCCGTCCATCTGGCGCTGGCCTTTGATTTACTTAACGGTGCCACGAGCACTGACGAAGTGCCCTCCAAAGACGACCTGGTTCCCCGCGCTGACCCAATCAGCGATAAAGACCTGCAGATGCTGACCGAGGCTCTGGCCGTCGCCGAGCGACCCGCCATTATCACCGGGCCCGCAATGAACGCAACCCGCGCAGGCGACTTGATTCGCGGCCTCGCCGATTCGGTTGACGCACCCGTGATTCCGATGGAAAGTCCGCGCGGCCTGAACGACCCGAGTCTGGGCGATTTCGCCAGTGCACTCGCCAACGCCGACCTAGTCATCAGTCTGGGTAAATCGATCGATTTCACGACCGGCTTTGGCCAGGCCCTCGGGCAGGCCGATGCGCCGGTACTGGTGATTGATGCCAGTAGCAAAGAACTCGAACGGGCAAAAGCGGCCCTGGGCTCCCGCCTGAGCGCGGGAATCAATGCGAACCCGCGTGAGATGGCTGCTCAGCTGCATGAGCGGGCGCAAACGCTCCCCGGCACCCATAAGCCCCGCACCGAATGGCGGCAAACAATGGCCCTGGCAATGGCCCGACGCCAGCCAGAATCCAATGTTGACGGGAGCAGCCCGATGCGACCTGCCGTCCTGTGTGCCGCCGTTCAGCAAATGCTCGACTCGGCGCACAATCCCATCCTGGTGATTGATGGCGGAGAGTTTGGCCAATGGGCCCAGTCTCTGGTCAGCGCCCCGCGACGCATTATCAACGGCCCGTCAGGCGCGATTGGCGGATGCCTGTGTTATGCGATTGCTGCCCAAATTGCAGAGCCCGATGCCACCGTCGTTGTATTGATGGGTGATGGCACGGTGGGGTTTCACTTCGCAGAATTGGAAACTGCCCATCGCTATGGTGCCGGCATAGTGGCCGTAATTGGTCACGACGCAAAATGGAATGCCGAATACCAGATTCAGTTACGCGAATACGGTAAAGAACGTCTGCTTGAGTGCGAACTGAACCCAACCCGCTACGATCTGGCGGCCGCCGGATTTGGCTGCCACGGCGAATTCGTCACTGACCCGAAAGATCTGATCGCGGCATTAACCCGCGCCGCTGCCAGCGAATTACCCGCTTGCGTCGCGGTAGAAATTGAAGGTTTGCCAGCGCCTTCCGGTGCGGGGCATTAACCCGCGTTCGTTGTTCTGCAGTCACCGATAATCTGCTGAAAACGCCTGTCGAACAACGCCGGTAAGTCGTTTGCGACCATTGGTCGGTCTTTGATAGGACACATTTAGCGCTCACGCGAGATTTTGTCTGTGCCGCACTTTTGCGGCGAAGGTGGAAGACAAAATGATCGGAAAAGTTCTCGCAGTAAACTCGGAAAGTGGCTATGTCGCCGTACGAGCCCCAGGCGGTGTTACCGTCCTCGAATTGCTCGGTGGCCACGAAGTAGTCAAAGGAGATGTTTTGGTTGGCGACTTTGAGTCACTGACCGGTGAATTGTTTTTCAACCAGACCCGGCACGACGAACTAAGCGTTGTTGTACAAGACGTCAACTGCACCCCGGCCGATGCACGCCGCATGCTGGCAAGCTGGTAGGCAGGGCGATCGCCGGCCTGTGCATGGGCAAGATTTATGGAAAACTTTAGTCTTAGCCCGACAACCCGTAAATGAACGCAAGCGTGACAGCGATCGCAATAGCGGGGGCGATCCAACCGAGGCGCATGTTCGCTGGCTGACCAGTATCCCGGCTGGCTGCCCACTCAATTATCAGAACCCGCATGCCAAACATCAGGTGAATGCACAGCAAGCCCACTAACGCGGCTTGTAGCGCCCGCACTATCCAAAGGTCACCAAAGACTAAAAGCTTGTCCAGCGCGTCAGCACTATGCAAGGCCAATCCGAGGGAATATAAATGCACCGGCAGAAACACCGCCAGCGCGATACCTGACCAACGGTGGCCGCAATGGGCAAGGTCTGCGCGGTTTAACCGTTTGCTCATGACTCGGGGTCAAACCGAGTACTTTCTTACGGCATTCTCATCCCAGGCAACACCAGTGCCTGGACGGTCCGCGATAATTACATGACTATTCTTAACCTGAACTGGTTCGGCAAGAATGGGTTCTGCCCAATCAACATACTCGAGCCAGTGCTGAGTTGGGGTTACCGCAATTAGATGTGAGCTGATCTCAGGGAATAAGTGCGTCGACATGTCAAGCCCTGCGGCGTCAGCCAGGGCTGCCGCCCGCATCCATCCGGTAACGCCGCCAATGCGTTGTACATCTGGCATGACAAAGTCACAACATTGATACGTCAGCGCCTGCGCCATTTGTTCAGCCCCCATAAAGTTCTCGCCAATCTGAACCGGCGTATCAAGAGCATCGGCAATACGGGCGGTGCCTTCGAAATTGTCTGCCCGTATTGGCTCTTCAATCCAGGTCAGGCCGCCTTCTTCATCAAGCATTCGACCGCGACGGATCGCCTCATTCATTGTCAGGCCCTGATTAAAGTCACACATCAGTGTCACGTCAGGCCCGATAGCCTTTTTAACCGCTCGCAAAGCCGCCACATCATCTGCCGCCCGTTCGCGCCCGAGGCGAAGCTTAACCGCGCTAAAACCAGCCCGCACAAGCTTAACCGCTTCTTTGGCCAGTTTTGGTGGCGCCATAATTCCCAGACCATTCGAGTTGTACGCCCTGACCGGCTTCACCTGACCACCGAGCACCCGTACCAGCGGCTGGCTTAACCATTGCGCATAGGCATCCCACAACGCCATGTCAATGCCCGACATTGCAATCAATACAATATTGTGAACACCCAGCAAGGCATACTTCAGACGCAGTTTGCGTTCTACTTCGTAAGGTGCCACCGGGTCGCCGGTAATCATCTCGCCCATTGCATCGACCAGGGCAATAATTGGCTTCAGGTTATTCGCCCCAATGGCGAACAAGTAGCTGCGCCCGGTTATCCCTTCGCTGGTGTAGATATCAATCAATACAAGCGCAGCCTTGTCGATGGCACCACTGGCGGTGTGCAATGGCATCCGCATCGGCACAACAACCGGCCGGGCCTGGATACCGGTGATGGTAAAACCAGGCGGCGTTAGCGCCGGCAATTTGTCGGAAGCGGGCTTCTTCTGTACAACTTTTTTACGTGCCATTAGTCTCTTACCGTTTTGTCTCGAACCGTTTTTTCCTGTCTTGCTTATTCACTGCTTATCAGTCGATGAATGTGGGCAACATCAGTTTGAACTGGGGCGCTGCGTGATTCAGGCGGTCGATTTTGCCCAATCCCAGTAGGCTGCTCGCAGCCGCCTTGCAACCGGCCCAAGTTCATACGATGTCTCATCAAAGGCCGACACCGGCATCACCTTACTAATATTGCCGGTCATGAAGACCTCGTCGGCACCGCGAAAATCATCAAAGCTTAAAACGCTTTCATGGACGATCTGGCCGGCACCGCGAAAAAGCTCAATGGCACGCTGACGGGTTATCCCGTTTAGAAAAGTGCCATTGGGTATCGGAGTGAAGATCTCTCCATCACGCACCAAAAAAATATTTGAAGTCGCAGTTTCGGCTACATTGCCCAACGGGTCAGCCACGAGGGCATTATTAAAGCCTTTGCTAATCGCCTCTCGCAACATGCGACCGTTATTTGGGTACAGACAAGCCGCCTTGGCATCGACCGTCGCCATTGATTGCATGGGACGGCAAAATCTCGTCGTGGTTAAGGTCTGACTTGTTTCTGGCGTCGGCATGGGCAATGACTCGATACAAATCGCAAATGCGGTGGACTCCGGGTCTGCCAGTACCGCACTCGGCCCGCCATCAACCGACCAGTACATTGGTCGAATATACAGAGCAACATCACCGGCAAAGTTGTCCATACCTTCGGTACACAAAGCCACCATATCACTGGTGGTCACTGTCGGAGTCAGGCCAAGGGTTCGCGCCGAATTATTCACCCGCTCGCAGTGACGATCGAGGTCAGGCGCCACACCGTCAAAGCGGCGGGCCCCATCGAATACAAGTGTACCCAGCCAGGTCGCATGATCGGCTGCATTCATGATCGGAATATTGCCTTCGTGCCAGGTACCGTTGAAGTAAGTCCAGATTATTTTTCCAAGTGCCATCGTGGCTCCGCTCCAGGTTCGGACCCGTATTGTGACAGACCGGCAAAAAGTACGCGTCTGGCTCAATTCATGGGATATTTCGGCCTGCTATCCATGCCCGGAAAGCCGTCTGTGTCGCCGACAGGCTCTCAAGTCACCAGAAGGAATATGCGGTCACACAGGTAACGAGTGCACTGACAATGATCATCGCCAGAAACAAACACTCAAGGCGCCGGAAAAAATGAGCATCCAGCACCCGTCGCGTATGTTCGACACCCTTGCCCAGCAAAGCGTCGGCATCATCAGGCGAAAGGCCCGCAGCTGGCAAGAATCGTGCGACTAATTGTGATTCATCCTGGCTGCGCGACTTTTGGGCCAGTTTGAATTTCGTAAACGCGCGTTGCTCCGGGCTGAATAGGTTTTCGGCCAGGATGATTTCCTTGTGAAAGTGATTGATGTCTATCGAACGATTGGCAATAACCGCGCCCAATTCCAATGCTGTTTTCTGCTGCACCCAAAACATTGCAACGAGCAGTGCGGTCAGAGCCAGGTGAGATAACAAATTGCCAAACGGAGTACCCGACCAGTTAAACCACGACAGAAACAAATGAATAGCAAACACAATCGCACTACAGCCCAACAAACAACCCTGAATCAAAACATGAATTGTGCGATAGCTTTGCAGCAAACTATCCTGAACGGCAGAGGCGGACAGGAGGAACTCACGTTGCGCGACAGGGGAAACCGATTTGTCCATTAATACGACTAAGCGTTAGGCGACGATTGATCCATCATAATTTCACTTTTCCGGGGTCATGCGGTTGTTGCCTCGGCTTTTTCCCGATAACTGGCCGGGTTGGCATGATCAGTTGCCGTCCCGAGATACCATACGCCCATGTCTGAGACAGACCGGCGGATACGCAGCCACGGCTACCGCCGCTTTAAACCTTATCGAACCAAGATAACTGAAGACCAAAATGCAAATAATCGATGCGCAAATTCACCTTTGGGGCAGTGGACTGCCCAGCAATGCAGCTCACCGCCAGGTCACTTCGTTCACCACTGATCAAGCTCTGGCGATGATGGACGAAGCCGGCGTTGATGCGGCGATCATCCATCCACCGAGTTGGGACCCCAATTCTGATCAGATGGCTTTTGATGCGGTTCGCAACCACCCGACACGGTTTGCCATCATGGGCGACGTGCCCCTTGACAACCCGGCGTCTGCCGCCCGCATAGCAACCTGGCGAGACCAGCCTGGGATGCTTGGTCTACGCTATATGCTAATTACTGAACAAGCCCGCAAAGCAATCAGTGACGGATCACTCAATTGGTTATGGACAGCGGCGGAAATTGCCGGCGTTCCAATTGCCTTACTGGCCACTCACTCTTTGAAAGATATTGGCCTGGTCGCGCAGCGACACCCGGATCTTCGCATCACTATTGACCACCTCGGCGGCCTTGGAGGCAACACCACATTAAAAGATGCGGCGGCAATGACCCACATGCCGGAACTGCTGGCCCTGGCCCGCCTACCCAATGTGGCGGTTAAAGCAACCGGTGCGCCGGGTTATTCGAGTGAAGATTATCCGTTCCCGGCAATGCATGAGTACCTGAAGCAGATTTATGACGCATTCGGCCCCGAGCGCATGTTCTGGGGAACAGACATTACCAAGATGCCGGTGTCGTGGCGGCTGTGCATTGACATGTTTACCGAAGCCCTGCCCTGGTTAAACGAGCAAGATAAATCACTGATCATGGGTGAGGCCATTTGTCGCTGGTGGGGGTGGCAACGAGGCGCGCAACCTTGATTGAGATTATCGCTTAACCCCAGGACAGTTTTTGCCCAGGTAAAATAACGGAGCGCTCAATACCGCCCTGTGCGATTTCCAGCGTATGGTGGGCACCAGTCTTTGACGCCAGGCGGTTCGGCATAAGATTTTCGACGCAACCAATGATAAAACCGCTGGTATCAAGAAAAACCACATCGATTGCGAATGACATACCAATTGTGTGCACCTGGTGACACGGTGATAACAACATGCCGTCTTGCGGGCCCAGTTGCTGATAACCCAACAAGCCGCGTAAGCGCCGAACAAAGTTGTCAGCATGAAGCACTTGTAGCAGCAATGGTTCGCCTTGCCGGCTGACAACAATGGTTTTTGCCGAAGTTCGCGCCGAAGAGTGTCGCGGAAATTTCACCATGGAAGCTGCCGGTGACCCAATTCATTTCAAAAGAATTATCCTAGTCGGGTGGTTCAAACAATTTGTCATAAGAAGTGCCTTGTTGCTTAAGCCGTACCGCCTAAACTGAATCTTCCTCCGGTTCAGGCTGCATCAGCTTTGACCAGATCAGCACCTTTTTCCGCAATCATCAGGGTTGCCGCACAAGTATTGGACGACGTCACCCGCGGCATCACCGATGCATCAATAACCCGCAACCCCTCCAACCCGTGAACTTTCAGACTCGGACTGACGACGGCCATCGGATCGCTGGCGGCACCCATCGTGCTCGTACCCACCAGGTGGTAACCGGTATTACCCGACTGGCGGGCAAATTCAAGCAGTTGCTCGTCGCTGTCTACATCGGCGCCAGGCGCCGTCTCACGCTCAAGCAAATGGCTCATGGCCGGTGAATTCAAAAACTGCCGGGTCAGACGCATGCCGCGAATCGCAACCTGCTGGTCCGTTTCAGCCTGCAGATAATTGGGCTGAATAGTTGGCATCTCTAAGGGGTCTGGCGACGTGATCCGAATATAGCCTGTGCTGTCAGGCCGCTGCTGCGTAAAGCCACTGGTTGCTCCGGCAAAGTCGTCCAATTCATATACTTTGCCAGGGCGATATGACCCCGGCGTAAACACAAACTGCAATTCGGGGTTCGCCGACAGATCAGAGGAATGCAAAAACGCGTAAGCAACCGACGGGCTCAGCGCCAGCACGCTTGGTTTGTTGCGCAACCAATTGACAATCTGCCCGACCAATCGCAACCCGCTGGCCTGCTGATTCAGGCTGACGGTACCATCTTTGAAACGGGCAACAAAACGAACAAAGTAGTGATCCTGAAAGTTCTCCCCAACCCCCGGCAGGTCATGCACTACATTGATGCCCAGCGACTGCAGGCGCGAACCGGGGCCAATACCCGATACCTGCATCAGTCGGGTTGTATTCACGGTGCCGGCACTCAGAATCACCTCGCGACGTGCTTTTAACGCGACGGTTTTGCCCGGCTCCCCGTTTACCCGGTACTCGATACCGACTGCACGTTTGCCTTCGAACAAGATCCTGGTGGCCAATGCACGGGTAATTACTTTAACGTTGGGCCGCGCCATGGCAGGCTTCAAAAAGGCGCTTGCGGCCGTAATGCGCTTGCCCTCATGAATAAACCGCTGGTAGTAACCAGCGCCGCGCTGCGATTCGCCGTTATAGTCGTTATGCATCGGAACATCATGGGCGCCAACTGCCTGGATCCAGGCATCACAAATCGGATCGCGTGCGCCAATATCCGAAATTTGCAGCGGCCCGTCAGTCCCGCGGTAGGCCGGGTCGCCGCCAAGCCTGGATTCAGAACGCCGAAAATACGGCAATACATCAGAATAGCCCCAGCCGGTAGCACCCATCTCAGCCCAGCGATTAAAGTCGCCTGCCTGACCCCGGTTATAAACCAGGCCGTTGATTGACGTCGACCCACCCATTACCCGCCCCTGCGGCAAGTAGATCCGCCGGCCCGCCGTGCCGGACGCCGCCTCGCTGTGAAACTGCCACGCCATCTCCGGTCGATTCAGGTTTTTGATGTAACCCGCAGGAATACGGATATACGGGTTCGTGTCCGGAGCACCGGCCTCCAGCACACAAATCGTGGCTCGACCATCTTCGCTCAGGCGATTGGCAAGCACAGAGCCGGCAGCGCCGGAACCAATAATAAGGTAGTCAAAGGTGTCCAAAGGGGTGTCCCGGTTAGTTTGTCAGTTCTGTGGATTCAGACCCCATTTTTACCACGAACCGCCTAAACCGCGTTAATCCGCTTCGACGGCGGGCCCTCCAATTGGGCAATAGCGTGCGCATTGCTTTGTCAGCGACAATCTTTTCTGAGAAATGCCTGGATGACAGGAGCCCAGCCAGAACGCACCTGCGAACCAATGAATCGTTGTACGACACCGATCAAGGCCAATTAATGCACATCCAAACGACAACCCTCCCGGCAAAAAAGTCCAATACACGAATTTTGTACGAATCGGATTCCGAGAGATCAGTATCGATAGCTATTGGCGTAAAAGCCGCCGGCCACGTGGCACAAGCACCCCAAAAGTCAGACGACAAGGTTGAAGGGATCGTCGCTCCGTTATTGGAAAAAGGCGTTCCGTTAGCCGCCACCTACAAAGCCGGTTCGTACCTCGTTCAGGGCGTATCTTCTGCGACCATCCCCGAGGTGAGCAACATGCTTCAGCAATATGGCATGGTCCGTGGTGCCGATCACGCGACTATCGAGGCAAAAAAAATCCTCAATGTTCTGCAAAGCAAAGGGGCCAACTCCCTCTTGCTTGGCGCACATGCTGGTGTTTTGACCTTTGTTGCGATTGATGCGGTTGCCCCGGGTTGGTCAGTCGGTCGAAAAGTCACTTTGACTGCCGCGGTTTTTGCTCTGGTGTCCGCCTTTGTCTATTTTGGTATCGATGAACCCGCCGAACCGTCGAAACCAGCACAAAACGCCGAAGGCTCCAGCACCGCCATTGAAGCGACGATCACCAAATAGCGATTACGCACTTGGTCGCCCGACAGTGAACCGATCAGCAAGAATCAACGACTAATGAGGTAGGTGAGCGTGTAATCCCTGACCTCCACTAATCGCTGAGTTTCTTTCACAATCAACTTGCTAGTCTGGTAACCCCAGCCGGCCGAACCGGAGAAAACCCGTGAGACTTCTTACCCCGACCCTGTGTTCCCTTTCCATGCTCGCGATTGTCGGCTGCGCCTCGAAAGGCACAGTGACCGGTACTGTTATCGAAAACGTCAGCAATCGGCCGGTTATCGACGCCAATGTCGTATTGACCGCAATTGAAAACGGCAAGACCCAGTCGACACCAATCACCTACGGCGGCAACTTTTCAATCAACGTGAAAGAAGGCGCTTATCAAGTGTCAGTTGACCATAAGACGCTGGTGCCCTGTGACACACAGCCCGGGGCTCTAACCGTTGCCAGCGGACAAGTGCACCGGACGCAGATTTGCTTGAAACAACCTTAGACCGGGCAATAGACGAGTATTGGCCTGGTTGCTGGCAAAACAACCCGAACAGCGTCGCGGTAACGGCTGCCTCAATTATCCGTCATCATGGTCGGTCATCTGAACCGGCAATGAACCGCTACGTCGCCGGCGAACACGGCTTTTGGCGCGGTCGATTTGCCGGGCAACGTTTAGTCCGGCCCGGGTGGCGACGCGGGTAATCACCTTGTACAAGTCTTCACCCACCCCGTTAATGGTGACGGTTCGCGCGTCTTTGAGCTGAACCTGAAGGTGACAGAACTTATCAACACCGCCCCGGGGGCCGTTGTTGTCGCCCAGCCGGACCATAACCCGCATTATTTGGTCACTACGCTGTGAAAAAGCATGGCGTAATCGATTCTGGGTGTGCTCCAGCAAAGCACCGGTCAATGGAAAACTGGCGGCTTGAATATTGACGTTCATTGCTTACCCTTTTTCATTTGGTGAGCTTGCACGATAAGGGTGTGCCCTTCCTGGTGTAAAGACAGCTTTTTCGCGCGATTCGTTCGAAAATCTCGAACAGCTTCAAGGAAATGCTCCAATTTGATCTCGCCCCCCTTGAAAACCCCAATTCCACCCTCATATCTTGCCCACACAGACGCTGAGTCATTAAAAGAGCCCTCTCAGGGCATCTGGCCGGGCACCTCGTTTGCATCACCCTAGCCCGCGATAGCCCGAAAACAGGGCCAGAAAGAGCCAGGTTACCTTTTACCCACCAAAATTGGAGAGCTTTCGCATGAAACTGCGTCCGCTACATGATCGCGTCATTATTAAACGCATGGACGAAGAGCGTAAAACCGCCTCTGGCATCGTGCTTCCTGAAAATGCAACAGAAAAACCCGACCAGGGTGAAGTTCTGGCTATCGGCACCGGCAAAGTCGGCGACGACGGCAAGGTCCGTCCCCTGGCCGTTAAAGTCGGCGACAAAGTCCTCTTTGGCAAGTACAGCGGCCAAGCCACCAAGATTGACGGTGATGAAGTCCTTGTCATGCGCGAAGAAGACATCATGGCCATTGTTGAAGGCTAGGTCTGCCGCTCTTCAAAAATCCAATCCACAGTAACAAACACCTATTTCACCGGAGTTTCACTTCATGGCTAGCAAAACTATTTTGTTCCATGACAGCGCCCGCTCGCGCATGGTTGTTGGTATCAACCTGCTGGCAGATGCTGTCAAGGTAACCCTCGGCCCCAAGGGCCGCAATGTCGTAATTCAACGCAGCTTTGGCGCCCCCACCGTCACCAAAGACGGCGTCTCAGTCGCCAAAGAAATCGAGCTGAAAGACCGCTTCGAAAACATGGGCGCCCAAATGGTTAAAGAAGTCGCATCCAAGACTTCTGACCTTGCCGGTGACGGCACCACCACCGCAACTGTTCTGGCCCAGAGCATTGTCCGCGAAGGCATGAAGTACGTTGCCGCCGGCATGAACCCCATGGACTTAAAACGCGGCATTGATAAAGCCGTGGTTGCCCTGGTGGAAGAACTGGCTAAGAACAGCAAGCCTTGCAGCACCCACAAGGAAATTGCCCAGGTCGGCTCGATCTCTGCCAACTCCGACGTCGAAATTGGCGACATCATTTCCGAAGCCATGGAAAAAGTCGGCAAAGAAGGCGTAATTACAGTCGAAGACGGCAAGACCTTGAACAACGAGCTCGAAGTTGTCGAAGGCATGCAGTTTGACCGCGGCTATTTGTCTCCTTACTTCATCAACAATCCAGAACGCCAAATGGTGTTGCTCGAAGAGCCGTTCATCCTGCTCTACGATAAAAAAGTCAGCAACCTGCGCGATTTGTTGCCAATTCTTGAAAAAGTCGCCAAGGCTGGCCGGCCGCTGCTTATTCTTGCAGAAGACGTTGAAGGTGAAGCTCTGGCAACCCTGGTCATCAATAACATTCGCGGCATTCTGAAGACCTGTGCTGTTAAGGCCCCTGGCTTTGGTGATCGGCGCAAAGCGATGCTTGAAGACATGGCCATTCTGACCGGTGGCACAGTGGTTTCTGAAGAAACCGGCATGACCCTGGAGACGATCGAACTGTCCGACCTGGGCCAATGTGCACGGATCGAGATCGGCAAAGAGAACACCACCATTATTGACGGCGCCGGCGAAAGCACTGGCATCGAAAATCGGGTGAAGCAGATTCGCGCCCAGATCGAAGAGTCCACCAGCGACTACGACACCGAAAAGCTCCAGGAGCGCGTGGCCAAACTGGCCGGTGGTGTTGCACTAATTAAAGTTGGTGCTGCAACAGAAATTGAAATGAAAGAGAAAAAGGCTCGGGTCGAAGATGCCTTGCACGCTACTCGTGCCGCCGTTGAGGAAGGTATCGTGGCCGGTGGTGGTGTCGCCTTACTGCGCGCTCGTGCGCAAATTAAAGTAAAAGGTGACAACCCCGACCAGGAAGCTGGAATCAAGATCGTCATGCGGGCGGTTGAAGAGCCGTTGCGTCAGATCGTGGCCAACTGCGGCGATGAACCCAGTGTTGTGGTTGCCAAGGTTCTGGAAGGCAAAGGCGACTTTGGTTACAACGCTCAAACTGGCGAATACGGTGACCTCGTGGCCATGGGTGTTGTTGACCCGACCAAGGTTGAGCGCACTGCCCTGCAAAACGCGGCCTCTATTGCCGGCCTGATGCTGACCACCGACGCAATGATCGCTGAGTCAGAAGAAGCTGGCGGTGGTGGTGGCATGCCCGATATGGGTGGCATGGGCGGCATGGGAGGGATGGGCGGCATGGGTATGTAATCCCACGCTTTCTGTCAGACCAGTCAACGCCCTCGCAGGCAACTGCGGGGGCGTTGACTTATGTGCCCCGCGCCGGCTGACTCCGTCAATTTAAGAAGAAACAGTTGCCAAGAGCACACGAAACAGGCGATTTGTCATTCTGGCGTCAGAAATTTCTGGTGAAATAAAGGCAAAGGAAAAATATGATTCTCGATAATCTCCCCATTGGCAATGACCCGCCGAACGAAGTGAACGTTGTCATCGAAGTTCCGATAGGCGGTGAACCCATCAAGTATGAAATCGACAAATCCGCTGGTATGCTGATTGTCGATCGTTTTCTGTATACGCCGACCCGCTACCCCGGCAACTACGGCTTTATTCCCCACACGCTGTCCGACGACGGTGATCCCTGTGATGTCCTCGTGGCAAACACGCGGCCCCTGATACCCGGCGCTGCAATCGCGGTGCGACCAGTTGGCGTACTGAAAATGTCTGACGAAGCCGGCGGCGATGAAAAAATTCTGGCCGTGCCAACGTCGCGACTGACGAAGCGCTACGAAAAAGTTCAGAACTACACCGACCTACCAGAAATCACCTGGCGCCAGGTAGAGCACTTCTTTGCTCACTACAAAGACCTTGAACCGGGCAAATGGGTGAAGGTTGAGGGCTGGGGTGACGCAGCCGAAGCACGTGAGTTGATCAGCAAGGCAATTGCCAGGGGAAAACAAGCGGGATAGAACCGCTTGGTTAGACGGCTACGAGCATTGGCCACGAGCCCTGCCCTGACGGAATGAATTCCGATCCGGACCAAAACCTTACTAAAGCCTGGCTATCGGCTAGCGACATTACATTCCGGTTTGCCCGCCATCAACATACAAGCAGGTACCCGTAATAAACGACGCCTCATCCGAGGCGACGAAAACAATGGCATTGGCTACTTCTTCCGGCCGGCCCGGACGTTTAAGCATCGTATCGGCCCCAAATTCTGATTGATACTGATCGGCGGTTTGTCCAAGCGAGCCAGCACGCTGCTGATGAAACGGAGTAAAGATTGGTCCGGGACCAACCGCTACCGCTCTGATGTTGTCCACTGCATGATCATGGGCGATGCTGCGGGTCAGGCCAAGTATGCCTGCTTTGATCGTGTCGTACTGTACGCATTTTGCGCCTGCAACCAGCGAACGCACCGACGCCACGTTGACAACAACACCGCTGCCGTGCTCACGCATCAGCGGTATCGCAGCCTTCGCACAAAAAACATAACCCTTCAGATTCACGCCCAGAATCTGATCCCAGCTTTCTTCGGTTGCCTCGGTTACGTCCTGGTAATTGCGAATCGCCGCATTGTTGACCAGAATGTCGAAGCGTCCGAAAGTTGCGGCGGTTTTAGTGATGAGCCCCGCAGCTTGACTTTCAATACTGACATCAGCAGGCTCAAAGAGCACGAACCCGCCTTGTGCAGACAATTCATCACACAAGGCCTGGCCACGCTGATGGTTGGTATCGCAAAAGCCAACTCTGACACCTTCGGTCACCAGGCGGCGCACCGTAGCCTCACCAATGCCGGCCGCCCCGCCCGTCACTGCGGCTACTTTGTTGCTTAGTCCGTTCATTGCTACTCTCCAAACATGTGAATATATTTTGCCACTCGCTGGCGCCAGGCACATTACCGCATGAGAAAATCACCGCCACCGACTTGGTAGCGTTTGGATAAAGCCGTGTCTGGTCATCGGAAATGATTTGCGCGTAAGATACGACTTCTATGTCTGGTCTCGGATTCACCATGTTAATCCGTCTGGTTGCTTACCGTCTGGTTGCTTGTTTTGCTTCGGCAGCACTGTCCGTCGTCTTGACCACCATCGGCTTGTTGGGTGCGACAAGTGTTGCGGTTGCAAAATCACCGATAACAATCGCCTCGGGCGACGCCCTGCGTGACCAGATTAATGCCAGGATACTGGTAGATGTGTTGCAACGCTCCGGCCTCAAGGCCACGAGCTTACGTATTGCGGCCGACGCCGCGGCAGACGCGTTAACAGCCGGCACAGTACACATCCTGCCCGAAGTCAGCCCTGCCAAAGTAAAAGCTGAATTTGCCGACGCATTGTTGGCAGGCCGGGTTGTGGATCTCGGCTTCAAACAAGCCGGGCCAAACGATCCGAAATACCGCAAGCTGGCCTGGTCTAAAACTCGCCGACTCTGGCCCGGTGAATTCAAACTAATCAAGAACATGACCATCCCCGAGGCCGACGTCTTGGCAATGGAGCGAGCCGCTAAAAATGGCCAACCGGTGGAAACGGTTGTCGCCACCTGGGCCAACCAAAATACCAGTCGCTGGGGCAAATGGAAGTCAGCCTCTAAAAACTGGATGAAACCCTGATATCAACTGACCAATATGGATGACTTTAAGTATCACCACCACACGACCGAAGTTGACGGCCAGCGCTGGCACTGGGTAGAGACGGGCCAACCCGACGGACCGGCAGTTGTCTTGCTACACGGCATTCCCGAAAGCTGGCGCTGCTGGCGCCAGCAGATGCCTGCACTAAGTGGACAATTTCGGGTTATTGCACCCGATCTAAAAGGCTATGGCCAGTCGGACAAATCAGAAGGCAATTACGCCGGCAGTAGTGTCGCCAGTGAAACGCTTCGCTTTCTCGATCAGATCGGGGTAAGCACGTTTCATCTTGCCGGACACGATTGGGGCGTGATGATTGCCGACAACATCTGTAACCTGGCGCCAGAAAGGGTCGAACGCTATGTGCGTTGCTGTTTGTCTTTACACAGCTACGACGCACGCAATTCGTTGCATCACCAGTGGAACGGCATGAATCCGGACAAAGCCACCGTCTTGATGCGCGACGCCAATAGCTACGTTCGCGTATGGTTTGATACCTCTTGCAAGCCCGAACTGCGGCCTGACGAAGCTGAGCTACAAGAAATTATCAATGAGTTTTCGTATCCGGGCGTCGCTGAAGCCGTACCGCGCTACTTCCGCGATATCCGCAAGAGTGCCCCTATCGATTACTCAAAATTCACGATGCCCGTGCTTTATATCCACGGTGAACACGATCCGCGCCAACCCGTCGAGTACGCGCGTGGAATGGAAGATCACGTTCCGGGCCTGCAAGCCATTCTGATTTTAGACGCCGGCCACTTTGTTACCTGGGAACAACCCGAGCAAGTCAGCAATGCCATGCTGTGGTTTTTTCATTCAATGCTGGCGCCCGGTCTGCCTATTTTTGAGCGCTCCAATCACTACGGGGTTATTACAAGACCCGCGAAGCCTTTGGAGGGCTGGGGTGTTAACCCAGGCCGGGTTAAATAGGCCAAAATTCTGGCAGGCTAAAGACTGACGCGCCAGTGGGTTGCTATTATCACTGGCGCGGGTGACAAGTCTTTTTCGCCGGTAACGATTTGAAGTTTCAGGCGGAGCACGGGGCCGAAGATATCGTCGAAGGACCCAAAGCATTCGCCGAAAAACGTCCGCCACAATGGAAGGGTCGATAGCGGCAAAGTCAAGTGGCGAGGTGAAGCCAGCGATGTCAGCACCAACTTTATCAAATCACTTTGCGAGTAATACCATCGACAACCACGGCACCGCGGTCACTATCGCCCACACAATCATTAGTGGAATCAACAATTTAAAGATGTTGCGAACGATTTGATCGTACGGCGTTTTCAGCACACCACTAACCACAAACAAATTCAATCCGTACGGTGGGGTAATGAAACCAATTGTTGTACCCACGACAAATACCACGCCCCAATGCACCGGATGAATACCTAATGACTCGGCAACAGGCCCGAGAATTGGCCCGAGTATCAACACCACCGCAATAGACTCAGTGATCGCGCCAACTAATAAAATCAACACCATCATGACCGCAATCAAGACGACCGGCCCGTAGTTCTGACCCAAGCCCCCGAGAAACGTCTGAATGGCTTCGGGCATGCCCATCACACTGGACACTTGCTGAAACTGAATCGAGAACACCACCAACGGCACCAGCAAACCAGCGAGCCGCGCACTGTTCAGCATAATGCCCGGCACTTGTTTCAGCTTCAGTTCACCGCCTGGCATAACACCAACAAGGAAACAATAAATTGCGACAACACCGGCTGCTTCGGTTGGGCTGAAGTAACCCCAGTAGATTCCAAAAAAGATCACGCCAATGGCAACAAAGCCAGCCCAGGCTTTTATCGCGGTGGAGCCGATCTCTCGGACGCTGATCCCTTTAATCCCAACCCCGGGTTCAATCTTGCCAGTGAGTATTACTGCACTGCCCACCAGGGCGATCACCATCAGCAGGCCTGGAATCATCCCGCCGATAAACAAATCGACGCTGGGCACATCCATGGTCACCCCATAAATCAGGAAAATGACACTGGGCGGAATAATGACGCCCACTGTGCCTCCCGCGGCGACAATAGCGCCCGCCAGTCCGGGTGATACCCCCCGGCTGACCATTTCCGGGCCGAGCAGGCGCCCCATGGTGGCTGCGGTTGCTGCATTAGACCCTGATATTGCTGCAAACAAGCCGCACGAAAACATGGTGGTCGCCGCAGTGGCACCAGCCATAAAACCAACGATTGACCGCGAGAAAGCAATCAGTTTTTTGCTGATGCCGCCTTCAGTCAGAAAGTCGCCGGTAATCACGAACAGCGGAACCGCGAGAAAGATGAAACTCTTAATTGACTCACTGGCCGAGATGCCAACGTTGGTCAGCGGAAAATCGACAATAAAATAAGACGAGGCAACAACCCAGGTAGCCAGAACAAGCAGCACCGGCGTGCCAAGAAAAAACAACACTACCGCGAAGGTGGTTAATGACCAAACATTGATCAGCTCTGTCATCTCACATCCTCCGCTACCCTGCCCGCGCCAAAATTGCCCCGCAAGACCTCAAGCAATTGCTGAAAGACCCGAATCATCGTAAACGCCCAACCAATCGGCACTGCAATACTGATTGCCGCCAGCGGAACATTGGTACCAAATATCTGTTGGTTAAAGCGGTTGTTAAGCATTACGACGTCCCAGGACGCGTACATCACAACGAGGCCAAGCACGAACCACAACACGCAATCGAAAATTTCCATGGCCTGGCGCATCCGAAACGGCATACGTTCGCGAAAAGTGGTAAATGACAGATGCGATCGTGACTTCACGCCCGACGCCATCGCAAACCACGACATCCAAACGAATGCGCCCATAGCCACCTCAGGCCCCCAGGCTGCCTGCTCTCCGGTAATGATTCGACGAATGGTTTCCAAACCAACCACCAGAATGATTGTCAGATAGGCAATCAACATGATGGAGTTCTCGATCCAGGTGATGACCGAGTCAATTCGTTGCCTCATGGGCATGCCCCTTCCTTCGCAGCGTCACACGTCAAACGTTAATTGGGCGACGGCCTGATAGGCGCGCCGCCCGGGTTTCTTTTAGCGCAGTTCGCGCTATGGCGTTGGTGTTATGCCCACCACTTACCCGCGGTCAGCGGCTTGCCGCGATTTTGCTTCTCGTACTCACTCACCGCGCCATACACATCAAGGCCGGCCAGTTTGTCCAGCTTGGTGCGTATTTCGCTGTAGATCTTGGCATTTTTTTCAACTGAGCCGCGGTCACGGAAAGCATCCATCTCCGTTTCCGTGAGTCGGACATGCCGCATCGTGTCCTTGAGCTGCATGTAGTTGCTTTCAGCGGTCGGTTCGGGGCCATTGCCGGTGACCTTGTTCATTGCATTGACCATGTCTTTCGCTGACAGCTCACTGGCACGCCGTGCCGATTCGCGAACCACATCCTGCATGGCACCTGGCATTTTATCCATCGACCGGCCATTCATGAAGACGCTTGTATTGCCCGGGCAAAAATTGAGTTCAAGCACTTGTGCGGTTACCTTAGTCATGCCGAATCCAGCGGCAGCCCCGCCCCAGGTCTCCATGCCATCAACCACGCCCGACTTCATGCCCTCAAGGGTTTCGGTCCAGGCCAGCGGCACCGGGCTCATGCCAAGCGAGGCTGTGAAGTTCTGGATCATTTCCGAGTTGGTGATGCGCAGCTTCGCGCCCTTAAGCTGATCAGGATGACGCACCTCGGGTTTATCGCTGTACTTCAAGCCCATAAAGATGTCACGCGGCTCATTCATGCAATACAGAAATTCGACGCCGTACTGCTTACGCCAGACATCGCGATACACCGGGTTCATCTTCGGGTCATGAAGCAGGTTTAGCATCGATTGTGAATCGCGCCACAGGAAAGGCCAGTCAAGTGCTTGAGAGTAGTAAATGATCGCTGCAGCATTCTGGGCAGATGACCCACCCATATCAAGCACGCCAGCGCCTACTCGCTCGGCGCACTGGGTTTCAGAACACGCCTGGCCTTTGTCGAGCATCTGCACCGAAATTTCGCCGCCTGACAGTTCTTCAATCCACTTAACGAATTCATAATTCTTCGTTCCCAGGAAGGTCTCGTTTTTGGGATTGACCACGGACGCGCCGTAGCGGATTTTATACTTGGCTTTCTTTGCCGCATGGGCATCTTTGGCAACAAACTGACTCAACAAGGCTGTTGATGTTGTGCCGGTGGCCCCGGCAAACAGTGCGGCTTTGGTGCCGTAATCTTTAGATATCCGGAAAAAATCTCGTCTTGAAACACTCATTTTCAATGCCTCGCTGTCAATGTCTCTTGATTATTGGAATTTTCAGGCCGCCACCCCAAAACCGCAGCAGCCCTGCCTCATGGTAGCCTCAAAAATTGCCGGGTCACAACTGAGCACCAGAGACGATCACAAAAAATGAACCTAATTCGCGATATCGAATCAATGCCCGCAAGTGCCATGGCCCCGTTAAGATCTCGTGCAAAGTCGGATGCCCAAAGTGCAGACGCGGAAAACCGACTTAACTTCGCGGAGATGCCACATGGCAACAATCACCGAACACATCGTCCAGACAGCCGAGCACCAGAGCTTTTACCTGGCATCGGGCCCCGAAACAGGCCCACCAATCATTATGTGTCACGGCTGGCCAGAACTCTCGCTGAGCTGGCGACACCAGTTGCAATGCCTCGGAGATCTCGGCTTTCGGGCAATAGCACCCGATATGCGCGGCTACGGACGCTCAACCATTTACCCTCGCCATGAAGACTATGCCCTGGAGCATACGGTCGGCGACATGATTGACCTGGTCGATTCGCTTGGCATTGAAAAAGCGGTCTGGGTCGGTCACGACTGGGGCGCCGCTGTGGTTTGGAGTATTGCGTCGCACCATCCCGAGCGCTGCCACGCGGTCGCTAACTTATGCGTACCTTATGCAACCCTGGAACGCGGCTATAAGGCCATGCTGCCATTGGTTGACCGTGCGCTGTATCCCGAAGACAAATACCCTTATGGTCAATGGGACTATCAAGCCTTTTACGAGGAAGACTTTGCCGGCGCCATCAAACCGTTTGATGCAAACCCAACCACCGCTGTCAAAGTTGTATCCAGTAAAGGCATGCCGGCGATGCGCGGCAAGGTCTGGCGCAACGCAACAATCCGGCGCGACGGCGGCTGGTTCGGTGGTGCACCTGAAGCGCCAGATCTGCCGCTGGACACCGGCGTCTTAACTGAAGCAGATCTTTCCGCTTACGCTGCCGCCCTGACCCGCAACGGCTTCTTCGGCCCTGCCTCGTGGTACATGAACCACGAAGCCAATGCCCGCTACGCTGAACAAGCACTCAATAGCGAACGGCTCGATATGCCAGTGTTGTTCCTCATTGGTCAGTACGATTACACCTGCGAATGTATTGATTCGGATCTGGCCAGGCCGATGCGTGGTTTGTGTACAAACCTGACCGAGCATACCGTGCCAAGCGGCCACTGGATGGCGCAGGAAAAGCCGGTTGAGGTTAATGCAGCCCTGGTGCACTGGCTCGCCACGCGGGTATCCGCTATCTGGCCATTACCCACCGCAGCCTGAAGCCACCCTGGTCAAAAAGCAAAGAAAGACAAGCGGTTGAGGTTTGGCATTTCGCCAGCTAGACTGGCTTTTGATGTTCTTGACTCAGGAGGCCGTTGTGGCCGACCCAGGATCAGCAAATAACACCGTGCCGGCTACTTCAAATGACGCGAGCCTCGGCGGGGGTTCGAGCCAGGGATGGAACTGGCATCCCGACCTGCCAATCAAGCCAATGCCGGTTTTTACCTGGCCATTCAGCCCAGCCAAATTTGCCCGCTGGTTCGGCCGAACCTGGCTGACGCTGTCAAATCGCGTCGTGACGCTGGTGATCTCCATAGCAACCTGGCTTTACCTGCAGCCCGCCCTGGAACGGTGCCGTGAGTTTGAGCTTGGCTGGCTAGCGCAGATGTATGCGCGCAACATTGCACTAATGCTTGTCGTTGCCGGCGGCCTGCACTTGTACCTGATCACTTTTGGCAGACAAGGTGTACAGCTTAAGTATGACCGGCGCCCCCAGGCGCAAAACAATAAGGCGTTTACGTTCAACAACCAGGTCTGGGACAACATGTTCTGGTCGTTGGCAAGCGGCGTTACTGTATGGACAGCCTTCGAAGCTGTTTCGATGTGGGCGTTTGCAAACGGCTATATTCAATTGTTGAGTTGGCAACAGCACCCAGTGCTGTTTATTTGCTGGTTGCTATTGATACCCGTGTGGAATTCCGCCCATTTTTTCGTGATTCACCGGATCTTGCATCATCCCGCCTTGTATCAGCGTTTTCATGCATTACACCATCGCAATACCAATGTTGGCCCCTGGGCAGGTATCTCTATGCATCCGCTTGAACACCTGATGTACTTCAGTGCGGTGGCTATTCACTGGGTGGTTATTTCTCACCCTGTACACGTTATTTATAACTTGCAGTTTCTCGCACTGAACGCCGTGTACGGGCACAGCGGGTTTGAGAATATTCTAATTCGCGGCAAACGGCGAATGTCCCTGGGCACTTTCTATCACCAATTGCATCACCGCTACTTTGAATGCAACTACGGGACGGCTGAAGTGCCTATTGATCAGTGGGCAAATTCGTTTCACGATGGTTCGGTTCAGGCCCGCGAACGGATTCGCCAGCGACGTGCGGCATTGGGCAACTGACTCTACGGAGATGGCGTGGGGACGAACCGAAAGACCCACTAAAATAATGAGCGCACATCACTGGAACACTATGGTATCCAATCGTGGAAATTAAGCAGGTAGCAGGGGCACTGGGCGCCATGGTCACGGGCATTGATCTGAGCAAGCCATTGTCCGCCGGGCAAGTGGATGCTCTGCGCGAAGCATTTCTTCAGTTTCATGTCTTGTTCTTCCGAGATCAACAACTCGACCCGGCAGCACAATTGCGTTTCACCCGCACCTTTGGTGAGCCCGCGGTGTACCCGTTTATCGAGGGCCTGCCGGGCTTCCCGGAAGTTATCGATATCATCAAGACCGAAGCAGATACCGTTAACTTTGGTGGCAGCTGGCACTCCGACACATCGTATATGCCCGAGCCAGCCCTGGGCACGGTGTTATACGCGATCGAAGTGCCGGCTTTCGGGGGAGATACCTTGTTCGCCAATACCCATGCCGCCTACAACGCATTGTCACCTGGCATGCGAGCGATGCTGGACGGTGTCATCGGTGTGTACAGCTCCGATCACGGCTATGGCGGCTCCCGGGCACGCGCGATGGCCGGCCTGAATGCGATGAAAGACACCTACAAGACAGCCGCCGAATCTTTTGAGGCGGAACACCCGGTTATTCGAACCCACCCGGAGTCCGGGTTGAAAGGCATTTATGTTGGCAAAGGCCATACCGTGCGTTTCAAAGATATGAGTATCGAAGAAAGCCGCCCAATCATTCATTACCTGGCTGATCACATCACCCGACCCGAGTTCACCTGCCGCTTCAATTGGGCGGTTGGCTCAGTTGCCGTCTGGGACAACCGGATCACCCAGCACCATGCGGTCAATGACTACGCCGGGCAGCGCCGCCACATGCGGCGGGTAACGATGAAAGGAAACCGACCAAAATAAATCTGCCTTACCCACTGAATCTGACACCGCCAACGGGCGTGTGGTGACGGCCTTGCCGCGGGGCAAGGGAAACTAATGCAAAAATGACAGAGTCACTGCACTAGTGGTAATTCGCCCTCTGAATGAGGTCGAAATCACTAATTTTCAGTGTGTGCCTGGTGCTGATTCGCCTTTAGAAAACACACCGATCAGCTGATCGGCATCAAGATGAAAATCGCTGAAGAGTACTTCACCCATGCCATCGATGACAATGAACCATGGCGTACCGCGGGTTTGGTAGTCCGTCATGATCGTTGGGTACTGCCCTTGCGCAGGGTCGTGACCAAACGGTATTTTCAGGTCGTAACGAAGCTGGGTTTCGCGCAACCGCTCAAGCGTATTCGTTTCGGCTCCTTCAAAAACGGTCTGCACCACCGCAAAGCCAAAACCCTGATCTGACATTGCGTTAACCAACTTCTGAAGGTTTGGAAAACCGCACTGGTGACAACCCGGACACCAGTGCTGGAAACAATAGATTACTTTGTAGTCAGCACCCATGTCTGCCAGTTTCAGTGGGGGGCGGGGTTGTCCGTCCGCATCGATCCAGTGAGGAACCCGTAGTTCAGGGGCTGAAGGCGAAGCAGTACCAAAGTCATATCAGGCTCGTTATCAACAAAGTAACGGGGTCTTGCGATGTCGCCGGTGGAAAAATCTGGCCTGGAAAAGCTGGCCTGGAAAAGCTGGCCTGGAAATTCTGACCAGAAAGATCAATTCATCTGGGGCCGGCAACGCAGAATTCAACCCGGTGTTTACTACCAGTCGGCGAGCTAATGGTCTGAACCAGTCGACTCGTTACAATAATTTCGAACAGGTATTGTGAACCTTCGGTTGATACCCTGGGCGACCTGACCTCAAAACGCCGAGCTGGCGAGGATGTTATGACTATTGGCCTGCTAATCGTCGCTCTGTTTACGGTCAGCTTTTCTCTGACTGCAAAACGGTTTGCTTCAACGGTATTCACCGCTCCGATGTTATACATTGGGCTGGGCGTGGTTTTGGCGAGTAGCCATCTGTTGCCAGACGAAGGCGTTGAAGCCACTTTGCACATCGTGGCGGAAGTGGCGTTAATTGTCTTATTGTTTCTGGACGCTGCCCAGGTTGACATGCGAACCCTCGGTAGGCATCACATCTGGCCACTGCGCATGCTGCTTATTGGCCTGCCATTGTCAGTCATCCTGGGAACAATCACCACCCAGGCCTTCTTCCCGGAATGGCCATTGGTTACCGTTGCCCTGGTCGCCGCCATATTGGCACCAACTGATGCCGCTCTGAGCCAGGCGGTCGTTAGCAACCCGATTGTACCGGTGCGCCCAAGACGGGCATTGACCGTCGAGAGTGGTTTAAATGACGGCCTGGCACTGCCGCTAATACTCCTGCTTGCCAGCCTCACGGCGCACGCAACCGACAAAAGCAGCAACGACTGGCTGTTGTTTGGCGCCAAACAGATGTTGCTTGGCCCGGCCGTCGGCATAGCTGGCGGCTTAATTGGCGGCAAAGCACTGCTACTCGCAAAAAGTTACGGCCTGACGTCAAAACCGTTTGAAGGTATCGCGGCTATTGCCATGGCGTGCGCTATCTATCTCGCGGCGACGGCAATTGGCGGCAACGGATTTATTGCAGCCTTTGTTGCCGGATTGTGCTTTGGTTATGTTGTTAAGGGCGCCTGCGCCTTCGTCTACGAATTTACCGAGAGCGAGGGCCAGTTACTCAGTTGGGGGTCGTTTTTCTTGTTGGGCTTAGCCCTGGTACCGGAGGCAGTTAAACACCTGGACTGGCCAACATTTGCCACTATTGTCGTCAGCCTATTTGTCGTTCGCCCGCTGGCCATCTGGTTGTCATTGCTGGGCACAGACGCATCCACAACTACCCGGTTGTTTTTTGGTTGGTTCGGGCCGCGTGGTTTGGCCACCGCATTATTTGCGTTGTTGGTTGTTAAACAAATCGACCCGGAGTATGGCGAACCCATCCTGAACATTGCAGTCAATGCCGTGTGGATCAGCGCCCTGTTACACGGTTTAAGCGCTGCCTCCGGGGCAAGGTGGTACGCGCAGAAAATTTTACGCATGGGTGATTGCGCCGAAAACGACGTGGTAGAAAAATCAGGTGTACCGCTAAAAACTCACGACGATTAATGTGAGCGCAGTGGCATACTGGGCACTTAATACAGTCACAAAACAGCCGCAGGATTCATGATGGAGACATACGATGCCTATTTTTGAGAACGGACCAGTCAGTATTCGATACGAGGAAACAGGGTCGGGGTTTCCTCTGCTCATTCTCCCCGGCGGCGGGCTCGAATCGACTATTGCGGGGCTGAATAATCATGCGTTTAATCCAATGGAAGAGTTCGCCGATTCGTTTCGATGCATCACGATGGATCTTCGCAACGCCAACGGCGGAGAATCCAAAGGCCCGCTCGACGTGGATCGCCCGTGGGAGGCGTTTTGCGATGACCAGATTGCGCTAATGGATCACCTGGGTATCACTCGCTTTTTAGTCATGGGTTTTTGCATCGGCGGCCCGTTTTCCTGGAACCTGATTCGCCGCGCGCCCGAACGCGTTACCGGAGCAGTAATGGTCCACCCGAGTGGTTACCGTTCTGATGCACCCGACCTTTTTTACCAAACGAACATCAACGGCTGGGCGCCAAAGTTTTGTGACCGGCAAGAAGATGTATCGATGGAGCAAGCCGGCGCTTTTCTCAATCAGATGTATCGCGAGAATGCCGATTTTGTGATGACGGTCAGCCGCGATTTTGTCCGCCAGTGTCAGACCCCCGTCCTCGTGTTACCGGACGATATTCCGGCTCACCCGTATGCGGTGGCAATGGAGTCGGCTTTGTTGGCGCCGAACTCCCAGGTCAGTCTTTATCCGTGGAAAGAGAATCCGCAGAAAGTCCGGATTGCAGTGCGGCACATCCGGATGTTTCTGGAGGGAGTGAAAGGGTCAGGGTGAAAGGCCCGGAATAATTGCAGCAGCTTATTCTGCCCCGCCAACCTCAATTTTATCCTGCGTCTTCGTCTCGAAGTCGCCAGCGTCGTGACGTTCGCGCAGTTGCTCGTGTGGTTCACCACGCAGGCGATTGACCATGCGGCCGCGCTTCACAGCCGCCCGAGCATCAAGTTCCCGGGCCCAGCGAATGACGTTGGTGTAGGAAGCAGCGTCGATAAACTCTTGCGCCTCGTATTGGTTGTGAATGACCAAACCGCCATACCATGGCCAGATCGCCATGTCAGCGATGGTGTATTCGTCACCAGCCACGTATTGGTTGTCAGCCAGTTGCCGCTCGAGTACGTCCAGCTGCCGCTTGGTTTCCATAGTGAAGCGGTCAATCGGGTATTGCTGCTTCACATCAGCATAAGCATAGAAATGGCCAAACCCGCCGCCAACATACGGTGTACTGCCCTTCTGCCAAAACAACCAGTTCATAGTTTCGGTACGCCTGGCGTGTTCAGTCGGCAGAAAAGCGCCAAACTTTTCAGCAAGATAAAACAAGATTGACCCCGACTCGAACACCCGTGTTACCGGATTGGTACTGTGGTCCATCATCGCCGGTATTTTGGAGTTCGGATTCGCCGATACGAAACCACTGCCAAACTGCTCGCCATCGTGAATGCGGATCAGCCAGGCGTCGTATTCTGCCCCCTTGTGGCCGGCCGCCAGCAGTTCTTCCAGCATAACGGTGACCTTCACCCCATTCGGCGTACCGAGCGAGTAAAGCTGAATTGGATGCTTGCCAACCGGCAATTCTTTGTCGTGGGTCGGGCCGGCGATTGGCCGGTTGATTGTTGTGAAGCGCCCTTGTTCCTGCGCGTCCCATTTCCAGACTTTGGGTGGTGTGTAATTGGACATGATGTGTAACCTCCCCCTTATTAGCGCGCCGAAGTGGCGCCGGCTTTGAGAAACCTTTGGGACTTTAGCAGGTAATTGTTGGTTTTTCGGCTCGGTCACATCGCTTTGCTCGTGACCATTGCTTTGGTTCTCTTGCGCTGCGTGAGGGATTCGGTCGCGTTTTTATGGCTGGGTTTCTTAAGCAGAGATTGGTCTGCATCGTTATTACTATTTTTTAGCTTGGGCCCGCGACTCCTCTCGAATCCTTACGCGAGTAGTGCTCGCGACGCGCTGCGCCCACAAAAAATCCCGCGAACGCGGGATTTTCGTTGGCGGAGAGCGAGGGATTCGAACCCCCGGAAGGTTTGACCCTTCAACGGTTTTCAAGACCGCCGCATTCGACCGCTCTGCCAGCTCTCCGGAACATGGAATCCTACAACAGCTGGCAACTTATTGCTGTGAATTGGCCACAGCTCAGGCCTGCGATCTGCGGTGCGTGGCGTCGGTACGACTGAACAGCTCGGGACGCAGGCTCATCCCCAGGCCGTCCCCGACCGGCGGGGCCAGCTCACCGTCCTGAAGTTCTGGGAGGTTATCAACTAATTCGGTGTACCAGCCGGTGTAAAAAGCCCGAACACTTTCCTGGATCAAGGTGTTCGGCGCGTTTACCGACAGGTGACAACTGGCGGCCCAGACCACCGGGCCAGTGCAATCATGCGGGGCAATAGGCAGGTGGTTGGCTTCGGCAATACTGGCAATGGCCTTTGCCTCGGTGAGGCCACCGCACCAGGCGAGGTCGAGCATAACAATATCAGTCGCCCTCGCCTGCATCAGGGCTTCAAACTGCTGGCGGGTGGCCAGCGTTTCAGAGGCGGTTACTTTGACATTAATGCTGCGCCTGAAGTCGGCCAGGGCAGCCAGGTTATTCATGCTGATCGGGTCTTCGATCCAGTAGATGTTGTACGGGGCCAGTGCGGCCACGATGTCGCGGGCGGCCGGTACCGACCATAAGGAGTGGCACTCGAGCATGATCTGCATGTGCTCGCCAACTGTTGCCCGGATCTTGCGAAACGGCTCACTTCCCTCTCTTAGCTGTGCGGGGGTAATCGCGGCGCCCTGCGATGTTTCAGCATAAGGGTCAAAGGGCCAGATCTTCATGCCGGTAATGTGGTTATCCATTAACGATTCGGCCAGCGTACCAGCATCGGTCAGAAAGGCCTGCAAGTCTTCGTAAGGGCCACTGGGCGCAGCCGCCTTTTCGCCCGAAATGCCCCAGTTTTCCGTATGTTGGCCTGTGTTTGCTCTCACGTATTCGTAACCGGCGCAGGTGTTATAGGTTCGGATGCTCTCCCGGGCCCGGCCACCAAGCAGGCGCCAGACCGGTTGGCCCGTGCGCCGCCCCCATAAATCCCAAAGAGCAATATCTACGGCCGAATTACCGCGTTGTTCGATGCCGGCAGCCTGATGGCCAACATACGGGCGCAAGCGGCTACGAATCGAATCCACCGCGACGGCATCCTGTCCAATAATTTTTGGAGCCACCGTTTCGTGAACATAAGTTTCGACAGCCTCTGCACCCATGAAGGTTTCCCCCAGGCCCCGGGTACCGTCCGCATCTTCGACAATGACCCAGATCAGGTTCGGAAACTCGGCAAGGCGAAGGGTTTCGATGGCTTGAATTGTCATTGGGCGTCTCTAGTTGAATTCTCGTGAATACCCGGCTGGACTCAGCCTGCCGGATCAAACCGCAAGCTAACATAGCGTATGTCATACATTTTGCCTTGGTTGCGTCCATTAGGTCTGTTGCGTCGGTTGCGTCGGTTGCCGTTATTACATCAATTCTCTGGATTTCAGCCCGCTTCGCCAGCGCGAGGCCCCGGTTGGTTCCGGGCCGGTCTGTTATTAAGTTCCCCGGCCAGCGGGTAATGGCATCGGCAACAGCGCTGCAGGCGTTTATTGACGCACACCCGCGTCTTTTTGTACTGACCGGGGCCGGATGCAGTACGGGCTCGGGTATTCCCGACTATCGGGATACCGCAGGGCATTGGAAGCGACCGCAACCCATGACATACCAGGCATTTATCGACAGTGAAGCCGCGCGTCGCCGATACTGGGCGCGTTCCTTGGTTGGCTGGCCAGTCATCCGCAATGCGCGCCCCAACAGCGCCCATCATGCATTGAATACGCTCGAAGCCACCGGCCGGATAAGCCTGCTCGTTACCCAAAATGTCGACGGCCTGCACCAAAAGGCTGGCGCACAAAACGTGGTCGACTTACACGGCCGCATTGACGCCGTGATCTGTCTTCAATGCCGCGAGCGCAGCGAACGCGACAGCTTTCAGCAAATCCTGTCCGAGATGAACCCGAACTGGGCAACCCGACGGGTCGAAGTGGCGCCTGATGGTGACGCTGACATCGACGAAACCGACTTTTCGGACTTTCTGTTGCCGGCCTGCACTCACTGCAAAGGCATTCTGAAACCGGACGTCGTATTCTTTGGTGAATCGGTTCCACGTGACCGGGTACAGGCGGCAACAACGGCACTGGAATCCTCTGACGCCTTGTTAATCGTTGGCAGCTCGCTGATGGTGTTCTCGGGTTTTCGTTTTGCACGCCATGCGGCTCAGCTTGGACTGCCAATTGCCTCGGTAACCCGGGGGGTCGGTCGGGCCGATGACTTACTCACTTTAAAAATTGATAGCGCGTGTGACGAGGTCTTGCCCGCGGTAACCGGGATGACGGCATGACAGTCTGGGTCACTTTAATTTTGCTGGCGTCGCTGGCAGCTTACGCAAGCAACCGGTTCAGCCTGCAATCCATATCATTGGCGGTAATTACTGCCCTCGCCCTGGTTTACGCATTGGTAAGTGGCAACGGACCAGATGGCACCACGGCCAATCCGGTCGCGGCGGCATTCTCCGGCTTTGCCAGCGAAGCCCTGGTGGCCATTGTTGCACTGATGGTGCTGGGCAAATCACTCATTGTCAGCGGGGCACTACAACCAGTATCAACCCTGCTGTCCAGTGCACTCACGAGTTTCCCGAAACTCGCGTTTTCTGCGGTCTTGGTCGGCGGATTTGCGATCAGTGGTTTCCTGAACGACACCCCGGTTGTGGTGATGTTGATGCCAATCATTCTTGGGGCGGCGGCCCAAACCGGCGCTTCAGCCGGTGCCATGCTGATGCCGATGAACTACGCAGTCATCCTCGGCGGCATGATGACGGCTATCGGCACATCAACCAATCTGCTGGTCAACGCCTTATCGGCGGACAACGGCGGGCCGCGCTTTGACTTCTTCGACTTTTACCTGATTGCCCTGCCGGCAGCCGCAGTTGGCCTGGTGTATTTGTTAACCGTGGCGCCGTGGTTGCTACGTAATGCCGACCGCGCGGCGCCAACCGAAGAAGAAGCCTTGTTCCTGACATCGCTGCAAGTCACTGCCGACAGCGCAGTAGTTGACGCGATGTTGTACGAAATTAAAGGGAAACTCGGCCGCAACGTCACGATTAGACATTTAATGCGCAGCGACCGTGAAGTCACGCGCTTTCCAACCGCGCGGGTACGGCGCGGTGACATGCTGATTCTTGCCGGCAACGCCAAAGACTTGCAGGCCGCGGAAGACGCGCTGGGTTTGTCTCACCCCGAAGAGCGTGGTGGCACACCCAACGATGCAGACCGTGGCGAACAAGTCATCGCCCGGCGCTGTGTTGTATCGGCTGGAAGCCCAATTGTTGGCAAAACAGTTCGCGACAGCGCGATCGAGTGGCGCTACAACATCCGGGTTGCCGGGCTGAGTGCGCTCGACTCCAGCTCGCGCCAAGTCATGGATGTGAAGTACATGCCAATTGCCGCCGGCGATTCGCTGTTACTCGAAGGATCAGAAGACCGGATTGGTCGGGCAACACAGCTTTTATCGCTCGTGCCAGTCGGTGAACCGCTGCGCCGGCGCGCCACCCGCGACGCAGCCCTGGCTCTGATCATTTTTCTGGCGGTCATTCTGTTGGCGGTGTTTAAGATCCTGCCCATTGCCGTGTCATCAGTTGCCGGCGTTCTGACCTGCGTTGCCACCCGGGTTTTAAACTGGGAAGACGTCGAACGATCAGTCGAATGGCGCATCGTACTGATCGTGGCTTCTTCTATAGCGCTCGGTGATGCGCTGGTGCGTACCGGTGCAATGGAATCGGTTGCGATGTTTGTTGCCCAATGGACCTCGGGCTGGCCGCTAGCCGGTACGGTTGCACTGATCCTGACAATTACCGGCGTACTGACAAATTTTGTCTCGAACAATGCCGCGGCAGCCATTATGACCCCGCTTGCCCTGCAACTGGCCAGCACTTTAGGGGTACCCGCCGAGCCATTGGTACTGGCGGTATTATTTGGCGCCAACATGTGCTTTCTGACGCCAATGGCTTATCAGACCAATCTCTTGGTCATGGCTGCTGCCGGTTACCGGTTTAACGACTTCCCGAAGGTTGGCCTGCCATTGTTTGTTATTTTGATTCCGATACTGACAGCATCGCTGGTGTTTCGTTACGGTACCGGATAAACCTGTTTTTCCGGGTGATGGCGCTAAGAAGTTGACTTAAATTGACGAACATCAATTTGATGTCGCTTAATGCGCGAATATAAAGTGGTTGGTTTCAGCCCAAGCAGTCGCGCAGCCCCACCAGTGCCAGACACTTTACCCTGGCACTGCCGTAAAGCGGCCAGCAAGTTGTCGCGTTGGCTCAATCGCCCTTCAGATTCGGTGAGCACGGACGGATTGTCCGGCTGGCTAACACCAAAAAAACCATCGGCTGTCCTGACACCCGGTCCGGTATCGAATTCGGCATCTATTCCGGCATCTATTCCGGCATCCATTTTCTCGGCACCAGTTACCCGCTCACGCACTGCGGCGGATGATGATACGGATATCGACGCCGGAATATCCAAGCGTAGGCGATTACCGGTCGAAATAATAACGGCCCGTTCGATCAGATTTTGCAGCTCCCGAATATTACCCGGCCAGGCATAGCGTTTCATTCGTTCGACATCAGCCACGCTAATGGAAAGTTCCGGCTTATTCATTTGGGCGCAAACCCGGCGCACGAACAAGGATGCCAGCTGCCCGATGTCCTCCAGGCGTTCATTCAACGGCGGGGAATGGATAGGGAACACGTTCAACCGGAAGTACAAGTCTTCGCGAAAGCGCCGCTGCGCGACTTCTTCCTGCAAATCACGATTGGTGGCCGCGATGACCCGCACATCAATTTGCCGGGTCACCGGATCACCAACGCGCTCGAACTGTTGCTCCTGCAATATGCGCAACAACTTGCCCTGTTGCTCAAGCGGAATTTCACCCACTTCGTCCAGGAATATCGTGCCGCCATCAGCCAGTTCGAAGCGACCAACCCGCTGCGCCACAGCGCCGGTAAACGCGCCGCGGACGTGACCGAAAAACTCACTTTCAAACAAATCCCGCGGAATCGACGCACAATTCACTCGTATCAACGGTCGGTCCGCACGGTGGCTAGCGTAATGAATTGCGCGCGCAATCAACTCTTTGCCGGTACCCGACTGACCGGTAATGAGTACGCTCGCATCGGTTGGTGCAACAAGCTCAATCTGGCTGATAATGTGCCGGACCCTCTGGCTGCCACCGACAATTTCGTGATGCTGGTTCCCGGAATGCAGCTCATCTTTGAGATAAGCGTTTTCCTGTTCGAGACGCAATTTGAGTGCCTCAACTTCTTTCAGTGCCCCTTGCAGCTGAGCACTCGCCTTCTTCTGTTCGGTCACATCGCGAAAGACAACGACTGCTCCCAGAGCACGTCCCTTTTCCTGGATCGGTGTGCTGGTATATTCAACCGGGAAGCTGGTCCCATCCTTTCGCCAGAACACTTCATCGTCGACTTTGAAGATACGGCTCTCTTCAAAAGCCGCGTATATCGGGCAAGCATGATGGGGGTATGGATCCCCATTGGCATAACTGTGATGCAGCAGGCTATGGCCGTTCTGACCAATAAGTTCGTTTTCTTTCCAGCCAAGCATGCGTTCTGCCGCTGGGTTGACAAAGGTCAATCGGCCGCGGGCATCTACACCGTAGATGCCTTCGCCCGCCGCATGCAAAATTAGCTGATTGCCTCGCTCCAGTTCTCGAAATACGGCCTCGAAGCGGTTCTCCTGGGGCTGACCACTGCGGTAAAACTGATCAATATCGACTTTCGCGCGGCGCACTTTGTTCTTTTTCAGATCAAAGCACTGAAGAAATATCAGGTCACGGCCATCGTGCAACGTATGCGACGCAAACACTTCGACCGGCAGTTGCTGGCCGTCGCGTCGTCGTAGTGCTAATTCGCTCGTCCAGGCGGTACCTCGATCCATGCACTCGATCGTAAACGCGGTCAGCTCGGCAATTTGATTTGGAAATAACCCGCTGGCCGCAAGCGACTTGATCTCGTGACCAGCGAGACCGGTGACTTCAGCCAACGCCCGGTTGAACTGCAGCACGCGATCGCGGGAGGGCTCGATAATGGCGACGGCCGACTCCGACCGATTCAATGCGCGATTCCATAGCTGGGCCGCTTCTCCTGGCCCCACATACCCGTCTTCTGAATCAGGCATGCGGCTGACGTTCAATCTCGCCATAACCGACATGCCCAGGTGAGACCAACCGCTTGTTTCAAGACAACTCTCCTTGTTTGCGCCCACGGGGCAAGCGGCCATTTGTACACTAAATTTCGTAATTTCAATAGTAATTGCACGTAATTTACTAAATTTCGTAAAATAAACTGAAATGGAAGATTCCTTAAAAGCCTCTTAACTCATTGTTTTTCCTATCTTTTTGTGAACCCCAAATTCTGGCACGACTCTTGATATAGCAAAGGGAGACGCCGCAAGCCGCATGTCGCGGACGGCCAGGGAGAGAACAAAAAAATGGGAATTTTCACAGACCTTTACGATCCGAATAAACCGCTGTGGACAGGATGCGCCTGCGGACGCCATGCCAACGCTGCGGCGCACAATGCTGCATTGAGCACATCCTCGGCGCAACCAACTGCCCCAGCCACCCCCGACCCGCTGGATCACGACAATCAACTGGCCGCCTGTGTTGAGTCTGCAATTCTCAAGGGATTGTTCAAAACCGATACCGAGCGTCGCCACTTTATTCGGGCAGTAGGCGCCGGCACTGCGGCGGCCGCCATCGGTACCCTGCTGCCAATGGATAAGGTCAAAGCCGCAATCGTTGATGCGAAGGGGCCACTTGAAAAGAAAACCCTGAACGTTGGCTTTGTGCCGATTACCTGTGCTACCCCAATCATTATGGCCAAGCCACTGGAGTTCTATAAAAAGTACGGCCTGGACGTTAACGTCATCAAAACTGCGGGTTGGGCAGTATCCCGCGACAAGTCTTTATCGGGTGAATACGACGCTGCCCACATGTTGACCCCGATGCCACTGGCCATCACCGCCGGGGCCGGATCAACCGCAACGCCATGGACAATGCCGGCGGTTGAGAACATAAACGGTCAGGCAATTACCCTGGCAATGAAGCACAAGGACAAGCAAGACCCGAAACAGTGGAAAGGCTTTAAGTTTGGCGTGCCGTTTGAATACTCGATGCACAACTTCTTGCTGCGTTACTACGTGGCTGAAGCAGGCCTCGACCCAGATCAGGACATTCAGATTCGGGTTGTGCCGCCACCGGAAATGGTGGCTAACCTGCGCGCCGGCAACCTTGATGGATATTTGTCGCCGGACCCGTTCAACCAGCGTGCCGTGTACGACGGCGTTGGCTTTATTTACAAGCTGACCAAAGAAATCTGGGAAGGTCATCCGTGCTGCGCATTTGCAGCCAGTCAAAAGTTCATCGATGAAACGCCTAATACCTTCCTGGCTTTGTTCAAGTCAATTATTGATGCGACAGCCTATTCTGCCGACCATGCGAATCGCATTGAAATCGCCAAGGCAATATCGCCCAAAAACTATTTGAACCAACCGACCACGGTTGTCCAGCAAGTATTGACTGGTCGTTATGCGGATGGTCTTGGCAACGTGAAGAACGATCCCGACCGAATCGGTTTTGACGCCTTCCCGTACCACTCGTTCGCTATCTGGATCCTGACTCAGATGAAGCGCTGGGGCTATATCAAGGGTGAAGTGAATTACGAAGCGCTTGCCAAGCAGGTGTACCTGGCAACAGATGCCCAGGCCGTAATGGCAGACATGGGTTTAACCGCGCCGAAAACCACGTCGAAAACCTATGTGCTGATGGGTAAGACCTTCGATCCGGACAAGCCGGAAGCCTACATCGATAGTTTTGCCATTAAGCGGACCTGACCTGATGAAACCCACATCGGTAAACATGAGAGCATCCCTGCTCTCAGTCCTGATCCTGGCCTTTGTCATTGGCATCTGGCACTTGTATGTCATCTCTGACGTCTCAGCTGCGCCGGATATGGACCCGGCTTATGCTGAGCTCATGGGCAAGTCGGCCAAAGGGGAATCGGCTTTGCCGACCCCGGCCGATGTGGGCGCTGAAATTCTTGGCCATTTTGCTGACCCTTTTTATGACAAAGGCCCCAACGACAAAGGCATCGGTATTCAGTTGGCCTGGTCAATTTTTCGAGTGTTGAGTGGCTTTTTCCTGGCGGCCCTGGTTGCCATTCCGCTGGGTTTCATCATCGGGATGTTTCCGGTATTCGAACGTTCGCTTAATCCCTTTGTGCAAATGCTCAAACCAGTTTCGCCACTGGCGTGGATGCCGCTGGCCTTGTACACGATTGAAGACTCGGGTTTGTCGGCGATCTTTGTCATCTTTATCTGTTCAATCTGGCCGATGCTGATCAATACAATTTTTGGCGTGTCAGCCGTGCGCAAAGAATGGCTGAACGTCGCCCGAACCCTCGAAGTTTCGAATCTTCGGACGGCTTTCAAGGTGATCTTGCCAGCTGCGGCCCCAACTATTCTGACCGGCATGCGCATCTCAATTGGCATTGCGTGGCTGGTGATTGTTGCTGCCGAGATGTTGGTGGGTGGCACGGGCATCGGCTACTTTGTCTGGAACGAATGGAACAACCTGTCAATCACCGGAGTAATAACCGCAATTTTCTTTATTGGCCTGGTTGGTATGTTGTTGGATCTAGCCCTTGCCTGGGTTGCCGGAGCCGTTACTTATGCAGACTAAAACACTTAAAGACGCAACTGATACGGTGACAAACACCGGCAGACCGGCAATCCAGATAGAGGGCCTTCAAAAGTCATTTCCAACCCCCGACGGCAAAGACAAAACGGTTGTCTTCGATGACGTATGGTTCAACGTCGCAGAAGGCGAGTTCGTCTGCCTGATCGGCCATTCTGGATGTGGCAAGACAACGCTACTGAACATCCTGGCAGGGCTGGACCAACCCAGTGACGGTTTTGTCATTGTCGAAGGTCGGGAAATTTCTGGTCCGAGCCTGGATCGCGCCGTTATTTTTCAAGGTCATGCATTAATGCCGTGGCTAACAGCACTGCGCAATATCGAATTTGCAGTGCGCTCACGCTGGCCAGACAAACCGGCAGAGTGGATCAAAGAACAGTGCCAACGGTATATCGACCTCGTTAACCTGACCGGTTCGGAAGACAAGAAGCCGGCGCAACTGTCGGGTGGAATGAAGCAACGGGTTGGCATCGCACGGGCGTTTTCGATAGAACCGCGAATCTTGTTAATGGATGAGCCATTTTCAGCACTGGACGCCTTAACCCGCGGCACATTGCAGGACGAATTGTTGTCGATCATTGCGAAGACACGTCAGACAACATTCATGATTACTCACGATATTGACGAAGCCATTCTGCTGGCCGATCGCATTGTGTTGATGACAAATGGCCCGCAAGCCAGAGTCTGTGAAATTGTCGAAAACACCTTACCAAAAGGACGCAAACGCCAGGATATGCACAAACATCCGAATTACTACCCAATGCGTAATCACCTCATCGAATTTCTGGTGAGTCGGTCGGAAGACTTCGCTGAAAAAATTTCAAGCCTTCGTTACGACCCAAAGAATCCGCCAATTCGACGACCAGGTGATGAAGCGAGTCACCTTGCCCCAATCCTTGGTGTCGCCTGACACCTG
>JBAUID010000036.1:0-2368 GCA_049680625.1 Burkholderiaceae bacterium | reverse complement strand
AACCACTGCCGCCAGAAAGACGGCCAGCTTCTTGATATCGAGCACCAGGGTTGAGGTGAGCATCCCAAAGACCATCAGCCCAAGCAGCAGGTACAGTGAAGCCGGGACTTCACGGGGGCCAAACGGCACGCCGATCTTGGCGGTAAACGTGGTTAGGAAAAGCGGCCCAAACAGAACCAGGCCCAACAAAATTGGGCCTGTATCAAATGCCTTGCGCCTGACCGACGGATTGCGCATCAGTAAGCCGTTGGGTCCTTGAATATGACGGTAATCGTGCGAACCAGGATTTGTAAATCCAGCCACAACGACCAGTTACGCATGTAGTATAAATCGTGCTCGATCCGCTTAGTCATGCTCTCCAGGTCGTCTCCACCGCGGTAGCCGTGTACCTGGGCCCAGCCGGTTATGCCGGGGCGCACCATGTGCCGGATCATATAGCTCGGAATGGCACCGCGATAATTTTCATTGACGGCAACCGCATGTGGACGCGGGCCAACCACGCTCATCCGGCCCTGGAAGACGTTGAAGAACTGTGGCAATTCGTCGAGCGAAGATTTTCGCAGAAAGGCACCGACCGGGGTAACCCGTGCATCACCGCGGGAGACTTGTTTGTAGGTGCTGTCACCATCTTCGGTAACCGTCATGCTGCGAAATTTGTAGACCGTGATTTCGCCGCCATCCAGCCCATAACGTCGTTGTTTAAAAATAACGGGGCCGGGTGACGTGGCTTTAATGGCGATGGCACATCCCACCATGATTGGTGCGGTCAGAACAATGGCGACGGATGAAATGAACACATCCATGGCTCGCTTGAGCGTGCCCTGCATGCCTCGGAACGGGCTTTCGCAGATCGCAACAACCGGGTAACCCGAGATGGTCGAAATACTGGGCTGGACTGGCTGAAACCGCGCCAGATCGGCAACAAACCAGATGGACGCCGTGGTGTTGTGTAAGTCGCTGATCATGTTGAGGATCCGCGGCTGGGCAGCAATTGGTAAGGCAATGAAGATCTGGTCGATATTGTTGGCGCGAACAAAATTACCAACCGCATCCAGACGCCCGGCCAGCTTGGTCCGCTGCCCGGGAGGAATTCGGTCTTCGTCGCGATCGTCGAAGAACGCCACGACTTGTTCGTAGGCGATGGGGTCTGAGTTAATGGTTTCGGCAAACTGGCGCCCCAGTTCTGTGCTGCCGACCACGATCGATCGGCGTAGCCCGCGCATTCGGATAATGGGTGCGTACACGTAGGGCCCGACCCAGTGGGCAAAGATTTGCGCGAGCGGGGTCAGCGCAATCCAGGTGAACAACATGTTGTCGTTAAAGTTGATCAGCGTCTGGCTCAGCAGACCGATAACCAACAATGAAATGACTGTCATCGCCCAGCGCTTCAGAATTGACGAGACCACTTTGTTACGGGGCACACCCAAGCCTCCGCGGCCTCGGTATTCCATGATGAAGACAATGACGGCCAGGATTTTGACCGAGGTGTCGATTGGCTGCCCCCAGGCGAGGGCCGCAGCAATCAGAAGGACAACGCTCAGCACGGCATCGGTTACAGCTCTCACCAATTCAAATACCCCAAATCCGATACCGGATTTAACGGGTGATGAGAGGGCTAATTGCTTTTGCATTCGATTGAGGAGGCTCGGCGAGTGATTCGGCCGGTATTTATGGATACCGGAATTGGTGTGACATCTATGCGTCACACTCTATTAGTGCGTCACCAAAATCATTAGGTTCAACCGACCTAGCTGCGAACAAGGCCGACCGGCGGTCTGGGGGGCCCGTTACAGTGGCTTAAAACCCGAATCAAAGGATGACTCAAAAAGTTTAACGCTACCGCCGGTTTCGATAGGAAAAAATCTAGTGAAACGATGTAATTTCGTACGCGACCTGACTTTCCGAACCGGGCGTAAACTTGCAGATGCCACGCCTGCAGCCCGCCGCCGTCTGATTCAGGCATGCGGGAAAGGCAATAAGAACCACATTACTGGGTCTTTACTTTTGCCTTGTCATCGGTGCTTTTGGCCAGTTCAACTGGTAAACCTTTCAAATGGTTCATCGCCTGACGCAATTGATAATCGTCGTCTGAGCCAAAAACGACGGGTTTACGGTTATTTACTTTTGGTTGCTCACCAGCGACCGGTTTGCGGACTTTTTCTTCTTCAGTTTTGTCGTTTGACAAGTGGCGGTTGAGATCCACTTCGCGAATGCGGAACTGGTTGCTTTCGCCGTCAGCGGTTTCGGTGACTTTAAGGTCCGGGGTAATGCCTTTGGCCTGAATCGACCGACCCTTCGGCGTGTAGTAGCGGGCAGTCGTGAGCTTAATCGCCGTGTTGTTGGTCAGCGGCAGAATCGACTGAACCGA
>JBAUID010000035.1:0-29063 GCA_049680625.1 Burkholderiaceae bacterium | reverse complement strand
GAACACAATCAAACCCGGTGATTCGATTAACTTTCTGGACGGTGTTTACCTGACCAGTGGCTTCAACATGGGTTATGCCGCGGACGGTACCCAGGCGGGGCACGGTGGCAACGGGATCACAATGCTGGATAGAAATTGCGGCGGGCCAGACTATATCTATTTGCAAGCTGAAAACCGGCACGGTGCAATCATCTTGAATGATGTGCATGGCCAGAATCATTCAGGTGGCTTTGATTTTCGCCGTTCTTCTTATATTTCAGTCGACGGTTTTGTAGTGCAGGGTGCCGATACGCAAACTGTGCCATTTGAGCGCGGTGTCAGTGTTGAAGATTCGTCTCATCACATTGTGATTAAGAATAATCAATTGCTTGATATTGGCGGGGGTGGCATTAATGTCACCCGATCAAGCCACTTATCTATTTTGGGTAACGAGATTCGAAATGCGGCTGGTCAGCATCCGTATTGTGGCAGTGCGATCAACTTGTATCAGCTGTCAAACGCGAATAACCTTCCTGACGACGCGTCGGGTTACAGCAACTACGTGGTTGGAAACCGGGTCTTTAACACGGTGACTATGCCTGGCTGTGATGCCAATGCTGACCTGACCGACGGGGTTGAGTCTCACGACGGTAATTGTATTGTTCTGGATTTGTTTAACCAAACGCAATACACCGGTAACCGCACCCTGGTTGAAAGTAACTTGTGTGTTGCCAATGATGGCGGCGGTATTCACCTGTGGGAGTCCGGTAATACCGACGTTTTCAACAATACGGTTTTCGCCACTGGTAGAAAGAACTACGAAGGTGGCTTAGGGGTGGCGTGTGCGATCTGGCCAACTGAAAACGTGCGCTTTGCCAACAACCTCGTCCACGCTTTTGGTACTGCCACGGCTTCGCGCAATCGTGTTCTGGTGGCGACAGACTTTGGGCTTGGTTGTCTGGCCAATATTGAACACCGGCATAATGTGTTCATTAACAGGGATCCTGTTCCTGGAGACATCGCGAGTGTGAACATTAACCTGACGACAGACCCGGCGGATCTTGCGGATTGCCAATCAGATGCCAACCTGATCGGGATTGCCACGACTGACATGGGTGTGGTTAATCCTGGCATTGATCCTGGCAGTGCCGACTTCTCGCTGCTCAGCGGCGTGTCCTTACCGGTCGACCTGGGCAGCTGTGTTCTGACCCCACAGACAGCTACAGATATCAGCGGACTGAGTCGTCTTCAGGGTGGTCGTCATGACGTCGGCGCCTATGAGCGGCCGTGAGCGGCCGTCAGCTGGCCGGGCGTGATTAACCCGGGTGATGACAATCGCTGCAGACGCCGACCGACTCTCCCGGGCCCTGGGTTATCCGTATCCAGTACCGGATACAAGTTATCTTTTTTCGGCGGGCCAGGCTGTGCCGCTGACCCCAGAGCAATCTGAGCTTCTGGATCTGGCTGGGCGACTACCGGTGCTGGCGGTCGGGTCAAATCGGTCGCCGGAACAACTGCGTCGTAAATTCGGTTGTTCTGCCACTATTCCTGTTACCCGCTTCCTGATGCCTGATCATGATGTCGCTTATTGCGCGTATATGACTCACTATGGTTCTGTGCCGGCAACGCTTATCGAATCGCCAGGGTGTTGTGCTGAATTATCAATCACCTGGCTGACTGTTGAACAACTGGGCCAGATGCATGATACCGAGTCTGTCGGGCCTCATACCTGGTTCGGAGAAATCGCTGTCTCACCTCTAAGCCTTGGGACCAGAACAGAGAACAGGGTATTAACCTATCTGAGCGCGAGAGGGCTGATTAATCGCAACGGGCACGCGGTTCGATTGTCGGAAATCCAGGCAACGGGAAGACCCGCCACTATCGCGACAGTTGCCGGCCAACGGGACGTACTCGAGGCCGTCTGGCAACAGTTTGGCGACGGTGATTTCGAAACATGGCTGTTGTCACTCATTGCCGACTCGCAACGTCGAGAAGTTTTGAACAACTTGATGCAAAATAGCGCGATCAGTGCGATACCGGCCGGGTTTTCCCCAATCGAAAATATCGCCAATATCTGAAGCTGATTGTCGGAGATCGCCCAATGAAGTTCCCCTCACGGCTGAGTACGCGCCGCAAATACCTGTATTTGAGCCCGGTGACAATTTTAATTGCTTTCCAGGCGGCCTGCGGGGGGAGTGGAACGCCGTTGGACGGCCCGCTGACAGGAGTCGTCATTGATGGTCCGATCCAGGGCGCGACGGTTTGTCTGGACTTAAACCGAAATGTATTGTGCGACGCCGACGAGCCCTCGTCATCTGCAACCTCAGCAGACGGCCGCTTTCAAATTGACGGCTTAACGACAGAGCAACGTGACGCTGATGCGCCCTTGCTTGCGATTGTGCCTGCTACCGCGATTGATGCGGACAACCCTGGTGTTCCTATCGGCATCCCCTACTGGATGAGCGCTCCCGGGCCGCAGGCTGCCCCTGGCTCGCAAATTGTGATCAGTCCTCTGAGCACAATGGTTCAGGCCGGCGTTCGCGATGGTTTATCGATTCAGGATGCCAGCGTCTCTGTTGGCGCTCAGGCCGGCGTCGATCCGGCTCGCATCCTCGCTAACTATGCCTTGACTCCGGCGGACACCGTGAGTCAACTGCTGGCACGGTTTGCGTCGGGCACGATTGTTCCGGTGTTGCAATCGGGTCAGCCCATTGTGGTTGAGCCGCCGCAAATGAATCTTGGCCCAGGTTACACGGTGACCCGGTTTCGCTTTTCGGACAATGCAAATTACACGATCGGAGTTATCAGCACTGATGGTGTTTTTAGTGATGGGATCAACCAGTATCAACCTGCCTTCTACGACGTTCGGAACGGCGTCGCCCAATCGACAGCTGGGTTCTACTCCGGTGACGTTTTCCTGGCTGACGACAACACCTGGACAAGTTGCGATGCCTCACAGGCCGGAACGGTAAGCGGTGGGAATCCTCGACGATTGCGCATTTGCGGCTCAAGCTTTATTCAATACAGCCGGGTGCAAGACCTGAGCGGTACAAATATGGAAGACGCGGTACTCGATCTGATTCAGACTAATGGTACTGAGGCCTGGGACTTTAATACTGCTCCACTGTCGAGCGCCTTGTTCCCACCGGGTTCTCAGCGACTGGTTCGCGATTCACAAAGACTGGTTGACAACGGGCGCTACAACCCGGTCAACGGCGCCGTCCCTGGGGTGGCAAGCCTGGCCGCGCTGGTTGCAGCCTACCAGATTCCCGTTGCAACCGTGGTTGGCAGTAATTTGTTGTCGCTGGGCAGCGAGTTTGATGCACAAGGCAATCGCACCACGCGTCTGCGGGTTGCATTCGGCCCAAGTGGCAATAGTGTCCGTTACTACGCTTGCAACGAGGCCTTAAGCAGTTGTCTGGAAGATGGCGCGGGTAATTACCTGACCGGCTTTCTTGGTGGCGCACCCGTGATGGTGTTCACCGGAGTGAGCCCTGAAATTGAATCGGAACGATTGTTTGTCGAACGGGAAGGGCAGGTCTGGTTTGGCGAGATTGCCCGACCGGCTTATTTGCGCGAGTTATCCCGGTTAAACGATATTGCTTTTCGCGCTTTGGCGGAGCAGTTGGGTGCAGTGATGCCAGCCGCGCTGCGCTGACGCCAGGCTGTGCTTAATGATCTCAGGCGGGCATCAGTGCGTTGGCGTCCGCCAGGCTGACCGCGTCGTCACTCAGCAAGTGGGCTATCGCGTCACCGTCACTGTCCGTCATGTCATTTGATAGTGGGTCTTTGGATGTCAGGCGATGGTCAAGCACCATTTTGGCCAGCAACAATCGGCGGGCGTCTCCTCCGGTGGCAGCGAGTGCTGCACCTTCGCTGGCCATTAGTACGGCGGAGCAGCAGTTGTATAACGCGCTTGTTGCAAGGCGGGCCTGGGTTTCGTCACCGGCCCGGGCAACGGTATCAACAAACTCAATTGTCCGCGCAGTGGCGGACATCAGTGCCTTGTACAAGCCCGGGGCCAGCCCGGGTGCCTGGTCAAGCAGTTGAATTAACGCGACACCCAGATCGTGGTGAGCACCGGCCTGGCCGGCTGCGCGCCGGGTTACATCCAGGGCGTTGATATTGGAAGTGCCTTCCCAGAGTACTCCGACATGGGCGTCGCGAATCAGGCGGGAATGTACCCAGTCTTCGATGTACCCGTTTCCGCCGCGCACTTCCATTGAGCCGGTTGCAACCCGAATGTTGTCGCGACAAGCCCGTGTTTTTACAATCGGAGTCAGGATACGCAACAGTTTCTTCGCGGTTTCATCACCGCACTGCGCCCGATGCAGCTGGGTCGCGGTGAACAGAATCATTGATAGGCTTTGTTCGGTTGGCACCATCAGCTTCATCAGCTGGCGTCGCATCAACGGTTTGTTAATTACTTTTTCGCCAAATGCGTCCCGGTGCCGGGCCACAATCATGGCTTCATTCAGACAGCGACGCATCATACCGGCTGCCCGAGCACCGTGCGACAGCCTGGACAGGTTCACCTGATCCATCATCATGCGCAAACCGCTATTGGCGCCGGCTTGCACCTCACCCATTGGGTAGGCAATGGCGCCGTCAAAAACGATTTCACCCGAGGCCATCGAGGATGTCCCCATTTTGTCTTTCAGGCGGGCGATGCGGTAGTGGTTACGAGTCCCATCGGGCAAATGCCTGGGCATCGCAAACAGGGCAAGGCCACTATTGCCCGCTGGTGCATTTTCCGGACGGGCCAGGAGCAAACAAACGTCTGCATCAGCACATGAGCAAAACCATTTGTCACCGTGTAAACGCCATTGCCCGCCATCCTGACGTGCGGTCAATTCCAGTACGCTGACATCACTGCCGCCACTCTTCTCCGTCATAAACTGGCCACCTTTAAAACTGGTCGCCGCATCCAGGCTGTGCATGTTGTCGAGCAACAGGGCTTTGGTACTGTCGTCTCCGTAGCGCTCAAGCAGCATAGCTGACGTATCGGTCACGGAAATTGGACACAGCAGCCCAAACTCCGCCTGGGCAAACAGATACTGAAACATGTATTTGGCCGGTGCCTCGATAGGTTCCGGCCACCCAAGTACACCACCGCGGTGTGACATTGCGGCCAGACCAAACTGACCGTAACCAATCGCTTCCATCTCACGGTACGCGGGATGAAATTCGATCCAGTCTTCATCGCGACCAAGGGCGTCGCGGGCACGCAGTATCGGTTTGTTGCGGTCTGCAATCCTGGCCAGTGCGTCAAGCTTGTTGCCAGCGATGCCGCCTAATTCCTGATAGTGCGGCCCCAGGTGGTCCAAAAGGGGTTTGTCGATATACAGTGGCATCAGGCTGCGCAGGCTGTGATCGATTTCAAAGAAGTTGAGCCCGTGACAATCCGGCGCAATATTCCGGTACGGCGGTTGCAGACTGCTGGTTGCAGGCTGAGAGGTCTTGGTTTTCGAGGCTTTAGTATGCGACGCTTCGGTTTGCGATTGTGCTTTCATATGGATAGCCATTACTCATTACTTTTTATATAGGGTTTGAGCCGCGTCCGGGGTAACGTAGCCACCGAGAACATCACTATCAAGCGCATCCGGTGCGCGGTTGGCTGGTTTACCGTAACCGCCACCACCTGGCAGGGAGATTTTGACCCGTCTGCCAGCCGGGATTGTTTGTTTACCTTTGCCACGCAGTGCAGTGCCATCGTCAAGCGTGAATTGTGTTTCACCACCAGGCAGACCGCCATTGCGACCACGGGCGGGGTGGCGCAGGCGGTCAAACATTGCGCTGAAATCGAATACGTGGCCTTCGGTAACGCCAATTTCCATGTACTGGCCCAGCCCACCGCGAAATTGCCCGGCGCCGCCCGAATCAGGGCGTAATTCTTTTCGCCAGATAACAATGGGGCCGGTATGTTCCGTTGCTTCAATTGGCATGGTCATGACACCGCTTGGAAACGCGGTTGCATTGAGACCGTCCAGGGTTGGGCGGGCGCCGGTGCCGCCACTATTGAACATAAGGACTTCCGCCCGGGTTGTGCCCGGGGCCGGGTGTTGCAATGACTCTGGGCGAATGCTCAGATGAAAGTTACACAGCGAGCCTGCGCCTTCGGTTGGCACCGAGTCCGGCAGTATCTTGTGTAATGCACCCAGAACGGTGTCGGGAATCATGTGGCCGGTAATATGTCGCAGGGCGACAGCAGCCGGACGCACCGCATTCAGAATCGAACCTTCCGGGGCATTCACCCGAAACGGGGCAAGTGACGCTGCGTTGTTGGGAATCTCCGGCGCAATGGCACATTTTAATGCGTAGCACGCGTAAGCGCGGGTATAAACCAGCGGAACATTAATACCGTTACTGTCAGCCGGACTGGTGCCTTCAAAATCAACCGTGACATGATCACCGTGAAACGCAAGCTGGGTGACAAGAGTGATTGCTTTGTCATATCCGTCCACGGTCATTTCGTTCGTAGCACTACCGAGGGGTATTTTTGCGATACATTGTTCTGTCGCACGTCGACTGTGGTCGAGAATAAACGTCGCGATTGCGGATAGGTCTGTCATCGAAAATTCGACGAACATATCCATCAGGCGTCGAAATCCGATTTCGTTGCATGCAGCCAGAGCGTAGATGTCTCCGACTACTTGATCAGGTTCGCGGACATTGGCCCGAACCATGCGAATTAAGTCCTGATTGACCACTCCGCCAGTGGCAAAGCGCATGATCGGAATCTGCAGTCCTTCTTCGAAAACCGAGGCGCCATCGGCAGTAAAGCCGCGGCCACCGATATCGACAACGTGGGCAGTACAAGCGAAGAAACCCACGCGGTTATTTTCGACAAACGCCGGGGTGACAACCGTGATATCGTGCAGATGGCCGGTACCTTGCCATGGGTCGTTGGTGATGTAAACGTCGCCCGGCATCATGTTGTCAACCCCAATTTCACGCATGAAGTGGGCGACAGACTCGGCCATCGAATTGACGTGACCCGCAGTACCGGTGACCGCCTGGGCCAGCATATTGCCGTCAATATCGTAGACCCCGGCGGACAAGTCACCAGCCTCACGAACAGAGGTTGAAAACGCGGTGCGAATCAAAACCTGAGCTTGTTCTTCAACCACTGAAATCAGACGGTTCCACATGACTTGAAGGGCAACAGTGTATGAACTGGACTGGCGGGACATTGGTATTTACCTTTTCAAGAATATTTACGTGATTGCTTTGTAATTGTTTTGTAATTACGCCGTCGGACAACGCTGAACGAGCAAGCAGCCATCAGCCTGCATTAGCGCTTCAAAACCGTCCGGCACAATGATGGTCGTTTCGTCTTCTGTTACCACTGCCGGACCGACTAAATGGGCACCGTTCACTAATGCGGTGCGCTCGAAAACAGCGGCATTTACCATTTCGCCGCTTTGACCGTTATGCAAGGCGCGCTGCCCGGTTGGCGCCACTGGTATCAAAGTGGCAGGTGCTTGCACCCGCTGTACCGCGGCACTTGGGGTTGTGGCATTAACGGACCAGCTTGCGATTTCAATTTCCAGCCCTTCGACGATGCGTCCGAACAAAGCGACATAAGTTGCTTCGAAACGAGTGCGATATCGATTGACATCGGGCTGGTCGGCATCTTCGGCGTCAAGATCAACGGGAATCTCCCATCCCTGTCCAGCGTAGCGCATGAACGCGCGATAATGACAAGCAATGCTCGCATGTGCGTCGCAGCTGCGGACAAAGGCTTGCGCTTCCACCGCCAGGGCGGCGAATACCTCGCTTGCTTTTGCTGAATCGAAAGTCGACAGGCGCATGTAGGTACTGCGGGTAGCTTCAAAACTAAAAGGTGCGCGCAAAAATCCGATGGCAGAGCCAACCCCTGCCCCTGGCGGTATCAGCAGCCGGTTGATGCCCAGTTTTTCACACAACCGGGCTGCGTGTAGCGGGGCAGCGCCACCGAAGGCGATCATAGAGTAGGTTGTGAGGTCTTCGCCGTTTTCAACCGCATGAACCCGGGCCGCGTTCGCCATATTTTCGTCGACAACTTCCGACACACCAAATGCTGCAGTGGTGACATCCATGGCAAGTGGGTCACCAACCGTGGTTCGCAGCGCCCGAGCGGCCGCATCAGTCGATAACGGCATGGTGCCACCAGCAAAATTTGCGGCGTCAAGGCGGCCCAGGATGAGATCAGCGTCGGTGACCGCAGGTTCAAGCCCACCCCGGCTATAACATGCCGGGCCCGGGGTGGATCCTGCACTGCGTGGTCCAACCCGAATCTGTTGTAGCGAATCGAGTGAGGCGAGTGAGCCACCGCCGGCTCCTATTTCAACCATGTCAATCACCGGAATTGATATAGGCATGCCAGAGCCTTTTTTGAAACGATAGGTTCTGGCTACTTCGAAAACCCGGGAGGTTTTTGGCGATTGATTCCGGATCAGGCAAATCTTGGCGGTTGTGCCGCCCATGTCAAAAGATAAAACTTTGTCTTCGCCGTATTGACCGGCAATATGGGCCGCAAAAATAGCACCACCTGCCGGCCCGGATTCGACCAGGCGAACCGGAAACTGGGCAGCGTCATCCAGGGAAATGATGCCGCCCCCGGAATGCATCAGGAAAACCGGGCTTTGTAAACCAATGGCGTTGAGTTTATTAACCAGTCGATACAAGTACGATTTCATCAATGGTTTGACGTAGGCGTTGGCACACACCGTGTTGAAACGTTCGTACTCACGCATCTGCGGAGAAACTTCGCAGGATAACGACACGTCGGCGCCTGGTATGGCACGCAGTATGGCGTCTCTTACCCGATTCTCATGTGAGTTATTGGCATAGGAATGAATCAGTCCAACCGCAATACTTTCGAATCCTCGTTCGGCAATCTGTGCGACAACAGCGCTCAGACGCTGTTCGGTCATTGCCTGCAATTCCTGGCCCTGGGCCCCGATACGCCCGTCGACAACTAACCGGTTTTCACGGGCGATTAACGGCGGCGGCAAGGTGATGTTCAAGTCGTATTGCTCAAATCGGCTCTCGCTGCGCATTTCAATAACATCGCGAAAACCATCTGTTGTAATCAGCGCGGTATTGGCCCCGTTGCGCTCAATCAGCGCATTGGTGGCCAGCGTTGTGCCGTGTATGACGCTGGCTATATCTGACGGCGCAATAGCTGCCTGACGACAAACCTGCTGAATGCCATCGAGAATGGCCTCCTCCGGGGCGTCGTATGTGGTGAGCACCTTGGCTGAGTGCATTACGCGGCCATTTTGAACAACAACATCGGTAAATGTTCCACCGATATCGACCCCAAGGCGAATTTCTGTTTTCGTTTTCATAACCGCATTCTAGGCTGTTCTCCGGAGATCGGCGGTGGCCTGCAGGTATTGAATGGTCAACCGAGGGGATCAGGGGATCTGTACAGCCGCTGACAGCCGCCACTTGTCCCGGATCTGTGAGAATTCTCCGCCGGGCAGCGTAGGATGGGCGATCGTCTCTGAAACCATCCGTGAAATCATTACTATTAACCAGGATGCCTGAGGGCATCACTTATTGGAAAAAAAATGTCCGATCTGCCTTACCGCGATTCACCCTGGCATGCCTGAGTCGCCAGTAGATACCAGTCTGAAACCAGTTCATTTAGGCATCGGGTTTCGCCTTGCGTTGGTGATCGGGGTTATTTCCCTGCTCTTGCATGCGCTGGCCGCATATTCTTTCATGCGATCCGGCCTGATACCGTTAGGGGGCTGGCAGCAAATACCCAACGCCTTAATTGCAATCCTCGCCATGTCGGCAGTAGGCCACACCGTCGCGGGTTTTTACCTCGGCAATTACGTCGCTTCCCGACTTCGACGAGTGTCGGTTCAGTTGAAGAATACTCAGGAAGGCGATTATTCCACCCGGGTCAAAGTTCGTGGTCGGGACGAGATCGGTGTGCTTGCCGGTCAGGCGAACCGGTTGACCGAAAAGGTCGAATCGCGGGAAAAGCGAATTCGCAGCTTGTCACTTCGCGATCCGCTGACCCGGCTGCCGAACCGGGCGGAACTGACCAATCGCATGAAGAAAGCCCTTCAAGTTGCGAAGAAAAACAATTCAGAATTTTCGGTTGCAGTGATTGATCTGGATCGTTTCAAGTGGGTAAATGATACGCTTGGTCATGCAGCGGGCGACAAGATGCTTCGGGAAGTCGCACAGCGCTTACGCGCAACCTTGCCGGCGCAAGATACGGTTGCCAGACTAGGTGGTGATGAGTTTGTGCTGGTACTCAACGGCGATCTTGAGTCTGCTCAGGCAATGGCCAAACAAATCCTCGGCGTCATGAGTGATCCGATGCATCTTGAAAAGCAGACCGTAGATATTGGTTTAAGCATCGGTATTGCCGCCTTTCCACAGCACGGACTGGACTCTTTGTCGTTGATGCGTCACGCCGATGCCGCCATGTACAGTGCCAAGCGTCAGCAAGCAGGGCGTTCCACTTACGACGGCAACGATCTGGAGCACGATAAGGTTTCGTCTAAGTATCTGTCGATGCTGGGTGAGATGCGTCAGGCATTGAAAAATGGTGAATTCTATCTTGAGTATCAGCCCAAACTGAACCTGGATTCCGGACTTATCCGTGGTCTGGAAGGACTGGTTCGCTGGGATCATCCGAAACGCGGATTCATCAACCCGATCGAGTTCGTTCCGATCGCGGAGCAAACTGGCTTTATGCGTGAACTCACGGGTTGGGTTGTTACTGACGGAATTCGATTCGCATCGAAGATCGCGCAGTCAGAATTGTCGTTGCGCGTTTCGTTGAATGTATCGGTTCATGATATCGAAAATCCGGAGTTTGTCGGTGTATTGGAAGCAGCGCTGTCTCAGCATGACGCTGACCCGACAATGATTTGTCTCGAAGTTACCGAGTCGGGCGTTTTGAGCGAAACAGAAAATGCGCTGCACAACCTGAACCGGATTGCCAAGCTAGGGGTAAAGATTTCAGTCGACGATTTTGGCACCGGCTACGCTTCGTTGCAGCAATTGCAACGCCTGCCGGTCGACGAGCTGAAGATCGACCGTTCTTTTGTCACCGGAATGATTGCCAATCGAGAAAACGCGACTATTGTTGCTTCCACAATTGAAATGGGTCACCAGCTTGGCTTAAACGTGGTGGCCGAAGGTGTGGAAACCGTGGGAGAAATGCGGGTGCTGGCCCGAATGGGTTGCAACGATATTCAGGGCTTTTACCTTGCGCGGGCCATGCCAGAGGCTGAGGTGTTGAGCTGGATATCAATGCGCCACGCCTTACATGACAGCTCACGCGAAGACTATTTTAAGGCCTTACTAGCCGGCTAGGACACCAGGTTAACGACGTCCGGCCAGCCATCCCTGTAGATCACATTCTCCCGTATTCCGTCAACTTTTCGTCAGTTTGCGCAGTATTCTTGCCCCGCAGCTATTATTAGGGCAGGGCCGGCTGGCAGGTGCTGAGCAGGCGAATTGTCGAATCGAGGAGACGAGATGAATACATGCATAAAAAGTGGGCTGGCGTCATTGCTCGCAGCCGGTGTACTCGGGGTTGCCGGGGCCGCCGCGGCTGAAACGGTTAAAGTTGGGGTGGTACTGACCTTCAGCGGTGGAGCAGCGCAGTTTGGTCAGCAGATAGAGCGCGGCATGAACCTGTATGGCAAGTTACATGCAGATCAGCTTGGCGAACATAAAATCGAATTGATAAAACGTGACTCCAAGCGCCCGGGCGGTGATATTGCCAAGACCGCGGTTCGCGAGCTGATTGTCCGGGACAAGGTTGATATTCTGGCCGGGTTCGTGTTCTCGCCGAATGCAATGGCGAGTGCGCCGCTCGCGACTGAGGCGAAAAAGCCAATGATCGTGATGAATGCCGGTACCGCATGGATACCGAGCTTGTCACCATATATTGCCCGGGTCTCATTCACTATGTGGCAGTCCGGCGCGCCAATGGGCGAGTATGCGGCTAATGAGCTGGGCTGTAAGACAGCAGCTGCCGGCTACACCGACTACCCACCGGGTAAAGACAGTGTCGCTGCCTTCCAACATGGTTTCGAAGGTTCCGGCGGAAAGATAATCGATTCGATTCCAATGGGTGGGCCGGGCAAAGTTCCGGATTTCACGCCGTTCTTTCAGCGGATCAAAGATACCAAGCCGGATTGTTTCTACGTATTTGTTCCGGCAGGAAATCATGCGTCAGCCGTGGTGAAGACTTTTTCTGATCTGGGATTAGGCGCTGCCGGTATCCGCCTTATCGGGCCGGGAGATATTACCCAGGACACCGAGTTGCAGAGTATGGGGGATGCCGCCGTCGGCCTGATGACCGTACACCATTATTCAGCCGATTACGAGACTCCAGAGAATATTGCCTTTGTTAAGGCATGGAAAGCGGAGTACGGCGCTGATTCGACGCCGGACTTCATGGGTGTTCAAGGCTATGACGGCATGGCCGCCATCTACCATCTGATCAAAACGCTGGATGGAAAAATAGATCCCGACAAAGCCATGGAGGTGTTGAAGGGCTGGAAGTTCAACAGCCCGCGTGGCCCGATCAGTATTGATCCTGAAACACGCGATATCGTTCAAAATGAAAACGTTCATCGAGTCGTCAAGAAAGGTGATCGACTGGCCATCGAAGTGGTGAAGACAATCGAGGCCGTCAAAGACCCGTGTAAAGCGTCGAAAATTGGCAAGTGTGCGCAGTAAAGCAGTTGTATCAAGGGCCGTTGTTGCCAGTGGTTGATGGCAAACATCGATTAATCGGCGGGGGTGCCACCTCCCCCGCCTTCACTGTGAGTTGGCGGTTAGTTATCTATCGCGAACGGTTGCGGGCTTCGGCATTTTATGGCTAACGTCGTAAGCAGTATTATTTTTGACGGCCTGGCCTACGCAATGATCTTATTTGTGATTTCCGTTGGCCTGACGGTCACGATGGGCTTAATGGGTTTTGTAAATCTGGCCCACGGCGTGTTTGCTATGGCGGGGGGTTACGTCGCGGTTTCGTTGATCAGTCAGACCGGCATGCCATTTTTACTGGCGTTGATCGTTGCCTCGGTGCTAGTTGGCCTGCTCAGTCTGATACTCGAACGGTTCCTGTACCGACCGCTATATAAAGCTGCTGAACTCGACCAGGTGATGCTTAGCATTGGCCTGGTTTTTATGGCCACCGCGGCTTTTACCTGGTTCTTTGGCCCAGATCCGATCAGTATCGAGGTGCCTGATTGGTTGAGCGGGCAAAGTGATCTGGGGTTTCGTACTGTCCCGACGTATCGGTTGTTCATGATCGTAGTGGGCCTGATCCTGGCCGCTCTGTTGTGGTGGGGGTTCGAGAAGACCCTGATTGGCGCAAAAGTCAGGGCCGCTGTTGATAATCAAGACATGGCCCAGGCAGTTGGCATTAACGTGGATACGTTGTTTCGGATTGTATTTGCGGTTGGCAGCGGTATCGCGGCGCTGGGTGGTGCATTGGCGGTAGACATTCTTGGTATGTCTCCGGGTTTTGGTGCTCAATACCTGGTGTTGTTTTTAATTGTGGTTGCTGTGGGTGGCCTTGGCACAATCAAGGGTACCTTGTTTGCTGCGCTCGTGCTGGGCATTATCGACAATGCCGGAAAGTATCTCTGGCCAGCTGGCGGCGCGTTCTTTATTTATGCGCTCACTATTGCCATTTTGTTAGTTCGGCCGCATGGCTTGTTTGGCAGGCAAAGCTAGTGACATCGCCTGCTTCGCAAAACGAAAACGCGCGAGCGGCGCTGGCCCGCCAAACCCTCGAGCGTCGACATCATTGGCACTGGGCGGAACTGCTGCCGTGGTTGCTGGCTATCGGTGTTTACTTTGTATTGCCTGACTACCTGGCTTTTGGCAGTCAGGTACTGATAACAATTGTTTTTGCGTTGTCGGTTGATTTGATTGTTGGTTATGCCGGCGTTGTGTCATTGGGCCATGCGGCGTTTTTTGGGCTCGGTGCCTACACCGCTGGTATGTTGTCGGCCCACCTTGGCTGGACCGAGCCATTGTCCAGCCTGGTTTTGTCTGCCCTGGTGGCGGGTCTGGCCGGGCTTTTTTCTGGTGCCGTTTTACTGCGTTATCACGGTCTGACCTTACTAATGCTCACCATGGCGACCGCTATTTTTTTACAGGAACTTGCAAACGTCAACGACCAGGTCACGGGTGGCTTCGACGGACTCGGTGGCATTAGTTTCGCGCCATTGCTGGGTATATTCGAATACGATTTATGGGGGAAGACGATATACGTCTATAGCGCTATTGTGCTTTTCCTTGTTTTTTTGTTGTGTCGTCGAATTGTGTATTCCCCGTACGGACAGTCCCTGGTTGGTATTCGCGAGAATACGATGCGAATGCATGCGTTGGGCTCGCCGGTATATTGGCGCCTGGTGCGCATCTACACAATATCTGCAGCAATTGCCGGTGTTGCCGGCGCCTTGTTCGCGCAGGCAAATACGTTTGTCACGCTTGATGTACTGGCTTTCAGTCGCTCCGGAACCGTGCTAATTATTATCATTCTGGGCGGTACCGGGCATTTATACGGTGCGTTTATTGGCGCGATTCTATTCATGGTACTCGAAGACGAATTGTCAAAATCATCACCAGAATTCTGGGAGTTCGGTGTGGGACTGGTCCTGGTTTTGGTGGTTTTATTCGGCCGCGGCGGTGTCTTCGGGCTGGTTCAGCGGTTGATGCGTCGCGAATCCAAACAAGCCACAGGTACCGATTCATGACGGCCGCCTTGGAAGTGACTGGGTTGAACAAACATTTTGGCGCGTTGCATGTGTCGCGTGATGTTTCGCTGGTTTTGCAGGCTGGCGCGCGTCACGCGTTGATCGGCCCCAATGGTGCCGGTAAGACAACCCTGGTGAATCTGATCACCGGCGCACTGCCGGCAGATTCCGGACGGGTCACTCTTGGGGGAAAAGACGTAACGAAATTGAGCCAGGCGCAGCGCGCGCGTCAGGGCCTGGGGCGTACCTACCAGATAAACCAATTGTTTCGCGAACTCAGCGTCCTGGAGAACGTCAGCTTGTCGATCGCTGAGCGGCGCGGCCTGGCCGGGCGCATGTTTCGACCAATGGGGCACTACTCGGCAGTCCTTGATGAAGCAATGGCATTGCTCGTTCAGTTTCGGCTTCAGGAGGACGCTGGCACACCAATCAAGCAACTGGCCTACGGTCGCCAACGACTGGTGGAAATGGTGATCGCAATGGGACAGATGCCGTCGGTATTACTGCTTGATGAGCCGGCCGCAGGTGTGGCGTCTGCGGAATCAGAGCTGATCCTCGACGCCGTGGATCAGCTGAACAAAAGTGTCGCTGTGCTAATTATCGAGCACGACATGGATGTGGTTTTTCGTTTTGCTAATCGAATCACGGTTCTGGTTGCGGGCGGCATTCTCACTGAAGGGACACCAGATGAAATTGCTGCCAATGATCAGGTGCGGTCAGTTTATCTTGGGCAGGGGCTGAAGTGACGCAGACAGGTAGTCCACTACTTCCGCTACTGGAGCTCAGCGCAGTCAAGGCCGGCTACGGTGAAACCGTCGTTTTGGAAGATATACGCCTGAGCATTGCTAATGGCGAGAGTTTGTCTATCATCGGGCGCAACGGTGTCGGTAAGTCAACCCTGCTGGCGACGATCATGGGCCAGACCGATCTCCATGGCGGGACAATTTCCATGGACGGCCGGCCGATCCAGGATCTAAAGACGTATCAGCGTAATGGCGCCGGTATTGGCTATGTACCTCAGGAGCGGGAGATTTTTCCGTCGTTGTCCGTGGTTGAAAACCTGGCGGTGGCTGAGCGCCCAGGGCACTGGAATACCGAGCGGGTACTTGAGCTGTTTCCTGGGCTTGCACAGCGTCGTGAGAACCGCGGCAATCAGTTGTCCGGTGGTGAACAGCAAATGCTGGCGATCGGGCGCGCCCTGGTGGGTAACCCGCGCTTATTGCTAATGGACGAACCGTCTGAAGGGCTTGCTCCGGTTATTGTTGAACAACTCCAGGATGCAATTTTCAGGCTGCGTGATGAATTTGCAATGACGTCAGTTCTGGTGGAGCAAAACAGCGCCATTGCACTGGCTTTTGCCCGACGTTGTATTGTTTTAAACCGGGGGCGCATCATTCGTGATGGTGACAGCGAACAATTGCGTAACGACCCGGCTTTGCTTGAGAGTTTAGTCGGAATTGATGCGGGATAATGCGCGGATTAGGTCGCGTTTAACTGGAGGTAGGAGCAATGGAGATCAGTAAACTGGTGGAACCGGATCGGGTGCATCGTTCGGTTTATACCGATCAGCAGATTTTCGATCATGAAATTACTGAGATTTTTGGAAAAATCTGGGTGTATTGCGGCCATGAGTCACAGATTCCAGAGCCTGGCGATTACTACACGTTAACCATTGGCCGCGAACCGATGGTGATGGTACGTGACCAGGACAACACGATAAACGTGTTGTACAACCGCTGCCCACATCGCGGCGTGCAGATCTGCGGCAACCAAAAAGGCAACACCGGAAAATCCCTGGTCTGCTCTTATCATGCCTGGACGTTTCACCTTGATGGAAAGATCAAGGCAATTCCGCTGAAATCTGGTTACGACGGCACCCGTATGACACCCGATAATCCAGACTGCAGCATGAAACCAGCAGCACGTGTGCAGAGTTATCGTGGGTTTGTGTTTGCGAGTCTTGTTGCGGACGGCCCCGACCTGGACACTTTTCTTGGCGACGCCCGAATTGCCTTTGATGATATGTGTGACCGGTCGCCGGAAGGTGAAGTCGAAGTTGTGCCGGTGTGTCACCGGGTTATGCAGCATTCGAACTGGAAGTTCTTTATGGAAAACCAGCTCGATGCCTTGCATCCGTCGGTAACTCATCAATCCACTGGTATTGCAGCCAGCCGGGTCGAGCAACGGGTAAAAAAGGAAACTGGTCAGGCGCCGCTTTACTATCATTATTTGTCAACGTTTGCGTCGAGCTTTGATATGTGGGATTCGGTGCAGACAATAAATCTGCCCCGCGGTCACGGAGTGTTGCAGGCATACATGGGGCTGCGCCCACAAGACCCGGATACGCTCGAATACGAAGCCCTGATGAAAAAAGCTTACGGTGAAGAAAAAGCAGAGGAGTACTTGTCACGCAGCATTCATCACGTCCTCGTCTATCCGTATTTGTCGGTGCAGTCGCCATTGCAGCAGCTGCGGGTGCTGCGTCCGGTCGCGCCTGATAAAACGATTTCTGAAATCTGGCACTTTCGTTTGAAAGGGGCACCCGAAGCGATTTACCGTCGTTCACTCTGGTATTACAACCTGGTGAATTCGCCGGCCACGATGATAAACGCGGATGACCTTGAAAACTGGACCCGAGGCCAGCGTGGATTGGAGTCCCAGGGGGGAGAGTGGGTCAGCTTTCATCGACATTACGGTGGTGATACCGAGAAAGACGGGGTAGTCCTGTCCAACAACGGGACATCAGAAGCAGTGATGCGCAGTCAGTTCCGCGCGTGGTCGCAGTATATGGGTGCTGTCCCGGCGGCCATCAAATCCGGTTCGGAGTCGGCATGAGTAAAAACCAAGGGTCGGATAAGACCAGCGCTACGATCAACAAGGCAGTGATTGCCAACGTAGTGATCGAAGGCGTTGAAGGGGTCAGTGGTGCACAAACCGTTGCCCCAGAAACCCAGGGGCGGGGTGGCCACGTTGAGCACCGCCAGTATGTTCCAACTTCAGTAGTGACTGACTACGCTTTGCAGTGCCGGGTAGAGGCTTTCCTGAGCCGGCAGGCGGCTATGCTGGATGCCAAAGACTGGCAGGGATTTATTGATTGTTTTGCGTCCGACGGTGTTTACTGGATGCCGGTAGAACCCGGTCAATCCAGTTGGGAGGCAGAACCCTCGATCTTCGCCGAAGACCGATGGCTGATGGAGGTCCGGATGGGGCGAATCCTTCATCCCAACGCCTGGTCGCAAGCGCCGATGTGGGGGACAAACCATCTGGTTACCAACGTAATTATCGAAAGCGTCGACGGCGATGCACTACAGGTTTACTCTCGCTTTCAGATGATGGAGCTGCGTCGGGATAACGTCCGCCATTTTGGCGGCACTTATCGACACACTCTGGTGCCGGACGGTGAGTCTTTCCGGATTCGGTTACAGCGCGTTGATATGATGAACGGAAGGGCAATGTACGACTACGTTCTGCAGGCCTGGGTATGACCGTGGTGCCAGGTTGAGCCGCGGCGTCTACGCTTCGCGGCGCGCGGAGCCAGAGGATATCGACGGCCGTGCCGCCTGGGTGCGTCTGCTAATTTCGCTGCTTCTCGCCACAATTGGTGGAATCGGCTTATGGGCGCACGTGATTGTTCTGCCCATGATCCAGGTCGAATTTGGAGTTGATCGTGCGGCTGCTTCTGTGCCGTATTCAATCACGATGATTGGCTTTGCCATTGGCGGCATGCTAATGGGGCGATTGGTCGACCGTTTTGGTGTGGTTTTGCCAATTGCCGTCAGCGCCGTCTCACTGGGTATCGGATTTTTCCTGGCGAGTCGGGCTACCGACTACTGGGAATTTATTGCTATTCAAGCGGTATTGATTGGGATGTTTGGCAGTTCGTCCGTGTTTGGTCCGCTGGTAGCGGACATCTCGCACTGGTTCGTCCGCCGTCGCGGTATTGCGGTGGCTCTGGTAGCTAGCGGCAACTACCTGGCCGGAGCAATCTGGCCACCAATCATGCAAAGCCTGATTGAGCACGGTAGTTGGCGAACGGCTTACGAGACAATTGGCCTGGTCTGTGTATTGACTATGCTGCCCCTGGCTCTCTTATTGCGTCGACGGCCACCAGCCGAGAACCTGGCGCCGGCCGGCGCCGTCCACGGTAACCGGCAGGTCAGCATCTCACCCAAAGTTTTGTTTGCGCTGCTGGCATTGGCCGGCATCGCGTGCTGTGTGGCGATGGCGATGCCACAGGTACATATTGTTGCTTACTGTGGCGACCTGGGTTATGGCCCGGCCCGTGGTGCCCAGATGTTGTCACTGATGCTGGGCCTTGGGGTTGTCAGTCGCATTGGCAGTGGTCTGCTGGCTGACCGCATTGGCGGGGTAAAAACCCTGATCGTCGGTTCGATTTTGCAGGGACTGACCTTACTGCTGTACCTGCCGTTCGACAGTTTGTTTTCTTTGTACGTTATCTCTGCTCTATTTGGGCTTGCCCAAGGCGGAATCGTGCCGTGTTATGCGCTGATTGTTCGCCAGTATTTTCCGGCCTCGCAGGCAGGGGCGCGGGTCAGTTTTGTTCTAATGACAACCGTTTTGGGTATGGCCCTCGGTGGATGGATGTCAGGTGAAATTTTCGATCTCACCGGCTCTTACAGTGCCGCATTCGTCAATGGCATTGCCTGGAATCTGCTAAACCTTAGTATTGCGCTGTGGTTGCTTGGCAGTAAGTCCATGCGGGTGTTGCGACCAGCAGGCGCTGCAGCTTAAGTACAGGCGTTGTGCAATGTCTGCCTGACGGGCCTGTAAATGGTTCAGAGACCAGCCCTTGCCGAACCCGTTGAACTTTTCGGCGGGTTTCGAATTTGTCGATCCGTCATACATTGTTCCTGAAATGCTAGTCAAAACAAGGTGCTGAACTGTGATACAACGCCGGATTTCCTCGGTGACCTCTCCTACAATGTCCCCAGGACAACAAAATCGATTTTGGGGAGTAGGCCGTAATGACAATCACTTTTCTGGCTCAACGAGAGCGTGGCATTCGCCGCGCCACACTCGCCCTGAGCATTCTGGCCTTCAGTATTCTGGCCGCCTGTGGCGGCGCCCTGACAGGTTCAGCACAATCGATCAGTGATAACGGCAACACCGCGGACCAAACTGTCACAAAAGATACCTCGGGAAATAACCTGTTGACCCTGGCCGGGGGTTGGCCAACCTGGGACGGACAGAGCAGTGGCATCACTTATACCAACGGACAACTCAACATACCGGCACCAATCAATGGCAATAACATGGTGTTTGGTGTTCAGCGCACGTCGCTGGCACTGACGGCGGGTGCGCTCTATACGTTGTCAGTTTCTGCATCCGACAATAAGGCATCAGTCTTGCTGTTTCTGCAGGACAACGCGGGGAACAACCTGGCAATCACTAATCTGGATTCAGGTGCGAGTTCGCAGTGGGCGGCTGCAAGTGCTGGCAATCCTCTGCGATTTGAAGCCCCTTCCGGGGTGAGCAGCTTCTTTACCCAGGTGCAAGGGGGATGGCAGGCGCCTGCATCGACCCAGTTGTCAGCCGAACTCAGATTCAGCGGAAATGATGCGGGTGGAGGTGACACAGGCGGCGGTGGTGACACAGGCGGTGGGGGTGACACAGGTGGCGGTGGTGACACAGGCGGTGGAGGTGACACAGGCGGTGGCGAGACTGCCTCCAACCTGGTGAACAATGGTGATTTTGAATCAGGTGAACTGGCCCCCTGGCAGAACTGGGGTGGCTTCAACGTGGTCTCTGACGGCAATGCCCACTCGGGAAGCTGGTCTGCGCGAGTAGGCGCTAATACTGGCGGCGGCGCACTCATTGATGTTGATCCGTCGGCGGATTATTCACTGTCAATTTGGGGGCGTCGGGCATCTGGCACTGATGCGGCATCGGCATTTTTTAAGTTTTTTAACAGCAGTTGGTCTGAAGTCGGCGAGGCTGTTTCTCTGCAGACGTTTGGCTCGGCATGGGAAAAACGTGGTGCCCAGCTCACGACCCCACCTGGTGCCCGCTATATGCAGATTGGAATCTGGAACGCATCCGATAATTTTGTGTGGCTTGACGATGTTGTTGTGAAGCCCGGCCATAGTGGCGGGGGAGGTACCGACGGGGGTGATCCCGACGTGGCGGCTAACGATGGCTCAACCGACTACCGTCCCGCCGGTTATGAAACACTGATACTCAGTGACGAATTTAATGGCAACAGCCTTGACCGCAGTATCTGGTGCACCCGATTGCCTTACGGGGGCGGACCGGCACTGCAGGTTCCGGATAATGAATGTACCAAGTTCGCCGGCCAGGGAACTCTTGACTATGCCAACATCACGGAGAATCAACGTCTCCGCGATTTCAATACCCTGGGTGAAGACTTGCACGTGGTCAGCGATGGAACGCTGAAGTTAAGAGCAACCAGAACTGGTGCCAGTCAATATCAACCCTATGAAGCTGCTGCATTACGCAGTAAGACAGTTTTCAAACCGACGGCAGACAAGAGTTACTACATCACCACCCGGGTAGTCCTACCCGATATTCTTGGCATCTGGCCGGCGTTTTATCTAAACCCGTCGCTTGAACCGAACGGTATCGGGCAGTGGCCGCCGGAAATTGATATCTTCGAAGCTACGATCAACGGTTCTGGCGGCGAAAACCCCTACACCCTGATCCAACATTCTCAGGTCCGCGGCGCACAGACCGATTCCGGTTCGAATGAGTGGACTTACGCGGCGCCAGGTTTCAATTCCACCTGGGGTTTTTGGACTTCCTCCGAATACCTGCGCGAGAAGTGGATAGAGATTGGTGCCGAGTGGACAGTAGATTCGGTCTGCTACTTTGTTGATGGCTACAAGACGGGCTGTGAAAACTACCGTTGGGTGACAAACAGCGGGGCTCCGGGCAATCCGGCGACCATTATGATGTTTGTTGCTGTTGGCGGACCGTGGGCCGGGGCGAACGGTATCGACGCAGCTGCGTTTCCGACCGCAATGCAGGTTGATTACGTCCGTGTTTACGAAAAGTAGATCTGCTTACTTTGCTGTCGTCAGTGCTGGTAGCAAGTCATTGGGTTCAGGCAGCTGTCAATACACCTCCTTTTCAGGAGGTGTTTTTTTGCTTCCGAGTCTGAGATCAGTCTGACGCGGTTGGACGAAGGTCGCGGGTGGGGGGCGTTAAGTTCCGATGATTGCATCGGTTATCCTATAGGCATTAACAAGGTAGGAATATGCCGAGGTTTTTGCACACTGCTGACTGGCAAATAGGGCGCCAGTTTGCACGCTTTGAGGCCGATGACGGAGCCAGGTTGGTTGCAGCCAGGCTGGCTGCTGTGCAGCGAATTGCAGCACTTGCTGTTCAACTACCGGTTGATGCAGTATTGGTGGCCGGGGATATCTTTGACATGCAAAACGTCTCCGATAAGTTGCTGCGACGCACCTTCCAGGCGATGAACGGCTTTAAAGGTTTGTGGGTTTTGATACCTGGAAACCATGACGCTGCCCTATCGAATAGCGTCTGGACCCGGGCGCAGGAATTTGGTCTGTTGAAAGACAATATCCGTTTACTTGATAGCCCAGAGCCAGTTGAGTTTCGCGATGTCGGATTCGCCGTGTTACCAGCCCCGTTGACACAGCGCCACACGGCGGAAGATCTTACCGAATGGTTTGACACTGCACAAACTGCCGACAACCTCGTTCGCATTGGAATGGCTCACGGTGGTGTGCTGGGGAGACTGCCGGACCCGGCTTACACCAGTAACCCAATCGCCGCGGAGCGCGCGCAAACTGCAAGGCTTGACTATCTTGCACTGGGTGACTGGCATGGTGCGTTGCAGGTTGATCCACACACCTGGTATTGCGGAACGCCGGAGGCCGATAGTTTCCGTACCCGTCGACCCGGGTATGCGCTGGACATCACGATTTCCAGACCCGGCGCACCTGTGCAGGTTACAGAGCAACGCATCGGTCAGTTTGACTGGCATCGAAGACTCATAGCCTTAAACACCGCAGATGGCATTGGTCTGGTGAGCGACTTCCTGGAGCCACTTGGCGCCAACGACGTCGTGCGGTGTAAGTTGTCCGGTCAACTCGACTGGTCGGAAACCCAGGCGCTGAATCAGTTGATTGCCCAGGCTGAAGCGAGGCTTGGTGCGCTGAGCATTGATCGGACGCAATTGCGCCTGATTCCGGCGGAATCCGAAATTTCCAACCTGTCGGTTGATGGCTACCTGGGTGACGTTTTCGCTGAGCTACGAGCTCAAGTCTCCGATAACACTAAGATTGATGATGATCCTGTTCTTCACGAAGCGCTGGCCTTGTTGTCCGACATTTTGCTATCGCGCCATTTCGAGGCTGGTCCGCGATGAAACTCAGCTGGTTTGAAGCGCGTGAAATCAAGCGGTTTGTTCACGGTGTGCGGATTGCAGATTTTGAACCGGGGATTAATGTATTCAGCGGTCCAAACGGTTCGGGTAAAAGCAGCATTATCCAGGCGCTGCGGGCTGCTTTTCTGGAACGATACCAGACCAAAGCGGTTGCCGATCTACTGCCTTGGGGCAAGCCGGCGGCTCAGCCTTCAGTCGAGGTGCACTTTGAGCATAACGGCAGCCAGTATCAATTGCGTAAGCAGTTTTTGAAATCTGCGTCGGCCGTACTGACCCATCGTGGACAGCGCCTGGAAAATGTGAATGCGGACAACGAACTGGCGCGCTTATTCGGATTTTCATTGGCATCCAAGGGTAAAAATCGGGCAGATAACTACGGAGTACCGGGTTTACTTTGGATTGAACAAGGCCATGGACAGGAGCTTGACATGCCGCTGGCCGGTGCCCGCGGTTTTCTTCGAGATGCGCTTGGGCACAGCATTGGTGATATCACCAGCAGCGAAGGGGATGCTGTACTCAGCCAATTGCAGGCGGAGCGTGATGAGTTGCTGGCAGTGAATTCAGACAAGCCGAAAGGAGCGTTCGACAAAGCCCTCAAGGCGCTTTCCCAAATCGATGAACAAGTTGCTAAGTTGCAGGAGCAATGTAGTCGATATAGGTTGATGGTCGACGAATTGTCGACCCTACAGAAAGTGCGACGTCGTCTCAGTCAGGATAGACCCTGGCTGATTCTTGAGGAACAAATCGAACAAGCGCAACGAGATCTGCGCGAAGGTGAAGCACTTGAAAGCCGAAGAACCAACCTCAGCGTCGATCGTCAACGACTGATGGCTGAGGTCGCATTGATACAAAGCCGGCTAAATGGATGGGCTTCCCAGGCGTCACAGGTTGATCTTCGGCGACAGGCGCTTGCAGTTGCCAAAAGCGAGCTGGATGAGGCTGACGAAGGCGCGAGGCAAGCCGAGCGTGATTACCAGCAAAAACTATCAGCGCTGCGCCTGGTACGCCGTAGTGTTGAATCCCGCCGCGATGCGGACCAATTGCGTCGTCTTGGCGAAGAATTTTCTGCGGCAAGCCAGGCGCTCAGCCTGAGAGAGCAGCAAATTGCCAACGCCTGCCAGTTGCAGGACCGCATTACCGACTTAAATTGTGGGCGTGTTGCTACTGGGGTGAAAATTAGTGACGTCAATGAGATGCGTGAACTTGAGTTGTCCGCACAACTGGCGACATCGCGGCGTGAAATACTCGGGACACATTTACAATGGCAGCTGCGCGACGATATACAGCTGCAGCTCAATGGACGACCGATTGAGGCTGATGGTCGAACGACACTGACCAGAGTTTCAGAAATCGAGATACCCGAGGTAGGTATGCTTCGAGTTCATCCCGGTCAGACGATTGAGGCGGGTGAGGCGGACAATGAACAGCAAGTTCAAGCACGCCTGACCAGACTGCGTCAACAGTTTCAGATTCAGTCGGCCGTGCAGCTTGAACAGCAATTGCAGTTAGCTATTCAGCAGGAAAAGGAAATTCAGTTGCTGACTGACCAGTTGGCCCGGGTGGCACCCGGCGGGCTGGCGGATCTGGTAGCGCAGCGGGATAAACAGCAGGCGATTCTGGTGTCGATTAAACAACGGCAATCGGGTTTACCGTCGCAGGCAAGTGCGTCAGCTTTGCCTTCCCGGCCTAATCCCCTGATTGCGACGGAGATTGATGATCCGGAGGACGCACAATCACCGATTGACGAAGTGGACTCGCTGACCAATCTTGAAGCCGAGCTCGAACGCTGCCAGATTGCACTGACCCGGTCTGAGCAGCTACGCAATATGTCGGTATCCGAGTTAACGACCCGGCGCGCAGGTTTTGCTGCAGCCGAAAAAGAACTCAATGACTTACTGAGGCTGCTTAACGAGTCTGAGAGGGCCACTCTAATCCAGGCTGAGACCCAATCCCAGCAAGATTTAGCCAGAGAACTTGCTGGTCTTGATGAGCAACTACTCGTCATTGATGAACAAAGCAAGCAGATCAATACGGACATGCTTCGTCAGGATATAGAGCGGCTGACCCACAGCGCCCGAGCCGTACGCCGTTCCCATGAAGACAACGAGGCGCAGTGCCGAATTCTCGAAGGTCGGTTAAGCGAAGCCGGGGCATCGGGTGCCGAAGAGCAGTTGGCAGAACTGACTGCCAGTCAGACCCGCCTGCAACGCCAGGCCGATAAGTTTCAGCGGCGTGCTAATGCTTTGAACCTGTTGATTAACCGCCTTGAGAAGGCGCGGCAATTTGCATCGGAACAGTTGCAGGCACCATTGCGTAAACATATCGATCACTACCTGAGACTTCTGTTCCCGTCAGCGACCCTCGATCTGACGTCCGAGCTGGCGCCGGGACAGCTGCTTCCTGACGGCGTAGCAATGGCGGACAGTGGCACTTTCGACGCTCAGAGTTTTGGTACCCGGGAGCAACTGGCCCTGGTGAGTCGACTGGCGTATGCAGACTTGCTTCAGCTTAGTGGATTGCCGACGCTGATTATTCTGGACGACGGGTTAGTGCATACAGATGCTGAACGCCTGGCCAGTATGAAGCGTATCTTGTTTGATGCCGCCAGGCGGCACCAGATCTTGCTTTTTACCTGCCATGAAGAGCGTTGGCTGGATATGGGGGTGAGCCCGCGGGACGTCCGCAATCTGCCAGTTGCAGAGCCGCCCACGAACCAGCCGGGCCCGGGTTTCGCCGGCCAGTGATGCATACTTGTACTTTTGAGCACACTTTCTTAAAGCATAATGGCTGTTATGACAAAAAAACGAATGGTAGTAGAAATCGGTATGGGCACCGATATCCAGGGGCGCGATTACACCAAAGCGGCTTGTCGAGCGCTGCTTGATGCGCTCAGGCACAACTCGCTGTCGGTAGCACCGGCTTTTGGCGTGCCTCGCGAAGATATGATTGTCGAAGTGCTCATTGGTGTTCCGCAGCCGGATCAAGTTGATCGTGCCGCTGTTCAATCGAAGCTGCCGTACGGCACGTCCAGTGTCGAGGTCGTTAAAGGGGGGCTCGAAATTACCAGTGACGATGGTGAGAACACCACTGTTATCGCCAACGCGGCGGCTGTGGTTTACCTCGACTTGCCGGAGGTGGCCAGTGGCTCTTAAGCGAATCATCCTGGAGATGGGAACCGGCAACGATTTACACGGCAAAGATTACACGAAGGCTGCGGTACGTGCCGTCGAAGATGCGCTGCATCACAGCTCTATCGTATTGTTTAAAAGCACCGGACTCGATCGAGATGCAATGCAGATCGAAGTAACCATCGGTGTTCAACAGCCGGCTCGGATAAATGCCGAGGTTGTAGCCGCAACCCTGCCTTTCGGCACGGTAACGGTTAACGCGGTCATCGGTGGTCTCGATGTACCTGACCCGGTACAAAACAACTTCATCGTCATTGCGACAGCGGCGATAGCGGTCCGCTACGATATTCCTGAGTCCCATATTCGCGGCAACTAAAACGGCGCCCCTATCATGAAAGAATTACAGTCCAGGGTTGCCCTGGTAACCGGTGCCAGTCGCGGGATTGGCGCAAGCACAGCCATCGAACTCTCCCGCTTGGGCGTTCACGTGATGCTCGCGGCCCGCAATGTCGGTCAATGTGAAACTATTGCTGCGCAAATTCGGCAGGATGGTCATAGTGCCCGGGCAATTGCCTGCGATGTGACTGATTACCAGCAGGTTCAGGCCGCTGTTGATCAGTGCATCAGTCATTTTGGTGGCCTGGACATCGTGGTCAACAACGCCGGGGTGATTGAGCCGATCGGTCGACTGATCGATTCAGACCCTCACGACTGGGCACTGGCCGCTGATATTAATTTCCGGGGTGTCTATAACGGTATCCGGGCCGCCCTGCCGGTTTTCGTCGCCAGGCAGGCCGGAACCATTATCAATATCAGCTCAGGTGCTGCCCACCGGGCGCTTGAGGGTTGGAGCCACTATTGCGCGGCCAAGGCGGCCGCCGCCATGTTGACCGAATCGACGCATCTCGAGTGTGCGGCGGCAGGGGTTCGGGTGTTTGGTCTGAGTCCGGGAACCGTGGCTACAGAAATGCAGGTATTGATTAAAGCCTCGGGGCTGAATCCCGTCAGCCAGCTTGACCCGTCGGTTCACATCGACCCTGCCTGGCCAGCCAGGGCGGTTGCCTGGTTATGTACCGGGGCAGCAGACCGATATCGTGGCGAAGAAGTTTCTTTACGTGACAACGCGATACAAAAAGAAATTGGCCTGATTGACCCCTAAATCGGTCATTGGCATCAGCGAAAATTTCTGCTCCGTTGCCGGTAGGCGTTAAGCTGACCGACGACGACTAGCCGACTGGTGCCGAAACCCCTTGAAACCCATCAGAGCGCGATGAAGCGTTACAATTTCCGATACTGATGGGCTATGTTCGATGCCGTATGTTTCACGTAAGTAACGGCAAATGTTTCGGTGCATATGACGACATTTGCCAGTTGCATTGCTGGTGGCCATGTCTGGTGACCTTGTCCGGTGCCTGTGTTTGCTGACATAAACCGATCTAAACCCGCGGATAACGGATAACCCGACTGCTTGCAAGGAACACCGGAAGGTTTAGCGCCAGCCGATAATATTTCTGTGTCCGTTCGCCTCTGTGCGGGCTGACCCATGAGGAGCAGTCAATGAATCTAGTGTTAACAGTGATCCCGCCCAATGGTGCGATTCAGTCGCAAGCGGTTGAGGCAGGCGGTCTGAAGATTTCCGCCGTTGCGGGAATGACGTATCGGGTTGTCGATCTGGAGAATCCCGATGTTGTGATACCAGCCACCGTGCGCAAAGTCGGTGACGACATGGTGATCGACTTGATAGCCGGCAAGACGACTATTGTTATCCAGGACTACTACTTCATTTGTCGATTTGACTATCGGTCTTGTTACCTTGATCTTGACACCCTCGGGGGTGGGGCGCAAAGCCAGCTTGCGGCTGATCAGAATCTGCCACCCGAAAATGTGGATGCCGACGACACCGTGTTGGTTTGGCAAACCGGGTCTGCCTCACCAGTGCCTCAGATAACGTCAAACGCCCCGGCTCAGACGTCTACCGGCGCGCTTGCTTCAGAGTCAACAGGTAGTGCGGCGGGAGTCGCACCGGCTGCCGGCGGTGAGGGGATCGGGCAGGTAGGGCTTATTGGTGGCATCGCTGTTGGTCTGGGCGTGTTTGCACTGGCGGCCGGCGGTAGCGGTGGAGGAGGGGCAGTTGGCTCAGACCCAACCGATGATGGTAGTGGCGTGGTTGGCTCAGACCCAACCGACGATGGTAGTGGCGTGGTTGGCTCAGACCCAACCGATGATGGTGGTGGCGTGGTTGGCTCAGACCCAACCGACGGTGACAACAACGGCGGAGACCCTGTCGATAACGTTCCACCCGCATCGCCGACGGTGAACCTGACCGAGGCTTTTCAGAATAGTCGTCCAATCATTTCAGGCACGGCGGAACCTGGGTCGACTATTAATTTGTCGATTAATGTCGGTGGCAGTGGTAGCTTGCTGTCATATCAGACCACGACTGATGCCGCCGGCAGTTGGGCGGTTGACCTCAGCATTGCGTCGCCGCTAAGCGGCACTGTGCCGACAAACGGGTTGCCGGCTGACGTTAATTCGCCCGTCCAGGTGGTGGCAACTGATGCCGCCGGTAACATCAGTGCACCCACGGCGGCAGCGATTGATATTCTGGGCCCGGTTGTTGGGCGGTCAGTCACCGTTGACCAGGTGGTCAGCGACGAGGCAGCGCCAGTCGACGAAAACGGAAACCCACTGACGGCGCCGGGTATTGTGGTCGGGCCGGGAGTTGTTGCCAACAATGGTCAGACAAATGATTCGTCTCCGCTGGTGTCGGGGCGGGTGGATGCACCACTGGCAGCCAACGCCGTGGTTGTCGTGCTTCGAAATGGC
>JBAUID010000034.1:0-30604 GCA_049680625.1 Burkholderiaceae bacterium | reverse complement strand
AGCCAAATAACGCCCCAACGGAAGTAACGGCGCCGCCGGTCAAAATGGTGGGGCTGGAGAAGTTGAAGGACTTAATCGGCCCGGCGTGGATCGGAACAAATCGTTGGTTGGAAAAGTTAATTCTCATCATGATGCTCGCAGTCAGAATTGATAATTAATGCTATGCCCTGCTACTCAATTTGCCTGTTTCCAAGTACGTGACCACGCAATGTGCGCGAACACCCGCGCTTACTTGCCAGGATAAGCCTGAAAGATGCTGGCTGTCTTGTCTTGTTTAACCAAAACGACGTCGTAGGCATCCTGCTGCCCGCCGTACGCCGGGCCATCCATACCAGGGGATCCAACCGGCATGCCGGGAACCGCCAGGCCAACGGCTCTGGGCCTATCCTTTAGCAGTCGAATGACATCAGCGGCCGGAACGTGGCCTTCAATAACGTATCCGCCAACCCGGGCGGTATGGCATGAGCCGTATTGTCTGGGCATTCCCAGTTTTTCTCGCATGGCACTGTTGCCTGTGTCATGGGTGGTCACCCTAAAGCCATTGTCTTTGAGGTGGGCTACCCAGTCTTTGCAGCAGCCACAGGTTGGGCTTTTCCATACATCTACTGTGAAGCTTTGTTCGGCGCGCAATCGGGTTGCGGGTGTCCACAAACTCGATAGTAGTAACGACAAAATAAGTTGCCGGCGCACCAGTTGTTGGCGCGGTAATTCAATATTCATTGGTCGGACCCTTGATATCAGCTTCGACCTCTATATCACGGCCTTGCCATTGCCAACAAGGAAAGGCCGTGCCTCGGGTCGGGTTATGAACTACCTGTTAATTGTTGGCCCGATTCGACGGTTTGCTGTTTTGCGCAACCGATGCGTCAACAGATTGGGAGTCTTTGGGCCACGATAGCAAGCTAAGCAATGCGCAGGTGCAACGAACCAGAGCCAATGAAATTAGCCAATCTACCAAGGCGTTTTCTGTGGGTCGGTGGCTATACATTCACATGGGATTTGCCGTACACTACGTTTAGTTATATATCATAACTAAACTGCTGCCAGACCGGCGCGTTCGCCAGTCTGTCGTGATTAAGTTGGTTAGCCGTGAACAAAAGCTGCCAGTAAAACTGTCAGCAAAAGAATTCTTGAATACCATTGGAGATAACAATGACAAATCGATTCAAAGGCATCCTGGCCGGTGGCGTAATGGCTACTCTAACGACTCTGTCGCCGGTAACGGCCCAGGCCCAGGAGCATAGTTTCAAGCTGCACCATTTACTGTCGGCGAAGTCGCCCGCCCATAAAAACATGTTGGAACCCTGGGCACGACAGGTCGAGAAGAATTCCGCTGGCAAGGTCAAGATCGAGATCTTCCCGTCAATGTCGCTGGGCGGAAAACCACCGGAGTTGATTCAGCAGGCCCGCGACGGTGTTGTCGACATTGTCTGGACAGTTAACGGCTATACCCCGGGCTTGTTCCCCAGAACCGAGGTGTTTGAATTGCCAGGGGTATATACCAACAACACCGTGGCAACCAACCTGTCCATGTACGACATGTTCGAAAGTGACCTGAAGCAAGAGTACAAAGGTGTTGAAGTCATGTGGCTGCATGTTCACGCCGGGCAGGCAATCATGACGGTCGACAAAGAAGTGCGCAGCCCTGCCGATATGGCTGGCATGAAAATGCGTATTCCAACCCGCACAGGGGCCTGGGTTATTGAAGCCCTGGGCGCCTCGCCGCTGGCAACCCCGGTTCCTGAAGTGCCAACCGCATTGTCCAAGAAAACAATTGATGGCACCTTGCTGCCCTGGGAAATCATTCCGCCGCTGAAGCTGCAAAACCAGATCAACTACTTCATTGAAGGTGTTGATAAAACCCGCCTGGGCACCACAACCTTCCAGGTTTCGATGAATGCAAATCGTTGGAAAGGGCTACCGGATGATATCAAGAAGGCTTTTAAGGATGCGTCAGGCCGTGACTGGTGGGCGAAGGTTGGCGAGTACTGGCGCGCTGGTGACGACTTTGGCATAGGTCTGGCAGTTAAGGCCGGCAAGAAACACATTACCCTGACCCAGCAAGAGACCAAGGTATTCATGGACACGCTTGAGCCTGTTGTCAGCCGCTGGGTAAGTGAAGTCGAGAGTAAAGGCATTGACGGCGCTGCCCTGGTAACCAAAGCCCGTGCACTGTCAGCAAAAAATGCCCGGTAAATCGGTTTAATCGGGCGTATCCCGGGCGTTTCCAGCGCCCTTTTTGCCGGGTGCCCGGCGTGTCCGAGCACCCGGAATTCCGTTCTGCGCATCATGCAATCAACCGAAACTCACCCGCTGTACCGACTGGTTCACAGGCTTGCATCCGGCTGGGCGCTGGCCGGCGGGGTTGTCCTGCTGCTGGTTGTCCTGATGCACACCTGGTCGGTAATCGGCAACCAGTTTGGCATGCCTTTCCCGGGTGACTTTGAAATGACCGAAATAGGGGTGGCCATTGCCGCGTTTGCTTTCCTGCCCTATTGCCAGCTAACCGGTGCGAATGTGACCGCTGATATCTTTACATCGAATGCGTCGCCTCGAACAGTGGCTGTGTTGTCCCTGATTGCGTCCGTGGTGGCGCTTGCTTTTTCTTTGCTCGTAGCCTGGCGAATGTATGCGGGAATGTTGGACCAAAAAGAATACGGGTACGAAACGGCGGTTTTACAGTTTCCGAACTGGATAGGCTGGTTGCCAGTTCTCGTGTCGCTGGTGCTGCTGGCCGTTTGCAGCCTGGTGACCCTTATTCAACACTACCGGCAGATCTAGCCCGACTATGGATGCACTGGCCGTAGGCTTTACCGGGCTCGCCTTGCTTGTGGTGCTGATTGCGTTGCGCATGCCAATCGCCTACTCGATGATTCTTGTCGGCGGCATCGGGGTCACTATTCTCAACGGGCCCGCGATATTTTTCTCTCAGCTCAAGACGCTCGCTTACGGGCAATTCTCGATCTTCGACTTGAGTGTGGTGCCGATGTTTGTTCTGATGGGCAATATCGCTACCAAAGCTGGTTTGAGTAAAGCGCTGTTTCGCGCTGCATCGGTCTGGTTGGGCTGGATGCGCGGTGGGGTTGCGATGTCGGCTATCGCGGCTTGCGCCGGATTTGGTTCGGTTTGCGGTTCATCGTTGGCGACTGCGTCTACGATGGGTCAGGTTGCGTTGCCCGAGCTGAAACGCTATCGCTATGCCGATTCGCTCGCTACTGGCACGCTGGCGGCTGGCGGAGTGCTCGGTATTCTTATTCCGCCATCGGTTGTCCTGGTCATCTACGCGGTTATTGTCGAGGCCAATATCGTGACGATGTTCATGGCGGCAATGATCCCCGGCATCATCGCGGTCATTCTGTTTATTTTGACAATCGCTATCTATGTCCGGCTTCGCCCGGGGTCCGGCCCTGCCGGGGATGTGGTCAGTCGTGCGGAAAGAATCCGGGCCACTGTTCAAGTGATTCCTGTTGTTATGATTTTCGGGTTAGTCATTGGTGGGATTTATTTTGGTTTTTTTAATCCCACCCCGGCAGCAGCTATTGGGGTCACTCTGGTTTGGTTATACGGGACGCTCACTCGCCAGGTTGGGTTTACAGAAATTCGCGACGCTTTGCTCGAAACGGCCAAAACCACCGGCATGATCTACCTGATTCTGCTTGGCGCGGAGATGCTGAAAATTTTTATGTCGCGCGGTGGTGTGCCGCAGGCGGTTGCCGAGTGGATGGGGGCATCTGGCTTAACCCCAATGACAATCCTGGTTATCTTGCTGATTGCGTTGATACTGCTTGGCATGCTTATGGACAGCTTGTCGATGATTCTGCTGGCTGTACCGTTCTTCTGGCCGGTTCTGGTTGAGATCAACGGAGGCGATTATGTTTCCGCGGCAGATGCCGGCTTTGGCATGACCTCTGAAGACTTGAAGATCTGGTTCGGTATTCTTGCGCTCATTGTGGTGGAGCTTGGCCTGATTACGCCGCCGGTTGGCATGAACGTCTTCGTGATTTCGGCCATGGCAAAAGGCGTACCAATGCGCGAAACATTTATTGGCGTCATGCCTTTTTTCATAGCAGAATTGGTGCGTGTCGTTTTGCTGGTGTCTTTCCCGATTCTGACACTCTGGCTGCCCGGATACTTATCCGGGTAATTTACTTCTTTGCCGACTGACAAAAAATTGTCGTACTTCCTGCCTGTGCTTCTTTAGAAGGGCTCGCCGACATATGGCATGGCAAGGGCGCGTTGCGCATCTTCGTTGCGTTGTAAGAACCTGAGCTCACTTTCCTGCAGTCGTTGATCAATGGCGGTCTGATCCGGAAACCGGTGCAACAAGTTGGTCAACCACCATGACAATCGGGTGGCACTCCACACCCGTTTCAATGCAGTTTCTGAATATCCGTCCAGGTAGTCGGCGCGGCCGTTGCGATAAAAGTCGGTCAGTGCCCTGGACAGATAGTAGACATCAGAAAAGGCAAGGTTCAAGCCTTTGGCTCCGGTTGGCGGCACAATGTGCGCGGCGTCACCAACCAGAAAGAGCTGGCCCCAGCGCATTGGTTCAGCAACAAAGCTGCGCAGCGGCGCAATGGATTTTTCGATCGAAGGGCTGGTTTGAATTTGAGCTGCAATTTCCGGCCCCATCCGGGTAGTCAGTTCTGCCCAGAAGCGATCATCGCTCCAGTTGTCGGTTGTATCGGTCAACGGACACTGCACGTAGTAGCGGCTGAGCATTGGGTTACGCTGTGAGCACATCGCAAACCCATTTGGATGATTGGCATAAATGATCTCTGGCACTGGCGGGGTACGCGACATGATGCCCAGCCAGCCAAACGGATAGACTTTCTCAAAAGTCTTGAGCACAGATGCCGGAATCGACTGCCGGCTGACGCCGTGAAAACCATCGCAGCCAGCAATAAACTCACCGTCAATCCGATGGGTCTGGCCGTCTTTCAAATAGCTGACCCAGGGCTTGTCCGTGTCGCAGTCGTGCAGCGCCACATCCGCCGCTTGCTCGATGATCGCCCCGCCCGCCGCGTCTCGCGCTGCGTACAAGTCTTCTGTTATCGCGGTCTGTCCATAAGCCATCATCGTGCGCCCGGTGTGCTTCATCACGTCAATAAAAAATCGCTCATGTCCGGCCCAGACAATGCCGGTGCCGTTATGGACGCTGCCTTCAGCATCCAGCCGTTTGGCCAGGTCGTGTTCGCGCAGCATTTGCACCGTGCCATCTTCCAGCACGCCGGCTCGAATACGCTGCAATACATGCGCGCGTGATGACCGTTCAAGCACAATGCAGTCAATCTTGTTGCGGGCAAGAATATGGGAGAGCATCAGGCCGGACGGTCCACCGCCGATAATGATGACCTGGGTTCGGGTTGACCTCATTAGTCTGTATCTACCGGTTTGGGTGATTGCGATATATTCATTGTGTCTTATTGCCACGAATTGAGGTCTTTATCAATGAAACTGTCCGCTGAAGAAAAGGCCATGCTGGCTGGTGAGCTGGGTGAGCCTAAACGGTGGGCAATCGATCACCAGTTAAAAGTGGGCGGGATGTTCGATGCGGCCGACCTGGTGCCGATCAGCCAGGCTCATATGATGGTTGATCCCGAGTCAGTCGGTGAGGCTGGAGTGGGCTTTCTGGAGAATCTGGCTGGCCAGGGCGCACGGGTCTGCGTGCCGATGCTCACCGACCCGCGTGGGGTGGACCTGAACTATTACTCTCCGCTGGGCCAGACAGAAGCAATGGCAGACCTCGATCGTCGCACGATTGCGGCGTGCACCCGCATGGGGATTCTGATGACCAATACTTGCGTCAACTATCAGACCATCATGCCACCGGTTCTCGGGGATAACGTCGCCTTTGGCGATACCGGGGTGGTGATTTACTCCAACAGTGTGTGCGGAGCCCGCTCTAATTTTGAAGGGGGTCCATCGGCCCTTGCGGCCGGCCTGACGGGCAGAACCCCGAGATACGGTCTGCACCTCGACGAAAACCGACGGGCCACCCGGCGCTTTGTGGTTCGTGAGCAGCCAAAAGAGCTGACCGACTGGGGCGTTTTAGGCGCTGTGATCGGGCGAATGGCTGGTTCTTACTGGGCGGTGCCAGTCATCGAGGGCATAGATGCTGTCCCCACCTCCGATGAGATGAAACACATGGGCGCAGCAATGGCCAGCTTCGGGTCAACACCGTTGTTTCATATCGTTGGCATCACACCGGAAGCGCCGGGTCTGGCTGACGTTGGCGGGCTGAATTTACCCGCCGAACAAATCACCCGCGACGACCTTAATGCTCTGCGATCGTCCTTTGGCGGCAAAGGAGACAAGGTTGATGTTGTTGTATTTGCTGCGCCGCAGTTGTCCCTGGTTGAGATGCAGCAGGTAGCCGAATTGATGCGGGGCAAAACCATGAAGTCGCCGCTGCTCGTTTGCACCTCACCGCAGGTGTATGGCGATGCCACCCGGATGGATCTGGTTCGCACCATCGAAGCAGCCGGCGGCAAAGTGCTCGAAGGCACGTGTTTTTATAACCAGTACGCTCGTGAAATTGGTCAGGCCAATGGCTGGGTACGTTTGCTCAGCAACTCGGCAAAAATTGTCAACATACTGGGCGGCTATGGTTATCAGCCGGCATTGGCCAGTATGGAAACCTGTGTTGCATCGGCACAAGCCGGGGAGATCGTCGGATGATTGTGCTCAAGTGTCATCAGGGTATTGGCCCCAAAGTTACCGGTGAAGCGCTGGTGGCTAATGATAATTTCTCAGCGCGATACGATTTGGACCGTATAAATGGCGTGTTTTCTCGGGAGCAACACCAATTGTTCGGCCAGTCATACAAAGGCAAAATCCTTGTCCTGAACACGGCCAAAGGTGGGGTGGCGTCTGCATGGATGTTGCATGAGATGAAGTCGCGGGCCATTGCCCCGATGGCGATACTTTTTAACAATGCCAACACCATTCTTGCTCAGGGCGCGGCATTGGCCGATATGACAATGTGCGATCGCTTCGAGCGGGGTGACGTCACATCCCTGATCAAGACCGGGGACGCATTGGAAATTGATCCGGCTGCCGGTGTCGTGCGAATACTGAATCGTGACTAATTCTCTCTTCGCAAACGGTTATCCGGAATCTTCAACAGGCTGCGATTTGCCTCGCGCTGCGCATCAACCGGGTTCACCCCAATGTCGGCAAGTTGTGCAATCGATAAGCTGCGCAAAGTGCGCCGTTCCTGTGCAATACACCAGATTAATTCAGACCAGGCAAGGAAGTGACCAATGCGCGCAATACGCCTATAGAGCCGCCTGTAGATGGTCGCGCCAATAGTTTTCATAGGGGCTATCGCTTTGGGGTTGGTGCGGGCAGATGAATCTCGCCGGCCAGATAGTCAACCGCTTGTCCGATCAGCATCACGCGGTCGGCAGTGACTTCACAGAGAAGCTTTCCGCCACGTGCTGAAATCTGGCGTGCCTGCAACTGAGGCTTGCCCAGTTGAGTGGACCAATACGGTGCCAACAGGCAATGGGCGCCGCCGGTGACCGGGTCTTCATCAATACCGGCGCTGGGCGCAAAAAATCGTGAAACAAAATCACAATCCTGACCGGGAGCGGTCGCAATAAATCCAAAGGCATCCAGGGCTTTGAGCGCGGCAAAATCGGGGTTCAAGGCGGCAACATCGGCGAATTCGCCGAAGCGCGCGAAGTGCACGGGTGCTGACGGTGTAATGTGTCCGATTAAAAGGGCTTGCGGGCTTGCACCCAGGGCGCTGCTGATTTGGTTCCAATGCTCGGCGCCGCTTTTATGTCCTGGTTCATGCCCGACGTCATGCAGCTCAATCCTGGGGAAATCCATCATCAGTTGTCCGTCATCAGTACGGCTGACTTTCAGTTGGCCCGACTCCCGCGTATTGAATTTAATCACTGAATTCTGGCAGTTCAAGTGGGTCACTAGAACATGGGCGGCGGCCAGCGTGGCATGACCGCACAATGGCACTTCGGTTGTTGGCGTAAACCAGCGCAATCCCCATTCGTCCGCCTGCGGTACAACAAATGCGGTTTCGGCCAGATTGTTTTCATTGGCAATTTTTTGCATCAAGTCGTCCGTCAGCCAGCTATCCAGGACAACAACTGCGGCGGGGTTGCCGCCAAAAACCGTCGAAGTAAATGCGTCGACTTGGTAGAGTTTTAACGTGGTCATCAGGCACCTGTTCAATGGGTAGCGGTTAGCAAAAGCCAGCGAATAATGGCCGATCCGGCCTGTATTGACCCAACTGTACCGATCTGACATCATTAATAACAGATGCAGATTTCTAATTTTGTGTTGATAACAGATGGTATGTAGCGAATCTGTTATGGCCGATCAACAATTACAGATGGAACCCCTGAAGGAGACCCCTGTGAGTAAAAAACGGCCAGTTAAAACGACGCCAGTTAAAACCATGGATTATTCCCAATGAAGCCAGCAGACGCGCTCGCTGCTGAGACCTTCCGCTATGAATCGCTGGCGCAGCTGCTTACCCGCCTGATTGACGCCGGTACTCTTGAGCCCGGTACAAAAGCACCGTCTCTTCGACAAATCAGTCGAACCCAGGGGGTGTCAGTCACCACCGCTTTACAGGCTTACCGCCTGCTTGAAAGCCGTGGCATTCTGGAAGCGCTGCCACGGTCTGGCTTTTATGTGCGCAGTGCCGCGGCCCATGATTTGCCAGCTTTGGCCGTGTCAAAGCCGCCGCGTCGCGTGCAACCGGTTACCGCAGCCAGCCGAATTGCCCATATGGCTGAGCTGGGGGCAGACCCAAACCTGGTGCCGCTTGGATGCGCCGTTCCAAGCCCGAAGTTACTCGCCAGCAGCAAACTTGATCGTTTTCTTGCCCGCGCCGCACGCAATCAGGGTGAGGTTTGCAATACCTACTCCCCGCCGCGTGGTGAGCCTCGCTTGCGCCAGGCCATTGCCCATCGCAGTTTGCGTTGTGGCCAGGAAATTGATGCTGAAAATATTGTCATTACCAGTGGTTGCACCGAAGCCTTGCATCTGGCGCTGAAGGTGGCAACCAAACCGGGCGATACAGTCGCCATCGAATCACCCACCTACTTTAGTTTGCTGCAAATTCTGCAATCACTGGGCCTCAGAGTGCTAGAACTGCCTACTGACCCTCTAAGTGGGGTCAGTGTGGCCGCGCTTAAAGAAGCCTTGGAGGCGGGCACTATCAGTACTTGTCTTTTTGCTTCGAGCTTTGGCAACCCGCTGGGTAATCTCACGCCGGAACGAAACAAACGCGCAATTATCAAGCTACTAAAAAAGCACCGCGCAACCCTGATCGAAGACGATGTGTACAGCGACATCTATTTTGGCAGTGACAGGCCGCTTCCCTACAGCGCCCTGGACGCAACCGCAGACATCATTTACTGCAGCTCATTCTCCAAAACACTGGCGCCGGGTTATCGGATCGGCTGGGTAAGCTGCAAAGCACACATCAGTGACATTGTTGAGCACAAATTTGCCCTCACTCTGGCCAACCCGGTTTTAACCCAGGTGGCCATGGCTGATTACCTGACCAGTGGCGCTTACGATAACCATCTCAGGCGTATACGTCGTCAGTATGCCAACGCCATTGACCAGATGCGCCTGGCAGTTGCTCAAGCCTTTCCGGTCGGTACACGGGTTAGCCGCCCGGCTGGCGGTTTTGTGTTGTGGCTGGAGTTGCCGACCAGGGGTAACAGCCTGGGGTTGTTCGACGCCGCTATTGACGCGGGGATTTGTTTCGCCCCGGGCGACATTTTCACGGCAAGCAAACGTTACGGCAATTGCCTGCGCCTCAGTTGTGGCCACTTGTGGGATACGCGCATAGAACGCGCGGTGTGGAAACTGGGCGAACTGGCAACGCTTCAGATCGAGTCGTCAGACTAAGTTTCCTCAATTATCAGCCGGGCATTTTTGTGCCTCGGCGGTTCACAAGTTTGTTGTTATCGGACTGGCGTCGAGGGTTGGAACAAAGGCGGTTGTCGTTGCCCTGAATGCGCACTACGACGCTAAGAATTTCTCTTGACTGGCCATGCCGTTGTGCTAGCGTATCGGCTTGGACGCATGCAGTACCGGCTCGGAATAGCGCCACCTTTCCCGCCACCGTCGAAACAAGAGTGCGTCCTCAACCTCTGTACTATTTGGCTGGCTTTCAGAGCGGCTGATTTGTGAGCCGCCTCACCGGCGGCGACCCGATAGCGCCCCGGCTTGGGCGACCTCCGGGCTCTGGATGCGACTGGGAACATGTGTGGCATACAGAAGCCGGGCCAGGAGGTCCATCATGTCATTGTTTATTGCCATTGTTGTTTTAGTTCTGGGTTTAATTGTCGTTCGCTTTGTCGCCAGAAAGGCAACCCAGCCACAGCCACCATTCTGGGTTTCAGATAACCTTTGCTTCTTTCTTATTGCTCCGGCAGTGACGGTTTTATTTGCGGTTGCGGGTGAGCAGCTTGTCGAAAGCTTCTATGGAAATCCGAAATTCACCGCATGGGTACTTGGTGGACTGATTCTGGTTGCGATAGGGTATTTAATTGTTGGTCTGAAACGGGGCGCATCGGCGGCATAGACTCTGTGGTCGCTGCGCCTGGCGCCAGTTAGGGCGGGCGTTTTCCGCAGCAAATCGGCGGGATAGCAGACAGAAAGACGATACCGCCACCATGGGGCCCTGATATCGGGCCCTTTTTTTGGCTGCGTTTCAGTCGCAGTGACGGGTCGGACCAGGGCCCGGCATATTGAACTTGAACTGTGCGATCATTGTTTTAATTGGGCCGGCAACGGGTTCTGCCCTCTCGCGACAGGAGACAAACAATGTTCGATACCCTCATAAAAGGTGGCACGGTAGTTGACGGCAATGGCACAGAACCGGTGCTTGCTGATGTCGGCATCCGTGACGGCATCATCACTCACATTGGTCACGGCCAAAGCCAGGCCCGTCAGACAATTGATGCTGATGGCGCAACCGTAACCCCGGGGTTCATCGATATTCATACCCATTACGACGGCCAGGCCAGTTGGGATGAGAGCTTTTCTCCGAGCATTTTTCACGGGGTGACGACGGTTGTCATGGGAAACTGCGGCGTGGGTTTTGCGCCGGTTCGCGATGGTGATCACGACCGTCTGATCGAGTTAATGCAAGGGGTAGAAGAAATACCCGGTACCGCATTGGCTGAAGGCATTAACTGGTCGTGGAATTCTTTTGAGCAATACACCCAGGCACTTGACGCGATACCGCATACCCTGGACTTCTTAACCCTGGTGCCACACGACAGCCTGCGGCTTTTTGTCATGGGCGAGCGGGCGGCCCAGCGCGAGATCGCCACTGCGGCAGACTGCGCGCAGATGAAGAGTTTGCTCGCATCAGCCCTGAAAAACGGTGCGATTGGGTTTTCTACCGGGCGTTCTGATAACCACCGTACGGCCCGCGGTGAAGAAACCCCGGCCAGTGAGGCGGATGTCCGTGAGCTGACGGCCCTGGCCAGCGCATTTGAGGGTCTGCCTTACCGTGTGCTCCATGCGGTTAGCGACTATCACTGTATCCGCACCGATGATGGTGATGAGCGCGCGCGCTTTGACCGCGAGTACAACATGCTTGAGCTGTTGGCCCGAACCGCGAACAGACCATTGGCCTTAACCTGGCTTGAGCGCATCAATGCCCCGCAGCAGCACCGGTGGCTGGCCGAACGGGTCGAAGCTGCGGGCAAAGACGGCCTTGATATCCGCCTGCAAACCGCCTGCCGCCCGGTTGGAATTCTGAACGGGCTGGATACGAGCTTTAACGTCCTGAAGTCGTTTCCAAGTTACCGCAATATTGCCCGCCTGCCAGTTGCCGAGCGGATTGCCGCCATCAAAGACCCGGAAATGAGGGCCCGTATCCTCAGCGAAACGCCGCTGACCCTGGCCCGCGAAGGTTCTGCTGTTCCGCCCCTGGTTGATCTGGTCGTGCGCGATCTGGAAAATTCAGCCCGGGTCATGTTTCCGTTATCCAGCGGCGCGGACAGCCTGCCTGACTACGAACCCGACCCGTCAACCTCGTTCGCGGCCCGCGCCAAAGCAAATGGTACAAGCGCACTGGCCGAAATTTACGACTACCTCGCCGAAGGTGACGGCTCGAACCTGATTTACTTTCCGATCTTCAATTACCTGGACGGTTCGCTGAACGAATTACACCGGATGATGAGTCATCCCAAGGCCTTGTTTGCATTGGGTGATGCCGGTGCCCATGTTGGCACAATCTGCGATGCGAGCTTTCAGACAACAATGCTCGCGCACTGGGTTCGCGACCGACAGCGTGGCGATAAGATACCGATGAGTCAGGCGGTTGAAATGATGTCGGCCCGAAACGCCGATCATCTGGGCCTGGTTGACCGCGGCCGCTTAGCGGTTGGTATGCGGGCAGACATTAACGTATTTGATGCTGCAACAATTGCGCCGCTCCGACCAACTATTGTGCGTGATCTCCCTGCCGGCGGGCGCCGTATGGTGCAGCATGCCCAAGGCATGCTGGCCACGATGGTGGCGGGTCAGGTGGTATGTGCCAACGGCGAGATCACCGATGCGCGGCCGGGTCGTTGGGTACGAGCGCCTTCCTGAGGGGTTCAATCACACTTAGCAGCACCCTCATTTTATTCGATCTATACCCCAACATTCTTCGACTTATTCTGTTCAAGATACCCGCGTAGGATGGATATTCCGCGGACGTTGATTTAAAGAACAGATTGACAATAGATATCAATAGCCCGCGTGGAAGCGGTTCACGGTTTGCGTGAATCACAATCAACTATTGAGATCGAACCTATGAAACGTATTGGGCTATTTGTCGCGACCAACCTGGCAGTCGTTTTTATGCTGTCGATCACAATGCGGCTTTTGGGCGTTGAGCCCTATTTGAACAATCAGGGTTTGAATCTGAACTCATTGCTGGTATTTGCGGCTGTATTCGGGTTTGGCGGTGCTTTTATCTCGTTAGCGATATCCAAGTGGAGTGCTAAGCGGGCCGTCGGTGCTGAAGTGATCACCACACCACGGACACCAATGGAACAGTGGTTGGTAAAGACCGTCACCGCACAAGCGAAGGTATCAGGCATTAAGACACCCGAGGTGGCTATCTGGGACTCCCCCGATGTGAATGCCTTCGCGACCGGCATGACGAAGAACAGCTCACTGATTGCCGTGTCGACCGGTTTACTAGAGCAAATGTCCAAAAGTGAGGCAGAGGCTGTCCTGGCCCACGAAATGGCCCATATTGCCAATGGCGACATGGTCACCCTGGCGCTGGTCCAAGGGGTTGTTAATACTTTTGTTATGTTCCTTTCGCGCGTGATCGGGCACACCGTCGACCGTGTGGTGTTTAAAAGTGAACACGGTCACGGGCCAGGCTTTTGGGTGACGATGATTGTCGCGGAGCTGATCCTGGGGGTGTTCGCCTCTATCGTGGTGATGTGGTTCTCGCGTCAACGCGAGTTTCGGGCGGACGCAGGCGGCGCACAGCTGGCGAGTCGAAGCACAATGATTGCGGCACTGGAACGGCTAAATGCCTTGCATCCGCAGCCGCTGCCAGACAAGATGGCCGCTTTCGGGGTTACCGGCGGCCCTGTGACCGGATTTAAGCGCTTGTTCATGACCCATCCGCCACTAACCGAGCGTATTAACGCGCTGAAAGCCGGGGCGGCAATTTGAGCCGTGGGTCGATGGCTCACAGGAATGCAGGTGCGATTTTTAAATCCCGTCGGTTGCCCGACAATACAAGACTGTCCGGTACTTTTTGTAACGGCGAGTCGAAAAAGGTTTTCGTATGATCGTCACCGCCGGCATGTTTCTTATGGGCTTGCTGCTGCTTGTCGCCGGCGGTGATCTGCTGGTTCGTGGTGCCTCAAAACTAGCGCAGACTTTTGGCATTTCACCACTGGTTATCGGCCTGACCGTGGTTGCATTCGGTACCAGTGCCCCTGAGCTTGCCGTGAGCGTCAACTCGGTGCTCGACAACCAGATCGATCTGGCGCTGGGCAACGTCGTTGGGAGCAATATCTTTAACGTCTTGTTCATCCTGGGTATTTCAGCGTTAATCACACCATTGATTGTCGACCGGCAGCTTATTCGCCAGGAAGTGCCCGTCATGTTTGGTGCATCCGTCCTGTTATCTCTCATGGCAATCGACGGTCACATCAGTTTTGTAAACGGCCTGATCTTGTTCGCGCTGTTGATCGGATACATCGCGTTGTCACGATCTGGCAGTCTCGCCGTCAGCGAATCGAGCCAGCCAAATCAGCGGATCAGGCAGCGGATGAGGTAGCAGACATTAAGAGGTGGAGAAATCATTGGCTCACTCAGGCGGCATTTATCGGGCTTGGTCTGGCGTTGTTGGTAATTGGCTCTAACTGGCTTGTTGCTGCGGCTGTTACCGTAGCAAAGACGCTCGGCGTCAGTGAGGCGATTATCGGATTGACCATCGTTGCTGCTGGGACCTCCCTGCCAGAAGTGGCCACGTCTGTCATGGCGGCCATTCGGGGCGAGCGCGATATCGCGGTGGGCAATGTTGTGGGTAGCAACATCTTCAATATTCTTGGTGTTCTCGGCATCTCTTCGCTGTTTGCGTCCAACGGTCTGGTTGTTGCGCCGGCGATTCTCTACTTTGACCTTCCTTTCATGTTGGTTGTTGCGTTCGCTTGCATGCCAGTCTTTTTCACGGGCAACCTAATCGCACGCTGGGAGGGCGGGCTGTTCCTGGCAGCCTACCTTGCCTACCTCGGTTATCTTATTCTTGCGACGGTACAGCACGATCAACTCGCCTCATATTCGGTGGCGATGGGGTTCTTCGTGGGCCCGCTTGTCCTGCTAACCATACTGGTGATTGCCTGTCGTGAATCGCGTCAGCGGTGAAAAAGCGTTCACTGGCTCGGGGTTCTTCGTACAACGGATGTTTGCTCCTGAGTGCCGGTGGCCCTTCTTTAAGGCTCTTACTGCTGCCTGACTATTCCTGAGGGTCGTTCTCGCCACGGCGGGCCTTAATGACTGCCTTTAGGTCGGCGAACGGATTAAAGGTTGAAGGGGCCGACCCACTGGCCCGTCCCGCCCGCCCCGCTGAGTCTTTCAGCTTGGAGTGCTCGTGCTCGTGACAATACGTGCAGAGCAATTCCCAATTGCTGCCGTCCGACGGGTTGTCGTGATGATTGCCGTTCTTGTGGTGAACTTCCAGGAGCTGCAGATTTACATGTGTAAATGAACGCGCGCAGGACCCACACACCCACGGGTACATTCGCAATGCCAGCGCCCGATATCCCGCCGCCCTTTTGTCAGCGGTGCGCCGTGCTTCGCGCACAATTCGGTCATCCGCATTTGTCATGGCATGCTCACCTTTGTATTGGCCGGCACTCCATAAGCGCTTCAGCGTCGTGAAAATCGACTTGAGATACTTTGGTTCGATGCCGATGCTGTTGTCTTCGACAACCTGACGGTCAAGATGGTCAAAAACTTCATTACTGTCAACTACAGAGGGCACTTCATACGCTTGAGGGCTGGACCGCAGCAGATCGCTGACAAAATCTCTATCGTCGGGGCTGCCGTCAATTGATAGTACGCGGATCATCGTTTGGTCTCGGGCAACAGTACGATTTCGATCCTATGTTCGCGCAGCCCTGCAGTTGCGTCGAAAAACCCTTCGAGATTAACTGGTTTGAGCACGTAACTATTGGCGCCTACCCGGTAGCAGTCCTGGATGTCTTTGTCGTCTTTTGAGGTGGTCATGACAACAACAGGAATACTTTTCAGGGCTTTATCGGTTTTGATCCGTACCAGCCCCACACGACCGTCAGTGTCCCGGATGTTCAGCTCGGGCAAGATCAGCCCGACGGGTGTCCAGCCAACAGTGATTCTTTGTTGCTGTGGAACTGCGCTCTGAGCTAAAGCTGTCTCAGCGAACAAGTCTAAGACGATCGCAAGGGAATATCATTGTGACAAATTGCTGCTTAATCACGGCCGCATGATCCGGACTAATGGGGGCCGCGCTTTATTATCGGATGCGGTTTTAGGTGCGCGGGCGGGAAATGTGGAGTGCACTGTTATGTCTGAAATCAGCTGGTTGCCTGTCGATGACCAGAGGCTTTAGTACTAACAGCCGTTCGGTTGTCGTGAATTCCGTCGTGCAGGCCTTACCTTGTTGCCGGCACTATCTTCCACAGCTTGCCACTGTTGCCAACCGGTATGCCAAGTGCGGTTGTCAGCACATAAAGCTCACCACTGGCGTCTTCACCCAGGCTGTGAATGCGGACATCCATTTGTTTGAGTTTGCTCACCTGCCAGGGTGCCCGCCAGGAGCCGGTTGGGCTTGCCACAAATAACTGGCCGGAGGGTTTCATGATTTCAGCACTGAAGTCGCCAAAAACAAATTTTCCGTAGAGCGGTGGCAGGGCTTTACCCCGATAAACGAATCCACCCACATTGGCAGTGCCCAGCGGTTTGGCTTTGACTGTCGACTCCCGACGCATCACCGACCAGTTTGGGTATTCAATAATCGGGTCTCGGATTATTTCACCCAGTGCGCCTTGTCGGGCGCAGTCTCTGGGCGGGTCGAATGCGCGGCTACGATCGTAGCAATGTGTCCCTTCGCGAATCGCCCATCCGTAATTTCCCGGACGGTCAACCAGGTAAACGGTCTCCCAGAACGACTCAGCCACACCGTTGACAAACATGTCGCCACTGCCCAGGCGGTCAAACGACAGCCGGAACGGATTGCGAAAACCCCAGGCGTAAATTTCGTCACGACCTTCTGTCTTGCCGCGAAAAATATTGGTCGGGGGTATGGCATACCCGGGGTGTCCGTTATTGACATCAATACGCAGAATCTTCCCGTTTAGCCGGTTGGTGTCCTGTGCGTATTGGTCGTAGTGATGAAACTGCTTCGGAATCTTGAATGGGTCTTCAGGGATCTCTTCAGTGTGCCGGTTCGGATCTGCTGCTGCCGGCCTGGGTGCGACGTATATGTCGGGAACCCCGTGCGCGCCACCGCCATCACCTACTCCAACATATAAAAAACCGTCCGGGCCAAAGGCCAGACCACCACCGTTGTGTTTGCGATTAACCCAGTCGAACTCGAGCAAGACCCGCTCGGACGTGCGGTCTGCTTTATTGAGGTTATCCGCTGAAACCTTGAACTCTGACATTCGCCAGGTGTAGGCCGTTTTGCCGGTAAACGGTGAATCTGATCGGCGTTTTGCGCTGTAGTTCACATAGAACAATCCGTTGTCGGCAAAGCGCGGATGAAACGCCAGTGCGAGCAAACCTCGTTCGTCAAAAGCTTTTAACAGCGGGGTTAAGACATCGCGCAGATCAAGAAAGGGTTCATCCAGCATCTTGCCGTCTGGCATCAGCACCCTGGCCAGCCCAATCTGGTCGCCAATAATCCGGCGTCCGCTGTTGTCGGGCGGTTCCACCAGAAACAACGGGGCATTCAAACCTTCAGCAACCAGCTCCAGCGCAATCGCCGGAAAGTCTTGTTGGTCGTGCGCGGTGGCCGTGGTGGTGTCCCCAGCCGCGGCCGTGATGCCTGGCCCGCTAAGGGCGCCAAACAAGACAAGCAGTATCGAGTAGACAATTCGCATTGAAGAACCACAGGTATGTCGCCGAAGTTCAATAGTGTACGGCGCGCCCGGCAAAATGGCACTCAGTGCTATTTGCGATCAAGTCAGTACTATCGTTTAAACAGAAGGACCTTGGAGTAGAAAAAACGATGAATCACGGGAACGTGAACGGTCTGGACTTTGCGTATCTTGAGCAAGGCGAGGGCCCGCTGGTATTGCTGTTGCATGGCTTCCCGGACACAGCAAATACCTGGAGTCACCAGATGCCGGCCCTGGCGAATGCCGGCTACCGTGCCGTCGCGCCGTTTTTACGTGGCTATCCGCCAACCGAGGTGCCCGACGGCGGCTATTTTGGCATTACCACTCTGGTTTCAGATATTGCTGAGATTATCCGCTGCCTAAGTGGCGCAAATGGTGCAAGTTGTGCAAGCGGCCAACGCAGTGTTCGCCCGGTGCACTTCATCGGCCAGGACTGGGGCGCCATTATTGGTTACGCCCTGATTGCCGCCCATCCGGAGTTAATTGACCGCGCGGTAGTTGCAGCCGTGCCGCACTCAGGCCAGGTTAAAAAAAGCCTGCTCGATGCCAAACACATCCAGCGTTCTTTCCACTGGTGGTTTTTCCAGATTGCAGACCTGCCCGAACAAGCCATTGTTGCCAACAATTTTGCATTCATCGATTATCTCTGGGACTACTGGACAAGCCCCGGTTTCAAAGACCCAGGCCATCTGGCTGAGATAAAGGCGACGCTCAGTATTCCTGGTGTTCTGCCTGCCGCCCTGGGTTATTACCGTGCCATGCTCAACCCTGACAAAGGTGACCCAGAACTGAATCATCTGCTCGAGAAAATCAACCGGCCAATTTCTGTACCGACCCTGGCCCTGTGTGGTGGCGATGATTTGCGTGCTGAGCTGATGACTAATCAGGATGAGTATTTTACCGGCGAGTATCGCTATGAAGAAATTCCGAACGCCGGGCATTTTCTTCATCGGGAGCAGCCTGCGGCTTTTAACGAGTTGATGCTTCAGTGGTTGGGCACGCCAGCGGGTAATTGAATCAGCGGGTCACATCGTCACCGATCGAAACACACCGCGGTTATCGCGTCTATTTGCTGACGAGCCGTTCAAACAAGAGGCGAAAGGCTTGCTGGTAAGGCTCAACGGATTCTCCGCCGGCAACCGCGAGCGCAGCGCGGTCAAAACCGGAACCGAGCACTTCCGCCAGTTCTTTTATTGGCGTCGCGTTGATGTCGTGAGCGTCGCGCATTGCCTGCGCCAGGCCGTCAGCCAGGGTTGCCGTACTGGTGTCGCTATTGAGCTGGCTCATGGTGTCTGGCCCAAGCACCGCAGGGCCTTCGATTAGCAACAAACGGGCGCGACCTGGTTTCGCCATAGCAATGAAATAGCCGTTTGCACCGTCGAGCAAGGCGCCAAGCGCCGATTCGGGTTGCGCTGCATTGCGATTGATCTCTTGAGCCACTGCCTGTGCTTCGGCATGAACCACCGATTTGAACAAGTCAGTTTTGTCCGCGAAGTGGTGATACAAGGCGCCACGGGTGACCTGGGCCATGGTCACGATCTCCGGTGTGCTGGTGGCTGCGAATCCGTTATCAATGAAGAGTTGACGCGCGGCATCGATCAGTGCCTGCCGGGTGTGAGCCGAGCGGGCTTCATTGGTTCTGCGTGGCGGCGCTGACCCGTGTGGATTGGACTTTTGAGACATTTTTAGCTCTGAAACGCAGGTTAAGACCTGGGCGTCGAATTGTTGTTTGACTGGCGGGCGCCGATAAAGAATTTGGGGTTGGGCAGCGCTCAATATCGGGTTGACATACAACCTGTATGTATTTTAGGATACATTAACATACACGCTGTATGTATCTAAGTAGGCTACCCCCAATTATGAATTTGTGAGGATTGCACGATGAAATGCACCCAGTACTACCCCGTTATCCAGACCCTTGATGTTGCTGCCAGCTCAGCGTTCTATCAGCAGCACTTTGGTTTTGAACCAGCATTCGACAGCGACTGGTACGTCCATCTGCAGTTAGCCGGTGACCCAGCTGTGAATCTGGCACTTGTGCAAGCTGAGCACGAAACGGTGCCGAAAGCTAACCGAGGCGTCACCTCTGGCTTGATACTGAGTTTTGAAGTTGCCGATGCAACGCAGGAATTTGAACGTCTCACCGAGCTTGGCCTGGACATGGCAAGCCAGTTAAAAGACGAGGCTTTTGGTCAGCGCCATTTCATGGTCCGTGATCCAAACGGCATTCTGATCGACATCATCGAACCGATCGAGCCCAGTGCAGAATTTCTTGAGCAATACCGGACGGATGCCGTGCCTCAATAGCGCATTGGCCTGGTCGGACAGGGCGGGCGGGACAATCGATATTGCATTGCATCATCGATTGTCTCTGGTGGTCGGAAATGCTCTAGACTTCCTGTTCAGTTGCGACAAAAGATCGCAATCCAACCGAGGAGCATCATGAAAACCCTATTGACAACCCTGGCTGCCGCGGCCGCATTGTTGGTTGCCGGAACGGCCGCCGCCGAATTCAAACTCGATTCCCGTTACACCGATGCCGACGGTGATCTGATTGCGGATATTCCCAGTGACGCAAGCAAACAAGTTGATCCGTCGACGCTGATTTTTGCTTATACCCCGGTGGAAGATCCGGCGGTTTATGCTGAGGCATGGAAAGACTTCCTGGCCCATCTCACCAAGGTAACCGGCAAGAAGGTGCAGTTCTTCCCGGTTCAGTCCAATGCCGCCCAAATCGAAGCAATGCGGGCCGGGCGCCTGCATATTGCTGGCTTTAACACCGGTTCTAACCCGCTGGCTGTGGCTTGTGCGGGTTTCCGCCCGTTCACCATGATGGCGCGTGCTGATGGCTCTTTCGGCTACGAAATGGAAATCATCACCTACCCGGACTCTGGCATTAACAAGGTCGAAGACATCAAGGGTAAGAAGATGGCTTTTACCTCGCAGACCTCGAACTCGGGTTTCAAAGCACCATCAGCGATTCTTAAAGCCGATTACAACATGGAGCCGGGCAAAGATTTTGAGCCGGTATTTTCGGGCAAACACGACAACTCAATTTTGGGGGTGGCCAACAAAGACTACCCGGCTGCGTCGGTTGCGAACTCTGTGCTTAACCGGATGCTCAGCCGCGATGTGGTCAAGAAAGAGCAAATCGTTTCAATTTACAAATCACAAACCTTTCCGACCACGGGTTACGGCATTGCGTACAACCTGAAGCCAGAGTTGCAGGCCAAGATCCAGGAGGGGTTCAAGTCTTTTGAGTGGAAAGGCAGCAGTCTGGAAAAAGAATTCAGTAAATCCGGCGAAGCCCAGTTTGTACCAATTACATTCAAAGGTCACTGGGAAGTCATTCGTAAGATCGACGCAGCGAACAACGTGCAATACAACTGCAAGTAATCCACGGTTCCGATAATAGACAAGCGCCAGGCGCAGGGCTTAGGCTCTGCGCCTTCACTTATTTGTCCACTGTTTTCATATGACTCACCGGAGTTGTCGTGCTGCGTGTCCAAGGGCTGACTAAAACCTACAAAACTGGCGATCAGGCTTTGCGTGACGTGAGTTTTGAAGTGCCGGCCGGCCAGGTGCTCGGCCTGATAGGGCCTTCTGGTGCCGGTAAATCAACCCTGATCCGCTGTATCAACCGACTGGTTGAACCCAGCAGCGGCCAGGTCTGGCTGGACGACACGGAAATCACTGCCCTGGGCTCGAGTCAGCTGCGTACGGCGCGTCGGCGCATTGGCATGATCTTTCAGGAATACGCGTTGGTTGAACGGCTGAGCGTGATGGAAAACGTCTTGTCGGGCCGCCTGGGTTATGTTTCTTTCTGGCGCAGTTTTCTGCGTCGTTTTCCGGCCACTGATGTGGCCAACGCTTTTGGCTTGCTGGCTCGGGTTGGGCTGACTGATCATGCGGACAAACGGGCTGACGCATTATCTGGCGGGCAGCGTCAGCGGGTGGGTATTGCCCGGGCGCTTGAGCAAGACCCACAATTGTTGCTGGTCGACGAACCCACGGCGTCACTCGACCCAAAAACCTCCCGCCAGATCATGCGACTCATTGTTGAGATTTGCGCCGAACGCGGACTACCGGCGATTATCAATATTCACGACGTCGTACTGGCCCGCCAGTTCACCCAACGCATCATCGGATTACAAGCGGGCAAGGTGGTCTTTGATGGCCCGCCAGCGCAGCTGGACGATTCGGTACTGACCACTATTTACGGCGAGGAAGACTGGACCGCAATTGATGTCGACAGTGCCGATGATGACGAGTCCCGTCCGGGTGGGGCGGATGAAGAGCGTCTTGCAGGGCTGGCTTAAAAAATGGCGCATACGATGCCAAGAGGGCTGACGAGTGAGCTAATAACTGAGCAAAATCGTGGCTGACCCGGGCTCCGCCAACCTGGATGCCGCACGCCGCTGGCGGCGCCCACCGGTGATGATTCCGGATGCTCGTTGGCGCTGGGCGATTTACTTGGGTGCCCTGGTCTACCTGGTTCTGGCGATCAGCACAGTTGACGTCAACTGGGCGCGGATAGCCGAGGGCATGGAGCGCGGCTGGCGTTTTGTTAAAGGCTTTCTGACCCCGGATTTTGTCAGCCGCTGGAGCGACATTTCGGTTGGCCTGATCGAAAGCCTGACCATGACGGTAACAGCAACCGTAGCCGGGGTCATTCTGTCGGTGCCGATCGGCATCGGCGCGGCCCGCAATCTTGCGCCAACGCCGGTGTACTACTTTTGTCGCGCAATTATTGCTGTATCCCGCTCGCTGCAAGAGATCATTGTTGCCATTCTCTTTGTGACAATGTTTGGCTTCGGGCCGTTTGCCGGCTTTTTAACCCTCAGTTTTGCAACCATTGGTTTTCTGGCAAAACTGCTTGCCGAAGATATCGAAGACATCGACGAAACCCAGTCCGAAGCCATTCGTTCGACGGGTGCGTCGTGGTGGCAACTGGTGAACTACGGTGTGCAGCCGCAGGTGATGCCGCGCTTAATCGGATTGTCGCTGTATCGCCTGGATATTAACTTTCGCGAGTCAGCCGTTATTGGCATTGTCGGCGCTGGCGGCATTGGCGCTACTCTGAACACGGCAATTGATCGCTACGAGTTCGATTCGGCCGGGGCCATTTTGCTGATTATTATTGGCATTGTGATGCTGGCTGAGTATACGTCCGGCTTTGTCCGCAAGTGGGTGCAGTGATGCCTGAGCCGACTGCAACGTCGCCCGCTAGTGCGCCGGTCTGGCTGCATCGAAGCCCACGGTTTCGCCTGCTTCGCTGGGCGCTGTGGTTTGCCCTGGTAGCCCTTACTGTTTTTTGCTGGCAGATCATGACCCGGGACACCATCTGGGCATTTGTTGCCGATGCGCCTCGCCAGGCGGCAGATCTGACCGGCCGCATGTTTCCGCCGAAATGGGGCTACATCACCGAACTGCTTTGGCCGCTGTGGGACACGATCAATATGGCAACCCTGGGTACGCTGATGGGTATTGCCATTGCCGTACCTGTTGCCTTCCTGGCTGCTCGCAATACAACCCCAAGCAAAACTTTTGTGCGCCCAATTGCATTGTTTGTCATCGTGGCGTCGCGCTCGATCAATTCGCTGATCTGGGCTTTACTCCTGGTGTCAATCATCGGCCCCGGCTTGCTGGCGGGCATTGTTGCCATTGGTCTGCGTTCGATCGGCTTTGTCGCCAAGCTGCTTTACGAAGCCATTGAAGAAACCGACATTAACCAGGTAGAAGCCGTCACTGCTACCGGTGGTTCAGCGGCCCAGGTGATCAACTACGGCATCGTGCCGCAGATCATGCCAACCTTTTATGGGGTGTCCGTTTTTCGATGGGATATCAACATTCGCGAATCGGCCATTCTGGGCCTGGTCGGCGCAGGGGGCCTGGGCCTGCAACTGCAAAACTCGCTCAACGTGCTTGCCTGGCCACAGGTCACGATGTTGTTCATCGTGATTTTTGGCACCGTCGTGGTTAGTGAATGGGTGTCGGCAAAAGTGCGTCACGCTATTATTTAGTCAGTGTTCATTCGCTAGTGAGTGATCATTAGCGATTGGTATAGCGCCTATTTTTTGCTGTGTGGAGTCGCGACCATGTTTACTCAGCCCTCAGTCCCCGGCGTCACCCATAGCAATATCAAGGCTAACGGCATCGACATGCATGTGGCGCGGGCTGGCAACGGGCTGCCCCTGGTGCTGCTACACGGCTGGCCCGAGTTCTGGTACGCCTGGCACAAGTTGGTGCCGTTGTTGTCAGACAAGTTCGAACTAATCATGCCCGATCTGCGTGGTTTTGGTGCGACCGAAAAACCGCACAAACACCCGTCTGACCAGGATAATGCGGCCGTCATGGCCGAAGATATTTACGCGCTGGCCGGTGCCCTCGGCCTTAAGCAGTTTGGCCTTGTCAGCCACGATGTCGGTTCGCAAGTTGCACAGATGTTTGCCCGCCGTCATGCCGGGCGCCTGACCGGCTTGTTCTTTTTCAACTGCGTTCATGCGGGCATCGGCAAACGCTGGTTCGAACCCGGGCATCTGTCCGAAATCTGGTATCAGTCTTTTCACCAGAAGCCGTGGGCAGCGGAACTGATTGCTTCATCCCGCGAGGCGGCGCGCATCTATTTTGGTCATCAGATGGCGCATTGGGCCCACGACCCAAAAACCTTTGATGCCGATCTGGACATTTGGCTCGACAACTTCCTGGCGCCAGGCAACATGCAGGGTGGATTTAACTGGTATATCAGCGCTAATGCCGCGCGCATTGCGGTGATGAAAGGTGAGGCGCCATTATTGCCGCCGATCACAACCCCAAGCTATGTATTCTGGGGTCGGCACGACCCGGTGATTAAGGCGCAATGGGCGGATAACATTGGCGATTCGTTTTTGGATGTGACTGTTGAAATCGCTGAAGACGCCGGGCATTTTGTCCATTACGAAATGCCCGATCATGCCGCGCAAAAAATAGCAGCATTTTTTAGCAGGCTACTTTGAGGTTTCGTCGCTGCTTGTTTCCTGGCGGGAAGAGCGCCGCCGCGGCTTGATGACGCAGTGATTTATGGCGTTGGGGCATCGGCTCGAATCAATTTTTCAGCTTTCAATTCTGACCAGAAATCGGCTGGAATCGCTGCGCGCAGATCAGCCAGGTTACTGGTGACATGAGACACATCAAAAGCACCAGGGATAATCGAGCTGACCACCGGGTGGGCCAGTGGGAATTGAAGCGCAGCGGCAATTAACGACACCGAGTGGCGCGCGCAAACCAATTGCATCTTCGCAACTCGGTCTTGAATCGCCGGCGGCGCAATTTTGTACTCATATTTTGCGGTTGGGCCCGGGCCGGTTGCCAGTATGCCGGATGCCAATACGGCGCCAATCATCGCGGTTGCGCCGTGTTCGGCCATCAGCGGAAACTCTTCATCCAATACATCCTGGTCGAGCAAGGTGTACGGGATTGCCACCAGGAAAAAATCCATTGGAAAGCGCTTTAGAAAGCGTGGAATCATGCCCGTGACATTGACCCCGGCGCCAATGGCCTGAATTTCACCGCTGCGCCTTAGTTGTTCAAGAGCACGAAAACCGCCCCCGCTGTCCAGCTCTTTGAGTCGGGCGTCAACGCCATCCCATGAACCATGAAACGCAGGGTCGATATCGTGGACCAACAACATATTGACCCGGTTTAATCCGAGCCGGGTCAGGCTGTCCTCGTAGGAGCGCATCACCCCATCGTAAGAATAATCCCAGCGAAAATCGAAACGGTTACCGCCCCCTAACCATGGTGGATCGAAGGTTTCCGGGTGGGCAGGCCTGAAAAACACCCGTCCGATTTTGGTTGATACGGCAAAGTCGGTGCGTGGTTTGTCGACCAGGTTGCGCCCCATTCGCAGCTCACTTTTTCCCTGACCGTACCAGGGCGCGGTGTCAAAATGTCGCAGCCCGTGAGCATATGCTTGCTGGACAATGGCATTGGCTTGCTCGTCAGAGACGCGTACCTGCCGTTCGCCCAGTGGCGCTCCGCCAAGCCCCATCCGGGTGACGGTTAGCTGGGTCTTGCCAATGGCACGGCGTTCCAGTGGGTCAAAAGGCATGGGGGTGTCCTTGTGCTGGCGCGTTGACAGAGCGGTTCATACAATATCGCACAATCTTGCCGATGAAGCACTCAATCGTGCGTTGGAAAGGGCACGGCACGCTAATTCCAGATAGCCTTACTACTGGAAATTCAACCTGGGTCGCGCTGGGCGCCGGATCCAACCAACACGAGTACGGAGTAAAAATGACCATAGAAAAGCGAGCCTTCGGACGCACCGGACACATGAGCTCGGCGGTGCTTTTTGGTGGCGCTGCATTATGGAACGAAGATCAGTCAACCGCAGACCGGATGCTCGATTTATTACTTGAGTACGGGATCAATCATATCGATACCGCGCCGGCTTACGGTGATTCCGAGCTGCGGATCGGCTCCTGGATGAATCGCCACAGAAAAGATTTTTTCCTGGCGACAAAAACCCGTGAGCGTGACTATGAGGGAGCCAGGGCAAGCATTCACCGCTCGCTGGAGCGTTTGCAAACAGATCACATTGACCTGATTCAGCTGCACGCCCTGGCCCACCCTGACGAATGGGAGCAGGCAATGGGGCCGAGTGGTGCCCTTGAAGCGGCAATCGAGGCGCGCTCACAAGGCTTGGTACGATTTATCGGCGTTACCGGGCATGGCTGGACGATAGCCGCGATGCATCGGCGTAGTCTCGCACGATTCGACTTTGACTCGGTATTAATGCCGTGGAACTGGGTTGCCGCCAACCATCCGGTTTACGCCAAAGACTTTGAAGCCACGCTCAAACTGTGCGAAGAGCGGCAGGTGGCGGTGCAGACAATCAAGGCGGTCGCTCGCGGCCCGTGGTCTGCCAGCATGGCGCGCGGGCAGACCACCTGGTATCAACCGCTCGAGGCGGAGGACGACATCCGCTTAGCCGTGAATTGGGTACTGGCGCGCCCCGGGTTGTTTCTCAATTCGGTTGGTGACGTCGATATTCTGCCAGCGGTATTGCGGGCGGCAGCCGACCTGAGGTTCGCACCGTCCGAAGCCGAGATGCTTGCTTTGGCCAAGCGTTGTGATCTGACGACTATTTTCGGCTTATAGGTTGCAACCGTGTTTTGGGCGAAGGAAGCGGGCGGTGACGAATTAAGTTGAGGCCAAATCCATAAGCGGAGAAGACCTTCAATTTCTGTTCGCTTTAGCCACGCGTCGGCCCGAACAGACCGCCGGCTCGCCAAGAAACCTCTGGTAATTGGTTCAAACAACTGAATCCCGGGCCAGACTGCCGGTACCAAGTTGGCAATAACACCAATGCGAGGACAAGAGCGACATTTAGTTTTCACCGGCTCGACCGATAACCGAAGTAACGTTATTGCCGGATCTACTTTTGACCTCAAAATCACACGCCGGCGTGCCCGCACTCAGGCACTTGCCGCCATTCAAGTTGACCCAGTTCTTTTCCACGACCAGCCTGATTGGCATTGTGATCGTGACAACCTGCCTGATCTGGACTTATCGAGAACTCACGGTTCGTCATCTGGTTGCCCACGAAGGTCGTGCCAACGCAGACTTAACTCGTGCATTCGCGAATTCTATCTGGTGGCGGTACCGCGATTTTGTGCTCAGGCCAGCGGGTCGTTCGCGGGAGAATCTCATCGCCGACCCAAGGGTTCCAAAGTTACGGGCAGATGTGATTGCCAAGATGAAAGGGCTACAAGTAGTAAAAATCAAGATATACAACCTTGATGGGCTCACTGTTTTTTCGACGGACGAATCGCAAATTGGCGAAGACAAAAGTACTAACCAAGGGTTCCAGGACGCTTTGGTCGGTAAGATAAGCAATCACATTAGCTATCGTGAAAAGTTCGACGCTTTTGAAGGTGTGCTGAACAAGCGCAATCTAATTGCGTCATATATTCCGATTCAGCCCGCATCAGACGCGCCCGTAGAGGGCGTGTTCGAAGTCTATTCGGACGTGACGGAATTGTTACAGCAACAAAGTCGGGCGCAGTGGCAGGTGGCAGGTATTGTGCTAACACTGTTGGGAACACTGTACTTATTTTGTTTTTCGTTGTGCGCAAGGCGGATCTAATCATCGCGCGCCAGGAAGCCGAAAGGGCGGAACAAGAGGAAAATGTTCGCCATCAGGCATATCATGACGCGCTGACTGGCCTACCGAATCGGGCATATTTTTCCGAGCGTCTGGACGAATCAATCACCCTGGCGTCACGCCATGAAAATGCCTGCGCGTTAATGTTTATCGACCTTGACCGTTTCAAGATCGTCAATGACAGTCTTGGACACCACTCGGGCGACTTGCTGCTCCAGGAGGTCTCTGGGCGAATTGAGTCATGTTTGCATCCCGGTGATTTGCTATTTCGGATTGGTGGAGATGAGTTTACGATCATTTTGCCCCACGTTGAAGCGCCTGAAGATGCGGCGTTTATGGCCCGGCGAATTCTTGAGAAGGTCGCGGTTCCGATCAGAATCCACGACCATGAGGTAGTGCCTGGGGCGACTATTGGGATTGCTGTTTTCCCGGGCGATGGTGACAAAGCTGAAGTGCTTCTAAAAAACGCCGACGCGGCAATGTACAGCGCCAAGCAATTAAGCCGGGGTACGCATGCGTTTTATCGTGCCGACATGAACTTGAGGGCACATCAACGCCTCGATCTGGAGACCGCTCTTCGCAAGGGGTTTTGCGACGGTGAGTTTGCTATCTACTATCAACCCAGACTTGACGCAATGACGCGGGAGGTTGTGGCACTTGAGGCGTTGTTAAGATGGGATAGCCCGTCGCGCGGTTTGGTGCTGCCACAAGAGTTTATCGGGGTCCTGGAGGACACCGGTATGATAAATATAGTTGGTGAATGGGCACTGCGAAGTGTGTGTACGCAGGTAGCCGACTGGCAACTTGAAGGCCGGCCGCCACTGCGGGTGTCGGCCAACGTTTCTTCGATTCAGTTCCAAAACCCGATGTTCGTGGAAATGGTTGAACGAGTTATCCGCGAATCGGGCGCTCCTGCCAGTCTTATCGAGCTTGAGTTAACCGAGTCGAACTTGATCTCAAATAAGAACCAGGCGCGCAAGAAAATTGATTCGCTCAAGCGTTTGGGAATAAGCATTACGATCGACGACTTCGGTACTGGTTACTCGCCCCTAAACTACTTGCGCCAGTTTGAGGTCGACTATCTAAAAATTGATCGTTCGTTTGTAACGGAAATTGCCACCGACCCTCGAACCCGAGCTGTTGCGGTTGCAATTATTGACCTGGCAAAGGCTCTTGATATCGCTGTGGTGGCAGAAGGTATTGAGACCACGGCACAGGCGAAATTTTTCACCCAGGCGCAGTGTAGTGAGTTGCAAGGGTTCCTGTTTAGTGAGCCTTTGCCGATAGACAAACTACAGCAACTGCTGCGCAGTGGCGCACAGACCGCTCCGGATCAAGGGTTCAGCCCGCTGTTCTCGAATTCGCCAGCGCGCCACTTGTCCTTGTCAAAGGCAACGTGATCGCCAAAAAAAATGAAGCATCCGGTTGTGATTGCTTATCTGCCGCCAGGCGCTTGCAGCCCTGATTCGAGTTCACTGATGTTTAGTCCAGGGCCCTAATTGGCAACATATCCGCCATCAACGTTATAGGCTGCACCGCTGACGTAGGATGCGCGTTCCGAGCATAACCAACACACCATTTCAGCAATTTCCTGAGCCGTGCCCATGCGTTTGAATGGCGTCGTGGCCAGTACTTGATCACCGCGCCGTGCCATCACCTCACGGGTCATTTCTGTTTCAATAAAACCCGGACACACGGCGTTAACCCGAATATGGTCAGCCGCGTATTCGATTGCGGCGGTTTTGGTCAGGCCAATAACGCCGTGTTTGGATGCAACGTAAGCGCTGGACATAGGCAGGCCAACCAGACCGGCAATTGACGCTGTATTGACAATCGCACCACCGCCTTGTTTGGTCATTACGTCTAACTGGGCACGCATCGCAAGCCATACCCCTTTAAGATTGACCGCAATCATCCGGTCGAATGCCTCTTCAGACCATTCGGCCGTTTTCTGTCCCTTCGAACCAACCTGATAGCCCGCTATGCCGGCATTGTTGAACGCACAATCCAGGCGTCCGAATGCTTTCACAGCGCGGTCTACCATGACATTGACTTGTTCAGGCTGCGTAATTTCAACGCCGATGGCAATCGCCTCGCCACCGGCCTTTTCTATCATTGCGACCGTTTCGTTGGCGCCGTCTTCATCAAGATCGGCAACTGCAACCCGGGCGCCTTCGCGGGCAAACAAAATGGCAGTGGCGCGGCCGATGCCGCGGGCACCCCCCGATATCAGCGCTGTCTTGTCTTTCAACATACCGGTCAACATTTCACTCATGATTGTCTCCTCAGGGTAATAATCAATACGCATCAAGGCGTGAGGTTCTTATGGCTGCCAGGCGATCCAAAGACATTGACCGAATTGCTTAGCGTCCTTGCATTGAAACCATGTTTGACGGTTTATACCACTCGAGTGCGTGACCGGCCACGGTTGTCATCAGAGAATGGGCCCGGTAAATCTGGCGAGCACGATTATCTGGCCACCCTTTCGGCGTGGCTCAGACTGTCACAGGTCTGATATCCTGCTTTAAGGATTTTAACTTTGAGACGGTGTCATTCTTTGATTGGAGATTTCCACGATGCGTGCGATGTACCTGGTTCTTGACATGCAAAATGATCTGGTCGCCAGCGACGGGCCTAATGGGCAGTCGCCGCTGGGTGAACAAGTACGCGAGCGGCAGATTCTTCCAAAAACCGCGGCGGCGATTACCCGGGCTCGTGCTGCCGGGCTGAAAATTGGATTCGTACGGGTTGGCTTTTCTGAGGGTTATCCTGAGTGCCCGGCGGGTTCGCCGGTGTTTTCGGGTGCACCCAAGGCCGGCTTGTTCAAACTCGGGTCACG
>JBAUID010000033.1:0-10597 GCA_049680625.1 Burkholderiaceae bacterium | reverse complement strand
TTTACATCCTGCCCGACTGGTGGATCTCCGATTTATTTGTTCACTTTCGGATTCACTACCTGGTCATTGGCGTAACCGGGGCAATCTGGATGCTTGGTGCAAGGCGCTACTGGATGGCCGCGCTAGCAGCCAGTGCCATTGCAATCAACCTGGCACCGGTTTCCGATTATTTCGACAACCCGGGAATCTCGCCAGCCACAGCAATGCACTCCAGATCGGATCCGGATGACTTCACCCGACTTCGTATTGCTTCCGCCAATATTTTTGCGGGTAACGACCGATACGACCTGGTCGCAGACTGGATCACCGCTAACCAGCCGGATATTGCTGTGCTGATCGAAGCAACTACCCCGTGGCGGGATCAAATGCGCAATCGGTTGCCCCAGTACCCGTACCAGGAAATAGTCATTCGCCCGGGTTATTCCGGCAAGATAATTCTTTCCCGGTTCCCCATTGCCATCCTTCAAAAGCTGCCACCGATTGGCCATCGATCCGCTACACCGTTAATTACTCTCGACGTACAACAGGCACGCTTTCGCTTGGCGGCGCTTCATACCAGCTGGCCACTTAAGAAAACATGGGCGGCTGATCGCAACAAAGAACTGATCGATCTGGCGGTGGTCGCCCGTACAGAGACCACACCGTTTATTGCGGTCGGAGACTTTAATATCACCCCGTTTTCGAAGCACTTTTCCCAAATGCTCGATAATGGCGGTCTGCACAGAGCTGCTGCCGGCCGTGGCTGGCTTCCAACCTGGCCATCATTTTTTATACCGGCCGGTATTCAGATCGACCACGTTTTAATTTCCAGCGACGTCCAGGTGGTCGACTATCAGGTTGGGGATGGGCTGCGGTCCGACCATCGGTGGGTAATGGCCGATTTGCTCGTTCCGAAACAAACCCGCCCGAAATCTCAGTAACCGCCACTACCCTGCCCGATTCTCCACCGGCAGGTACGGACTCAGTCGGGCATCACAAAAGCGTTACTCGCGATACCACATCACTTGCTGAGAGCTAGCAATCAGGCGGTCATCGGCCCAGACCTTGCCTTCAACATCGCAAAACCCCTGGTGGTAAACATTACTGCTCGAGCTGGTCAGCAGGTAGCCGCTGCCAATCCGGGTTAATTCGGCAGCAGTGGTATGAAAGTAAGTGTTCATCGACACGGTTGCAATAGGAATAAATTTCTTGCGCTCGGCAAAGATGGCCGGAAAAAACGTGTCACAGACTGCAGCCAGGGCTGGATAGTCGAGGGTTCTCGGCGGATTGTCCCGAACCCAGGTCAAGACTTGTGCTGATGGGTCATCAGCCTTCATCGGGTTTTCCGTGAAGCGCTGATCATAACAATCAAACCATGGCAAACCGGCGCGCCCGGTTCGTTGACGCGATTCCTGCGGCGAACGCGCCGGGGTTGGCACCTGGCCACTTTGTGTGCTCCAGAGTTTGCGACGCAACCCAGTTGTCAGCATTGCCTGCAAAACCCGATCATTACCACTGCCATCACTCTTAGGTTGTGACATCGCAATCACCCAGTGCTGAGTCGTCCGACTGGAACGCACGGCTTCGACGTGTAATTCGAAGGCAACATCCCGAATCGGAGCCGTGAAATTGACGGTGAGACTCAGCGGCTCACCAATAACGTCGTCACTAAGTAGAACTGCATTGACCACAATTGCTGCGCTGATGCCACCGTACGGTCCAACAATATTCCAATAAGCTTTTGGTGGCCGGCCTTCGAATCGGCCGTTTCCCAATGGGATCAGTTGTACAGATGTATCCAGCGGGTGCAGCTCGGTCATATCAACTCCATTTGGAAGAAGGTTATTTTGCACGACGCAGGCCATTGCTGCGCTTCACATTGCCGCCTGTCCCGTGCTAAATTCAGCCTCGCTCATTACGAGCCAGTTCTCAGGGCGGGGTGAAACTCCCCACCGGCGGTAAAACCAGCAATGGTGAAGCCCGCGAGCGCCCCGCTTTTTCAAATGCATGCGAATGCACGCCAACGCACGTATTCCAACGAGCGAATTTAGTGGGGGTCAGCAGATCCAGTGTGATTCTGGAGCCGACGGTAATAGTCCGGACGGGAGAGAACAACGCCAGGCAAACGTTCTGGCGCAGGCAATACCGTGTCGGCGTTTTTGCCGATTGGGTATGTCGTGCCTCCCCATGTGTTATTTCGCCCTGTTTCCAGCTGGCCCGAGCGCCAGCTATTATTTTTTGTGACAGGAGTACACGGAATGGCAACAACCCAGCCGCCGGCATCAGGCACACCGGCTATCGCTTTCATCCAGGCCTGCTGGCATCGAGATATCGTTGATCAGAGCCGCATTGGTTTTGTTGAAGAAATTACCCGAATGGGTTGGAACTCAGAAGCAATCGACACATTTGAGGTACCGGGTGCGTTCGAAATTCCGCTGCAGGCAAAACTGTTGTCGGAAAGCGGGCGCTACGGTGCCATTGTTGGTGCCGGGCTGGTAGTTGACGGCGGCATCTATCGTCACGATTTTGTCGCGACAGCGGTAATCAACGGCTTAATGCAGGTCCAGCTGGAAACCCGTATCCCTATCTTTTCGGTTGTGCTGACACCGCACAACTATCACGAGCATCAAGAGCACCAAAACTATTTTTTCAGCCACTTCAGAAAAAAAGGGGCAGAAGCGGCGCGTGCAGCCGCTCAATTGCTGGGCAGCAGGCCCTGACCGCGGTGCACTGAGGCGCACCGCTGTTATAGCGCAAGCATAGCTGGCGCACAAAATAAAAGCCCGGCACACATTGCTGTGGCCGGGCTTGAAGACGTCGGGCGGATTATTTTTTTATGCCCGTCTTTTTCTTCTGGCTGGTTCGCCGGTTATCCCGGGACCTTTTTTGTTTCGTTGTAATTCTGGTAAGCGGATTGGTAGGTCAGTAAGTCAGTGGGTCATGCAACGACCTGGGCCAGCTCACCTTGTTGGTATTTGTTGATCATAATGCTCAGCGGGGTCGGCTTGATTTTGCTGCCCTGCCCTTCACAACCAAACTCTTTATAGCGGGCAACACAAATAGCTGTCGCGGCTTCGCGGGCTGGTTTGTTGTACTCGCGCGGATCAAATTTTTCCGGATGCTCTGCCAAAAACCGACGAATAGCACCGGTCATGGCAAGACGGATATCGGTGTCGATATTGACTTTACGTACGCCAATTTTAATTGCCTGCTGAATTTCTTCGACAGGAACGCCATAAGTTTCTTTCATATCACCGCCAAACTCACGGATCTCGGCAAGCAGGTCTTGCGGCACGCTGGATGAACCGTGCATGACCAGGTGAGTATTGGGCAAACGCCGGTGAATTTCTTCGATGCGCGAAATCGCCAGGATGTCACCTGTCGGTTTGCGAGTAAATTTATAAGCACCGTGGCTGGTACCAATGGCAATAGCCAGCGCATCAACCTGCGTCTGCTTGACAAAGTCAGCCGCTTGTTCAGGGTCGGTCAGCAATTGTTCACGGGTCATCGTGCCTTCAGCACCATGACCATCTTCTTTATCACCCATCATCGTTTCGAGTGAACCGAGGCAACCTAGTTCGCCTTCAACCGTCACTCCAACCGCGTGGGCCATCTCAACTACCTGACGGGTCACATCGACGTTGTATTCATAACTGGCAATTGATTTGCCATCTGATTCGAGTGAACCATCCATCATGACACTGGAGAAACCCAGGTCAATCGCGCCACGGCAAATTTCGGGAGACTGGCCGTGATCCTGATGCATCACAACGGGCACGTTCGGATAGGTTTCGATCGCCGCCTGGATCAAGTGCTTCAAAAATGATTCACCGGCATATTTGCGAGCACCGGCTGACGCCTGCATGATGACCGGCGCATCAACCTGGCTGGCCGCGGCCATGATGGCCTGCACTTGTTCCAGGTTGTTCACGTTAAAGGCGGGAATGCCATAACCATTGTCGGCTGCGTGATCAAGCAGCTGGCGCATGGATACGATCGGCATAAGTAGCTCCTGAGGGTGTTGAGGCAATAAGGGAATTATGCCGAATTTGTCGGCCACCTAATATCGATTAATTCCCAACCGGCTGGAATAGCCTTGATCGGCGGCGAACAAAGGCCTATGAGTGGTCTGGTGTGTTGTTTGCCGGCCAAGACCATGCGGGGGCCGGGGTCACCTGAGTTGCCCGGCAATTGGGGATGCGGACACCGGACAGGACGCTTTTACCGAGCCAAATTGACTTATTTCCCCTTGTGGTTTGCCGCCGGGTCACCAACCCGGACAATAGTCAGGGAATTGGTGCCACCGGAACTGCCCATCGGCTCACCAATTGTTACAACGATCAAATCACCATTGGCTACTACCCCTTCATCCAGCAGGCGACGCTCGGCTTCGGTCAGCACCGACTGACGGTCTTCTCCGGCATACTGGATTGAAATCGGATGCACTTCGCGAAATAAGGTCAAGCGCCGACGCGTACTCTCCTCAGGGGTCAGCGCATAAATTGGCACGCCAGAATCGAGACGGGACATCCACAGAGCTGTCGCCCCGGATTGGGTTAAGGCGACAATCGCTTTAACCCCCATATGGTGAGCAATAAATAAAGCACTCATGGCGATCGACTGGTCGATCCGGGTGAACGTCCGGTTTAAGAACTCGGTGTCGAGCGGCACCCGCTGAGATTTATCAGCCTCCTGGCAGACGCGGGCCATGGTTTCGACAACCTCAACCGGGTATTTTCCAACCGCTGATTCAGCGGACAACATCACGGCATCAGTGCCATCGAGCACCGCATTGGCCACGTCGGACACTTCAGCACGGGTTGCGACCGGAGATTCGATCATGGACTCCATCATCTGAGTTGCGGTGATTGTCAACTTGTTCATTTCACGAGCCATGCGGATCATTCGTTTTTGCAACGCCGGCACCGCAGCCGATCCAACTTCAACAGCAAGATCACCGCGCGCAACCATGATCCCGTTTGAGGCCTCAAGAATTTCTTCGAGGTTGTCAATCGCTTCGAAACGTTCGATCTTTGCGATCATCCGGGCATTGCTGCCAGCGGCCCGGGCCAGCTCACGCGCCATATACATATCTGATGCGTTTTTGGGGAACGACACTGCAATGAAATCTGCCTCCAGATCCACGGCGGTTCGAATGTCCTCGATGTCTTTGGACGTCAGGGCTGGTGCCGTCAAACCACCGCCCTGGCGGTTAATCCCTTTTCGGTTCGACAATTCACCGCGCATGGTTACCGTGCAATCGATAGTCGTTTTGCCAACGGCATTGACGAGCATCGTCATGCGCCCGTCGTTCAGCAGTAATGTGTCGCCAACAACTACGTCATTGACCAACTCTTTATAGTCGAGCCCGACCCGGTGCTGATCCCCTAGCTCACACTCGATATCAAAGGTAAATTTGTCGCCAATTTCAAGATGGACAATTCCATCTGCAAACTCTCCGATTCGAATCTTTGGACCTTGCAGGTCGGCCAGCACGCCGATCTCGCAGCCAAGTCTCTTAGCAATACTGCGCACCAGGTTTACTGTATCGGAATGTTCCCGGGCCGTGCCATGAGAAAAATTGACCCGGACAACATTCATGCCCGCCACCATCATCTTCTCAAGGACTTCGGGGCTACTGGAGGCCGGACCCAGGGTTGCCACAATTTTTGTAGCGCGCGGTATTGCTGACATAGCTGACAACATATTCCCTCTCAATGGCCGCCGTTCACGCTGGCCGTAGACATCTGTGTCCGACCATTGTGCATGAGGGTAGTCACCGGGCGTCGCTTTCTATGCCAGGCGAGTCAAAAGCGCAGCAACGGCACCACATGCCGGCCATTTTGCTCACGCGCGTTCTAATAGTGCGGTTACAGCAGGTAACTCTTTGCCTTCAAGAAACTCCAGGAAAGCGCCACCGCCGGTCGAGATGTAATTTACGCGGTCGGCAATATTGAATTTTGCAATTGCCGCCAGCGTATCGCCACCACCGGCAATTGAAAACCCTTCGGATTGCGCAATTGCCATCGATAGGGTTCGGGTACCTTGCTCAAAGGCCGCAAATTCGAAAACACCCACCGGACCATTCCAGACAATTGTTCCGGCATCGCGCAACATATCAGCCAGTTTGGCAGCGGTTTGCGGGCCGATATCCAGGATCATGTCATCGTCGCCGACATCTTCAGACTGTCGGGTCGTGGCTTTCGCTTGTGCCGAGAACTCGGTGGCGCAGACAACATCGGTCGGAATGGGCACTTCAGCACCGCGGTCAGCCATTATCTGAATAATTTCACGGGCTTCGTCAACCAGATCAGGCTCTGCCAGCGACTTGCCAATCGGCAACCCTTTGGCCAGCATAAACGTATTGGCAATACCGCCACCAACAATCAACCGATCAACACGCTGGGCGAGTGTTTTCAAAATGGTCAGTTTGGTGGACACCTTGGAACCACCAACAATCGCTACCAGCGGTTTTTTAGGCTCGTGTAATGCTTTGCCCAGTGCGTCAAGCTCAGCAGCCAGCAACGGCCCGGCACAGGCAATGGGAGCAAACCGCGCCACCCCATGGGTACTGGCCTGCGCCCGGTGAGAAGTACCAAACGCATCATTGACGTAAACGTCACACAACGCTGCCATCTTTCGAGACAGGGTTTCGTCATTCTTTTTTTCGCCCTTATTGCCCCGGCAATTCTCGAGCATCACCACTTCGCCTGGCAAGACTTCAAACCCGCCATCAACCCAATTGGCTTGTAAACGTACTGGGATGCCCAGCAACTTGCCCATATGTTCAGCAATTGGCGCCAGGGAGTCTTTTTCGGTCAGTTCGCCTTCGCTCGGACGACCAAGGTGGGAGGTGATCATTACCCCGGCCCCATTGGCCAGGCAATACTCAACGGCCGGCATTGATGCGCGAATTCGCGTGTCGTCGGTGATTGCGCCGGCGTCGTTCTGAGGCACGTTAAGATCGGCTCGGATCAGCACTTTTTTGTTCTTAAGTTGCTGCTCATTCAGGCGTTTGAACTTCATTTAAGACCCTTTTTAATTGCCAGAGATAAAAGACCCAAACCACCAAACCCCCGGCAAAACTGTTGGCACAAAAACAGGCCCGAGCTGGAAATTCCAGACCGGGCCGTATTCCAGGCAGAAAAACTCAGCCTGGCTTGTAAAAAAACGATAACAACAATTAGTTAGCCTTGTCTTTACTTCGCATTTGCCAGTGCCAGCGAAGTATCAAGCATGCGATTTGAGAAACCCCATTCGTTGTCATACCAACTGGAAACCTTTACCAGCCGGCCAGACACCTTGGTCAACGATGCGTCATAAGTGCTCGAGGCCGGGTTGTGGTTAAAGTCGATAGAAACCAATGGCGCATCGTTATAGTCCAAAATGCCTTTAAGCGGACCTTCAGATGCCTTACGCATGATGTCGTTGATTTCATCAACACTGGTGTCACGACTGCTGACAAATGCCAGGTCAACGAACGACACGTTAATTGTTGGCACGCGCATCGAGAACCCGTCGAGCTTGCCATTCAGCTCTGGTAAAACCAGACCAACAGCAGCGGCAGCACCGGTACTGGTCGGGATCATCGAACTGGTTGCTGAACGGGCGCGTCGCAAGTCTTTATGGAAGACGTCAGTCAACACCTGGTCGTTTGTATAGGCATGAATCGTTGTCATCTGACCATTTTCAACACCAATAGCCTCATGCAGTGGCTTTACCAGGGGGGCCAGGCAATTTGTCGTGCAAGAGGCATTTGAAATAACGGTGTGTGATGCCTTCAGTACATCGTGGTTGACCCCGTAAACAATGGTCGCATCAACATCCTTGCCACCCGGGGCAGAGATAACCACTTTTTTGGCGCCACCTTTCAAGTGGGCAGAGGCCGCATCTTTTGTCGTAAAGAATCCGGTGCACTCCATGACAACGTCTACTTTCAGATCACCCCAGGGCAATTTCGACGGATCGCGCTCAGCAAGCACTTTGATCTTGTCGCCATTAATTACCAGGTAGTCACCCTCGGTACTGACCTGACCGTTAAACCGGCCATGCGCGGTGTCATATTGGGTCAGGTGGGCATTGGTTTTAGCATCACCCAGGTCGTTGATAGCAACGAACTCAATGTCATGCTTTTTGCCACCTTCGTAGTGAGCGCGCAAAATATTGCGTCCAATTCGGCCATAGCCGTTAATGGCAACGCGAATGGTCATGGTTTACCTCGTTTAATGTGAATTGAATTAGTGTCGTATACCCTAATTTTCAGGCCTATCTTTATGCACTAGCCAACCTGCTTTTTGCCTGCCAACAGCTTGTACAACTGTGTCCGCCAGGTTCGAAGCCGTCAACCCAAAATATTCGAATAACTGATCTGCCGGCGCTGACTCTCCAAACCGGTCAATACCAATCACCGCCGCGCAGCCGTACTTCCACCAGAAGTCAGTGACCCCGGCTTCAATGGCGATCCGCGGCATATTGTCAGGCAACACATTCGCCTTGTATGTGACATCTTGCCGATCGAAGACGGACGTCGACGGCATTGAAACCACCCTCACATACATATCTTGTTCTGCCAGCAGTTCACGAGCTGCCATTGCAATTTCAACCTCAGAACCCGTCGCAATAATGACCGCATCAGCCAGTTCAGCATCGCGCAAGATATATCCACCTCGGTGAATAGCATGAACCTGCGCCTCAGAACGGGCTTGCTCAGCCAAACCCTGACGCGTCAGTAACAAACAACTCGGCCCATCTTGCCGCTCAATGGCCGAGAACCACGCGACTGATGTCTCAACGGCATCCGCCGGCCGCCAGACGTCCATTCCGGGAATCAGGCGCAGACTGGCTGCATGCTCAATGGCCTGATGGGTCGGACCATCTTCGCCAAGACCAATCGAGTCATGGGTGAATACGTGTATGACCCGCAGATTCATCAAAGCGGCCATGCGCAGCGCATTGCGCGAGTAGTCCGAAAACGTCAGAAAGGTACCGGTGTATGGGATCAAGCCACCGTGTAATGCCATGCCATTGGCAATTGCCGACATGCCGAACTCACGGACGCCGTAATTGATGTGGCGACCAAGCTGTAATTGGCCGCCACCCGCACGTAACGTCCCTGCATCAGAAAAATTAGTCAGGTTACTGCCGGTAAGATCGGCGGAACCGCCGATAAGTTCGGGCAGGCGCGGGCCAAATTCGTTCAGTGCATTTTGTGAGGCTTTGCGGGTTGCTATCTTGCCTGCTCCGCTTGCCTTTTCTATGGCTGCATCAAGTGCATCATCAATGGCACCGCTAAGGGTTCCACTCATACGGCGCTCGAACTCATCAGCCTGAATGGGAAATTTCTTGCGGTAGGCGGCGAAACGCTTGTTCCAGCCAGCCTCGCGCTTTTTGCCGGCCTTGTCGGCCGTCCATAACTTGTAAACGGATTTCGGAATCACAAAAGGCGCGTGCGTCCAACCCAGGGCTTTGCGGGTCAGCGCAATTTCATCATCACCCAACGGTTCGCCATGGGCCCTGGCTGTGCCAGCACGATTGGGTGAACCCTGCCCAATTGTTGTCTTGCAACAGATAAGCGTGGGCGCAAACACACCTTTGCGACCGTTGCGCGCCCAGTCCGCTGCCGTGGAAATCGCCTTGTCTACCGCCTTCACATCGTGACCGTCGACACGATCAATGACATGCCACCCGTAAGCTTTGAAACGCTTTGGCGTGTCGTCGCCAAACCAGTGTTGCACTTCACCGTCAATGGAAATGCCGTTGTCGTCGTAGATCGTAATCAGCCGCGACAACTTCAGCGTGCCGGCCAGCGAGCAGACTTCGTGCGAAATGCCTTCCATCAGACAACCGTCACCAACAAATGTATAAGTTAAGTGATCGACAATTTCAAGGCCCGGACGGTTGAACTCACCCGCCATCAGGCGTTCAGCGAGCGCCATCCCAACGGCATTGGCCAGACCTTGACCCAGAGGTCCGGTTGTAGTCTCAACTCCGGGGGTGATGCCGGTTTCAGGATGACCCGGTGTTTTCGAATGCAGCTGTCGAAAATTTTTCAGTTCACCAATAGGTAGTTCATAACCAGTCAGATGCAGCAAGCTGTAAATAAGCATCGAGCCATGGCCGTTAGACAGCACAAAACGGTCACGGTCAGCCCAGTGCGGGTTAGCCGGGTTATGTTGCAAGTGACCGTGCCACAGCGCCAGTGCAATTTCAGCCATTCCCATTGGCGCACCCGGATGACCACTGCGGGCCTGTTGCACGGCGTCGAAGGATAGTGCCCTGAGCGCACCGGTCATTTGTGAAAGATCCTGACGGCTCAGAACCTCCAGGGGGGACGTCTTTTCACCGGCATTGGATCCGGCAGTCTGTGCATCAGGCATCTGGGCCAGCACTCCTCAAGTGGCCCACACCTGGGGCCGGTTAATAATTCTTTTAGCGGCTCAAAAATCAAGCCGGCCCCGACTACGGTCAGGCCAGTGCAATCAAAGCAGGGGTTTGTCGTCACCGCTGCACCTATTCTTAACAAATGAAATTCTAACAAACCTTGGCGACTTGACCGTTGGCCTGTTAAGATCGTGCGCTTTGTCTCCAGCCAGAGCCTCCGATATGCAAGGACTGCATT
>JBAUID010000032.1:0-32165 GCA_049680625.1 Burkholderiaceae bacterium | reverse complement strand
CGAAACTCCCGCTTCAAATTCAGATCGCTGAAGAACTTTTTTCTTCGAACCAAGCTCCCAAAATGGCGTAACGAAGTCTTGGTTCAAACTAATATTAGATGCCAGGTCTGGAATCTTCACCCCTTCGCTAATTCCCGCAAGGGAGATCTCTCCGTTCATTAAACGGACGTTTTTTGGCGGGTAGTATTGACCGACCGTGTTCGGTGGGCCGAAGCTAGCACCGAAGCCTCCCTCCCCTTTTCCATGCCTAGAAACGTAGTGACTAACTATCGAATTCGAGAGCATATCTATCGATATATTGGATCCAATTGACGCAATGAAAAACCCACCGCCATAGTTAACTCTTTGGTTTTTTGAAACGCGCTTCTGCAATACGTTTCTATTGAGGCAATAGTTTCCGGGGGCTCTAATTGCCAAGATCGTTGGCCGAACGTCTTCATTAATTATTTTTAACGATCGACAAGGCTCTCGCTCTGAGCCCAATGTGGCGGAGCCGACTACACTCGCTGTAAACCAAATGGCAAGCCCAGAAAAGACGGACATCTTTAACACTAACACCTCGGCGCAATTATTCCAGTTGCGTTGTAACTTTGACCGCATAAATTGTTGGCGCGATTCCGTATTGCATCTTCTTCTACGTATACAACTGTCGCCGGCCTAGAACCAGCAGGCTGAAACTGCGCGGGCCTTGGTCCAAACTGAGTATCAACCATAATCCCATTATCCCGCATAAAGTGATCTAGCAGCGCAAGCTTTTGTGCGAATCCTGTTGAATCGTTTTCCCGCGTACTGTTAAATGCTCTTAATACTTCTTCAAACTGTTCAATCGGAATAGCCGCATTTGAATCACCAAATTCGAGGAGACGCTGATAGGTATCCTGCTCCATTTGCCAGGTACGGCTTTCGTTGACGAACCAAAACGGTGGCGAGTTGTAGGTATGGTCTGGATAATGGCCAGCCAAACCATGCCCAATACCCAAACCGTAGACAACAGGGTCGAAGGGCATATTTAGTGCATCGCGATGCGCGTAGGTGTCTTCATATGCGTGCAGCATCTCGCCGAGCAACTGCATTTGTGTACACCCGTTTGTCGCGGTTGATATTGAACGCATCAGATTGTCCAACTGCGGGCTTTGAGGATTGGCGGTGCTCAGTGAAGGTTGCGGAACGACAACCGGGCCAATTCGGTAATGCAGCACAAAGTGATACGCCAGCAAACGCTCCTGGTTAACCAATGGCGTTAAAGGCCTGATGTTTCCTTCTGAATCGTAGTCAATTGGTTGAGTCTGCGGATTATCATCAATCCCCTGCGTCGCATGTGCGATAACGTTTGCATCGGTATGACTAATACCGGCCATCCGCGCCAGAAAGTACGTCATGTAGTAGTGAACATCAATCTCATACAACCCCAGCGGATCGGTTGTATCCATTGGTGATTGCGCCGCGTATCGATATCTGTCTGCGCCCGCCCGTAGCCCAAGCGGGTCGGGACCAAGATATTTCCCGGTGGCTGGGTTGTAGCTTCGCTGATAGTTATCATGCAGCCCGGTGTCAGTATCAAAGTACTGTCCGGGTAGTCGCAACGGCATGAAGTCGTCTATTGCACCGCGCAGCCCCGTGGACATTTTGGCCACCTGATGGCTAATTGGTTGTAATCCCAGGGGTTGTAACTCCGGGGTTTTTACCATCGGCGCCCCATAGGGGCCGAAGCTTTCGTTCCATACGTTACGACCGTTTTCATCTGACACGGCCAGCGGCAAGCCGCGATGGTCGGTATGAACCCAGTATGGGGTGATTGCACCCCTGGCATCAAACCGCAACATCGCAAACGGGCGTCCATCCAGATAAAGAAAGGCAACCAATGGTTGCCCGCCGGCACTGGTTTGCATAAATACCCGTCGCTGCTCGTATATAAACCAACGGCTGCGCGACGGATCACCAACCATAATCTTGCCGATGCGTTCGCGCTGCATGTTGTACAAATAGCGTGTGACTAGCCCTGTGGAATTTCGACTCAGGCGAACACGACCGTCGCCGTCGGTAGCCCATCTTGGCTTGGAATGAACGCCTGGTTCTTGAACCTGCGCGCGGTTGTTTGCCTTCTTGGGCCCGGCCTGAATTTGCCAGCCAACCATTCGATTGCGTGCGTCATAGCGATAGTTTGTGGCCTCGGTGTCAATCTGTTGTGACACGGTTCGTCCCCCGCTGTCATAAGACAACGTTTGGGTGGGCATACCGGATCCGTTCGACACTTTGTGCACCCGAAGCCGGCTATCGTGATCAATTTTCTGGTGGGTTCCGTTGCCATATTGCGCAAATAGCAACCCCCGCTGTCCATTGGTAAACGGCAACCATTGCAATTTTTCAGCCAGTGTCGTGACCACGCCTTTTGGGGAGTGCAATGACACCGACTCGAGGCGATTCGATTTGGTCCAGGTGTATTGAATTTCCCAGCCTCCAGGCAATTGCCGCTGATGAAGCCGTCCGGATTGGTCGTAAATTCTCGAAAATTCGAGCGGTTTGGTGAACCCCATCCCTGATACCGGATCATGATAGTTAACAGCCCACCGATGATTCAATGTTGTTGGCTCTTCGGAGAAGTGCAGGGTCTGAAAGCGCTGGCGCTGCAGTCGCAAGCGGCCATTGTCATAGATGTTCTGCATCAACGAGCCGTCTGCGTCAGCCATGCCGGCCAGATTGCCCCGTTTGTCGTAACGATACAGCGTCCGGGACGGTTGTTGCTGCCCATTGGCATAAACAGCGCTGGCGACGAGGCGGTCGGCCTGATCAAACAGGTTCCGCTGAACACCGCGGGCGGAATCAACAATCGCTACAACGCGATTAAAGTCGTCAACGACCCGGCGCTCAACTTCATTTGACTTGGGTCTCTGGCGGGTGATCACTGCGCCGGCGGCCGTGGTGATAACTGGGTCGAACTGCGGCTGGTTTCGAACCAGTTTGTTAAGTGCAATAAGCCGGTCGGGCGCTAACCCCAATGTCTCGTGGGTTAACCATTGCCCGTTGTCGTTGCTGATTCTTTTCAGATCGCCAATCGCGGACCATTGCAATCGTATCGCCGGCTGATTGGAAGACAGTCGCGTTGTTAACCTGCCTGCTTCGTCGAACTGCTCCTGGATTGTCACGCCACGATGCAACACCTGAACGTCAGTTCCATCAGGGTTTCGCTTGATTTGCCAATGAGACCCGTTATCTGAAACCCGGGCAGACACGTAGCCATCGCGGTCGTACTTGTAACGCATCGACATGCCACCGGGGCCGGCTACTTGTTGCAATCGACCCGCGTTGTCATAAAACATCTGCGTTGTATCGTCGGCACCAGGCAAAGGGCCATCGACTGCGGCTACCAAACCCTGGGCCGCCCCTGTTTGAACATAGGTGTAGTTGGTTTGACGACGAATATGCTGCCATTTTGTCGCCTGCCAGGGACGAATGCCTCGTTTTATGGCGGCCGAGCGCAGGCTTGACACAACCGGGCCGTAGCCGGTTTCGGTGATGGTTTCGATTTGCCCGAGGTTGTTGTAGCCAAGCGTGACAACATGAAACTTTCCTGGGGCAATCGAAGCTCGACGTATTCGGATGACTTGTGCATCAAAGCGCAACCCATCGTAGTCGAAATGGTGAGTCGACATTTCACCGTATTGATTCGGTGATGTAATTTTGCTGAGCCGGCCCACTGCATCGTAGTGCCAGCGGCGCAAAAATTTGCCATCGTGGCGCTGCAACGCCACCGGCCGTCCTTTGTTGTCGTAGTGTCGCACAAGATTGGCAGACGGGCATACCCGGCACCCCGGGCCAAGTGATGAAAGCAGCTGCCGTTCCTGGCGCCGCGCGTCGTAACGCCACTTGTAGCTTGTTTTCCGCAGGTTAGCGTCTGCAACAATACTGACCCCGGTTTGAGTTGATTTTGTGGGAATCTTGTATTGGACCGAAATCGCCAAAGGATCGTCTGGCTGACCGGTTGCGGAAGAATAAACCGCACGTCCGTTGGCATAACGATACAAACCTTTTACCGTGCCGTGCTGATCGCGGACCGCCGTCAGTGCGGAAAACTGGTCATCATCGTAATCGAACGACCAGCGCTTGATTAGTTTGCGCCAGACCGCGCCTAACACCTGGTTAGCGTCATACCGGTATTCCCAGTACGACTGGTCCGGCAGCGTCACCCGGGTCAGCAAACCCAGCGGGTTATATTGAAAAACGAATTGTTGTCCGTAACGATTGGTGACCCGTTGTAACCTCGACAGTGATCGATCGGATGACTGCAGCCCCCCGGTATTAACGTGCTTTGCTGAGACACCACGCGAGCCCGCGGCGTGGCTGATTTGTTCGTAATGCAGATACAGCCGGTCGCCGGTGCTGCGCTCGGTTGCGGTCAATTGACCGCGATCGGAGAAGTAGAACGACGACCCATCACGCCAGCGCCAACGAAAGCGTCGGTCGACCGACACTTCGGCTTGAACCTGAATCGACCCATACAAAGGGTTTGATGGCACCAGGAGGTTATTGTTGTCCGGCCTTGCCTGAGCCGTCTGTTCGCGAAACACAATTCGTCGTCCATCAGCCTGTATCACCTGCGCTTCCCAGCCATGGTCGACTTTTCTCAGGGCAAGCACCGTATCAAAACCATGACGCCAGCCCGGCCCCATGGATTGGGCGAATTGATTCCGGCTGTTGTAGTGGCGGCGCAGCACCAGGCCGCCAGGCCAGACCGCGTCGGTTTGCTCCAGGTATTTGTTGCCGCTGACCAGGTCGATGGATAACCCGCTTCCCGTGGTTGGCTCGGCATTGGGATGGCTGGCGGGCGCTGCCTGGGGATTGCAGCGGCTGGCCGGCTGCGGCTGGGCGCGGTTATCGCCGCCAACCGCGCATTGCTGGGCGCCAGCCGGCGACACGAGCGTTAGAACAAGCACTAAGACAAGCAACAAGGCCAGCGTGATAACACCGGCCGGGCGGTAACAACTGTGTCGTGACGTTTTCATACGCCACAGTGTCAAGCCGTGGCGCCAATGAGCCCATCATCCTAAAGGCTAGTTCTCCGTCGGTCAGAAGTGATATGTGCGACGCAGACGTTTGGACTAGTTATGTTCACATGCCTTCAAAAACCGCCACGCAGCGCACCTCAATACTCCACCGGCTCGGCGCATCCTCTGGTGTGTCCGGATCGCGAAACGCGGTGTGAAAACTAAACGTGCACGGCGCGTCCGGATCGGAGCTGTCCGCGGCGTTGCCAGCAGATTTTGCCAGTGTGCCGCGCGAATCCCATTGTTTGATCAGCAAGGCCTCGTCACGGGTCAGCTGCGGAAAGTAAAACCAGCGATGCTCCGGTGATATCCGTGCAAAATAATTTTCACCCACCCTGTCTTGATAGTGAATTTCGAAAACCACCAGATCTTGCGGCGCCACACTCTGACCGTCACACAAGGCCAGCGGATGGGTTTGAACCGGCTCAGCGGCAATATTTCGCCAGACATTGATAATGGCAAAGTGTCCACCAGACAGCACTTGCTCGATTTGATCTGGATCGAGCAACGACTCGCTGTCACCCAACACGGCGCGCAGGGTATCGTTTTCCCCTGGCGGCTGAGTCAGGTCACGCAGCCGTTGTGGCGCGCTGGTCAGCGTGTAGTCGCCATGCACCATGTGGGCCGGGCCCTGCACTTGCTGTCCACCTTTGATACGGGTCTTGTCTTTCTTGCCCGCAGCAGAGCGAACATTGTGATCAAAGGCACGCACCAGGCTGGCGCCGGTGGCTTTGCGCACGATACGTTCACAGTCCGGGTAGTAATCGCGAATCACCGCGGCGTGAGCCAGGAAATCGGGGGTTGGTTCGGGCATCGGGCTGGCGATCAGTTCAAAACCGTTTTTTAAGACGGTGCACATACCGGCATCAGCAGCCAACCGGGCGTTTTGCACATGAACATCGGCCTTTTCGACGATCAAGCCCTCAATCGGGCTGTCGCTGCCATCAGGATCACGTCGGGTTAAGACTTTTCCGTTGCGATACAGTGAGGCTTTTACTTCGTCAGCCATGTAGTTGAGCCGGCCTCGATGGGCCTCGTGATCTGCCATGGGATGCTGCTCCGTTTGGTTATGCACGCCATTATTGCATCGCCCGACAGCGTAGACTACGTAACCCGTCTTACGGTTGGTTTAGTCGTTCTGCTTTTTCCGGTCAAATAATTCGTGCAACAACCCGTACAACAACTCCTCCACGCGCCTATTGGCGGCATGCTGCTCCGACTCGCGGCGCCCAATGTTGCGGCCACCATCATGACCACGGCATCCACTTTTGCTGACGCCTGGTATGTTGGTCATCTCGGTACGGTGGCGCTGGCCAGTCTGGCCGTGGTTTTTCCATTGCAAACCCTGATGATCATGACATCGGGCGGGGCCATTGGTGGTGGTGTCACCTCCGCGGTGTCACGCGCCCTGGGCCGCGCCGATTCAGCGGCAGCCCAGTCCAATGCCTGGCATGGTTTGCTGATCGGCATTGTGCTGGCTTTGATTTTTATGATGATTCTCGGGGTAATGGCCCGGCCGGTCTTCTCATTGCTTGTCAGCGACACCGGCGTACTGGACGGTGCGGTGCGCTACGCCCACATCGCGTTTGGAGGTGCCATCACAGTGGTGATGGTGTGGGTGTTGTCAGCCATTTTGCGCGGCACCGGCGATACAATTACCCCGGCCAGAGCCGTGGTTGTCAGCGGCGCAGCACAGGTTGGGCTGTCCGGCGCTCTCACCCTGGGCTGGGGGCCTTTCCCGTCCCTGGGTGTGGTGGGCCCAGCAACCGCCTTGGTGGTATGCCAGGGTTTAGCCAGCGCTTACTTGTTGCTGCACCTACTAAGCGGCCGGGCGACGATCCGCTTACGCCCCGAGCCACTGCGCTGGCAACCGGTTGCCGACATCATGCGCGTGGGTGGTCTTGGCCTGATCAACAGTTTCACCATTGCGCTGACCGTTGTTACCGTCACCGGCTTCGTGGCCCGTTACGGCACCGAAGCACTGGCCGGATACGGCCTGGGTAGTCGGCTTGAATTGATGCTGGTACCCATTGCTTTTGGCATTGGTGGCGCGTTAACTGTCGGGGTTGGCGCGAATGTTGGTGCCCAGCAATTCGCCCGCGCCCGACGTATTGCCTGGACGGGGGGCGGATTCACCCTCGCCTTTGTCAGCGTGATTGGCCTGGTGGTCGCTTTAGTACCGTCGCTATGGCTGAACTTGTTTACCGCTGATGCCAGTGCCTACGCAATCGGTGCGCTGTACCTGGCCATTGCCGGGCCGTTATATGGTGTCTTTGCCGGCGGTCAAAGCCTGTACTTTGCGAACCAGGGGACTGGGCGCATGTTTTTGCCGGTTCTGGTTGGCGTCGTTCGCTTTGTTGTTGTTGCGCTGATTGGTGGCCTCGCGGTGTATTTCTCGTGGCCGTTGACTATCGTTTTTGCAGGGGTTGCGGTTGGCCTGGTGATAATAGGTGTTGGGCTGTCCTTGTGTATGCGAACCACGCCGTGGTTTGAGCCGACCCGTTAAATATTATCGGGCTGCGCGTCTGCGATCACCGGTCCAAAATCACTAGTCAGCCAACATCGCCTTGCGATTGCGGTACATACGCCGTCGACGCTCTTGAACCAAGGTCGTGCCGGCGTCGGATCCGTCGTGCACCGATCCAAACCATCGATCCCATGGAACATCGACGTTACCGTAATTGCACTCGAAGTACTTGTGGTGCAACTGATGATGAAAATCTGCAGCCTCAGTAACAATTTTGTCTTTTACAACCAGTTGTTGAAAGCCGGCATGCGAAAACGCCGGCGTTAATGTACGCAGATACAAATGGGTTAGCATAATCACCGGATGAGATGGGATTACAAAATGCACTAGCACCGACGAAACGTAAATAAGGTGCTCAACCGGATGCATCGACATTCCCGACCACGGGCCGATGTGAATATTTCGGTGATGCAACTTGTGAACACTATGGAACAGCGGCGGCCAGTGCAACAACCGGTGAATAAAATAAAAATGTGTTGACGTCCACAGTGGAATAACTAATAACCAGACTAAAAAGCAGGCAAAAAACACAACGGGATGACTGGAAAAATCCAGCATTGGAATCATCAGGTTCGCTGCGCCCCACAAATACAGCACTTCGTACATCGACCATATCGTCACACCACTGGCAATACACCAGAACATGTTGTCGCGAACCTGGCCACCAAAGGTGAACTTCTTGCTTTTCTCCATGTCCTCGCGCGGGTCAAACTTTGTTTGCTTGCCCTGCCCGCGAATCACAAACAAATAGACATGAAGGCCGCCCGCCACCAGCAACATCAGGGCCACGTTGCGGATAAACAGCGGCACGATCCATTGCGCCGATAAGGTTGCCATTTCCGACATGGGCGGCAGCAAGAAGTGATATGCCGCAATTGCGATCAGCAAAAACAAGGTATTTCTGGAAACCGTCAGCCAGCGCCTGGTCAGTACAGAGAACCCGGCCCAAAGTCGGGTAGGCCAGTCGAAAAGAGGTGAAAAAACTACTGGGCCCTGATGGTGCCAGAGGCTTTTACGGGCCGATGTCGGTTGGGATTTAGTGGTTGCCATTTAGTTTTGAACGAGTTCTTCTTGAACAAGTGTTGCGTGCCCAAGTGCGGAACGCACAATAATCTGACGTACAAAACTGACTTGCAAATCAGGGGCGTTCAGGGGCGTTAGAAGACAACCGTCCGAAGCAGGCGACGAGTCGTATTTATACTCTATGTTATTGGACGCAACGATGCAAGCAAGGCCGGTGGCTTCAGACCAGTGTTGAACGAATGCTGCACTGCACCGTCGTTTCATGAACGCCGGGCTGTGGTCGTTCACTACGCCGGATTGTTTCGCACAATGCACGCCGGGCCGATAAAACAAGTCAGCCTGGTCAACGCTGCCTGACCACCCTGCCTGCCGATGCCAATCATCTGCGGGTCGGATCAGGCCGTAATTGCCAAGAGATTACCCACCCCCTACCGTATCTGAGTTTTGCAAATATCTTCGGCCTGCCCATCGCAGATGATCTGGCGCGCCAGTACACGTCGGCTATCGTTAGTCGCATAAGGCAAAGCAATCGTTGCCCGCTTCCACCCCTTAAAGTGAGACAAGTACTTTGGGTCGAGTTTTTCGCACCCACTTAAATCTACGCGGATCCAATGTGGGTTTGCTTTGATATGCCGGAGCCCCTCACCGGTGATCTGCGTGTTATTCAGATAAAGGTATTGCAGTTCAAGTGCCGCCAGGCTCGCCAGATCGGAATCGGTTACGTCCGAGTCTTTCAGATCAATCATTCCGAGCTTGTTTAATGAAGGATGCGTCAGGTGGGCAAGCAAATGTGACGCTTTCCTTGGCATGTCCAAACTCACAAACCAATGGGCCTTGGGTAATCGAATCGTATGCGAGCCGGTTGCGTTGCCAATGTCCTCTTCACCGGTGCCACAGGTATAGCAGTTCACATCTTCGACAATGGACAGTTTTCCCAGGCTGACGTCCGCAGGAAACTCCAGGGTGAATGGATCGGGTTTGCTGCATCCGGTTAGTAAGATCGCTATGCTCACATAATAAGTGAGCAGCATTAAGTGGCGGGTTACATCGAATTTAATAGACCGAAACGGAGATCGCATCATTGGACAATTCACATTAAGTATTTCAGGATAGGTAAATCACTGGGTATATCACTTAAATGCTCTGCCCGACTCGCGTCACGAGCCGGAATCGTTACCATACCGAGGTTTTCCTGCCGTTCTTGTAACTACACCGCGCTCACCAATGTCCAAAACTAGCATCAACTCAGAAACACCAGCCAAGGAGAAGAAGCCGCGTACCGTCTCCCTCGTACTCGGCAGCGGTGGTGCAAAAGGTCTGACCCATATCGGCGTCATTCGATGTCTGATTGACCAAGGTTTTAGCATCAGAAGTGTAGCCGGCAGCTCGATGGGTGCGCTGATTGGAGGCATTTATGCAGCAGAAAAGCTGGATGTATATGCCGACTGGGTAAAAGCATTGGAACGCAGCGACGTCGTGCGATTACTAGACTGGTCGTTTGGTGGCGGTGGCTTGTTCAAAGGCGAGCGCATTATCTCTGAACTGAAAGTCCTGATAGGCGACCGCAATATCGAGCAGCTCCCGGTGCGCTTTACGGCAGTTGCAACCGATTTGTCAGTGCCAGGGCCTGGCCGCGAAGTCTGGTTCAACCACGGACCGCTATTCGACGCTATTCGCGCTTCAATGGCGGTACCGACGATCTTTACTCCTGTCGCCATAAACGGTCGCCTGCTCGTCGATGGTGCTGTCATTAATCCAGTGCCTGTAGCACCAACACTGAGTGATCAAACTGATTTGATTATCGCAGTTGACTTGAACGGACCAATTATCACGCCCTCGCCACTATCCCCCGAGCGGCAACCTCCCGCGGAAAGTGCACTACTGAATGCCTACCGAGATGGCATCGGTCGATTTATGGAAATGCTTTCGCTGGGCGCCCCCGACAGCGAACAACGTCTTGGGTTTTCCGACATCGCAATGCGTTCAATGGAGGCTATGCAAGCAACAATCACACAATTTAAAAACGCTGCCAACCCGCCTTCATTAACTGTCTCCATTCCGAGAAATTTATGCACGTTTTTCGACTTTTTCCGCGCCAGTGAGCTAATTGATTTTGGATACAAGCAAGCGCAGGAAGCGCTAGCCCGTCTCGACAAAAACCCGGCGCCATAGCCTGGCTGCATCACCGCGACAGCTGCCGCGTCTTGTCCATGCTGATGCACGGACAAGCTCAGAGAACTAGTCATCCGCCAACATCATATCCGCAGCTTTCTCGCCAATCATCAGCGTACTCGCATTCACATTCGCTGACGGAATCATTGGCATCACCGACGCATCAGCTACCCGTAGCCCTTCGATACCATGAACCCGCAAGTGGCTATCGACAACCGTGTTGTCATCATCCTGTGGGCCCATCCGGCAAGTGCCAACCGGGTGATACGCGGTATTACCGGTGCGCTGCGCATGGTCGAGTAATTCATCATCGCTTTGCCGATTGTCACCCGGCCAGATTTCATTCGCCACATAGGGTTTGAACGGCGTGCTGTTTAAAATCTGCCGGCTCAGCCGCATTGCCGCGAGCAATACCTGCCGATCTTGCGCCTCGGCCAGAAAATTCGCCTGGATCTCGGGTTGCTCAAACGGATCAGCGGAAACAGCGCGCACATAACCCACACTTTGTGGCCGGTGCTGCCAGCATGCCACGGTAGCCCCGGGGAAACGATCAAGGCCGGATTGCACGCCGTCAGGGTAACTTGCCGGCGTAAAAGTCAATTGAATATCGCCGTGTTCTATTACGGGGCTGGATTTCCAAAAACAGTAAACCAGGGTTGGGGTCAATGCCAAGGCGCCGCGACGGGTAACTGCGTACTTCAGCACTTCGCGTACCAGCGGCAGACCCCGAACGCGTTCGTTAATCGTGGCCATGTTTTGAATACGAACCACAGAACGCACGGCGTAGTGGTCTCTGAAATTTTCACCAACCCCTGGCAAGTGGTGAACAACGGGTACGCCAATTGATTGCAAGTGGTTACTCGCGCCAACACCGGACAGGTGTAATAGTTGCGGCGAAGCAATCGCCCCAGCGCACAGAACTACTTCCCGTCTCGCACGAATCGTGTGTGCGCCCGCCTCACGCCCGCCGACTTTGACAATTACCCCGGTTGCCTGGCGCGCTTCGATCAGCACTTTTTGAACAAATGCCTCGGTAATCACCCGAACGTTACTGCGCTTCATTGCCGGATACAGAAAAGCCCGGGCCGGACTGACCCGGCGGCCGCGGTGCACACTTCGCTGCGCATAGGCAATGCCTTCCTGGCGGCTTCCGTTGTAGTCTGGATTGTTCGGAATGCCAATCGAACCGGCGCCACGAATGAACGCGTCGCACAAGGGGTCGGTTTCGTCGATATCGGTGACGGTAAACGGTCCGTCTGAACCGTGAAATCCGCTGTCCCCTGCGCCGATTTTGTTTTCGCTTTTTTTGAAGTACGGCAGCACGTCGTCATAAGCCCAGCCCGGGTTCCCCATGGCCGCCCAGGCGTCAAAATCGGTGTGCTGCCCCCGGTTATAAATGTGGCCGTTAATAGAACCTGAACCGCCGAGTGTTTTACCGCGGGCATGGTTGATTGCACGACCGTTCAAACCCGGGCTGCCAACTCCTTGGTACATCCAGTTAATCGCCGGGTTGCGCAAGGTGTACAAAACACCAGCCGGTATATGAATAAACGGGTTACTGTCGCGCGGCCCGGCTTCAAGAACACATACCGAATACTTGCCGCTCTCTGACAAGCGCCCGGCCACCACCGAGCCGGCGGTACCAGCGCCAACCACAACATAGTCGTAAATCTCGTCAGTCATGTCAGTTAATTACGGTTCCCGAATAATGAGTTGATCACCGCGCTGGATCAGTTCGTAGTGTTTTAAAACACTCATGCCCAGCAACACGGCATCGGACAGCCCCGGGTTCACATGGGCGGTGACATTGCGCACTTCGAGCTCGCCGATTCGTAGTCGGTCGATTCGGGTGGCGTATGCGGTACCGATACCGTTCGCCGTGTTAATTTTAATTGGGGCACCGCGAGTCAGCCCGGCGCCATCAGCCACGTCAACCGGCACACTGACACTTGATGCGCCGGTATCAACCAGAAACTCCGCCTGATAACCGTTGATGGTGCCGGTAACCACGTAGTGGCCATGGCGGCCGCGTTGCAATGTAATGCTGCGCTTACCACCGTATTCGGTTGTCACTACTTCGTTGTTAGGGTTTCGGCTGCGCTCCATGTAGCGATTCAGCAAAAGGGTTCCCAGGCCAATCAACAATACCCAGGCCCCTATCATCATCCACGCGCCGATGCGGCGGCCGTCGTCTTTCTTTTCCGAGACGTTTTGTTGGTCAGTCACGTTTTTTGCGTTGTCACGTGTTTTGCGTTTTCACGATAGCGATTCACCCGCTTGCCTTAGCTGTCGGGACCGTTCCAGCAATGTGCAGACCGTGTCATCACGGATACCAAATGCTTCCAGGTGATTTGCCAGATTTTCGACGTATTCGAGGCTGGAACCCCATATCCCACTGCCGGTCGCAACAAATTGTGCCGCCTCTTCTGGCTTGATGTCACACATGTAGTTTTCTGAATCCGGGTCAATGATGAAAGTCAGGGCTTCGATTTCACCTTGCGCGGTTTGCACCGGGACAAATCGAGCGACATAAGATGATGCACGCAGCATCTCGCGCTGCCAGATGCGTCGGCTCTCTTCGGTCAGAACGTTTTTGGGTATCCGAAACAAAATGCTCTCACATTGCCCCCCCTGATCCAGCCCAACCATCAGGCCAGGGCGCTCGGGTGAGCCCCTGCCCAATTCAGAACGCAGACAAAACCGCCGGTGATAACCGGACAAACGACCAATGCGTACTTCGTCAAAACAAATGCCCGGGTCCCAGATGAGGGAGCCATAGCCAAAGAGCCAGAGGTCTGAATCCTGCCGGCCCGCCAATGTAGCGAGACGGCATTGCTCGCGTTCGGCGTCCGAACGGCGCCAGGTGTCCGGAAAGCCAAGCGCTTTCATGCGCTCATCCATCACCTGGATATCCATGTCGCGGTATCGGGAGGTCAGCGGGTCGGCGATTTTCCCGCGAATCTCTGGATGATGTCGATATGGATCATTGTTACCACTCATTAAAATACCGGCACCTCTGGCCCAGTGCATTAAGTCAGCTTAATCTTACCGGGATTCTCTTGGGCAGCTTTACATCATTAGTTCGATCAGGTTTGGTCCGCCGCTGGCCAGCCCGGCCTGAAAGGCTCGCACCAGTTCAGCCGTATCGGTCACCCGCACAGATGCCACCCCCATGCTGTTGCCCATGTCGACCCAGTTCAGGAAAGGCCGGTCCAGGCTCAGCATATCGATTGCCGACTGACCGGGGTTGCTCACCCCAACATTGGTCAGCTCGCCCCGCAGGATGTTGTAGCTGTGGTTTGAAAAAACCAGGATAGTGACATCCAGATTTTCGCGGGCGATTGTCCACAACGACTGAACGGTATACATCGTGCTGCCGTCGCTGGCCAGGGCAACCACTTTCCGGTCGGGGCAGGCAATGGCGGCGCCTACCGCCACCGGCAGACCAAAACCAATTGAGCCGCCGCGATTGTTCAACCAGTCGTGTGGCGGCGCACCCGCGGTCATCGGAAAGAACTCTCGGCCCGTGGATACAGATTCATCAACAACAATGGCACCTTCTGGCAGAATGGCCCCGAGCACAGTGGCGATTGATGCCGGGGTGATAGCACCCGGCATTACCTCCGGGCGTTTCGATGGTGACAAACCCGCCGGCGCTGCCGACTGAGCATCCAGTTCATCAGCCAGGGCTTGCAGAGCGGCGAACAAATCACCATCAACCGAGGCGAGCTGCACAGTTTTTGTGTTGGGCTGGGTTAACAGTGACGGTTTGTCGGGGTATGCGAAAAACGCGACCGGCTCGGTAGCACCAACCAGGACCAACTGCCCTGCTTTTTCCAGTACGGCTAGCGCCTTGTCGACAACGTAAGGCACGCGTTCCACTTCGAGCCTGCCGGCACCGCGTTCCAGCCGCGCATTTGCTCCTTCGGTGAGCACGCCACAACCTGTCTTCGCTGCGATGCGGGCCGCCAGGTCCAGAGCATCAGCACGCAGAGCACGCCCGCCTAACAACAATGAGGCGCGCTTTCCATTGCTTAGCAGAGCCGCCGCTTGTTTGACGACATCAGCGTCAGGTTTTTTGCGGGCTGCGGGCTCATTGGTTTTTGCCACATCGCCGGCTTCACCCCATGCGGTATCAGCCGGCAAAATCAAGGTGGCTACCCGACCCGGGGCCTGGCGCGCCTCTTCAATTGCGAGCGCACCGTCGGCAGCGATCGTTGCTGATGACGGAGACGTTTTAATCCAGTGTGACACCGGTTTGGCAAAACCCTCGATGTCCGAGGTCAGCGGGGCATTGTGTTTTAAGTGGTAGGTCGCATGGTCGCCAACAATATTCACAATGCCCGAGTTTGCTTTCTTCGCGTTATGCAAATTGGCCAGCCCGTTTGCGAGCCCCGGCCCAAGGTGCAACAGGGTTGATGCCGGTCGATCAGCCATGCGATAGTAACCATCGGCTGCGCCGGTAACGACGCCCTCGAATAAGCCAAGCACGCAACGCATGCCGGGGTTATTGTCCAGGGCCGCCACAAAGTGCATCTCGGACGTACCCGGGTTGGTAAAGCACACATCGACCCCACCGGCCAGTAAGGTCTTCACCAGGCTTTCCGCACCATTCATTGCCGCACTCCATGTTTGCTAAGTTGTCTGCACTGATTTTGACAACTCCGCGCCGACATGTCGAACGCAATTCAACCGGGATGTCAGTTATCTCGTCGTAGAATACTTGCCGGGCACTTGCCGGGCTTAACTACGGTAACTTATGCGCAGCGAATTGCCTGAAGCTTTTTGTGCAGGAAATCCCGCTCAGCGGCGTTTGCAGACATCGCAATTGCCTGCTGGTAATTTTCCACAGCCGCGTCAATATTGTCACAACGGGCAGACAAGTCGGCGCGGGCCGCATACAGGGGTTGGTAGTCGGTCAGTTCATCAGCCACTGAATTCAGCAAGTCCAAGCCAGCATTAACCTGTCCGGCGTTGGCAACAGCCACTGCACGGTTCAGCATCACGACAGCGGTTGGGGTCATCTCATACAGCGCTTTGTACAAACCCGCAATTTGCTCCCAGTCAGTCTGGCCAGCATCAGGAGCCTGGGCGTGCACGGCACTGATCGCCGCCTGCACCTGAAACGGCCCGGGCCGACGCTGACCGAGACAGTGCAATAACAACTCAACACCTTGCTCAATCTGTGTGTGGTCCCATTGTGACCGGTTCTGCTCGGCGATGGGTATGTAGCTGTTGTCCGGCCCGACCCGGGCATCACGACGAGCGTCGTGCAACATCATCAGCGCCAACAGACCACCGGGCTCGGGTACCGGCATTAACTGGTAGAGAATGCGGCCCAGTCGTATTGCTTCGGCACACAAATCAGGGCGTAGCGGGCTCACGCCGTCTGATGCAGCAAAGCCTTCGTTAAAGATCAGATAGATGACGTCGCAAACCACGTTCAGGCGTTCACTCAGTACATCGGCTTGCGGTATTTCGTAAGGAATCGCCGCCGCGCGAATCTTGTTTTTTGCCCGGACCAGGCGTTGCGCCATCGTAGCTTCAGAGACAAGGTAGGCCCGGGCAATTTGCGGGACGCTTAATCCACATATTGTTCGCAGAGTCAGCGCCACCTGCGCCGCTTCGTTCAGTGCCGGGTGGCAGCAAGTAAATACCAGCCGCAGGCGCTCGTCAGGTATCGGCTGTTCACTTTCAGGAAGATCACTATCGTTGTCACTTGCCGCGCCCACCATGACATCATTCAGCAAAGCCAGTTGCGCTGCCTGATCACGCGCGTTCACTGCGCGCCGGATACGATCAATGGCTCGTCGGCGGGCCGTTGTCAGCAGCCATGCAGCCCCGTTTCGTGGCGGGCCGTCGCGCCGCCAACTGGCGAGGGCCTCAGCCATCGCATCTTGAAGCGCATCTTCCGCCAGATCGAAGTCACGAAACTGGCGAATCAAAACCGCCAATACCCCACCCGCATCTTCGCGGTAGACGCGGGTGAGGGTTTCATTAATGTCTGGCGACTGGCCCGACATGCCAGTCACGATCTAACGCATGACGAGAGGGCGGACTTCAACCCAGCCGTGGGCAGCGGTCGGGATTTTGGCAGCACACGCTATGGCCTCGTCGAGATCGGCGCACTCGAGCAGATAGTAGCCACCCAACTGCTCTTTGGTTTCGGAGAAAGGGCCATCTTTTAGGGCGGTTTTCCCGTTGCGAACCGAAACGCAGGTTGCAGTGGATGAAGGTTGCAGTTCGTCCCCGGCTTTGAAATGCCCTTTGGCAATCATTTCCTGGGTGAATGCGCCGTAGGCCTGCATCACTTCCGGGCTGGCTTCGCCAGTTTCTTCACTGTAGATAAGAGCAATAAATTGCATAATTCCCTCTCGAAAAGTAGGTAAAAGAGTGATCCCCCGCACCGTGTTGATCAGGGTTTCGCAGGGATGTCGAACAGGGATGCGTTAAATCGACAGATCGAAAAAAAAATTAACGGGGCGGGCGAAATCGCTGGCGCATTGATCTGACCACTGTGGCGGCCTCGTCCCGAATTTCGATATTAATCAAACCCTCGTCCCACTCGATTTGAAGGCGTCCATAGTTATAATCTGGGAACGGCTCACCGATTAAAGCCGGATCGGCCGATTTTTTAGTGGCCTTCGATTGGCGATTTATCGCACTGGCTGTCACTTCAATAAAGTGTGACCCGTCAACTGCAGAAGATCGGAACAGAAAACCGCGGTGCCGGTCGCCGGATACAAATACCGGGCCTTTTGCGCCAGACTGGTTGACCATGGCCAGCAATCGCGACTGTTCTGCCGGTAATAATCCCCAGGACTCAAAACTCGACTGACCCCGGGGCAACACCTGGATAGAAGACACGATCAGATTGACATCAGCACCAGTGCGCAGGCGCCCGGCCAGCCAGGCCCATTGCTGTTGACCCAGCATGTCCTGATCTGGTGCGGTGCTTGGCCGGTAACGCAGTTTGCCTTTTGCACTGCGGCTAGCCGCTTCGGTTAGTGGGGAACGAAAAAAGCGCGTATCAAGCATGATGATCTGCACGCGATTACCCGCCGGGCCAAAAGTTCTCGCGTAATACGTGCCGGCACGTTTACCAGCTTCCGAACGGTCGAGGCCCCAGAAGTGCTCGTGAAGGCGTTCTGCCATTAATTTGTGCGCAAATTCGCGGCCCGCACCATTGGCACCGTAATCGTGGTCATCCCAGGCCACCATCATCGGATGTTTTGCGCGCAGCGCACGAAAATCAGCGCGGGCCGCGAGTTGTGCGAAGCTGAGGCGCAACTCGCTCAGGTTGGTATCAGGCGACACATAGCGGCCCTGGCTGATATCGCCGTAGACATTATCACCGGTCATCAACAATAAATCGGCTGACTCGCGGCTCATTGCGTACAGGACTTTGGCCGGCTGCCTGGCTTCTTCGTTCATGCACGAAGCCATCAGAATGGTCGACACTAACTGGCCGGATAGTGGTAGCTTTTTTCCGGTTGGCGCCCGGGGCATACCGCGCGCAGTCGACTCGCCGGACTCGCTTGAACCTATTGCCTTATCCCGGCCGATCGGGTTGACCAAACCAGTGGTCGGGATCGACTGGCAAGCCGTCAGCAAGCCAAGCAAGGTACAACTCAAAACCGCCCGTAGCTTCATTTTTCAGCGCACGCTAAATAAGCTGATTAACGCCGACAACCTCACGACTACGAGTTACCCGACCTTCCCATACCCGGTCGAACTCTGCAATCAAGCCCTTAAGGATATCGGATTCAGTAATGGCTCTGGCCGCATTGAGGTCTGAAAATTCATACATTGCCCAGTGAACCCCAGGTTCGACATCACCCCAGCCACGTCGGGCTGAAATTGCCTTAAACGCGGCCTTGGCTTCGGGCAGATGTTCTTTCTGATACCAGGTTTCAAATGCTTCGCGATCGGATTCGGGCACGCTTGCCCGGACGATAAGAAATGCGCTCAAGGTAACGCCTCCTGATTGATAGTTGTTCGATAACACTCTCTTGGCATCAGGATACGCGATAATCACTGTTCCCTCGGGCCCTCAGAAAATGTCAGTGAGCGGTCGTGATGAGCAAACCACTGCAGCATGGCAGCATGGCAGCATGGAATAACTTAATGAGAGAAATCAAAGCCGTTGTTTTCGACTGGGCCGGCACCACCGTCGATTTTGGTTCGTTTGCGCCAATGAAAGCTTTTGTCGCGGCGTTTGAAGCGTGTGGAGTCCAGGCCAGCCTGGCACAGGCACGTGCACCAATGGGGCTGCCGAAATGGGATCACATCAATGCCATGTTGAACATGCCGCCCCTCGCTAAGCAGTGGACCAGGGTGCACGGCGCGACGCCAACCCGGGATGATGTTGACCGGGTAAATGCCAGTTTTATTCCAACCAACGAACGGGTAGCCGCGGAGCATGCCGAGCGGGTGCCCGGGTGTTGCTGGATGCCGGCGCAGACTACGTGATTGACTCGGTTGCTGAACTGCCCGGCTTGCTGGAAAAAATCTGACGCCGATTAACTTTGACGCTAAATATCACTGACTTAAAAACTCTGAAGTGAGCCAGGCGGTCAGACGGCAGACATGCCGTTATTTTTTCTTGCCGTCGCTGCTGCATCTGACCCCAGGTATTGCAGTAACCGCTGCGCAGACTCAGTCTGATTGCATGACGCACAAATTGCAGCAGAGAAAATCGTTTCGATCGCGATTTCAGGTGGCATCGGTCCGATAACGACAATACCCGGCAAGTGCATCAGTTCACTGAGCTGCTGAAAACCGAGTTCAACAACACCCTCTGCGATCAACTGCCCAACCGGCACCCCGGGTTGGGCTTGTATCAATCGGTCCCCAAGCGTGTCGATAATGCCCCAGCGTTTGAACAATTCGAGCACCGCAACCCCACTGGGGCCGGTCGAATAACCCACCGAAGCAGCCGCCAGAACCGCTGCCCGCAAACTCGCTTCGGTATCTGGCGTTGGCACCGGCGAACCACTTTTCACCGCAATCGCAACGCCGGAACGCACGATGTCAACTTTGGATCCAGTTCGGACATGGCCGCTGCTTACTAATTTGTCAATCGCATTCGCAGCGAGCACCACGACATCAAAAGCTTCACCGGCGACGACGCGTTTTGCCGCGTCAACACCGCCAACTGAGTCAAACCGAACCGCTTGCTGGTTTGCCAGTTCGTAGCCCACCGCCAGCTCGTTGAGTAATTCACGGGTTGCCATGGATGAAATACCGGTAAGCATTCGACTCATTGTTTATTTGGCTCTGTCAGCAGGGGCTCTGTCAGCGCCCAGTGCTAGCGGGCGAGATCACAACTGTTGTGAAAGAAATCGACTATGGTGAAATCAACGCCATCGATTTCTGGAAAAATCCGCTGTTCGTATCGACCAGTTGCTCAAGCAAATCGAAGTGATCATCATTGGGCACATCGTAACGAGTCATCAGGCGCTGCGGGGTGCTGTACTGGGCAACATAGGCATCTGCCTGACGGAAAAACTCCGAGGTTTCTCCGCCACCAACCACCACCATCTGCGGTGCATTGGTTGCTGGCGGAATATTGCACGGGCTGTTCGCGCGCGCTTCGGCAATATCCATCTGCGGCAGTTTATTTAACGACGTATGCACCAGTGGCTCCAGCTCAAACACACCGGAAACGGGTATCCCAGCCTTCAGCAAATCAACCGGCAATTGCGCATCAAGGGCGGGCCAGTCAGTTGCCATCATTAAGGCAGTCAGGTGTCCGCCGGCGGAATGGCCCATCAGGGTGATTTTGTCTTTTGAGAAACCCAACTCAGCTGCGTGATGCCATATCCAGGCAATACACTGACGAATCTGTCCCGGTATTTGTGCAATGCGCACTGACGGTGTCAGGTTGTAGTTCATGATGGCCACCGACACCCCATGCTGTACAAAGGCCTCGGTGATAAAGCTGTACATGTTCTTGTCGCCGCGCTGCCAGTAGCCGCCATGAATATAAATCAACAGCGAGCCGTTCGGATTTTTGGCTGGAAAAAAGTCGAGCTTCTCGCGCTCTGCTGTACCGTATGCCAGATCTATTTGCACATCACCAGACTCGCGCAGCGCGGCACTTCGGGCTGTCCAGTCTTCGACGAGGACACCAAACGACGGCCCGCGCCGCGCCCCGAGGTTGTATTCAGCCTCGAGGGTGGCTGCATCCATTCCTTTGTATAAAGACATTGTTACCCCTGCTTTGATTGATCAGCCAGCAACGCGTCGTCAAGTCCGGTGGCCCGACGGTAAGCATCGCGATCGCTGATACGGGCCCAGTAGGACTCAAAGGCCGCGCGCTTGTCGATTGAGCCGAACTGCAGCCCAAAGCCAATGTGTGAACCAAAATAAATATCAGCAGCCGAAAATTGCGCACCGGTGATGTAGTCTGATTGGGATACGGCCGCTTCCATAACGTCCATCACTTGCTCGAAGCTCCCATAGCCAACCATTGCCGATTTCTCAGGCGGCGGGTTGAACCCCAGGGAATGGTTAGTGATTGCTGCTTCCATCGGTCCGGCGGCAAACATCATCCAGCGGTAGTACGCCGCTTTGCCCGATGTTGTGGGTCCAAGCCCTGCCTGTGCAAACACATCTGCCAGGTAGGCACAAATTGCCGCGCATTCAGTGACCACTTGCCCGCCGTGTTTTAACGCGGGCACCTTCGCCATCGGATTGACGGCTCGGTAGGTTGATGACTTCATGGATTCACCGTACTCAACAACCTGGGTGTCATAGGGCTGGCCAATTTCTTCGAGCATCCACCGAACGATTCGCCCGCGTGACATTGGGTTGGTATAAAAGATCAGGCTCTCAGCCATAAGGTTTCCGGTTGGTTTGTGCTTAATTGATGTGTACCCGGGCGGCGCTTACATTATCGATTAGCGTATCCAAACCTCACTTAGTCGAAGCCACGGAAGTGAGCCACATTATCCAGCGCCTCGCGCTCGCTGACCAGCGTGTTCTCAATCGCCGAGTTGTCGGCATAACCAATTGCCATGCCGGTCACCAGCTCCTGGTCTTCCGGAATACCCAGGTGTCGGTAGATTGGCTCCTGAAAAGGAATCCAGGCGGCCTGCGGGCAAGTGTGCAGACCAAGACCCCGGGCCGCCAGCATAATAGTTTGGGCATACATGCCGGCATCAGCCCAGCTGCCCCGGCCAAGATAAGAATCAACGGTTATAAACAAACCTACCGGCGCATCAAAAAACTTGAAATTTCTGTTGGCCTGCCGGGCGCTACCTTCCCGGTCACCCTTTTTCACGCCAACCAGGCTGTACAAAGACCAACCCACGCCACGCCGCCGATCGTTATGAATGTCTTTCCACTTGGCGGGATAATAACCATAGTCTTCGTACTTACCCGCTTTACCCGCCGCCACTAATGCCAGGACATCGTCGCTGATTGCCTGCCGGACAGCACCGGCACACACGTGGACATGCCAGGGCTGCGTGTTGGTACCACTGGGTGATCGCTGAGATAACTCCAGCAGACGGCGCACAGTTTTCAGCGGTACTGCCTGATCGGTAAACGCCCGGATCGACTTACGGGTCTCAATAGCCTCAATAACATCCATATCTTATTAACTCTTGCAACGTTGGTGAACGGGTAATTTCGTAACCCGACATGCTAGCGGATGATAGCCAGATGTTGTGAGGTAAGCGGCCCGGGCTCGAATCGATTTTCGATAAGGAATGCTACGGGAAACCAGAAATTCAAACGGTTACGGTAAAACCCGGCCGCATATTTGTTACTGACCAACGCGGTAGAAACGAATGCGTTAAGCTGACGCGTCAGCTACCGGTCAATCGACATGTCACCTGATGAGTCAATTTCCTGATGAGTCAATCAGCTAAGTCAACCACCACATAATCAAGGAGAGTTCACCTTGCCGATCATCGATTCCCAGGTACACGCTTATGAAGCCAATACGCCAACGCGGCCCTGGCACAGCGTACCGAACTGGCCGGCCCATGTCACCGGTGATGAAATGGTCGCCGCCATGGATGAAGTCGGCGTCGACGGAGCGATCTTCATCTCCGCTTTTTCTCTTTATCAGTATGACGCCAGTTACGCTGTACAAGTGCAGCAGGCACATCCCGGCCGTTTTGCCCTGATAAAACCGGTTAATCCGGATGACCCGGCAGTTGGTGAAGTTATTGCCGACTGGAAGCGCACGCCGGGCACAGTTGGCATTCGGATCATGATGCCAGTGGAAGGCAAGCGCGACCCGAACAGCCAGGGGATCGAGCGCATCATGAACGAAGCCGTTCGCCATGACTTTCCGGTCAATCTGCACTGCTGGGGCAACGTCGATGCGGGTGTCGCACTTGTCGACCGCTATCCGAACAACCGATTCATTCTTGACCATTTGTGGCTGCTGCAACCGCGTACGCCGCCAGCCCGGTCGGACTCATGGCAACCATGGGCTGATCTGCCAAAAGTAATCGACCTCGCGAGTCGCCCGAACGCCGTGATCAAAGTCAGTGGCGCGTGCACGTTGTCGCAAAAACCGTATCCGTTTCCAGATATCTGGGGCCCGCTTGCCCGCGTATTTGACGCCTGGGGTTTTGAGCGCTGTTTGTGGGGAACCGACTGGACGCGCGCTTTCGCGGTGGTCAACTACGAACAAGCGGTAGAGCCGTTTCGCCTGACGGATCGGCTGAGTGACAGTGAACGGGCAATGCTGATGGGCGGCGCCTGCGCCAAAGCTTATGGCTGGTCGCCACAGACGGAGTAGTTTTTTCTACCCCGTCTTCGCATTTCTCTATGACGACGCTGGCACTTTACCGGTCACGGAACCAAAGCGTTGTTTCATCGTGTCTTCGAACGATAATTCTTTTGATAGCAACGCACCACCGGCACGCAGGCGGTAGCTGTCGTGCCGCGTCGCAGCTACCGGTTCGGTACCTGCAGCCAGTGCCTTGGCTTCCTTGAGCATCAAACGTCTGAAGTGCACGACGCCGACGTCTGATGCCGTCAGATGCTCAATGGTTCGGTCAGCGATCACGCCCTGACTTTCTTGTGCAAGCGCATCCTGCTCGGCAATGCCACGCACCCCGGTAAACGTGCGGTGCTTTTGATCGTCACGGTCGATCAGGTAGTCGTTTGTCCGGTTGCGAATCGGCACCCAGTCCGGCCCAAGCTCAGCAAATTGTCCGAAGCCGCCCTGGTCGAACAGAGCGCGTTCTTGCTCGGTTATTGCGCGGTCGGGGTGCCAGGCGTACACGTAAATCCAGCAGGAAGTGTCGTTCGCAGGCACCCAGGTGTAGCCGTAGTAAATCTCACCCGGCATCGCTGAAGGCGTAATCGAATGCGCTGGCAACATGAACTGGGTAATCCGCCAGTAGCTTTCGTCGGCATCGGCTTTGCGAGAACCGCCGATCACGAAACCGACGTCGTGGTCGACAATTGTGAACTCGGGTATAGGGCCTTCACGCAGCCAGCGGATGCGGCGCTCGTCGGCCGCGATGTTAGCCGGGTCGTTGGAGGTAAGCGATGGCGCCGGCATGTGCAAAAACGAGAAATGAGCGGTGTCCAGTGCACCGTCCATCGACTGCGCCCAGTTGCACTGCTGCAGTCGTTTGGTTACATAAGCATGAGAGGCCGGCAGCAGGCCGTGCTCAAGCTGCGGCAGCTGTTGCGGCATCTTGTCTTTTGGCCCGAAGTAGGCCCACACCATGTCGCCGAACTCACGTGTCGGATAGGCCTTGATCGAGATCTTGCCGTGCATTGGCGAGCCGGGCTCGACATTTGGCATATCGATACACTGGCCATTGATATCGTATTTCCAGCCGTGGTGAACACAGCGCAGGCCGCAGTCTTCATTGCGACCAAAAAACAGGCTCGTGCCGCGGTGCGCGCAGCTTGGCTCAATTAATCCGACTCGTCCTTCGGTGTCGCGAAAGGCTACCAGATCTTCGCCCATTGCCCGGACGCGGATCGGCGGGCTGTCGGGGCCGGGCATTTCGCGCGAAAGTGCAACCGGCTGCCAATAACGGCGGAAGTACTCACCCATCGGCGTGCCAGCATCGGTGCGTACCAGCAACTCATTGTCAGTCACGTTCATCATGCGTTACATGATAGCGCTATACGCCTCCGGGGGGCATCTCAGCCAATCTACAATGTCCGCGAGAAAGAAAGCCGTCAGCCACGACTTCGACGGTTCGACTTTGCCTGTCACTGACCACTGACAAAGGTCCTGCCCAAACTGTCCTGACAAAATTCTGTAATGAGTACGATCGGCCCAACAATTAGTGTTCCAACTTCAACTGCCGAAACGGTTCTGACTGCCTGGGCTTTTGTTGCGAATGGCCACTGTTCTCCGTTAGTGATCCCAGACGGCTGTTGCGATCTCATCATCAAAAGAATCCACAATAACCAAGAAAAATGGCTGGTGTCCGATCTGAGCCAAAGCTCATATTTTGTTCCCTTCGTTAATGGAGACGAAGCATTCGGCCTGCGATTAAAACCAGGAACCTGGGTGAACAGATCGGCAATTGGTCAATGGGCTGAATGCCATGAATTATCTGATCTTTTTGTCGGCGATCGGATTGACGAGTTTTGCCATTTGCCGGTCACCGTCACCGAAACTCTGGATTGTTTGAAATCTGAGTCACGCTCGATTACTGATGCTGCAAAAGAGCTCGGCATCTCAACCCGCACATTACAGCGTGAGGTGAAAAAGCATACGGGTCGCTCGCCCTATTTTTGGTTTTCCCTGGCACGGGCAAGGCGTACTTGCCGGTCGTTGCCCGAGTTTGACAGATTAACGGATGTGGCAGCCGCTTTCGGGTTTTCAGACCAGGCGCACATGACACGCGAAGTCGTCCGCTGGTTTGGCGTAACACCGAGTGCAATTAAAGCCGAAGGGTCGGAGGTGTTTACCCAACTTCAACAAAGTGGTTACGGCTGAGCCTTAACTGGAGAACAGATTTCGATAAGAAACTGGTTCTTGTCCATGACATACGACGTGGTTTGCCCCCACGGTTCGTCACGAAGTTCTTGAACCAGTTCAGCACCGGCGCTCAGCGCCCGATTTAGTGCGTTAGCCACATCGTTCGTTTCAAATGCAATTTCGAAGGTTTGCGCTGCTGAATTCGCTTTCGCCGGCGACTTTCCCAGATCTGACATCAGTTTCATCGATGAAAACGACAATGAGGTTGAACCCGTGTCAAGCTCACCATAGTCACCGCTTTCATGAAGCATTTTTCGGCGGAATCCGAATGCGTTTTCATAGAACTGAAGCGTCGCTGCTACATCTTCGACATACAGTATTGTGTATTTAAATTTCATATGGCTCCTTGTGCTGAGTTGCAATCCTAGGCTGTCGATGAATCTTCACCTTGAATATTTGCGACAAAAACACTTCGAACTATTCACGCGCCGACCGGTGACCGATAATTAGGCCACAACCACCGGGTCGATGGTATTAATGATCCAACGGGCATGCGCGGTCATGCGGGCGTCCTGATGCTGTTGGCCCATCACCTGGACCCCAACCGGCATGCCGCCGACACTCATCATCGGCATCGTCACACAGGGTGCAAAAAGCATTGAGCTTGCGGAGTTGAAGATCGCGTTGCCAGTCGGCCACGACGCCAGCGGCTGCCCCGGGATGTCGCCGGGCCACAATGGAGCCGGGCCCGGACAGGACAATGAGATGGTCGCGTCGGCCAAATTGCTGATGGCGGCGTGAGCACCTTGCGCCGACTCACGCGCCAGCAGAGCGCTACGATAGTCGTCCGGTGTCATCATCTCCGCCCTGGCCAAAGCGGCCTTGAGCCGGTCACTGACAAATTCGCCTTTTTGTTCAACAAGATTGCGCTGCGCCCAGCGGTTCTCCCACGGCGTGATGTTATTGGTGATGGCCGGCGCCTCGACAACGGCGCGCTCCAATTGTTCCACCAACGGATGATCGGCCCGGCGCAGCAATGTAACCCCGGCGCGCTGCAAATTCTCCAGCAGGCTTTCGAACGCTAGTTTGCTCTGATCGTCAAGGATCGCCCAACCGGCGGTTTCCAGGACAATCAAGCGCTCTGGTTTGACGGCCGCGGGCGGCGTCGCCGGACCGAACAAACCCAGAGCGCCGCGATCGCCACCGACCCTCGAGGCAATCTCGATCGACGCCTGCCACATATCCTCGATACATCCCGCATGGACACCATGTGTGCTCATGCTCGTGCCCTGTCGTTCGCCCCTGTTTATGCCACCTTGGGTAGGCTTCAGAGCAACGTTGCCGCAATAGGCTGCCGGGCGAATGATCGAGCCGGCGACTTGGGTTCCGATCGCCGCCGGCACCATGCGCGCGGCAACCGCAGCCGCCGAACCTGAAGATGAGCCGCCCGGTGTCCGCGTCGGGTCGAACGGATTGGTCGTAGCACCCGGATGCAAGCCGCCAAGCTCCGCGGTCACCGTCTTTCCAAGCACGACCGCCCCCGCCTGCCGCAATGCCCAGACCGCGGCATTATCATTTTTCGGAAAATTGCCGGTATAAGCCTCACAGCCCATCTGCGTCGGCATATCACTGGTTTCCAGCAAATCTTTGATACTGATCGGCAAGCCATCGATCGCCGACAATGGCTTGCCATCCTTATAGCGTGCCGTACTGGCATCAGCCGCCGCGCGAGCGCCATCCTCGTTGAGCGTGACGTACGCCTTCACCTGCGGTTCGCGCGCAGCGATAGTCTCCAGGCAGCGCTCCAGATAGGCGCGCGGTGAGTCCGATCCATCGCGGAAAGACGGCACCGCGTCGTGGAACGTGAGCGCCTTGAAGGTTCTGGGATCGTATGGGTCAGCCATAATATTATCTCCGTTGTCTGGTATTGATCTTGGCAGTTTCCCGGGTGAGCTGCAACGTGAAGGATTTTGACAAGTCAGCGATTGGTGGCGTCAAAGTGGAGACAGAGAATTCACTTCCCGATAATTGAATAATTATAATTTCCATGTAAACTATAATTATTCAATTATCGGGAGTTTGAAAGTGGATGCGAAGAAACTAGTCAGTGGGCTTTTATTCACCTGCGTAACCGCCGTAACAAGCATGGTCAGTGCACAATCCGCGCCTGCACTGAATGACCCGGAACTGGTAACCACCGTGATGCAATTCACAGCCAAAGACAAGGCATCGATTCCGGAGTTAAAAAAGCGCATGGCGGCTATTCGCGACTTTCAAAAGGCCAAATCCAAGGTCATTGAAAGCGTCTTGATGCAAAATGTTAACGGTGATCAGTCCCCTCAATTTGTCGGTGTTGCCAAATGGAAAACCATCAAAGACTGGGAAGCGATGTGGACCAGCCCAGACTTTCAATCACTGGTCAGTGATGTGACGCAAGTCGGAACGTTAAACCCTGGTGTTTTCGCTGCAACTAAGTAGCGCTCCTGGCAACTGACCACGTTTTAGCTCGGCGAATCGTCGATATTCGTCGATCGGAAAATATCCGATACCCGGAGCGATTCCGTTGCGCCTTTATCTCAGGCCCAGCGCTTCGTAGTGACAAAGTCTTAACGCAAGCTAGGCGAGCTTAATCACTTTGCCATCGCGATGCGAACGCTCCATCGCATCAATAAGCCCGTGGCGCCGCACAGCGTCACTGAAATCAGGCGCGTCACTTGACCCGGATTGCATGTCCCTGGCAAATCGTGCGTAGGCCTGACCAACGTTTCTTCCCGGCCCGGCGGCCATATCCGCCGGAATCAAGGTGTAACTGGGGGGCGGAATGACCTCGGCCAGTTTTTCTTTACCTACAGCAAGAAAGATCTGGCTAGGACCAATATTGACCGAATCAGAAGTCAGCACTAACGTGCCTTTACGGCCGTAAATCTCGAGGCATGTGCCGCTTGCGTTGTACGGAACGCTGGCGACCTGATAGGCGACTTCCACACCGCTTTTAAGCACCCCTGACGCAGTAACGGTATCCGGGGCATCAACAGGGAAGTCAGCGCCGGTTACCGCGTGCTTCCACATCGTAATGCGCGTGGTAACCCGAGCGCTTATTTCGGCAAACTCGCCTAGCAGGTAACAAAGGGCATCAATGGCGTGACCTCCGGGAATCGTCATTGGGTTTGCGCCGTTGGCGCGTATCCCCTGCCAAATGCGGCCATCTCCGCGCTCGGGGATGGCGCCAACCATTACCTTTAAGTTGACGGTGACGATATCGCCGATATCGCCATTGGCAATAAGGTCGCGGGCGTGCATCACAGCCGGGTCGCTTTGCGCCTGCAGACCAACCAGAGTTTTCACGCCGGCGCTTTTTGCGGCGTCGGCCATTTCGCTCGCATCCGCAAGGTCGGCACCCAGGGGCCACTCGCAGCACACCGGCTTTTTGGCCTCAAGCGCCGTCATCACCAATTGTTTGTGCAACGGTACCCGAACAACAACCGCAATCAGGTCGACCTCGGGATGCGCAACCATCGCCTTCATATCGTGAAAGGCCAGGTCAGCACCGAACTTCTCGGCGGATGCCCGCGCGGTATCTTCATGAGCGGTGCAAACCGCTTTAAGTTCGTAGTCGGGTAGTGCCTGCAATGCCGGTACATGGGCATTGGCGCCCCACCCACTTCCGCCCGGTGTCACGGTTGCGCCGACGATTCCGACCCTGATTTTGTCTGCCACTTGAGTATCCTTATAGTTTCGATAGCGCTCTTGCGCTCACACGGAAAAGATCATATCCCACGCAACGGTACATAGACCTCGGTCACCAACTCTCCGGGTGGCGTTTCCTGCGGGTCATTGATATACCACTCAATTCCAGCAACACCTTTGCGCTCTTTGAGCTTCTTATCTTTGATATGCGCCATTGCCGTACTCCATGCGTTGCCAAGATGTTCGTATCGTCCGGTGTGCACAACCTTAAAGGCTTTACCAGCAGCTATTTCGCCGCTCACGCCACTATCAATACTCAATGCAGTAGTCACGGGCATAAAGGCAATATATCGACAGTTTTGTTTTCGGATATTCACTTCGTTATACAGAGCGCCGGGCGGACCGGCAACTTCGAGGTTGTTGGCTTGAACAAGCTGACCGGCAGCGGGCATTGTATTCTGCATCGATTGGCCAATATCCTGCATCGCACACTCGTCACTTACGCCAACATACTGGGTTGCAGGCAGGTCAACAACACCATCGACCCGAACCGTCGACAATACGTTGCCAGTTTCAACATACTCTTTGAGCATTCGCAGGCCACGCTCGTAGTCCATGCCAATCATTGATTCCATCATTGGCACCATGAAGAAAAGGAAGAACGGCATACTGCTGTCCATCTCCCAGGACAGGTCGGTTTGTTCCGGCCCCGCTTCATGCGTCTGCATTGCAACATTGGCGTGCGATTTGAACGGCTTGAGAAATTTCAGATCCATGACCAGACGGGTATCAGACAAGGCCGACAACTCCATGTCACCCGCACCCACCAACTGACCATCCCAGTTGTATCCGTGGCCGAGTTGATTCTGGGTGCCGCGTACATTAACCGCCGCACCTGGCTCCATTCGCAACCAGGGCGACCAGGCAGGCCATTGGTTGAAATCTGCTATTACCGAACGAACTTTGTCTTGGTCGGCTGCTATTCGAATTGATCGCTTTACGTTGAAGGCAGGCATCACTATCCCCGTATTAGAAAGCATGGTCGACAAATTTGCCGGAAACTGCCGCTGAAGTCAGCCAACTGAGTCGGCATGCTTTCCAGCATAACCAAAATTCACTGAACCGCGCAGTATTTGTTACCAGGCACCGGAATATTCGACAGGAATATGAACCGTCGCCCGGCAACACGCGACTAACGATACAAAGAGCCGCTCTCTAAATTATCCAGGCGGTAGCAGCTGTCAGCAACGTCGCCGACTGCTGGCTGGAGCGCGTCTGATCACGCGAAAACTATAGCCCCGGAGAAAACACGTGAACAAATCAATCCTGGCAATTGCACTGGCCAGTAGTCTGGCCGCCTGTGGCGGCGGTAATGAGCCGACTGTAGGATCTGACCCAACACCGACACCGACGCCAACACCGATACCAACGCCGACCCCAACACCGACCCCAACGCCGACCCCAACGCCGATACCAACGCCGACCCCAACACCGACACCGACACCGATACCGACGCCGACGCCGACACCGACTTCCCCACCCCCTGCACCCCGCTTTGCCGTGGGTCAGTTCCTGGATCGCTTCCGCGACGAAGGCGCCACCTGGAACATGGTTGGCATTTTCCATAACGGCGGCCAATCGACCCACCAGACCGAGACCTTTAACCGTGCCCCACTGCAGCCCGTTGACAGCTGGCGCGATCAAAACAATGTGGCCCGGATCTCAATTTTCCAGGTTGACCGCGACGTTGATGGCACCGAAGGCCGTTCTGATCGCTACGACTCTTATTACGACACGTCAGGCAATTTGATTGGTGACGAAACCGATGCCGATGGCAGTTATCGTTTGCGACAGAGCGGTGTCATTTCGCCAGACTCTGCAGCCGTCGGTGAAAGTGGTATTGGCATGAGACAGAACTTGTTTTCTTCGGCCGATGTCCTGAGCGGATCTCGCGAGGACGAATGGCAGATGAAGATCAGTGACGACGGTCGGACTGTTTTCTGTTCAAGCAGCCATGAATTTTCAGTGACCCGGCAAAACATATGGGCTTTCGAATGGTGTTACGGCATCACCCAGGAAGGTGAGTCCGATGGTTACATCCGGTATTCCTACGAAACCAGTAACGGTAACAAGGGCGACCTCGTTGGCACGGATTTCCGGTTTGGCGGTACGCCAGTTGCCATCGCGCCCGCCCCGGCACCGGCACCATCGCCGCCACCGATTGTCGAAAACTCCTGCGCCGTGTGCCACGGTTCATCGCCAGCACCGACTCCAACCCCGACACCGACGCCACCCCCGGCGCCCACTGCCGGACAACCGCCGCTGCCCATTCAGGACGCAAGCGGAACTGTTCGCTGGGCGGGTCGCCAGGTGCCCACCGATGCGGACCTCACACTGTGGGTTGAACCGTTTGCAACTATTCCCAACCGCAGCGACGGGAAGCCGCAACGTCTGAATGTCATGGCATATGTGGGGGAGCGAATATTTGTAGGCGCCGAACGCAGTGGGCTCATTTACGCAATTGCCGAGAACCAACCCAGCCTGCTGTGGTTTGACCTGGCCGGAGCGCTGCGGGAAAACGGTCAACAATTGAATACCGCGGACAACTTTCACGTCGGGCTTCGCTCAATCGCATTTCACCCGGATTTCGAAAACAACGGCAAGTTTTACGTCAGTGCCATGCTGGATCGCCCCGTCAATACCAACGGTTTGACTTACCTGTCGGATGTTGCCGAGCCAATTGAAGCCGATGGTGTTCTGATAGAGTGGGAAGCTGACCCGGAAACCATGGCAG
>JBAUID010000031.1:0-3684 GCA_049680625.1 Burkholderiaceae bacterium | reverse complement strand
GATGAAAGTAGCGATCGGGAATTTTCCCCTCCTGGTAGGCGCTCATCAGGTCGCTGGCTATCGGCCGGATAAAGTCGATATAGCGCGCCCAGAACTTCTGATTGGCAACGACGTAATTACAATACGTCGTGTACCTGACTCCGTGATGGTGTTTCAGCAGCGTGTTGCGATCCAGACTGGTGAACTCAGTCAGATCCAGCAAACCCGGGTGTTTTCGATTACCCCGTTTCCACAAATTTCGACGATTCATTTTTGCTTGTGGATACGGATTAAAAATAACCGCGTCGCAGTCGGGCAGGTACCGACCCAGGTAAGCCTCAAAGCGGGCAATACTGAGGTTTGTTTTCTGAAAGAACTTTGGGCTGAAAAGACAGACATGGGTGCGCCCCTCGGGCCAGACAAAGTTGCCCTGCGCATCGGAGAAGTAGTCGAGGAAAACCCCAACTTCGCACAGTTGGTAGCTCGGGTTGCCGACATTGTCGTAGGTTTCGAAACCTTGCGCCGGGATTAACTGCTGGTCCCGTTGATGAACAATTAAGCGCCTATCGATACTGATGGAATCGATCAAAGTCATCCGGCAAACCTAAATTCCTCAATCCGTGGTTGATTCTTAGCCCGCATTGTGCCCGAAACACCAACTCCGGCGACCGGGGCGTAGCGGCCCGCAACCGGGTTCCTTACCCTCCTGATAGTTATGTCGTCAGCAAGCAATCACCCCGTCCCAGCCCCGTTATAGGGCGACCCGGGTAATTGGAATCGTCTTGCAACACTCTGGCGTTGCATTCTTACATTGCATCGCAACATTTGCGAATGATTAAGAGTAGTCTGGCTGATTCCTTTTCTATTTGTTGAAGTTGCTGCTATGCACCAATCATATCAAGCTAAACGAAGGCGTGGCCTGCTGTCACAACTTCGGACCCGTTTGTCGCAAAGCCATCAGCAGATTGCGGACACCTCAGCTGTATTCACGGCGGACACCGGGGCGCTGTTGCTTGCGCCAGTACCTGATACTGCGCCGCAGATCACTACCGGCGCAGCCTTTGCCCCTAACGGCTGGCTCAGTCTTGTGCCCTGGTTGATTCCGCGTCGCAGTACTGTGGTCATCGAGCCGCCGGCTGGTCGGGCGCCGTCGCAAGCGCTGCTGCTTTTGCACGGCTGTGACCAGGATGCGGATAGCTTTGCGCGTAATACCGGCGCTTACCAACTGGCGACAGATCACGGATGGGTTGTTGTGTTGGTTTCGCAATCGCCGCTGGCCAACCCCCATAAATGCTGGAACTGGTTCGATGCCAACACCCAGCATGGCGGTGGTGAGGTGGCAATTGCCATGAGTGCGCTCGACAGCGTTACCGCCCAATGGCACATCAAACCGGCACAGACTTACCTGGCAGGTATGTCGTCCGGCGCAGCGTTGGCAGCGGCGATTTGTGCGAATCATCCCAATCGTTTCGCGGCGGCGATGTTTCACTCCGGCGTTTCATTTCGGGCCAGCGAATCGGCACTGACGGCTAAAAGTGTTTTAGAAAATGGCGTGCGGCGGGATCGTGATGTCACAAAGCTGGTGAAGCACTCAAGCGACACCGCAGCGCTTATCATTCATGGTGCCGACGACCCGACAGTCAACCCCGAACACGCGCACGAACTGATGCGCCAGACACTTACCCTTAGCGGACACATTGATGCCGGTGGTGGCCTCCCGGCCGGATGCAGCACCCGGCGTCAGCTGGCGGCAAACCGCTACATGACAACCACAAATTACGGCCCACACCGATATATTCGCATTGACGGTCTGGGTCATGCGTGGAGCGGCGGCAGTGCGAACGGTGCATCGTATTTCGACGATACAGGCCCCGATGCATTCGAATTGATGCGCATATTTTTTGATGACGTGAGTCGGCGGATTCGTCCCGGGACATCGCCGCAGTTACAGAAAGTTGCCGTACTCAGCAGTTAGAGCACATGCCAGGATCAGGTTAATTTAAGCGAACCCGGGTCAATCACGCGAGCGGACGCGTCCCCGGGGTTGCGTCGACCGCTTTGCGGGTAAACGATTCGATATAGTCTATCAATGCGTCCGAAGCCTGTGCCGAGCGTGTTGGATCTTTGCTGCCAATCGCCTGGGCAAGTGCCGCATGCAGATCGGCGCACAGTGGCAGGTCCAGCACATCCCGATAGTGAACACACCAGAAGCGACGTCTGAGTCCGTGCATCAGGGTCATCGCCGCACGCGCAAATTCGTTGCGGCATGCATGGGAAATTAACTGGTTCAGTTCCAGGTCAAGCCGCATGAAACCCTTGTCATCATCGTCGGCCCCAGCCTGGCTCATTGCCGAGGCAATCTCAAGAAAGCGATGTCATTCCGTGTCGGTTGCACGTTGTGCGCTCAGGCCGGCCACTGAAATTGTCAAAGGCTCAAGCCGCACCTCGGTGTTGACAATTCACGGTGCCGACGATCCGACGGTGAACCCTGATCATGCGGATGCGTTGATGCGTCAGATGTTGACCTTCAGCGGCGATATCAACGCCGGGGATGTCCTGCCGGCAGGGAAAAGCGCCCGTCGTCAGCTCGGTGCAAACCGCTACCTGACAACAACGGATTACGGCCCACACCGTGATATCCGGATTGATGATCTGGGCCATGCCTGGAGTGGGCGTGACGCCGGCGGGGCACCGTATTTTGATCCGTCGGCGCCTGACGCGCCGCTTTGGCATCTCCACACAATCCCCATCAATTCCCCGCCTGGTCATCAAGTATCAATAGTCGTTGCCGAGCAAACTCATTTTCACGCCGGGTAACTTCACTACGGCGATTCACCACGAAAAGGAGATCAACATGCCATTAGTCGATATTCACGTCATTGAGGGCGTTTTCAACGCTGCCGACAAACAGAATATGATCAGCAAGGTCACAGACGCCATGGTTGCCATTGAAGGGGAAAACATGCGCGGGGTTACCTGGGTATGTGTTCACGATGTGCCCAGTGGCCAATGGGGTATTGGTGGCACGGGTATGACCACTGCTGATATCAAAGCACTGCAGGCAAAGTAGGGTTGAGCGATGCTTGCTGTAAGCGCCGACAAAAAACGGGGCAGCAATGACGCTGCCCCGTTTTTTATACGGTCACGCTAAGTGTACGGAAGTGTCAGGTTGCGTAAGTGTCCGCGCACCGGCCGGCGGCCGAGTCAGGCATCAACCGACTTACGCGTGAACGATTCGATATAGCTCATCAAGCCATCTGAGGCCTGGGCGGCGCGAACGGGGTCACCGCTGCCAATTGCCTGGGCCAGGGCGGCATGCAGGTCGGCGCACAAGGGCAGGTCGAGTACATCGCGATAATGGACATACCAGAACCGGCGACTCAGCCCTTGCATCAGGCTCATTGCGCCACGGGCAAATTCATTACGGCAGGCGTGGGCTATCAACTGGTTCAGTTCAAGGTCCAGGCGCATGAACCCTTTGTCATCATCGTCGGCACCGGCCTGGCTCATTGCCGAGGCAATCTCAAGAAAGCGCTGACATTCCGCGTCGGTGGCGCGTTGGGCGCTCAGGCCGGCCATCAATCGTTCCAGTTCACGGCGCACGCGGATCAGTTCCAGTTGCTGGCGGACATTGATATCAGAGACCATGATGCCGCGCCGCGGTAGCACAACCACAAGTCGTTCGCGGGCGAGACGTTGCAAGGC
>JBAUID010000030.1:0-4674 GCA_049680625.1 Burkholderiaceae bacterium | reverse complement strand
CACCGACACCGACTCCAGCACCGACTCCGACTCCGACACCGACACCGACTCCGACTCCGACTCCGACTCCGACTCCAGCACCGACACCGACTCCAGCACCGACACCGCCGCCAGCATCAGCTGATTTTCGCCCGGCCGGATACAGCACGCTTGTTTTCAATGATGAGTTTGACGGCAGTGAAATCGATCGGTCGAAGTGGTGTACCCGCCTGCCGTGGGGCAATGGCGCTCCGCTACAGGTTGAGGACGGCGAATGCACAACGATCACCGGTCTTGGCTATGGCGACTTCGCCAACGAAGAAGAGCAGCAGCGTTTTCGTGATATCAACACGCGGGGGGAACTGCTCCACGTGGTTGACGGCGGTACGATCAAGTTACGTGCAACAAAATCTGTTGATCATTTCTGGACGGCCTACGAGGCAGCCGCTTTACGCTCGAAGTACAAGTTCAAACCAACTGATACCAAGAGTTATTACGTCACCACCCGGGTCAAGCTACCGAACGTCCTGGGTACCTGGCCATCGTTTTTCCTGAATCCGTCACGCGGAGCCGACGATACCCTGCATTGGCCACCGGAAATCGATATCTACGAAGCGGCCATTAACGGAGATGCGGAGAACGAATTTTCGCTAACGATGCATTCGCAGGTCCAGGGTGCCCAAACCGACTCCGGCGCCAGCGAATGGTTCTTCGCAGAAAGTGGGTTCGATACCCAATGGGGCATCTTCAACGATTCGTCGACCCTACGTGGCCGCTTTATCGAAGTGGGTGCGGAGTGGACAGTTGACGGTGTTTGTTACTTTGTCGAAGGGCGTAAGGTTGGCTGTGAAAACTATCGCTGGGTAACCAATGATGGCGCACCGGCGAACCCGGCAACGCTAATTGCCTATCTGGCAATTGGCGGTACCTGGGCAGGGCGTAACGGCATCGACGATTCTCAAATGCCAACCCAGATGGAAATTGACCATATTCGAATTTACGAAGGTGATGGCAATTTTGTATCAGCGGCTGGCCTGGATCGTACGCCTATCGCTACCAACGGTGGTGGCGATACGGGCGGTGGTACTGACACTGCCGGTGGCACCAATACGAACGGTGCGAACGGTGCGGCATTGCCTGTTCCGGACAATGACCCGTCCTCCGATTATGTTCCAGCAGGCTACAGCTTGTTCTTCGGTGACGAATTTACAGGCACGTCGTTAGATCGCAGTGTCTGGTGTACCCGCATGCCATGGGGTAACGGTACCCCGCTGCAGGTTCCGGATGCCGAGTGCACAACACTCACAGGTCTGGGCTATGGCGATTTTGCCAATATCGACGAAAATCAGCGTTTTCGCGATATCAATACGCTCGGTGAAGACTTGCACGTAGTCAACAATGGCACGCTGAAGTTGCGGGCCACGAATACGGCGGATCATTTCTACACCAGTTATGAGGCGGGGGCCCTGCGCAGCAAACAGACTTTCCGTGCCGAAAACGGAACCAGCTACTACGTTACCACCCGGGTGAAATTGCCCAACATCCTGGGTTCATGGCCGGCGTTTTTCCTGAATCCAAGTACCGAGCCGGATGGTGTTGTGCAGTGGCCTCCAGAGATCGATATTTTTGAAGCTGCCATTAACAACGATGCGGAGAACGAATTCACGATGATTCAGCATACCCAGGTCCAGGGGCCGCAAACCGATTCTGGTCGTGCCGAGTGGACGTACGCTGCGCCTGGCTTTAACACCGCCTGGGGCTTCTTTGAGTCAGCAAACTCGCTGCGTGAACGGTGGCTGGAAATTGGTGCCGAATGGACAGAAACCGGTGTTTGCTACTTTATCAATGGCATTAAGACGGGTTGTGAGAACTACCGCTGGGTAGGCAATGACGGCTCAATTGGTAACCCGGCGACAGTCCTGATGTATTTTGCCGTGGGTGGCCCCTGGGCCGGCCGCAATGGCATTGATGCCACTGCTTTCCCGGCTGCAATGGAAGTTGACTACATTCGGGTCTACCAAAAAAACTGAACTGAACTGGCTTGCATGTTTGACAAAGCAAAAAGGCCGCGTGATCGCGGCCTTTTTTTAACGCTTTCTATTTCTCGCCGGCACCGGCCCGTTTAAGATGGGTTGCCAGAATTTGGGCCGCCGGGGTGAGCGCAGAGTCGGCCCGGTAAACAACGCCGATCGTATTGACCATTCGGTCGATATCCAGGTTCAGAACCTTAAATTGGCCGGCAAGATGCGGCAGTTCAAGCAGCGGTAGTGGCAACATGGCGATGACATCACTGCCCAGAACGAACGCAGTGGCTGTTGAAATTGTCTGGCAGGTAATGCTCGCCTTGGGTACCGGCAACCCTTGTGATTCGAAAGCCTGTTCTCGGAAAGTAGTGACTGCGCCCCCAGGGCCAACCTGCAGCCACTGCGCCGATTGCAGATTGCTCAGCCGGGTTTCATCGGCCAGCGGGTGGTCGCGGCGCACCACTGGCACCACGGTCACTTCGGCAATCGTGTCTTTGCGAAACTCGTGTCCATCAAGTGGAATGTTCAATGGGGTGACGGCTAATTCAGCCAGGTTTGAACGGACTAGCTCAGCAATTTCGTGTTGCTGGGATTCGATCAAATGCAGTTCGATGTCCGGACACTCCAGGCGGAACTTCTCGACCGCCGTCGGGAAAATTCCAAAACTGCTGACCGGGCTGACGCTAACTGACAGCTTGCCGTGGATGTTGCCTTTGAGCTGTTCGACTTCTTCCTGGGCCCGTTCAATTTCGCGGACAACCCGCTCGGCGCGAATCAGGAAGGTCTGGCCATAGGCCGTAGTGACCGTACCGCGGCTGGTTCGGGTGACCAGTTCGACGCCAAGTTCTTCTTCGAGTGCGCGCAGGGTTTTTGACAACGCGGGCTGAGAGATTCCCAGTTTGCGCGCCCCCGCGTGGATGCTGCCACATTCGATAACGGCTACAAACGCCTGTAAACCGGTCAATTTCATGGGCTACCTCGGTGCTGGCTTTGTGATCAAGCCCTCATGGATACCTGAGGCACAATACTGACGTCCGCACATATGACAGTCAAGTCATTCTAGTTGGCGAAAACTTGGAATGAAACTCACTTACCCGATTCAGATAGCTAATGCGACGCTGTGCCAACCTATTATTGTCTTTGCAATTAAAGCCGCGGGTATTGTTGGCACCATATTGAATCCAATTAATCAAGGTGGGGTACTCACCCTCACATTCGGATGAGCAACGATAACAATACAGATAGCCGATACCAGTACCGTGAGCGCCGGGTCGACGCCGACCGCGACCAGGAGTTTGTCATTGGTGATGGCCGCATTAGCGGTTACCTGTCTGTTTTTCTGGGTGCTATGAGCTTGCTGGGTGTGCTGGCTTATTTGTATCCGTCGTACCTGAGCACAACCGAGCTGCGCAATGCCTACGATGCGCAAACCCTGCAGCATGTATTGAAGTACGGCATGTATTTCTCGCTTTTTTTTGGGGTGCTGACCTTTGTTCTCGGTAAACGGCAGGTTAAAGGTGCGTGCGGCATTTTACTGACGGTGGTTGCCTTTGGCCTGGGCGGTTATGCAGTGCCTGTCGGGCCGGTTCAGGCCAAGCCATTGTCGCTTGAAGTCGACTGGTTGATTCTGGCCTTTCTTGGGTCAACAATCATTTTCACGACGCTTGAAAAACTGTTCCCGAAGTATCGCGAACAAGTGATCCTGCGCCGCGAGTGGGGCCTCGATCTGTTTTATTTTATTTTTAACCATTTGATCGTATCCGCGGTTTTACTCGTTGGAAATTTTGTATCCAGCCAGTTTGACTGGGCCGCCAGCAGCAACTTGCAGGAATGGGTTCGTTCAATGCCGCTGATACTGCAGGCGGTATTTCTGATGATCTGTGCCGACTTCGTCTTGTATTGGGAACACCGCATTTTTCACGAATCGCCGCGCTTGTGGCGGGTACACGCGGTCCACCACTCGGTGGAAACCATGGACTGGCTGGCCGGGTCACGTGGCCACGTTGTCCAGGTATTTGTCGAGCGCTCGCTGGTGATGATTCCGTTGTATGTCATCGGGGCAGACAAAGCGGCACTTGATTTGTACGTCACCTTTGCCGCATTGCAGGCGATAACGATTCACTGCAATCTGGGCCTGCCGTTCGGACCGGTTAAATACCTGCTGGTGACACCACAGTTTCACCACTGGCATCACAGTTCGGAAAAGCCGGCAATTGATACCAATTACTCTGCCCATACCCCGTTATTCGACCGTTTGTTCGGCACTTATCACATGCCGGACGCTCATTGGCCGGCGGACTACGGGATAACTCAGCGGCTGCCGAGAACCTATTGGGGGCAACTGTTGTATCCTTTCCGTCGCGAGTAGCCGACGCTGATTTGCTTTGTCATGCTGGTGGACTCGATCAATTTAATATTGCCCGATTGGAGCCAGCATGCAGCGAATTTTTTCTTACAAGGATCGTCCGTTTCACCTTGGGCCGTATCCCCAGGAAAGTTTGCTACGCAGCATCGTTGAACCAGACTTGTCGGCAGTGCCAGCGATGCAGGCATTGTCTTTCGATGATCCGAATCCGGAATCTCTTTCGCATGCGATGGCGCGCTACGAGGCGATGTTTGATGTCATCCGCGACGGCCCGGTTGCACCGCTGCACTCCGAAATTCCGTCAGA
>JBAUID010000029.1:0-2399 GCA_049680625.1 Burkholderiaceae bacterium | reverse complement strand
CACAAATACAGGTGGAACTGTCGGTAACGTCAGCGCCACTGACACCGAGACTGACTGTCGGCTTTGGGCACTGAACCGCCGACCGACCGGTTGCCGCGAATGACCGCTTCTTGAAATTCTCGACATCCCAGATTAGCCGCGTTAGTAATTCACTTTGAAAGTAGGGGAGTCCTCTGGCCGAAGTTTCCGCCGATCGTATATCCGTGTCGTCGAAATATTCGCGTGTCCCAACCATTCCTGAACCTTGGCAATATCCGCTTCGTTCTCTAAAGCATTGGTCGCTGCAGTCGCCCGTAACGCATGCGGTGCAACCCGCGCCGCACTAATGCCAACAGCTTTCGCCCAGGTCGTCACGATCAGATAAAGTCCTTCGGCCGACAATCCGCTACGCACATTGCCAGATCGCACGGTTTCCCGAATCGACCGGAAAATGCCGCCGTCCGAATCGTCGCCATGGCCAGCAAGCTCCAGGTACTGATCAATCAGCTGCGTCGTCGCCGGATGCAACGGCACATTGCGTAACTTGCCACCTTTACCGTGCACCCGAAGATGTTTCACGCCACGAATCTCAAAGATGTCCTTCACCTGCAGCGTGGCGACTTCTTCGCGCCGCAGTCCATGAAAAAGAAACACGGACAGAATGGCCCGATCCCGCTTGCCTTTGAGTGTTTCCGGATCGGGCGCCAGGAGTAGGGCGCGCGCCTGGTCATCACTGAGGGCAGGGGTCTTGCCTTCATATGATTCCACCTTGGGCCGCTTCACCCCCTTAACCGGGTTCATCTCGACCGCGTTGCATTCGGTCAGGTGGTCGAATAGCGACGACAACGCGGCCAACTTTCGCCGGATGGTGGCACCGGCCAACTCACGGACCTCGAGATCCTTGCGCCATGCGATTACATGGGCGCGGGTGACCTCGCGAAACTCACCGGCAGCCTCGATACCGGTGAAGGCCATGAATTCGCGAATATCGTTTTTATAAGCGCGCCGGGTTTGAGCGCTGTCGATGTTGGCGAACCATTCGGCCTCAGGTGGTACGTCAGCCAGGTGCTGGAACTCAGCCGTCGTCAGCCGCCGCGCACCGGAATTCAATTCCTTGGAACTAGGCTCGCCACGCCTGCCCGATACATCGACGACGGGCACATTCTGGCGACTGGAATCTGCTTTGGGTTTACGCATCATCAAGATTCATGGCACCAACCCACCCTGATCGGAAATTGCCGACAAGTCACGCGCTCCATGCAGGACACGAACGATAACCACTTCAGTTTGGTCAGGTACGTAGTAGATCGCATAGGGCGGATGAAATACAACCCGCAACTGAGGTCCTAGCATTTCCCGCGAAGCACCAATCATCGGGGTCTGCCGAAGGCGCGAGATCGTGCGCTCGATGCGAGCCAGAAACTGAGTGGCGGTGTTTTCGGATGCCTCGGTAGCGATGTAGACCCAGATCTGCGCCAGATCATTCTCGGCCGTTTCCGTCAGGCGCAAGCTTACTGGCGGGCTAATAACTTTCTCCCGCGCTCGACGATTCTCTCGGCGTCAAAGGACTCCAGCCGGCCAGCAGCCACATCGGCCAAACCTTGTTCAATATCGGCCTTCAAAGTGGCGAGCTCTTCAACCTGAACCGTGCGACGAATACGCCATTCGCGCAACGCCTCACGGATAACCTCGCTACTCGAAGCATAGTCGCCACCGGCCACTGCCGCTTTAATCGTTGCGGCCAGCTCGCTGGGCATAGTGATGGTCAGGCGTTCCAAGTCAGGCATCGGTATTCCAGGCAGATAGAAGTCATACTTAATCATACTGTAGCAAGCCTCTAGAAGACGCAATCCGAGGCTTTCCAGTACTAGTATTATATACTGATAAAATACGTTATCGTTACAAACCATCTGGGCAAAAGATGGTTAGGCTGATAAGCTTATAAACATCTATGTGTCTATAAAGGCTGCCAATGTCGACCGATACCACCACCCGCTGGACCGTCACGGTCACCAAAGAAACCGATGCGGCGCTGCGCGCCTATCTGGGTGCTCAGGGCATGCGCAAAGGCGACATCTCCAAGTTCATTGAGGAGGCAGTGCGATGGCGCATGTTTGATCAAAGCGTCCAACAGGTCAAAGCACGTCATGCCGATCGCTCTGCTGACGAACTGCAGGCGATTATCGACGAGGCCTGCGCCGCCGTGCGCGCAGCTACCCCAGGCGGCGACTGATCAATGCGGGCCATCCTGGACACCAACATTCTGATCAGCGCACTCATCACTCAAAACACCTACCCCGATCGCCTTTACGAAGCCTGGCGCGACGGCCAGTTTGAACTGCTCTGTTGCGAGCAGCAGATTGATGAATTACGCGCGGTAACCCGTCGCCCCGGTATCAGTCAATTAATTAAGTCTTCCG
>JBAUID010000028.1:0-87565 GCA_049680625.1 Burkholderiaceae bacterium | reverse complement strand
ACCGGGAGCTATCGTCGCAATATGGTGTTGTCCTGGGAGCGGGCGATGGGTGTCTATCGTGTCCTTGTTGAACATTACGGCATTGAGCCAACCCGGTTACAGCTGATCGGTAAAGGGCCGAGTGAACCATTGCCCGGCACCACACCAAGGGATGACCAAAATCGTCGCGTTCAGTTTCGGGTAAGCGGTTGATTTTCGGCACCAATCGGTCAAGACGTCAATGTTATGGATTAGGCCTTTCGTGTTGTAGGGCAGTTCGCACGATTTCGTCGTGATTGACGTCAGTCATCCGGATTCCATTTGGGTTGTTGTTCGTTGGCGCCTGCCATGGACGCTTGGCCGGACGGTTTTCCGGCTAGGCATCAACTAATGAAAAATCGCTTCCGGGTCATAAGTTGGCTTGCCGCCAGGCAAGGTGGCAATCACCTGGACGTCACTGATATCGTCGACTAAAACTGTCAGCAGGTTCGGATCAAGGATAACAATGTCAGTCGCTTTGCCCACTTCGATCGACTCGGTTTTGTCAGCATTCCAGTCGCTGCTCAAGGTCACTGTAGCAGTTGTTGGTATAAGAGTTTCTTCATGAGTAAATTTAGTGGACGTGAACGGTGGGTTGCTTGCGGACAACCCACCGGCGATAGATAAAGAACAACACAACTGAAATAAGAAATAAAAGCCCCTGAGCCGAGGGCGATAGCACCGGAAAGAGTGCAAACAATATGGCAAACGGTGCGCCGCCGAGCAGTGTTGACAGGCTGGTTTCGAACAAAGAAGCGCGTCGACTGAATAATCCGAGGGCATAGGACAGAACGTCGACCGGAAACGTCATACGCAACATCGTCAGCGAAGCGATCCGGTGATCGTTGTCAATCAAGCGGTCAATTTCGGCATGACGTTGCACGGATGGAAACCGGCGCATCAGAAAAGGCTGGGCATGGCGGCCAATTACAAACGAAATTGCTGATCCGGCCACCCAGCCAGACAATAATAAACCAGCAGTCCACCACGGACCCCAGGCCAGTACCGCAATTGGAACCAGCGGCAGGTTTGTTAGCACCGGTATCAATACCGCTACGATCGATGTTCCAACAAATACCACGATGCCCAATCGCGGGTACTGGGCGATAGCGGTTTGAATCGGGTCTGAGAAGAGCTGCGCGACCACCATGGCGAGCGCGAACAATGCAACGACGTAGGTACTCATTCGTAGTGCCGGCAGCAACTCTGTATGAGTCAGTGCCGAAATCGAATTCTTCATTGCCTTGGTTGCCGGGATCATTCAACCAAGTGTAATCGTTTATCGTGCCCGGCTTGATTCACATCAACGGTGGGGTAATCCGGCCCAGTAAGATGTCGTTTGCTTAAATCATCACGGGCAGGCAAACCGCAATTATGCAACCGCAGGACACTCCCGCTCCGGCTCCAGTTGGCACTGGCGAGACTTCAGTTCGCTTACGCCGCGTGCTGGGTATGCCAATGCTGATTTTCTACGGCGTGGGGGTAACGATTGGCGCCGGCATTTTCGCACTTATCGGCGAAATCGTGCGGGTCGCCGGCGACAGCGCACCTTTGGCCTTCCTGGTCGCCGGCCTGACGGCTGGTGCAACCGGGATTAGTTATGCCCTTTTGTCCGCGGTCTATCCACGTGCCGGCGGTGAGGCTGTTTACGTCAATATTGGTCTTGGCCGGGTGCCTGCACTGATTGTTGGATACGGCGTGGTTATCACCGCAATTATTTCCAGTGCGGTGATCTCTATCGCGTTTAGTGGCTACCTTGGCAGCCTGGTTCCAGTTGCCCGTCCCATCCTGGTGATCGGCGTGTTGTTGATTTTGTCATCGATAGCCTGCCTGGGTGTGCGCGAAAGCGTGACATTTGCAGCGATCGTTACGTTGCTTGAAGTTGGCACCCTGGTTGTGGTGGCATTTTACGGCGCACCCTTATTAGGCGATGCGCAAATCTGGACACGGACGCTGGCGTTACCCGCAGACTCACTCGCCTGGTCGGCCGTGTTTTCATCGGCCGTAATTGCTTTTTTTGCCTTTGTTGGCTTTGAAGATCTTGTAAACATGGCAGAAGAAACCATTAACCCGGGAGACGTCATGCCGCGCGCCATCGTAGCAACCGTGGTTATAACCGTGATTCTGTATGTGTTGATTGCAACTATTGCGGTTGCAATGCCCGACCGCGAAGCACTAACCAGCAGCGCTGCTCCCCTGGCTGTATTGTTCGAGTCGGTAACTGGGTATTCTGGAACACCGGTGTCTGCCATGGCATCAATCGCGATGATCAACGGCATTCTCGTGCAGATTGTTATGGCCAGTCGGGTAATTTACGGCATGAGCAGTGAGGGGCTGGCACCAAAAGTAGTAGGGGTTCTGCATTCAAAACGCCGCACACCAATCCGGGCTATTTTGTTGGTGACTATTTGTATTGGTACGCTGGCACTGGGGTTTGAACTGGTCAACCTTGCCCAGGCAACCAGCCTGGTGATTCTGAGCGTCTTTATCATGGTTAACCTGGCACTTTGGCGAATTGGCAGTCAGCCGGGCGCAGATCACAGCCTGCACCGGTGGCGCTACTGGGGTGTGTTAGGCGCGGCGCTGTCAGCCGGATTGCTGGGGGTAGAAGTGATTCGTTTGCTGAGTTAAGGCAAACCTGTTTTGGTTAGGTCTGCTCTTCAGCAAGCTGGTGCAATAGCGGATAGTTGTGTGACAATTTAATTGTGTTAACGCTATTCGGAACACTCATGAGTAAGATTCTCTTCATTCCGCACGGTGGAGGCCCGTTGCCGCTGCTGAATGACCCGGGTTACGCTGGCCTGTCGGCGTCGTTAAGATCTCTGGCCCCTGTTGTTGCTGACAGCAAAGCGATAATCCTCGTCACCGCTCATTGGGAGACTGAGAACCCAAGCATTACCAGTGCGGCCAATCCGGCATTGATTTACGACTACTACGGTTTTCCGGAAGCGTCTTATCAAATCGTCTATTCGGCACCCGGGGCACCCGAACTGGCGCAATCCGTGGCCGCAGCGTTGACGGATGATGGCTTTGCGCCCGTACTTGAGCCGGATCGCGGTTACGACCACGGCGTATACGTGCCAATGATTTTGATGCGCCCGCAAGCGGACATCCCGATTCTGCAGATGTCGGTACTGTCATCTCTTGACCCAGCCGCGCACGTGTCACTTGGCCATAGCCTTGCTCGCGTATTGGGGGATGACGTGATGCTGGTCGGTTCTGGATACAGTTTTCACAATATTGGCGCACTTACTGGACGTACCCGGCTTGATTTGCCGAAAGCCAGGGGGCAGGCCAAGGCGTTTCATCATTGGATGGACGCTATCATTTGTGATTCGCCGGCAAGCGTTCAAGAGCGCACTGATGCATTGATATCTTGGGCCGACGCACCAGGTGCTCGGTTCTGTCAGCCACGCGAAGAACACTTAATGCCGTTGCACGTTTGCTTTGGCGCGGCGGTGGCCAGTGGGCTGAAAGCGCGCCGGGTTTTTGGTGAAGAGGTTAAAGGGTTTCAGACGTCCGGATATCTGTGGCAGCCTCTTTAGCCCCTGTGACCTCGTCTGTCATTACCTTGCGCAACGTGGGCAGACCAGGTTGGCATCCACCGTAAAAGGTGTTCGGCAAACCCGTCGGCGGCCGGCGACAGGGCGCGAGAAAGCGGACGGTAAACGCACACTTCACGCACGGTCTCGGGCTTGAGAACACGGCGCATGACAAGGCCAAGTGGATGGGCAAGCACGGCAATATATGCGGGCGCGAGTGTGGCGACTGTGCCTTGCGCCGCAATGCCAAGCGCGGTGGTGACGTTATCAACGACTTCAATCGGAATCACGCGCGATTCTTTCGGGACATTTGAACGCATTTGGGCAACGCTGCGCTCGTGATCGTAACCTGCTGCCACCAGAGGTTGCTTGTATAAGCTACGCCAGGTAAGCGTTTTACGCTGCGCGAGGGGATGATCTGGCGAACACCACAATACCCACCGGCTTTCGAATAGTGCATCACTGCTGACCTGGCCACCGGTGGCTCGGTCAGGGCCAACGGCCAGATCGACGTCGCCGGCGACAACACTGTCCACGAGGTTATCAACCGCAACATCATGCACCCGAATGACTACCCTGGGACGCTGCTCTTGAAACACCCGGATGGCTGACGGCACGGCAGTGCACGCCAGCACGAGGGGGGCGCCAATGCGCACAACGCCAGCGGATTGTTGGCGCACATCATTGGCTGTTGTTTCGGCAGCGCGCACATGGCGAAACATCGTTTCCGCGGCTGGCAGAAAGTCTCGCCCGGCGCTTGATATCGATACCCGCCGGGTTGTTCGATCCAGTAGCCGAAAGCCGAGGATGCCCTCTAATTCTGAGACCAACTGGCTGACCGCTTGGGTGGTCATCCCCAGTCTGTCAGCTGCATCGGTAAAACTATGCAGTTCAGCGACGACAAGAAACGCTTCGATCTGGCGCAGGGTGAATCGGGTTAATGACATATGCCAATTATAAAGACTAATTCTGATTATAAATCTTGGGTTGATAACTATCTAAAAATCGTTGCTGGTAGGTGCGCCAAATTGGCTTAATACTCTGGGCGAGACCCGTAAACCGTCATAGTCCTCCCAGTATCACCGCTTGCATCGTGCACGATCTCATACCAATCGAAATATCTTGTCTTCTCGGGGGCTGCATGAAGGGAAATCTCGTTACTGGCGAATCGGTAACGGGGCCGACTGGCCTCGACAAGATGAATCCATCTGATATCGGAGATGTCGGTGACCCAACTCAACTTGAACTAGCCCAATACTATTTTTCGAATGGTCGCGACGGGGTTATTTACCGGAATACCAGGGTCGTCCGCTGCCAGTTGATTACGAGAGCTGAAACCACTTGCGTTTCACTGTGATCATGGCTGGCGTGTTTAAAAAAAATGAGCAACCCAAGCGGCATCGCCGCACTTTAGCAACAATTTTACGGAGACTGCAATAATGATGATAACGATTCGGCGCATCCGCGCTTTTTCGATTGTGATGGCCCTGATGATGCCAGCTGTTGCGCATGCACAGAGTAGTGGTGGTACCGATGGTGACTTGTCGACTTGTTCGTCCAAGACCATTCTTTCCAAATTTATAGAATTCGGAAAAAGTGGCAAGATGCCGCCCGACCTCGGAAAATGGCTTCGTGACCCCGAGGGCCAGTATATTGAACCTTATCAGGCCTTCGATAACGTTCACTATGTTGGTGTCTGCTGGGTGTCAGCCTGGATTGTGAAAACCAGCGACGGGCCGGTACTGATTGATACCTTACATGACCCCTTTGTTGATCAGCTGGTTAAGAATATCCGGCAAGTCGGCGTCGATCCGGCCGACATCAAGCTCGTGCTAATGACCCACGGCCACTTTGATCACGCCGGTGGCGCGTATAAGCTCAAGCCCCTGATGCCGCAGGCAAAATTTGTGATGTCAAAACAAGGTTGGTACGAAGCCTTCGAAGACGTCGCAAAAAAGAAGGGCGGTCGCCGCGCCTGGCAATTTCTTGACAAGATCGACACGGTTGCCAAAGACGGCGAAGTGTTTCAGATTGGCGATACCGCGTTTACTGCTTACGAAACACCGGGCCATACCCTGGGTACCGCTTCATACGGGTTTACCGTTCGTGACGGCGATAAATCCTACAACGCGTTTACCGTTGGCGGCCTGGGTCTGAACGCAATCAAGAACTCGGCGCAAGTTGAGGCTTATATTGGCAGCGTCAATAAAATCTCGATCTTAGCCAAGGCAGAGAAAGCCCCAATCGAGGTTCACCTGACCACGCATGGGTTCAGCACCGGTTTAACCGAGGCGGCGCGCACGCTGCCGACCCGCAAAGCGGGCGAGCCGCATCCGCTGGTTGATCAGAAAGCCTTCCTGGCCCAACTCAACGGCTTGGGTAAACGGGCTGAGCAACGCCTGGTTATTGAAAAGAAAAAGGAGGCGGGCCAATAGATTCGGTTACTGCAATGACCGCCGCTCCGCCTCACGGGCGGCTGTTCTCAACCCGGTAAATCGTTGAGTTGCGTTTACTCATCAGGTACAGAGTTCCGTCCGGACCTTGCCCGAAGCGGATATCGGCGCGTCCGCTGCCGTCGTAGATCGGGCTGGCTGCGACCAGGGCGACCATGGAATCCCAGGCCTGTGGCGGTGTCGCCGGGTTATCGTCGTTATCGAAACGAATCAGCGCACGATTGGTAGTGGCTTGGCGCAAACTATCCGGGGCACCCTGGCGGACGCTGTTTTGTAAGTCAGTCAGCGAAGAGAAATAGATGTCGCCAATTGTGGCGAACTCGCAGAAGAAATACAGTCCGTTCAGGGCGGAGCCGTTTTCAACGACGTAACCCCCTCCCAGAGCCTGTCCGATAAAGCCATCACCGGGTCTGCCGACGTGTCCGTACTGAATGGCGGGGTACACGTAGTTGGTATTCGCGTCGTCAGTTGGCAAAGTTTCCAGGCCGCTGAGCAGGCCACCACTGCTCAGGTGCACATAAGTGCCTTCCCTCGCGGGCCAGCCATAGTTCGACCCGCTGGAAACAATGTTGATTTCATCCACGTTATCACGCCCGGGTTCGGCAACAATCAGCGTTCCGTCGCTCGCGAATGCCAGATGATGGGGGTTGCGATGGCCCAGGGAAAAGACTTCATCAAGCATCGCCGGGTTGTTGACAAAGGGGTTGTCAGCAGGGACTGTATAGGTCAGGCCACCCGAGGCCAGTGGGTTAATGCGCAGAATCTTACCCAGTGCGTCATTGTTCTGACCCCCGCCGGTCGAGGCCGACTTCACACTGCCGTCGCCATGGCCCAGATACAAAAGGCCATCCGGCCCAAAAATGATTTGTTTAATTGTATGGTCGTAAACCGGCATGCCAACCCGCAGAACTTCGCGATAACTGGCTGGATCCGGTATCAGTGTTTGCGGATTTGCCTGCCACTCAATTAGTACCCCGTCGGCGGCAATTGGGGTGGCGCTGTCCGATACGTAGTGGTGTTGACTCGGGTCAGCGGGCCGTTCTTCCATCACCGTGGTGTAGAACCGGCCGTTTGTTGCAAAGTTGGGGTGAAAAGCGAGCGATCGCAGCCCCGCATGCCAGTTGGCGGTGGTGTCCAGTTGGCGGCCGGTGGTCGCCAGAATTGCCGCCGCTACGTCGAACCAGGCGGTTGCCAAATTTTTGCTGACTTCGTAAATGACACCAGATTGCTCGGTGCCAACAAAGATTTTTCCGGCAACAGTAGCCATCACGTTCATCCGCTTGGGGGCTCCAACCGAATTGAGTGGCAGTTGTGCAAATTTGGTGAGTTCGATGCTCTGGGTGGAGTCGATCGCACTGACGGGCCAGCTGACAATATTGTCGGCACCGACGACCGGCAGTGGCGGCGGCTCACCAGAGCCTGCGGAACCCGATGAGCCGCCACCGCCACAGGCAGCCAGCAATGTAAGTATCGTTATCAGCTGCAGGCCGTGTCGCAGGCGTTCGTGGCGTAGTCTCTGGTTTGGCATCATCTGGGCATTTTTTTTTCACAGGGCGAACGGTGCCGACTTTAGCACCGGCCACCGAAACGCGCCTGGTAGTCCCGCGGAGGATCACTGGCTCAGGGATGAATCCACGGTCTGGGGGGCTGGGATTTTTCATCACGAGAAAGTTTGCGTTATCCGTGAGGCGTAAGCTTTGCCGGGCCGCTGATGGAAACTTTTATCCAGCAAATTGTGCAGGTTGGGCCCAATTTTTTACCCGGTACTATTCGACTTCTGTAGCGGGCATTGGGATGTAAATAGTCAATTTAGGCTATAAAATGCTCGCAAATGCCCGAATTCATTGAATAAAATGAACCTTCGGAAAGATTAGGGCGACGTAGGAATACAGAAACATCAGGTTACACGGCATACTTAATATTCAGGGATGACAAGCTGGTACGGTTCGAACGGCTTGCCAGACGAATAACGGGCATCAGCACCATGAATAGGGAATCTTCAAATACCGGGCAGGCCAAAGGCAATCGCATTGCCTGGATTCGCCAGATCTGTTTTGGCTTATTTTTGCCGCTGATGCTGGGTCTGGGCTCAATTTCGTCAGCTAGCGCAGCTAACCGGCTGGCTCTGGTAATTGGCAATTCAGACTACCCGCAATGGCCGTTAGTCAACCCGGTTAATGATGCTAATGCTGTGGCGACCAAACTTCAGGGCCTGGGTTTTGATGTTTCGAAACATTTGCAGCTTAAGCGTGATGACATTGGCGTTATAACCGATGCCTTTTTGCGCAAGATAAACCCTGATGACACCGTTGTGTTTTTCTATGCCGGCCACGGCGTTCAAGTTGGCGGGCAGAATTTCCTGCTGGCAACCGACGCAAAAATTCGCACCGAATTCGACGTGCACCGTAACGGCATCGATTTCACTCGCTTTCTGAACTTGCTGGAACGCAGTCGTGCCTCGGTCAAGTTGGTTTTCCTTGATGCCTGTCGAAACAATCCGTTTGCCCAAAAGCTGCGGGGCGAAGGCGGTAAAGGCCTGGCCCGGGTTGGTGGCGCACCGTATGGCACTTTGATCAGTTTTGCCACGCAGCCCGGTGGGGTTGCTGCTGATGGCAGTGGTACCCACGGCCTGTATACCGAACAACTTCTCGCCCATATTGACGAACCCGGCGTGCCGGTAGAGCTAATGTTGAAACGGGTATCGGCTTCGACCCATCGGGCGTCGAATGGTAAGCAGCGCCCGTGGATTGAAGGCAGTTTGTTTGGTGACTTCGTCTTCAAGAAAGCCGAACCCAAGCCCGTGGTGGCCAGCGTTGCTACCGACTACTCCAAACTTGCCTGGGGTTTTGCACTGGATGCTAATACGCGCGCCGCTTTCGAAGCGTTTTTGCGTGAGTATCCAAAAAGCGCCTATAGCGGCCTGGCACGTATTAAGATTGCGACCCTGGCACGTGAAGAACCAGTCGATGTCGCCGCATTGTCGGTTGACAGGCGTGTTGATAGCCCGGTTGCCGATCGACAAGCCGAAAAATTGGTGGTCGGATCAACGAAGTCGGCGCGAGCACCTGCCGCAACTGCGCAAGCCACTGTACCCGCCGTGCCGCAGACTGAGCGCAAAGCCGCCATGCCTGCTGTCAATCTGTCTGGCACGCCCACCCGAATCGGCTCATTTCAAAAAGACCCGACAGCGATGGTCGAGCGACCCGTTGCTATCGCAAGCAAACCGTCCACGCCGGTGCCTGATGTAAAACCGGCGCCCGCACCCAAGATCGCTGTTCAGCCGGTAGAGCAGGTAGTTAAATCGAAACCAGCCCCTAAACCGGCGACCAGACAGGAAATTAAACCAGCAGCGACATTGCCAGCCAAGCCACCGGTTCAAGTAGCCGCAGTTGATAAGTCACTGACGAACCGGCCTAACCAAGTGGATCAGTCCGCAAAAAAAGTGGCGTCCCGCATTGAAGCTGGCGACCCGGATTTCTGGAACATCGAAAAACTCAACGGTAAGAATATTGTCAGCGTATCGGGAGCCCCCTTTGATATAAAACTGCGGGTAAAAGGCAACACCCTGGTGGTTGATATGCTGAAATGGAAGCGATTGCCAAGCGATGCAGAGGGTGGGGACAATGTTCCCCTGCGATGTGGCTTCTTCAGCAGCTCGCTAAGCGTTAGCGCGGATGGCTCGGTGTCCGGCAGTTGTTCGGCTGGCCACCTTTCGGTCAATATTCGCGGCACGGTGAACCGTTTGGTTGTTTACGGTAGTTATCTGGCCACCGGTGGTGTAGCCCAGGCGGCTCCTATGACCGTTGACATGAGTCGGCAGTAAGTCATCAATAACGTCAGTGCCAGCTTCCCGTTAAAATAAGGAATCGATAAAGAACGAGTGTTGGGTAAAAAGCCGGGTAAAAACCGGTTACCAGGAGAGGAACATGGGAAGAAATCGTTCGCTAGCTGCGCGTGTGCCAGGTCAGCAAGTAACCCGTATTGCATTGGCGTTTTGCCTGGTGTCGCTGGCAGCTCTGGCCGCATGTGGGGGCGACACAACTCCGGTTGTCGCTGGAGACACCTCCCCGCAGCCGTCGTTTCAGATCAAGCGCTACCTCGACCTTCGACAACAGGGTGGCTTGTCAATGACGCTGACCGGCTCGCGACAAGACCCTGACGGCAACACCACTGACTGGCGTCAGGAACATTCCCACGCCCCAGTTGAGGCCTTTGGCCCCTGGCGCGGGGTGCCTGATGCGATGCGTCAGAGCGCTGTGGTTGACGAATACATTGGCGGTACGTTTCAGGCAACAACCACCTACTACGGTTACTACCGTCCCGACGGCAGCTGGATCGGCGATCAAGCAGGCAACAGCGACGTTTACGTGCTGCGCAATGCCTTCCGTATCGCACCGATGTCGGCGCAAATCGGTGACACCGGGTCTGGCCCGGCCGCAACAGAATATTCGCCCAATGGCGAAGAGCGAACCCGCTACCTGAATTGGGAAATGAAACGCAATGACGCTGGTGAGCCAGTGTACTGTGAGAACTACGAAGAGTTGATCGCCGGCAACACCCAGACCTGGCAATATACCTGGTGTTATGGAATGGCCGAAGACGGCACTCCCACAAATCACGCCACGTATCAATACAGTGACGACCGCGGTTTTTCCGGATCGCTCGAAACTAACAACCTGCGTTTCCCGCTAACCGGTGACGCGCCATTACCATCTGATTCCAGGCTGCCAACCTATCGGGTTAAGCAATATTTTTCGAACCTGGTCAATGGCGGCGCCAGCTATTCGTTGCGAGGTACGTTCACCAGCAGTTCGGGTACAGTCACCGAGCAGCGCCATGACCAGATTCGCCGGCCTCTTGAGAGCTTTGGCAACTGGCGCGGTGTTGCCGGTACCCAGCGGCAAGTTGTCCGCGTCGACCGTTATGTGAATGGGCAACCGGGTAATAGCAGCAACTACAGCCGTTTCTACGCTGCCGATAAAAACTATCTTGGCACCCAGGAAGGTCTGGGTAACGTAGGGTATCGAATGGCAGCAGCATTCAGTACTCGTCCGGTTAGTGCACAAGTCGGTGACCGCGGCGCTGGCCCCAATACGATAATTTTTGATGCCGATGGCCGGCAGGTTGGCACTCGCACCGTTAGTCTTTGGGAAATGAAAGAAGGTGCTGACGGTAAAGGACTGTATTGCGAAACCATTGATGAAACCGATATAGCTGACGCGCAGGTCTGGCAATTCACCTGGTGTTATGGGATGGAACAAAACGGCGAGCCCACCAATCACCTGAGATTCAGTTACGATGCGGGTAATGGTAATGTGGGTTTGATTGAGGCGAACGACCTGGTCTGGCCGCTGAACAGCAATACCGAGCCACCACCGCCGCCTGCTTGCGAAGTCAATTGTGAACCGGAAGACCGGGACGGATTCTAGAAGGTTCTGACAGATTGACCAATTTGCGTCAAATAAGACCGATGCAGCCCGGCTTGCTGGGCCGAATCCAGGGCGTTCTCGAGTCCACCCGGTTTCAGAACTTCATCATCATCCTGATTGTTATTAATGCCATCACCCTGGGCCTTGAAACCAGTGATCGCGTCATGGCTGTTGCAGGCCCGGTCTTACAAGCGTTTGACCAGATCGTCCTGGCAATTTTTGCGATAGAGGTATTGGTCAAACTGATTGTTTATCGACTGAACTTTCATAAAGACCCGTGGAATATCTTTGACCTGCTGGTGGTGACGGTGGCGCTGGTGCCATCGACCGGTGGCCTGGCGGTACTGCGCTCTTTGCGAATATTGCGGGTATTGCGCCTGGTTTCGGCCGTGCCGTCGATGCGGCGAATCGTGGGTGCCTTACTGGCGGCAGTACCGGGAATCTCGTCGATTGTTGGTCTGCTAATGCTCGTGTTCTACGTGTTTTCGGTAATGGCAACTAACTTGTTTGGTCAGGCGTTTCCGGACTGGTTTGGCAATATTGGTGAGTCGGCGTACACCTTATTCCAGGTAATGACTCTGGAAAGTTGGTCAATGGGTATTGTTCGGCCAGTGATGGATGTGTATCCGCTGGCCTGGTTGTTTTTTGTACCGTTTATTCTGCTCACCTCGTTTACCGTGCTCAACCTGTTTATCGGTATTGTGGTCGATGCAATGCAACGACAGCACACAGCGGATGAAGAGGCAGTTCTGGACTCAAACTTCGAAGAAGGGCACCGGGAACGCAATGAAATTATGGACGAGCTTCGGTCTCTTCGTGCAGAAGTCAGCCGTCTTTCTGATTCACTTCCTAAACCCGGGACCCCAGCCAGCAAGGCTAATCAATAAAGCCGGTGGCGCGTAGCAAGCGGCTTGGCATTTCACCTATCCACATATCGGCAGACCGGGTCTGCGCAGTTTGGTCAGCCTGGTAGATCAGTCGAAACGTCTGGCGCGGTGCAATCACCCCAATTTCGCCCTGGGTCTTCACCCCGTCTTTGTCCGTCCTGACGACGTGCCAGCGCGGCTTCGATAAGTCGATCTCAACGGCGTGTGAGGCGCCGGCTTGCAATTGAACAATGCCACTTTCCGGCCCCGGCATGCCCGGGCTGGTCGGGCAAGAATTGTCAAGCAGGTCGAAGCGCGCTGTGTTGGCAGCACTGATTTCGGTGGCAACCAGTTGCAGCGCACACCCGTCGGTCAGGTCAAAAATCGACAAAGGCTGGTCTGATTCATTACTGAGGGTGAGTCGGATAAGCGCGCTGCGACGGGCTGGTTCGCCAGGTGACTGCCCGCTGCCAGTGCGAGCGCGTCGGGCGCTCTGAATGACTTCTGACCGAATGCCGAGCCGGCTCCAGCGAAAACCTTTGATAATTGCTTTTCCGCTGGAAGCAACCGCCAGCTCGACTTCCATTGGTACTTGGGTGGTGTTTCTGCGGCCACGGCGCTTCTCTATTGCCAGGCCGTCCCCTTGCTCAACAAACAACTGTTCTATGCCGTAGCGAAAACGGGTATTGCGCAAAAGGTGCGGTCGATTCTTTCGGTACGACCCCGATGCAACGTACCCGGCTAGAAAGGGCAGCTGGCCAGGGCGTTCATCGGTCAGGAAGTCCAGTTGATGTATACCGCCGGGCGACGGTTTAAGCACCGCGTAAATCGGGTCGCCACGATTCAACGGCGCAGTACCAAGTTTGCCAGCCAGAGAATTGTTTCGTGGGGAATTGAAAGGGTATTGCAGGCGAACAAAGTCACCGCGAAACGGGTCGCGTGGGTCAATTGGAGCGGTACGTACCACAATCGAATCGCCGGTTTTAAGAATCAGTTCGCGACCACCGGCCATATAAGCAAGTACGCCGACTTGGGAAGTAATAGCCAGGACTAGCAGCCACTTACGCATGCTGATCAACCCGATTACTCGACCGGCGCGAGTACCAGTAGCCAATAACAATCATTGCAATACCCAGAAGCAGAAAGGCAAGAGAGCGCGCCAGCAAACTATGGAATAAATCGGTGAATCGAACAGCAATCAATGCGCCCAGCAATATAAAGCCCAGCATCGTACGCTGCCAGCTCTGACGTTCTGATCCTTGTCGAATCAAGGCGATGGCGTGTAAGCCAGCGACCAGGTTAAACGCGACGACAATCAGCCATTGTGGTAACAGACCGGGGTGAATCAGCATGATCAGTATCAAAGAGGTCAGCACCAGGCTGTTAACCAGGGTTTGGTTTCGGCCTTCGGCGGTGAATGCACCGCTTGCGAGGCTGACGACCCAGGCCGCGAGACTGACCCCTGCCATCATCCAGAAATAGCGAGGTTCTATATGCGCGTAGAAAAACTCCGTCCGAAAAGTCAGTATCAGCACAATGACCGCGTAAGGGAGCAACGCGGCGGCGCGTACCGCACTGGCCGAATCCGGGAAACTCGTGCGGGGTAAAAAGCTGGCCAGCGCAATACCCGTAACCGCCAACGTAAAAATAAAGTACTGGTTGACGTTTAGATAAAACAAAAGGCTTGCCCAACCAAGGCTGAAGATGAAGCCGGAAGCCGAGAAAAAGATCAGGCCCGCGGAACGCATCTTCCAGGCCAGTGGTGCAAGGCCGAGCAGGTAAATTAGTGGTGCCCACGGGGTTGGGGCGCCGGATGCGTTGGCTTCTGTGGCTGTCCAGACAGCAAACAATATGGCGGCCAGCATTGCCTGCGCCGGAGACAGCAATGCCCAGGCCATCAGCAAGGCGCCAATCGCCCAGGTCAGTATGCCGTCAGGATAGTGTTCGTCCATGTGATAGACCTGTGCGATCAGCCAGATGCCGGCACCAAACAACATGGTTCCAAGTAGGTGAAACACTTCTGACAATACGTGGTTGCCACGGCGCGAAAAAAACAATCCGGCCCCGTGTGAAGCGATCAGGCTGCCAAACACAACAGTCAGTTTCAGTAGTTTGGGCATCGCCGCCCAGTTGTACGCAAAGAATAAAATCACCCCAAGCCCGACCAGGACTGCGCCGATGAGGGGAATCACCAGACCAGCCCAGGATTTCAACCGCCCGCGGGACGTCAGGTTGGTTTCGCCGGCAGAAGTTGGGCCTGCGTCAGAAGCTGCCGATGCGAAAGACGCATCCGGGGAGTCAGTCAGGTCAGATAGTGCAGACGAATTTGCTGAATACCGTTGACGTAATTGGGCGGCCTGCTCCGGGTTGATCAGACCGTCTTGTTCCCATTGCAATAATTCGCCGTGTAACCACTGGTGGCGGTTCATTCGCTTCGCAGGTAAAACGAGTTGTTGCGACTGCGGCCGTACAGTTGGTAGCCCAGGCGTTGTAACTCGGCCAGGCAACCCGGGTAGTCGGTGCCTCGGCTGTGCTCAATAACAACCCGCTGAGGTAGCAAGGCGGTCGGGGCATTGGAAAGAAAGGGCACCAGGGCTTGATCTTCATGACCCTCGATGTCGATCTTCAGGCCGTAGATGGTGGTGACCTCGTGTTCAGCCAGCACATCAACCAGGGTTCGAATCGGAACATCACCGTCAGTGCTTTCCTCCAGGGCAACAATGGCGACATCGTCGAGTCGAATTTTCAGAGCACCCTGACGGTTGGTATCTGAAATTGCAACCGGCACGATTGTCACGTTGCCAAGACCCGAGCCGGCAGCATTAAAGGCAAGGCGTTGCGCCATCAAGGGGTTTGGATCAATGGCAATAGTTTTACCCTCTGGCGCTGACTTTGCCATTGGCAATGAATACAATCCAATATTTGACCCAATATCGACAAAATTTGCGTCGCTTGATGCGCCGCTGATCAGGAAGTCGATGTCGTCTCCGTTGTAGGCCGGGTTTAGCAGCAGGCCACATTCAATAAGATTGTCCTCGCAGCGAATTCGATATCCGCAGTGACGAAAGTCAATATCGAGGGGGCCAGGGCGCAGTGCCATGATCAGATTTGCAAAACGGGTTCGAAAGAGCCCCCGCTTGAGCACCGAACGGCGACCCAGCGCAATCAGCACCCGCTGCAGCGCAGTGGGTGCCAGGGCCCCAAAGGGCGTGTTGGCGTTTTGGTCTTGCTCGGTGCCCGATGCTGACAATTCGCCTGCCTCTAGCGGGCGCCAGTGTACAACCATTGTTCAGTCCCTGTTTTCGAAGGCGGATGTTTCAGGTATTGTTGTCTGATATATATTATTGTCTGAACCAAATTCAGCGCTAATTACTACGTTAAATTCGGCTCTATCTTATCAAGCTTATGTCAATCGCCTCATTCGATCCCGAAACCTGGCAACCCGTGCGTCTGCCAGGCAATGGTGAAGCGCGCAGTGCCGACTTTCCACCACTGGATACGTTTGTCAATCGAGAGCACGAGGCAATGAAGCAATGGTGCCAAAAAAACTGCCGCGCGAGTTGGCTGCCGGTGCCAGGCGATCGCGGCAGCGCGGTGTTCTGGTTCGAACTGCCCGGTGACGCCCAGGCGTTTGCCATGCAGTGGTTTCCGTTTAAGTGCTTGTAACCCGGGGTTCGTGTCCCTTACGCAGTGACCTACTAACTTTACGGCGAGCGGAATATATACTGGCGGTTAGCGGAGTGCGCAGTGGGTTCGATAGATCCCACTGGTTTGCGCTAAATCCCGATTAATCGGCAAAGGCCCCAGATGAAAGCTGAACTCAACGAGCGCATCACCCGCATTGGCCCCGATACGCCGTGTGGCAGCATGATGCGCCACTATTGGCAACCGGTTGCCCTGGTGGATGAGTTCAACCCGGTTCTCGACCCGAAAATGGCGGTTCGGCCAGTCAAAGCGGTGCGAATTCTTGGCCAGAACTTCGTTTTGTTCAAGAACTCTCAGGGTGAGTTTGGACTGCTTGACCGCGATTGCCCGCACCGCGGTGCTGACCTGTCGTTTGGTCGCAATGAAGGTGATGGTTTACGCTGTCCGTTTCACGGCTGGAAGTTTGACCTAACCGGCCAATGTATCGAAACGCCGGCCGAGCCGGCAGGCAGCCAGCTATGCACCCGGGTGAAACAACGCAATTACCCGTTAATCGAGCGCAGCGGGGTGTTGTTCGGCTGGTTTGGTCCTGAAACCAGTTCGCCGCCGCCTTTGCCGTCCCTGGATTGTTTCACCGCACCACCGACTCATACCTTTTCTTTCAAAGGATTGTGGCAGTGCAACTGGTTGCAGGCGTTTGAAGTCGGTGTTGACCCGGCACATGCGTCATTCTTGCATCGGTTTTTCTTTGACGATTCACTGGATGATACGTACGGGCGGCAGTTTCGTGGCGCTAGCGCTGGGGAAATCCAGGGTGAGCGCTGGCCGATGACCAAGGTAATGCGGGAGTTTGATCAACCTAAAATCAGTGTTGACCCGATGCCGTACGGAATGCGTCTGACCACACTGCGTCCGATGACTGATGCGCTGACTCATGTTCGGGTTACTAATTCAGTTTTTCCGCATACTTTTGTGATCCCGTTGTCCGAGACCATGACTATCACCCAGATGCATGTGCCGGTGGACGATACCAACACATATTGGTATTCAGTGTTTACCAGTTTTGCCGACCCGGTTGACAAAGACGCGATGCGCAATCAGCGCCTGAGTGCCGTTAGCCTGCCAGACTATATTCCGAAGTCTGGCCGTCACAACAACTGGGGTTTCAGTGCCGAGGAGCAAACGTCGCGCACTTATCTGGGAATGGGTGAGGACGATATTAACGTTCACGACCAGTGGGCCTGCGAAAGCATGGGCCCAATTCAGGATCGTACCCGCGAGCATCTGGGCACCAGTGATGTCGCCATCATGGCAAACCGTCGTAATTTGCTTAAGGCCATTGAAGCGGTAGCAGCAGGTGGACTGCCACCGGGGGTCGCGCAATCGGATATCGCAGCAACCCGGGTTGGCCCCGATACGGTAGATGGTATTGCACCGGCTGACGGCTGGGAGTGTTGGTGGCAACATGCCGTACAAAACAAACGCGATTCGGCGCCTTGGGATGCCAGCCTGCCAGTAGCCCGTGATGCCGCTGACGCCGCAGTTGCAGCCGATGTCCAAGAAACTTTCAATGCTTCCGATAAGCGCCGGTGAATATCGCCAACCTCATTGAAAGCCATGGCCTGGAGTTAATCCGTTTCGCGTGGTGTGACACTCATGGCATTTTGCGCGGCAAAACCCTGACCGCACCAGCTGCTATTTCTGCCCTCCAGGACGGGGTGGGAATGGTCGGTACCCTGATGCTCAAAGATACCTCGGATCGCACTGCGTTTAAGGTGTTTGACCCAGCCATTAAAGATGAGTTGCCCGGCTTTGAGTTTGCAAGCAATCTGCAGTTAATGCCAATTGAAAGTAGTTTTAAGTTGCTGCCCTGGGCTGACAAAACGGGTTGGATTCAATGTCAGCCGGTGTATCCGGATGGGGCACCGGTAATGTTTGACACCCGTCGCCAATTACAAAAAGCATTGGCCGCACTGGCGCAGCACGGGCTGGGTATGCAGTGTGGGCTGGAGGTTGAGTTTCATATTTACAAGCTACGCGATCTAGAACACGGCCTTGATCTCGATCCAAACACAGCGGCATGGCCAGGGCCGGCACCGCAAGTCAGCCTGATACACCCGGGTTATAACCTGTTGTCTGAAAACTGGTTTGACCTGGCAGAAGCACCACTGCGGGTTGTGCAGCGCGTCGCACAAGCGCTTGAACTACCACTGCAGTCGCTGGAGATTGAGTTAGGCCCAAGCCAGGTGGAAGCTGTTTTTGGCGTGACTGATGCTCTGACTGCCGCTGACAACATGGTGTTGTTTCGCAGTGCGGTTAAACAGGCGCTGCGCCGCGCGGGTTACCACGCCACATTTATGTGCCGCCCGCCATTTGAGAACATTATGTCCAGTGGCTGGCATTTGCATCAGTCACTGGCTCATCTGGATAGTGGTGCCAACGTGTTTGTGCCAGAAGTGCCAGCGGTGGGTGCCGCGGTCACTGATGCGCAATTTACCTTGTCCGATCTGGGTTCGCACTACCTGGCTGGTTTGTTAAACCATGCGAAGGGCATGACGGTAATGTGCACGCCAACAACCAATGGATATGGCCGATTCCAACCCAATGCACTGGCACCGCAGTCTGTTGTCTGGGGGCGGGATAATCGCGGCGCAATGCTGCGGGTAATTGGCGGAGTAGGTGATGTGGCAACCCGTATCGAAAACCGTCTTGGTGAACCTGCCGCGAATCCATACTTGTATATTGCATCGCAAATTTACGCCGGGCTGGCCGGCCTGAATAACAAACAGCTGCCACCGGTGGCCACTGATTCCCCTTATGAACAGAACGGGGAAGGGACTGGCAACACCGCTACCAGAATTCCGACCAGTCTGGCAGACGCGGTGCGCTCTGTGCAAATTGATACGGCGATGACCAGCGCCTTCGGGGTCGACTTTATCAACTACTATTGTCGGATAAAAGACGCTGAGAATCAGCGTTTCGAGGCAGCTGAAGACAAGACCGAATTTCATCGCCGGGAATACTTCGGGCGAATCTAACCTAATCCCAGGAGGCTAATATGGCGGGCGCTTTCAAAGGGCTTCGCGTGATTGATACTACTCACGTGCTTGCCGGGCCTTTTGCCAGCTATCAACTGGCTCTGCTTGGCGCTGAAGTGATCAAGGTTGAGAATCCGCACGAACCTGATCAGGCGCGGTTTCAGGGTTCTGACAGTTCACTGGTTAAATCGGCGATGGGTACCTCGTTTCTGGCACAAGGTGCTGGTAAAAAGACACTGGCCCTGGACTTAAAAAGTGAACCCGGACGGGATGCTCTGCGGCGACTTGTCGCTACGGCGGATGTCTTTGTTGAAAATTATCGTCCCGGCGCTTTCGAGGAAATCGGATTAGGTTATGAAAATTTCTCTGCCCTCAACCCGCGGCTGATTTACTGTTCAGTCTCGGCTTTTGGCGGTTCCGGACCGCGGCGCGCCGAGACTGGTTACGACAATGTGATCCAGGCGTTTTCCGGCATGATGCACATGACCGGTTTTGGCGATGACCGCCCGCTGAAATCTGGTGCACCGGTTGTCGACTATGCGACTGGGCTTACCGCAGCTTTTGCTATTTCTGCCGCCTTGTTTCAGCGCGAAAGAGAAGGGGGCGGACAACATATCGATGTTTCTATGCTCGATGTCGCGATGACGCTGATGACGTCACATGCAACCGATTTTCTGCAATCGGGTAAGCAACCGCTCGCCAAAGGCAATAAGTTTGCATTTGCAACCCTTGGTATGTATCGCGCCGAGGATGCTGACATGATGATCGCCGCCTCGAATTTAAGGCAGCAGCGACGGCTGTGGATCGCACTCGGTCGGGATGATCTTGTCAAGACTGATAATCTTGCCCGAATTGCAGGCTATGCTGAAGAGCACGCCGTGCTGTCGGCAATCATCGGCGCGATGCCGGCTGCCCATTGGGAAACTTTCCTGGGGGGGCATCGAATTCCGTCCGCCCGTATTCGACCCCTTGTCGAGGCTTTGGGCGATGCGCAGGTTCGCGACCGCGGGCAAGTGATCACGCTGAGTGATCCGACGGGTCGGCTGGACGGGCTTCAAGTGATGGGCCCTGCCTTTCGCATGTCAGGCGAATCTGTCGAAACACCAACAACACTAACGCCACCGCAAGCGGTTGGTGCCCAGAACGCAACTATATTGCGCGAACTGGGTCTGAGCGATGCACAAATCGAGAGCCTTTGTGTCGGCGCGCTTATTGGAAAAGAAGAACACGGCGGAGCGGTTGCACAATAATGTCTGCATATAGTCCAACATCCAATCCATTGACGGGTCTGGCTGGCCTTGCTGCCTATTGGGGCAAAGCGCCACTGACCAACGACGTGACGAAAGCGGTTCGCCTGGCGACACTCGACTGGTTTGCGACCATGTTGCCCGGTGCGGTGCGGCCACCGGCGACGTTTCTCGCTGCCAGTGGTTTGGGTGGTGGATCGGGTAATGCCATTTGCTACGTGACCGGCCAGCGGATCGGCGCGCGCAATGCCGCTTTCATCAATGGCACCGCCAGTCATACCGTCGAATTCGACGATATTTTCCGCGACGGTGGTTTTCATCCTGGGTCACCAACCATTGCTGCGGCGTTGGCAGTTGCGCAGCATGAGGGTGCAAGCCGCGAAGTTTTTGATCGGGCGGTGATTGCCGGCTATGAAGCGGGGTGTCGCCTGGCCATGGCACTACAGCCCAGTCATTACAACTACTGGCATATCACGGGCACCGCCGGCACTATTGGCGCGGCGGTTGCGGGCGCGATGGTGCTCGGATGCGACGCAGCGGCTATTGGCAATGCGATCGCTATATCCTCGAGCTTCGCCGGTGGCCATATGCAGAACCTCCAGGGGGAAAGCATGGTCAAAGCGATGCATCCCGGCCACGCTGCTGACGCCGGCTTGCTTGCTGCTTATGCGGCTTATGCCGGCGCAACCGGGGCGCAAGACGCACTGCACGGCGCCACTGGTTATGCGGCGGCAACTTCTGACTCCACCGGCAACTGGGAAGCCGCCTTCGAAGGGGCCGGCGACTGGACGCCGATCACGCGGATGACTGTCAAGATTCACGGCTGCTGTGGTCATATCTTCGCGTCGCTCGATGCGCTTGAGATACTGCGTCGTGAGCACGGCTTCGCTGCGTCGGATATCAACACCATTCATGTTGAAGGCTACGGCCCGACCAAGACCATCTGCGACCGGCCCAATCCGAAAATTGCGCAAGAAGCGCGCTTTAGTGCGCAGTATTGTCTTTCTGCGCTGATGGTTCTCGGTGCAGTGCGGCTTGAAGCCTTTGAATCGCCGGCACTGGCGAATCAAAATATTCGCGCGTTGATGTCCAGGATCACCGTCGACTGCGCCGATGATCTGGCTGAGCATTATCCACGCCGCCGCATGGCCCGGATCACGGTGCGGCTCACTGATGGACGTGAGTTCAAACACTTTCAGCGATCACGCCGGGGTGACCCGGACAACCCGATCGGCGAAACAGAACTGATTGCAAAATTTGAGGAACTGGCCGGGCCGGTGCTGCCTGCCGGTGGCGCTGGCGCACTGCGCGATTTAATCCTTAGTGGCGAGGTGTTGCCCGGCCTGCTTAAAACCGTTCCGGTCGGCGCGTAATCCGTCCTGCGATATCACCTGATCACCTGACAAATTACTCAATGGAAACCCAAATGAGCATGGCAGAAAACCCCGCGTACGAATTCCTGTTGATGTCTCGGCAAGACGGGATTGCAACGATTACCTTGAACCGGCCCGAGGTGCTCAATGCCATCAACGACGCCATGCGCGGCGAGCTGATCGACGCGTTTACAGTTGCTGATGCAGACAAGTCCGTGCGCGCCATCATCTTAACGGGCGCTGGCAAAGGTTTCTGTTCGGGCGGGGATATCGCTGGCATGAAGGCGCGTCTTGAAGCGCCCACTGGTGAAGTCGCATTCAACGGATGGAAGCGCCAAAAGAGCACTCATCGGGGCGTTGCTGCCATTCACGGGGTCACCAAGCCGGTTATTGCCGCGGTTAACGGCGCAGCCTTTGGGTTGGGTCTTGATACGGCGCTGGCCTGCGATTTCATCATTGCAGCAAGCGGGGTCAAGATGAGCATGAGCTTCATCAAACGCGGGCTCGTCTCAGATGGCGGTGGCATGTATTTCCTGCCCCGCCGGGTGGGTTTGTCCAAGGCCAAAGAACTGATCCTCTCAGCCCGCGTGCTTCAGACAGAAGAAGCACTGGCCATTGGCATGATCGATCGCGTATCTGAGCCGGATAAACTGTTGGCTGACGCTGATGCCTGGGCCAGGGAACTGACCATCGGTTCACCAACGGCTATCGCGCTGACCAAAGAAATCATCGATCGCACTTTTGAGCGCAGCGAAGATGAAATTTTTTCACTGGGACGACAGGCACAAGCAGTTTGCTACACCACCGCTGAGCATCGCCACTCGGTTGAGAGTTTTCTAAACAAAGGGTCCAAATGACGGTGCCGGTGTCGATTGTCAAAACGATTCTCCAACCGGCCAGCATCGCCGTTGTCGGCGCCTCGAACGATCCGGCCAAACTCACCGGACGGCCGATTGCGCATTTGCAGCGGCAGAGCTACCAAGGCGCGATATATCCGATAAACCCGCGCAACGACACGGTGGCGGGCCTCACCAGTTATGCCAGTGCCGCTGATTTGCCCGAGTCGCCGGACCTTGGCCTGGTTCTTGTTGGCGCTGATCGCGTTATCGATGCGGTGAAAGACCTGGCCGCACGGGGTACCAGGGCCGCTGTGGTGCTCGCCTCTGGTTTTGGTGAGGCTGGTGAGCAAGGCCGTGCCCGTCAGGACAGCCTGCGTGACGCCGCCGGGGCCATGCGCTTGTTGGGGCCAAACACAATTGGCCTGGTAAATCTGACCGATGGCATACCGCTTACCGCCAGCGGCGCAATGGAGGTTGATGAATTCCCGGTGGGTCGGGTCGCGTTACTGTCGCAGTCGGGCGGCATTCTAGGCTCGCTGCTGTCACGGGCGGTGGCCCGTGGTATTGGTTTTTCCAAACTGGTTGCCACCGGCAACGAGTGTGATCTGGATGTTGCTGATTTTCTGGATGCGCTTGCTGATGACGAGGCAACATCGGTGGTTGCTATGTATCTGGAAACGATCCGCAACGTAAGCAGTTTTCGTGCTGCCGCCAGCAAAGTGGTTGCGGCTGGTAAAAGTCTCGTTGCTTACAAGGTGGGGCGTTCCGAATCCGGTGCACGCTCCGCAGTGTCGCATACCGGCGCCCTGGCTGGTGCTGACGAGGTTTATGACGCACTTTTTTCTCAGCTGGGTGTCATCAGGGCTCAGACATTCGCGGATCTGCTGGATATTCCGGCCGCCTTGTCGCAGGGGCGGCGAATGGCTGGTCGACGGGTAGCCATCGTGACATCCACCGGTGGTGCCGCAACCGTGGTGGCTGACAATATGGGCCTTGCCGGGTTGGACATGCCCGTGCCCGATGACGTCACGGCAACAAAACTGCGCGCGCTTTCGCTTCAGGATGCGGCCCTGGATAACAATCCGATTGATGTCACCCTGGCTGGGCTTAAGCCAGACTTGTTTCGTGCGATTCTCAAAATTCTTATCGAAAGCCCGTCTTACGATTCCATAGTGGTCGTCGTGGGTTCGTCATCAATTGCCCAGCCCGACCTGGTGGCGCGCCCGGTGCTCGCTTCGCTTGCGCAGACCGACAAACCGTTCCTGTGTTATGTCAGCCCAGACGCACCCAACATCGTCAAACATTTGAATGTCAACGGCATCCCCGCCTTCTCGGCGCCGGAAAGCTGTGCTGCGGCGCTCAGTGGCCTGGTGCCCCGCGGCCCAATTGTTGCGGCACATTCATTGCGCCGCGAAGATGTGGATTGCGCTGGCATTGCCGCGGGTTCACTGAATGAAGCCGATGCTAAAGCACTTTTTTCGCGCTTTGGCGTGCCAGTTACCCGCGAGGTGACCGCGATGACATCGGCAGGGGCAGCAAAAGCAGCTAAGGCTTTCGATGGCCCGGTCGTCATTAAAATTCTTTCCAGCGAGATTTTGCACAAATCTGAATTGGGCGGGGTGGCGCTCAATGTTTCACCAGCGGATGTCGGCCAGACCTGCACCGACATGTTGGCGCGCGTGCGTGCTGCAAGCTCAGCCAGGGTTGACGGTTTTTTGGTACAGGAAATGATCCGCGGCGGGGTTGAGATGATTCTCGGTTTTAACCGTGACCCCCAGCTCGGCGCCTATGTGTTGCTGGGGGCAGGTGGGGTGACAACTGAGATCTATAAAGATGTGGCGATTCGTTTGTTGCCACTGAACCGGGACAGCGCGCTTTCGATGATCAATGAGGTTAAATCCAGCGTGCTGCTCAGGGGGTTCCGGGGTAGACCCAAGGCGGATGTTGACGCATTGATCGACACGATCTTGGCTTTTGCCAGCATGGTAGAGACGCTTGGCACACGGTTGATAGAGGCCGAGATCAATCCGGTGTTTGTGCTGCCGCAGGGGCAGGGGGTCAGGGCGGGGGATAGCTTGATTGTGTTGGGTTGATACTCGGATTTGGGGCTGGCGTTGAAACGAAGGGCGGTTGTTGCCCGGGGTTGTGCCGAAACCGGCTGAGAAAATTGAAATCCGCTAAATCAGCTCGCTGGCGCGTCACTTCGGTGCGGATTTGGTGGGATTCTCCCGAACCGGCGCTGGCAGGCGCCGCTTTTCGAATCCCGAACGCGCGCAGTGCTTGCTCCCGTCACCGTGTCATTTTTTCGGTTAGCGCGGGATTCGGTTGCGTATTCGAGCCGTGGGCATACTACTGGAGCTAGCGGTTGGTCGGGTTGCTGATTGTTGTCGATTTTCAGCCCGCAACTCCGGGGTCGCTTGCAAGCGACCCCTCTCGATGGTCGCCGCAGGCAGGCGGCTCCCGTCTCCGCGGCTCGTCGAATACGTCGAGGGTTCCCGCTCCGACTCCCTGAGCCGAGCAGTGCTCGGCAACCGTCTGCGCCAATATAAAAGCCCGCTGGTGCGGGCTTTTACTTGGCGGAGACGGAGGGATTCGAACCCTCGATCCAGCTTTTGACCGGATGCTCCCTTAGCAGGGGAGTGCCTTCGACCACTCGGCCACGTCTCCGGGCATCCCAATTGAATGCTCAGGCCGCCATTGTAGCAGCGGTTAAGCGGCTCGGGATGGGGGTTATTGTTCAGGGTTGTTGCAGTGGGCCATCGGTTGCGCAGCTCGAGGTGCCCGGGGGTTGTATTTTGGGTCGGAGCCCGTCTCGGGTAGCTTAATATATTGGCAGCTTGTCAGTCTGCTTTCCCTGGTTTGCCTCCCCCGGTTACTTGCCCCGGTTACTTCCCATTTACTCCTTTAGTGCGCCTGCCATGAGTCGAATTCCCGGTCACCGCTTTTTGCATTCTCCCGGCCCAACCCACATTCCGGACGAGGTTCTGGATGCGATGCATCGTCAGCCTATGGACCTGGCGGACGACCGGCTTGATATGGTGCTCGACGATTGTATGGCGGGTTTGCAGCGTGTATTCAAAACCAGCGGGGTGGTAACGATGTTTACCTCCAACGGCCATGGTGGCTGGGAGGCTGTCATTGAAAACGCGCTTGAGGTTGGCGAATCGGCGCTGGTGCCGGGTACCGGCCATTTCTCAGAGAACTGGGCGATGCAGACCGAGGCCCTGGGTCGCCCGGTGGTGCGTATTCCCTGGCGCGAGGGTTATCCGATTGATGCCAATCAGGTTGAAGAGGCGCTGCGGGCTGACACGGAACAAAAAATAGGCGCGGTGTTTGCCGTGCATACCGATACAGCCGGTAGTGTCACCAGCGACATTGCGGCGGTTCGTGCGGCCATCGACGCGGTGGGCCACCGGGCATTGCTAGTGGTCGACGTTGTCGCGTCTCTGGCGGCAGCACCTTTTGATATGGACGGCCTCGGGGTCAATATGGCCATTGGTGGGTCCCAAAAGGGGTTGATGTTGCCGCCCGGTCTGGCCTTTGTGGCGGCTGACGAAACCGCTCAGAAAAAGATTACCGCCAACCCAGCCCTACGGTTTTACTGGAACTGGGATCGTCGCCAGCATCCGCTCAGTTATATGAAGTTTTGCGGCACGCCGCCGGAACACTTGCTGTTTGGCTTGCAAGCATCGCTTCGGTTGATTGAACGGGAAGGGCTGGACAACATCACAGCCCGTCACGCCCGTCTGGCCGGCGCAGTGCATCACGCTGTTCAGGCATGGAGCACGGCCGGCTCAATAAATTTCTTCGCCCGCGAGCCGGCCTGCCGGTCAGTTTCTGTGACAACGGTTGAAGTCACCGGGGGCTTCGATCCGGAAGCTATTCGCCGGGTTGCCCGCGAGAAATTCCAGGTGGCTATGGCAGGTGGCAACGGTCCGCTGATTGGTCGGGTTTTTCGGATCGGTCACCTCGGTGACTTAAACCCGGCCATGATTCTTGGTGCCCTGGGCGGGATCGAAGCGGCCTTATGCGTTCAAAAAGTGCCGTATGGTGAGGGTGCGCTTAGTAGCGCTGCGGCCTGGCTGGCGCAAACAGCGGGCGCAGACTAAGCCGAGTGCGTTCGGTTTCAGCGGCCCGATTGATTCAGCTTCCCGAATTGGGCAGTATGACCTCCAGGTGCATCGTGTTGACCCCGTCGGCAACGACGTAGCGCATCGCGTCGAAAGTTTTTTTTATCAGTCCGATACCCATACCGCCTTCGGGGATAGACTCCAGGTCGTCCGGGTCAAAGTCGAAAGCGGCGTCCGGGTCACGGGCTAATACCTCTTCAGGAATTCGCGACCCCTGGTCGATAACCTCGATAAACAGTCGCTGATTGTCCAGCCCCACGTCAATGGTGATGTTTCCGTCCTGACCATTGTAGCCGTGGCGAACAATGTTAGTAACCGCTTCAGTCAGCCCCAGGTCGAGCATGTCAGCCTGGTCCTGGCTGATATAACAGCGAACCGCCGCGGTAACCCGCGCAGACAACTCGCAGACGGCAACCATCTCAGCCGGCACCGTTTCCACTAATACTAACTGGCGCGGTGCGTCTGAGTCTGGGTCTGAGTCTGCGTCTGCGTCAGTGGGCACAGGGTGCAGTGTGCTTGGTTGCATTCGATTGGCCCGCGTTTAATCAGTTGACCTGTTCATCAGTTGACTTGTTCAATACTTGGATGCATGACAAATACGCGATCCATCCGGGTGAGTTTGAACAAAGACAGTACGCTGTTGGCGGCGCCGGCAATTTCAAGTTTTCGGCCGTCACGCATGGTTTTATGCAGGGCAACCAGTGAGCCAAGTCCGCTTGAATCGACAAAGTTCACATCAGATAAATCCAGGACAACGCGGCCTGGCGCCTCGGCCACGTAATCGGCTGCTGCCAGCCGTACTGAGTTGGCATTCGAGCCGTCCAGGCGCTGCAGGCACACATGAAGAATGGTGAGGTCGTTTTGAACCGTTCGGGTGATGAGCATTTCAACTTCCTTGTCTGCTGGAGCTGGCGTTCTTGGCTTCGCATACGCTGTCAGGGCGATTTGTGCCGGAAAAAACTGAGGAGCGGTTGAGGTGGCCTCTTCGGCTCCGGATAAGACTTATTATCAGTAATGCAGGCGTTGGAAATCGTTTGAAGATCGGTCGAAAACAGGCTTATCTCGTGGTACAAACGGGGTACAAGCGGTTTTGACGAAGCTGCAATGCTGCGCCACCACGATATTCGCAATACAGGAGACTTCCCTATGCATGAACTTGTCATTCGCAACGCCACCGTCATTGACGGTACCGGCGCTCCGGCGCAGCGCGCCGACGTTGCTGTGGCTGAAGGGCATATTCGCGAGGTCGGTAGCAAGCTCGCCGCTGGTCATCGCGAGATTGATGCGGATGGCTTGATGCTGACCCCTGGCTGGGTAGATATTCACACCCATTACGATGGTCAGGCCACCTGGGATCCAGCCATGACTCCATCCTCCTGGCACGGGGTGACTTCGACTGTCTTTGGGAACTGCGGTGTTGGTTTTGCCCCGGTGCGCAAGGGCAGTGAACGTTACCTGATCAATCTGATGGAAGGGGTTGAAGATATTCCCGAGTCGGTGTTGTCTGAAGGCCTGAGTTTTGAATGGGAATCTTTTGGCGACTACTTAAACGTTCTTGAGTCCACCAGGCGCAGCATGGATATTGGCGCCCAAGTCCCCCATGCGGCCTTGCGGTTTTACGTGATGGGTGAACGCGGGGCGGATCACACCGAGCAGCCAACGGAAGCTGAAATTGCTGAAATGGGTCGCTTGCTGGAACAAGCCCTGCACGACGGCGCGCTGGGCTTTACCACCTCACGCACAACCAAACACCGGGCAGCTGACGGTTCTGCCACCCCTAGCCTGAGTGCTGCTGAGCCGGAACTGGCTGGTTTGGCCAGGGCAATGGCACGGGCTGGTAAAGGTGTTATTGAAGTGAACTCAGACTTTGGCGCTGGCGACTTTGACCGTATGCGAAAGGCGGCAGAGATCGCGCAGCGGCCCCTGTCCGTGTTGTTAATCCAGGTGGACAATGCGCCGGATCTGTGGCGGGAAACCCTGGCCGGAGTCAACGCGGCTGTTGCAGATGGATTGTCGGTTACGGCCCAGGTCGGTTCGCGCGCTATTGGGGTGTTGATGAGTCTTAAGGGTTCGGTTCACCCGTGGATAACCCATCCACTTTGGAAAGAACTTGCACCGTTGGGTGATGCAGAGCGAATTCGCCGGGTTGCGGCTGATGCACAGCTTCGCCACCGACTCATTGCCGAGCGACCGGCCGACGGCCATGGCAAATGGATGGCGTCTGCTATTGCCCGCACCTTTGAGCTGGGCGAACCGGTGGATTACGAGCCGGCTCCGGAACGCGCCATTGCGGCCTTGGCTGCCGCCCAGGGCCGCGACCCGTTTGAGCTGACCCTCGAACTGCTGCTGGCTGACGACGGCAATAATATTTTGCTGCACCAGTTCGAGAACTACACCCACGGCGACTTGCGCGTGGTCGAAGAGTTACTGCTCAGCCCGAATACGGTTTGCGGTGTTGCTGACGGTGGTGCGCATGTGGGTTTGATTTGTGACTCGAGTTCTCCGACTAGTTTGTTAACCCATTGGGGCCGCGATCGCACCCGTGGTCAAAAGCTGCCGCTGGAATTGCTGGTTCACAAACAAACCCAGGCCACCGCCCGAACCTACGGATTAATGGATCGCGGCGTCATCGGGCCGGGTTACCGTGCCGACTTGAACCTGATCGACTTTTCCGCCCTTGGGCTGGACAAACCTTACGTGGCTTACGACTTACCGGCTGGCGGGCGGCGAATTTTGCAACGCGCCCGCGGCTATCGCCATACTTTTGTACGGGGTGAAGAAGTCAGCGTTAACGGCGAAGATACCGGCGCCCGCCCGGGCCGTGTGCTGCGCGGAGCGCAGGCGCTGGGTTGAAGGGTGGTCACGAGAAAAAAAAGCGGCCGGTTGGCCGCATTTTTTTCTCGGTGTTAGTGCTGTTTTTGGGGGTCAGGCGTTTGACGAAACCGGTTCCCGATTCAGGTACTTGGTCACCGCATCCACCAGGACTTGACGATCCAGTGGCTTTGGAATGTACATGTCGGCACCAGACTCCAAAACTTCGTTGACGTCGAATTTTCGACGCAGCGCAGAAATCACGATTACCGGTACGTTTTTCCAGGTGGCGCTGTCACGGATCTTTTTAAGTAGCAGATCACCCGACAAACCCGGCAACATTCGATCGAGAATGACAACGGCGGGCGGACTGAAATGCTGAATTTGTTCGGACATCGCGTGACCATCTGACAGAAGGTTCAGCTTGGCATCAACTCCGTTGAGCATGACACTCAACAAGCGACGGATATCCGGGTTGTCTTCAACGATAAGGACTGTTCGATCAGCAGTCTGGGCATCGAAACGCGCAGTGGCGGGCTCATCTGAGCTGATCGGTCCGGCAATGAATGGTCTGCCGGTTTTTGACCTGTCTGAACTCAACTGAAATATCCTCGTGTCAGGAAATGTTGACCCAATCAAAGTTGGGATGATTCCCTGGCTTTATGTGGCTTATCGCCGGTAGCATGTTTGTCATGCTTGGCCTGACTCTAACAGGTCATCTGTCACATTCTGGTGTGTTGGAGTCCCGGTCGGTGGCTGGCTCCCGAGTAACGGTAGAGAGACACAAAATCTGGCACCACCATCCTCACTGGATTCAAAGCCGATTTCGCCACCCATGCGATCCATCAGGCCTTTGCTGATGCAAAGGCCGAGGCCAAAACCTTCTTTGCCACTGGCTTCAACTGCCGGATCGCGGGCAAACATTTCGAACAACTTAGGTCGGAATTCATGGGTGATTCCGGGTCCCTGATCGGTGACCGAAATGCTAACCGTATCGTTTTGGGTGGTACAGCGCAGGGTGACTGTAGTGTCCGGTGGTGAGAACTTAATTGCATTGGACATCAGGTTGGTCACCACTTGATTCAGTCGGTCCCGGTCAGAAAACACCATGGGTTCGTCATCGCAATGTTCGAGCCGCAGGGCGACCCGGGCTTCTTCCGCAATCGAATGCATGGATTGCTTCACTTCTTCCATGAGTTCCGTAATGCTGAACTGGCGACTGTTCAGTTTCACCACACCGGCTTCAAGCTGGTTGATGTCGAGCAAATCTTCAATCAGGGTGGCCAGGCTAGTGCAATTACGCATTGCCATGGTGAGTAATTCGTCAGCCAGCTCCGGCATTGGCCCGGCGATCCCGTCAGCCATCGCTTCAATCGTGCCAGAAATGACGGTCAACGGTGTGCGCAATTCATGGCTGACCATTGAAACGAAGTCGCTTTTCATCTGGGCGCTGCGTTTACGCTCGGTAATATCGAAACCCAGTGCCACATACTTAACCAATTCCCCGTTAACGTCGCAAATTGGGTGGGCATCCAGGGCGATCCAAAAAGGCTGTCCACCTTTTCTTAACCAAATCATTTCAGCGTTATACGAATGTTTTTCGCCAATCGCGCTTTGTACACGTTTGCGAACCGGCTTTGATGTGTCCTCACTCCAAAGCAGTTTGACCGCACACTGACCACGAATTTCAGCGAGTGTGTAACCTGAAATAGTTTCGAAACCCGGGTTGCACCATTCAATGCGTTGGCTGGAATCGGTAACCAGCACGGCGCTTTCTGTTTTTTCCACAATAAAGCTGTGCTGGCTGAGCAGCATTTGTGCCGCGTGCAATTCGGTTGTGTCACGAACTGTCAATACGTAGGCGAGCTCATCCTGAAGTTCGACCTCGGCAACCGTCATGTCAAGCGCCAGGGCGCGGCCGTCAGCATGTCTTCCCCCTATGGTGTGTCTTTCACCCACCAAGGACTTCAAGTTAGGAAGACGGCCGCGTTTTTCCCCGGGGGAGGAAACTAATACCAGACCTTGTTGCGAATTCAGAGTGATCCGCTGACCCTTAATGTCGTCCGCGTTGTGCCCGAATATGTTTTCCGCAGCCCTGTTAATACGACGAATATGCCCAAATTCATTGACCGTAATGACGCCGTCAGAGATTTCCTGAAATATTTGCTGCGCGCGAAAATGTTTGCCTTGTGCGCTTTCCAGAGCCCGGGCCGAGTCAATCTGGTCTGCCGCCAGTTGCGCCAGGTTGGTAAGCATGGCAGTTTCGTAGTCGTCCAGCCGACGTTTGTCGTTCGACACAACCACTACGGTGCCAATACGGACTCCTGACACCCAGATCGGTGCGCCACAAAATGAACCAAGACTCGGCATAGTCTTATCCCAGCCTCCGGCTGGCGTCTCAACCGTGTTACGCAAATCCTGTATTTGCAGCAACTCATGATGACGAACCGAGCGGCTGCACAAAGTCAGAACGAGTTCGAGTTCTTCGTTGTTCAGCTCATCATGCAAGCCGGCACCGGCGCGGAACTTATCAAACACGCACACCAGGGCAATATCGCTGCCGGTGCTTAGTTGGGCAAGATTGGCAATCCGCTTAAGCGCACCTGAATCTGCGGAGATCACAAAGCGGTTCGGGCGACGCAGATCGCCTTTATTTGACATGGCTGGCAGGTATTCAATTCATGCCGGTTAGGGCAAGTGTTTTTCCATTATTTTCATCACGTGCATCGGCGAGAAGGGCTTGGTAATGTATTCAGTTGCACCAGCAGCCATTGCCTCGGCAATTTCTTCGCTTTGGGCTTTTGCAGACACAACAATAATGGGGACGTGAGCCCAGGTTGGCTCCTGGCGGATGGCACGTAGCAACTCGTCACCGTCAACATAGGGCAGCATGCGGTCAAGCAATATCACGTCCGGTGCGGGCCAGCATTCGATCAATTCGAGTGCGCTTTTGCCGTCACCCACGGCCATCACCTGAATGCCTGTGCTTTGCAACAGAAAACGCAGCAGGTTGCGAATGTCCGGAGTGTCTTCGATAATTAACACCCGACTCAGTTTGTCGAGGTCTCTTGTGCGGGGTTTCGTTCCCGTTGTGCGTTCTGCGATGGCTTCAACCAATGTAACTCTCCGATGCTTTGCGCGATATTCCGCGCGATACTTTGCGATTAACTGCTTCCGGGAATCCTCAACTTGACCCCTTGTTTTTTAGTCGGGGAATAAGTGCTGCATTAACAGTGGTAATCTTAAAGTTAGCCGGGGGTTTGCAGGTAACCATCGGGATGACTATTCTGACCATTTATCTGTCATTCAGGCTGAATTGAACAAATCACCACATTTGCCCACACATTTGCTGGACAGGTTGCGTCCAGATCGCTACGCAGTGGCGGGTTACGCAGGTAGCAGATCAACCTGAAACCTTTCAGCGAGCAATTCGAATGCCTGATCAACGCCGACACCGGACTTCGCGCTGGTTCGTACGGTAGCAATTGCGTTCTTCGACAATCCGGCCCAGGCGGGTGATTCGTGCGCCCATTCATCGACTAAATCTGATTTGTTTACGATCAGCATAAATGGCAGCGAACCGCTGACTTTTTGTGCTTTTTTGTGGACGTCAATCGCCGCCCGGGCGGTTTCTACACGCGTGCCATCAACAACCAGTATGTAGGCCGAGGCGTTTCGCAGGTATGTTGTCTGCACTTGCTGGTATTTGTTGGCACCAACCATGTCCCAGATAACCAGCTCGATTGAGCCTGTTTGGGTTTGAACCTCTTTTTTATCTATGCGAACCCCAAGCGTCGCTTTTATGTTTTCGTTGAACCACCCGTTTACATATCGATCGACCAAACTGGTCTTTCCCGAGTGAAACGCACCGAGCATGCAAATCTTGTATTGGTTCATTTACTGCTTACTTTGGTTTGTGGCCATCAATATACCCACGGCGTTTTGGCGCCGCCCCGGGGTGTATTCATGGAGGCTCCTGCCTTTAATGTGTTGTCATTATAAATTTTGATTACGTTGGTTGCGGTACAGAAGCAGTCGGATGGCGGTTGTCCTTACTCGGCGACAGGTTCAAACGGATAAGCGGTCGGTTTTTGTTTGAAGTTCGCGCTTTGTCGGCTCGGCTTGCAACCTGTTTCGAGGGTATTTCTTCCGGGCGTTATAAAATCACCAAACTATCGGTTCGTTTTAAGCGCACTGCAGGGCAACTACAGGAATCAAATGAAAACTTTGCCAATAGATCCAGACTCACTGATTGTTCCGCGATTATCCTTCCCTGAAAAAGGCCGCACTCACGATGCCGTATTGCAGGAGCTGCGTGAGCGTAAGCAGGGCGACGCAGACTGGCCTGGCGGCCGAGTGCCATTGTTTGTTTTTCGCGGTAATGACGACGCTTTCAACATTGGCCGAGATGCATTTATCGAGTATTTCACCGAAAATGCTCTCGGTGCAGCCCGGGCGTTTCCGAGTGTGCGTGGCATGGAACAAGAAGTTATCGGCATGGTTCTGGATTTATTTCACGCACCGGCGCGCGCCGCGGGTTTTATGACCACCGGCGGCACCGAGAGCATCATTCTGGCCGTGCAGGCCTGCCGCAATCATGCCCGCGCACAGCGTGATGATCCGCACCATCGGGGCAATATTGTTGCGGCCGAATCGGCCCATCCGGCATTCGACAAAGCGGCCGGTCTGATGGACTTAACCGTACGCCGGGTGCCGGTCGATGCTTCTTTTCGGGCCAACCCTGAACGCATGCGCGCGAGCATTGACGACAACACGATCATGCTGGTTGGCTCCGCGCCGTGTTTCCCGTTTGGCGTGTTTGATCCTATTACCGGTCTTGCATCGCTGGCAAAAGAGAAACAACTCTGGCTTCATGTTGACGCTTGTGTCGGCGGGTATCTCGCACCGTTTGCCGTTATGCTTGGCCGCGACATTCCAGCCTTCGATCTTGGGGTAGATGGTGTGTCTTCACTATCTGCTGACTTACATAAGTATGGCTATTGTCCAAAACCGGCATCAACCGTACTGTATGCAGACGCCTCATTGGCTGCCTATCAGCCGTTTCAGTTCGACCGCTGGCCCAACGGCAACTTCACAACGTCAACAATTGTTGGCACCCGCCCGGCGGGCGGTGTAGCCGGGGCCTGGGCTACTCTGCAATTGCTCGGCAGTACCGGGTACCAACAAGTGGCGGGCCAGCTGTTGGCTGCTATTGACCAGTATTGCAAAGGCGTCAATGCGCTGCCCGGCCTGTCCGTGCTGGGGCAGCCTGAACTGGCCATTGTTGCGTTTACATCTGAAGACCGCGATATTTTTTCCCTGGCGCAGGCGCTGCAGGCTCTGGGCTGGCAGCCCGGCCTTTTGCAAAATCCGCGGGCAATTCACCGTATGATGTCAATGCTGCACGTGAATTCCATGGACGCCTATCTGTCCGACCTGGCCAGGACACTGCCTGGGGTGGGCAGGGCCGACGCCAGTCAGGGCGCTGGCCCCGTGCGCTACACATAAGACTGTAGAATCCCGCCCATGGCACTGGGCGCAACTATCTGCAAACTCGAACTGTCTGTCGCAGATATGGACAGGCACTACTATCAGTCGCATTTGCTAACCCTGGCCCAGCATCCGTCTGAAAACAGCGAGCGTCTGATGCTCAGGGTGCTGGCATTTGTTATGTTTGCTGACGACTCCCTGGCCTTTGGCCGCGGCGTCTCCACTGATGACGAGCCGGACTTATGGGTACGCGACTTAACCGGTCACATTCAGTGCTGGGTTGATCTTGGCATGCCGGACGACAAGCGCATACGAAAAGCCTGCGGCCGGGCGGGATTGGTTGAAATCCTGACTTATGGCGGCACTAAGGCGAGTCTCTGGTACGAGCGCATGGCAGCTGAGCTCGAGCGTTTTGACAACCTGAGAATCTGGTCTGTCAGCCCGGATGACAGCCGTGCTCTGGCCAGGTTGGCCAATCGCGCAATGAAGCTCGATGCGTCAATTCAGGATGGACAAATCCTGGTGGCCGGTAATTCGGACAGTGTCCAGATTGAGCCTGTTGTAGTGAAAGAGCGGCGGGCCAGGTGAGCTCGGCCCGGTTGATGCGGTTACCGCGGTTGATGCGGCCGCCAGTGGTCCGCGGCCCACGCAAGCAGGCGGTGGCGATCCACACTTGAAACCTGATTCACCCCTGCCGGCCGGTGCGCAGACCCACCGGCGTGTACTGATGCTGGCACTGCCTATTATTTTGTCGAACCTGTCTGTTCCTCTGGTTGGTCTGGTCGATACGGCAGTGATGGGCCGCCTGGACGACCCCGCCTACATCGGCGCTGTGGCACTGGGCGCCACTGTTTTCGCTTTTTTGTTCTGGGCCTTTGGTTTTTTGCGTATGGGCACCACCGGCATGGTTTCGCAGGCCTGGGGCCGGCGTGACGGCCAGGCCATGCGCGACGTCATTATGCGTAACTGCGTTCTGGCGATGGTGTTTGGTGGCTTAATCCTGCTGCTGCGTTTACCCCTGGTGCAATTGGCCGCCTGGGCGTTCCCGGCCAGTGAGGTCGTTGAAACGGCGATGCGGCAGTACTACCAGATACGGGTATTCAGCGCACCGGCAACCCTGCTGAACTACGTAATGGTTGGTGTTTTTGTTGGTATGCAGCGCACCAGTTTTGTCTTGGTTGCCCAATTGGTATTGAATCTGACCAATGCGGCACTAAGCATTGTTTTTGTCCTGGGTCTGGGCTGGGGTATCGAGGGTGTTGCAATTGCCAGCGTGATTGCCGAATACCTGGCGCTAATCTGCTCAGTATTGCTATTGCGCCGGGTACTGGTTGGTTTAAGCGGGCAATGGCCTGTGGACAGCGTGTTCAGCCTGAATCGCTACTTGCCGCTGCTGAGTCTGAATGCGGATATTTTCGTGCGCACTTTGTGCCTGATATTCGGTTTCGCCTGGTTCAACGCAAAAAGCGCCGGTTTTGGTGATGTGACCCTGGCGGGGAATGCGGTCATCATGCAATTGGTTCATTTGCTGGCCTACGGTCTGGACGGTTTTGCCCATGCCGCTGAATCGCTGGTGGGTGGGGCGGTTGGCAGCAAGCGCAGAGATGAATTTCGTTGGGCAATTCGTGCCACCACCCAGTGGGCGGCATTAACGGCGTTCGCGTATACCGTTGTGTTCGCGGTCTTTGGAACCGACATGGTTGCCCTGCTGACGACAATCGAGTCGGTACGCGTGCAGGCTGGGGAGTATTTACTTTGGTTGATTGCCATGCCGCTAATCGCCGTCTGGAGTTACCAGCTGGACGGAATATTTGTCGGTGCCTTGCGAACCCGCCAGATGCGAAATGCGATGGTGCTGGCAACCGGACTGTATTTGCTGTTCAGCTGGCCGGCAATCGCATGGGGTGGTAATCATGGGTTGTGGCTGGCTATCGCTGTCTTTTATGTGTTGCGTGCCGCAACCCTTGGCTGGTTTCTTCGCCATGGAGACTGGCGTGGGGTGGCGGACGGGAGCGCCAATAGCACCTGACTTCAGAATCGACGTGCGCTGCGCTCGTTTAGAATGATTCGGTCGACTAAAACAAGTGCGTCGGCGGTCTACATAACAGAAACAGCGAAAACAACATAAGCACAACGCAAGCGGCGGAGATCACATGCAAGTTAACAATACCAAGCGTCCCGGCAGTGATGAGCCGGTTTTTCGGTTTGCCGTGGTCGCTGATACCCATGTCAACGAAACAGAGGAGGGTGGATCTTCACCCTTCATCACGAATGCGTCGGCCAATGCGCGTGCCCGCTATGTTTTCAACGAAATCAGCCAGATGTCTCCGGCACCGGACTTTGTCGTTCACCTGGGTGACATCGTCCATCCCGTGCCTTCGCTGCCGGGTTTCAACGATGCTGTCGCTCACTTTCGAGACATGACCGCAAGTCTGAAAATGCCTCTGCACGTCATTCCGGGCAACCACGATGTCGGGGACAAGCACATCGACTGGATGCCGGCCGACTTAATCTGCGCAGACTACTTGCGCTTATACCGGGACGCCTTTGGGCCCGACTATTATGGGTTTGACCACGAGGGATGTCGGTTCCTCATGCTGAATTCAGTATTGTTTAACTCGGGTCTTTCGCAAGACCACGAACAACGCGCCTGGTTCAGCGCACAGCTGGGTAGCGCCGGTGCGTTGCGGGTTTTCGTTTTCATGCACTATCCACCGTATATTCATACTGCTGACGAAGCTGGCAACTATGACAATATCGATCAACCCGCACGGGCCTGGGTGGTTGAACAGCTGCAACGCGCTGAGGTCGAAGCCGTCTTTGCCGGCCATGTTCATAACTTCTGGTATGACCGCATTGGTAACGCCGAGATGTATATGCTGCCGTCGACCGCCTTCATGCGTCACGACTTCTCCGAGTTTTACCGTATTGCGCCCAGCATCGAGCATGCGCGGGGGGATGCTGAACGCTATGGTTATTTCCTGGTGGATGTCTTCGCTGATGACCATGTTGCCTATTCGGTCAGGACTATGGACGGACGTTCTGCCCCCGGAGAAACGGCAACCCGACGCAACCAACTGACCCTGGCTCATCCGAAGACTTCTGGCCTGAACCGGGTCGGGGTTGAATTGCGGCATCCGTGGGCGGAAACAATGCAAATCAGTGCCACCGGTGGTGTGCAGGAATTTGGCCGCAAGTGGGCCCGCAACGACTACCCATTGCAGTCGCTCTGGGAAATGGGGGTGCGGCTATGCAAAGTGCCGTCTGTTGACCTGGCTGAAGATTATTCTGCTCAGCGGATGTCAGTGCTGGCAACCAGCGGCAATCGTTTTGTTGTTACCTGCCTGGGCAAACCGCGTGAGGCCTTGTTACAGCGCGACCTCGCAGCCTGCGGGATAGAGGCTTTCGAAGTGAACGCTACTGCTGACAGTTTTGAGTCAATGCAAGCAGCCCTGGCAACCATTCGCAAGGAATCCGGGGTCAAGCTGTTATTTGCAAAAATTTTGTCGGGTGACAACTCACGCTTTGACGGCAAACACTTTACCCATTTTGTTAAAAGCGGCTTTAGCGTTTCCGAGTTGGATGCGGCAGAGAGAACATTGCGGACGCCATTGTCTGGCGGGGTGATTGACGGCGTTACCGTACGGATCGATTTCGACGATAACCTGCCATCGGCAATGGCCCGCATTCATCGTTTTGCTGATGAAATGGATTGTGATGTTCTGGCGTCGCTTAAGCTTGCCGGGCCTTCAGTTGCACAAATGCGGGCAGATGATGCAGCGCTCGCGGCACGAACTGCCGAAGCTGTTATTTTGTCTCAGGGGCATGACAGGGTCAGCTTGATTTTTGATACCTTTATGGATGTCGATCGGGGGTATTACCCGCGGCAGGCATTCATCGACCGGCGCTTTAATCCACGACTTGCTGCTGGAACGTTTGCTTTTCTCAATACCCGCTTATCAGAGCTGGGCAAGGTGGTTATGATTGAACAACCTGTTAACCAATCGACAGATGCGACTGTCTCGTCTACTGGTTCAAGCCGGTTGGTGTTCACCGCTGGAGGGCGGGGTTTCAGCTTGCATACTGGTCCGGCACAAGAGATCAATGCTTTACTTAATGCTCACGGGCATCACCTTGCCTGGGATCTCATTAATTGTCTTGAAGCCTCGGCCCGGCAACTGGCGGAAAAGCCGATTCCAACAACCAATAACACTCTGAACCCTGCGGGAATCAAATCGGTCGTTTTGTGCGATTCTTGAAAACAGAGGCCAAGGCGTTGGTCGCCGTTACCGGGTAATGGATGAGTTCTTGGCATTGTCGTCGGCATGGTTGCCACCGGCTCGGGAGTTTTTGATCCTGGTGCCGGTTATCGTGTTAGCGAGTTTTATTTTTGTCACCGTTGGATTCGGTGGTGGTGTCATCGCGGTACCAATTGCCGCTTTGTTTATTGACATGGTTTTTTTATTGCCGGTACTGGTAATAATTGAAAGTTTTACCGTATTGAGGCTGTTGCGCCTGAGCCATCAGAGTATTGTGCGCGCTGATGCCGTCCGCATTATTCCTGCCTCCGCCCTGGGTACTGCGGCTGGTGTCACATTGCTGGTGAATCTGCCGATGCGCTGGCTGATGTTCGGTATGGCGGCCTTTGTGGCCAGTTTTCTGTTGGCCCGCCTGTGGATCAAACCAGGCGGACGCGGGATCAGCCAGCACTGGGCCTGGCCGATGGGTACGTTAGCAGGTCTGTCATCCGGTGCGTTTGGCGCGGGCGGGCCGCCGACCGCAATTTACCTGAGCCTGCGTGGGCACAGCACTAATGCGCTACGTGCAACTATTGCAACCACCGGAACTGCCAACCTGGTTTTCCGTATTGTTGGCTTTACGATTGCGGGTTTGTATCTGAACCCGGGAATATTGACCACTGCACTGTGTCTGATCCCGTTCGCTTATCTGGCTTCCCGGCTTGCTGAAGGCGTGCGCAACCAAATATCGGACAAAGTGGTCTTGAACCTGACCTATGGCATTCTTGTGCTCAGTGCCGTGTCATTGTTTTTTCGAGCATTGTGGTTATCCGGCTGACGTCGCCGGGTTTATTAGTTTCTTAAGCCGCCATTTAGCTGCCATTAAGCCGCCGGTTTGTCTGTGCCCACCCGAGTCTGCAAGCGCCTGGTTGTAATGGCCAACGCGATGGCAGCTACCGTAAACATCATTAACCCAAGGCTAAAGTTACCCGTGTAATCGTACAAAACGCCCAGACTCAACGGGCCCAGTACGCCCCCCACTTCAGCAGCAGAGAAGAACAAACCTCCTGCGGTGCCGGCATGTTGCCTGCCAATTCCGGGCAACTCAACCAGAGTGAGAATTAGCACTGTCATCATGGTTGAGCGGGCAATCCCCTGCATCAACAGACCAACCGTCAGCGGCAGCGGGCTGATGGTTTGTAATAACACGGTGGCGCAGGCAGACATGACACACAACCAGAACAGAATCTGAAATCGTCGGCCCGGTGTCGCCAGCCGCGGAATCACGAGTGATGCAGCGATGCCAACAACAGTCGGTATCGCCGCCCATAGTCCGGACTGCACCAGAGTCATCCCTCCGTTGCGCAGTAACTCGGGTAACCAGTTGTTCAGGCCGTGGTTAATCAGGAAAACGCCAACACTCATCAACATCACAATGCGTACCGCGGGTTCGCGCAACAACAGTTTCATCGTGGCCAGTTGCGGTGGCCTGGTTTGCTGCTGTTCTGCGTTCTCCATTGCCCGTGCGTCGCGATGACTGGCAATGACAAACCAGGTTATTGCGGCAAGTACGCTGAAGCCTGCCCATAAGCCAATGACCCCGCGCCAGTTACCGTCAAACGCGGGGAGTAGTACCGGATGAGTCAGCGTCAACGATACGACCCCGCCGATAGACGGACCGGTAATATAAATGCCCATCGCCAGGCCCCGGTCTTTACCGGCAAACCATTGTGCGATAACTTTTGGTGCGCCGGCCGAGACGATAGGGCCGCCCAGGCCAAAGATCATCACGGCCACAAGTAAGTCGGTGTAATCAACCGCCAGGCTGCGGGCAAAGCCGGAAGCGGCAATAAGCAAAGCACCAATAGCCAGTGCCCGACGCGGCCCGAGTCGGTCGAGCAACATGCCGCAGGGAATCGCCGACGCAATATAGACCAGCTGCCAGGCGCCGAGAATACTGCCCATTGCAGCGTGGGATAACTGCAGGTCTCTGACGACCAGGGCAACGAGCGGCGCGAGGCTGGCAGCAACCAGCCCAAAAGCGCAATAGATCAGCCAGACGCCGGCCAGCATTGCCCAGCGCAGCCCGCCAGCATCTGGTGGCTCAGGTGGCTTCGGTGGCTCCGGTTCTGGCTCCGGCGCAGCGTTTGGGTTGTCGGTGATTGGTTTAACTGGAGCCCATCCACTGAGGTAACCACAGGGCAATCTGCGGGTAAATCATCACCAGCGTCAGGCCGATGATTTGTAACCCGATGAACGGCAGTACCGCTCTGAAGATATCCTGCAGCGTGATCTCTGGAGGAGCAACCGACTTCAACCAGAAACAAGCCGGGCCAAACGGCGGTGACAGAAAATATATTTGTATGTTCATCACGAACAAGACACCGAACCAGACTGCTGCCCATTCCGGGTCAAGACCCAGCTCTGGTGCCATGTCGACAACCACAGGTGCAAACACCGGGACAGTAATAAAGACAATGGCAATCCATTCCATGAAGGTGCCCAGCACAATCAAAATGCCCATCATCACGAAGATAATGCCCATCGGTGGCAGTCCGAGGCCGGTGAACAATGACTTCATGAAGTCAGCACCGCCGATCAGGTTGTAAATCCCGACAAAGGCGACCGCACCAAGAATCAGCCAGATAATCGTACCCACGGTGGCCATTGTGCCGGCCAGCGCATGCTGGAGCAGGCTCCAGTTGAATTTCATCCGGGTTGCGGCAACAAGAATGGCGCCGAACACACCCACCCCGGCCGCTTCGGTCACCGATGCGATGCCGGCGTAAATTGATCCCATGACGCAGCCGATCAGCACAATACACATGATTACGGCGAGCAGGCGTTCGCGGGACAATCCGGATTTTTTACCGGTAATTGCCTGTACTTCCTCGGCGGTTGGTGCGAGGTCGGGGTTCAGTTTGCACCGCGCAAGGACGTACAAGGCATAAAACGTGGCCAGCATAATGCCGGGCACAGCGCCAGCCATGAACAAGTCGCCGATAGACACTTCCGCGGACAAGCCGTAGACAATCATGATGATGCTGGGTGGAATCAGCGTCGCCAGAGAGCCGGATGCACAAATCACGCCAACCGCAAGATGTTTGTTATACCCAAGGCGTAACATCTGGGGCAGGGCAACCAGGCCAAGCATGACAATTTCGCCACCCATAACCCCCGACATGGCCGCAAGAATCACCGCGACAACCACTGTCTGCACAGCAACTCCGCCCCGCAGATTACCGGCAAAAATTGCCATCGCGTCGAACAAGTCTTCGGCGATGCCGGCCCGTTCAAGAATTGAGGCCATTAATACAAATAGTGGTACGGCAATCAGCGGGTACTTTTCCAGTAAACCGAATGCGTTGGTTGACACCAGGTACAGGCCGCGTGGCCCGAAGAAAAGCAAAGCAACCAGTACCGACACGATCAGCGTGACGATACCCAGCGGCATACCGGTCATCATCAGAAAAACCAGGCTGATGACGATCCCCAGACTTGCCGTGCCGATTCCCCAATCGCGGGCATCGATGTAATCGGCCGGGTTGAAAATATAACCAAACGTGGAAATGCCCTGGTTCAATGTTGCGGCAGCACTTTCTTCGCCGCTGTAATGCGCCGCAACAACGAGGGCAAGCCGAAACAGAATGAACGCTGCAACTACCAGTACACCGATTTGGGCAAGCCTTGAATTGAAGTGGCGATACAGGTTGACCAGTAACTGCAGCATGTAGATGAACGCGCCCAGTACCAGTACCGTTTTAAGAATCATTGGTTGGGGTGAGTTAAACCCACTGCCCATGCGTTCGACCAGGTCAATCGACTCAAGTGCCCGTACCGCGGTGTCGTCAACCAGGAGGAACAAGGCGATAACGCCAATAATCATCGCAAATACATCGAGCCACCATCGGGTACGCTCGCTGGCAGCAAGATAGATGACGGTGATGCCAATATGGCGTTTTTCGAGCGTAATGTATCCGGCGGACAGCATCCAGGCGGTTGCGCACAACACCATGACGACTTCGAAGGCCCACTGGGTGGGAGCATTAAAGACGTAGCGGGCAATCACCTCGTACATCGTGACCGCCGCACAAACGATATAAAACTGGGCCACGGTAAGGCCGGTAAAACGGCTGATGTGATCCATGAACGAGAACATGTCTTGCCGCCCGGCCACTTCGTAAACTGGAGTGGATACCTTTGGGTAATTTGCCACTGTGTCGCTGGCCGGTATACCCGGGTTGCTTGCGCTCATTCTGTCTCCTTAGTCTCCGCTGATCGCACCCGGTGACTGGCACCACAGGCGGCGGTTCTTTTTTGTTTGTACGGGTCGTCAGCTAGTGAGTGCCGAAGACGCCGATTCAATTCGCTAGTCAGATTGCCGATTGGATCAGTCAAGATACTAGCGTATCTGTCCGCCTCAGGCTCACATAGATTGAATGCGCTTGCAAGAATCGGTACCATGGCGGCCGATGGCAGGGTTAGTCAGGAAGAGTCGGCTCAGAAAGGGTCGGCAAAATTCAGCCATGGTTAGGGCGCCGGTCAGGCGGAACATTCAAACAGGGTCGAATAACAATGAAACGCGTTGTAGTTACTGAAAAAATACATCCGGACGGCCCTGCTATCTTAAAGTCCCGCACCGACATTGAGGTTGTGCAACTGACCGATTGTGAACCCGATACCCTTAAACGCGAGTTGGCCAATGCCCACGGCGTACTGGTTCGCAGCGCCTTCCTGAACAGTGACATTCTTGCGGGCGCCACTGAACTACAGGTGGTCTCCCGCCACGGGGTTGGTTGCGACCATATCGATGTTGATCATCTCACTGCGCGTCGAATCCCGGTTGCAATTGCCGCATCGGCTAACGCGCGTTCGGTTGCAGAGCACGTGATCATGATGATGATGGTGCTGACAAAAGCACCATTCGTTTACGATCGCGCGACCCGCGAGGGGCGGTTTCACGAACGCGGCAGTCATTATACGACCGAGTTGTTTGATAAATCGATTCTCGTGGTCGGATACGGACGCATCGGCAGCCTGGTGGCGCCAATGTGCAAAGCTTTTGGTATGCGGGTTATGGTTGCTGACATCGCACTGAATGAGGCGCTGGCCCGCGAGCAAGGTGTTGAGGGGATTGCGGATTTTCGCGGCGCACTTGCGCAGGCAGACTTTCTAACTGTTCACGTGCCGCTGAATCCGCAAACCCACCATTTGATCGGTGCGCCAGAGCTGGCTGCACTGCCAGATCATGCCATAGTGATCAATTGTGCCCGCGGCGGGATTATCGATGAAGCTGCATTGGCTGCTGCTGTCAGCGGTGGCACGATCGCCGGCACCGGTGCGGATGTGTTTTCCACCGAACCGCCGGCGCCTGACAATCCACTGCTGAGCCTGCCCAACAGTATCTATTCGCCACATTCGGCCGCCGTTACCCAGGAGGGTGCGCGCAATATGTCTGTAGAAGCGGCGCAGAACATTGTTGACGCCTTCGATGGTAAATTGCGTTCCGACTACATCTTTAATGCAGATCAACTAAAGGCTGAAAACTAATCATCATGGCAAAAAATCCCGTAGTCAGAATCCCTGCCAAAGGCCTTGTTGATGTCATCGCGGCAATCTTTCGCCAAGCCGGTGCTGATGCAAAAGAAGCCGCCAATATCGGTGAGCATCTGGTTGATGCCAATCTCGCTGGTCACGACAGCCATGGGGTCGTTCGTGTGCCGCGTTATCTTGAAGCCGAGCGCAATGGTCACGTCCATTTTGGCCGAACCGCAAAAGTTGTCATCGAGTCAGATAACTTTGCCGTACTCGACGGCTTGAACGGCTTTGGCCAGACCCTGGGGCATCAACTCATTGATGTTGGGGTCAAAAAGGCCAGGGCTCACGGGGTTGCGCTGGTGGCACTGCGAAACGCGGGTCACCTGGGCCGTATTGGCGGTTGGGCTGAACTCGCTTGTGCCCAGGGCCTGGTGTCGGTGCATTTTGTCAACGTTGCGCATAGTTTGCTGGTGGCCCCTTTTGGTGGTGCCGAGCGCCGGATGTCAACGGCGCCGGTTACGATTGGGGTGCCCAGCCCGGACACCGGCGATTTCATTCTCGACTTTGCCACTTCCCGAGTTGCCGAGGGTAAAGCGCTGATTGCAATGAAAGGGGGTAAACCGTTGCCCGAGGGAAGCCTCAAAGATGAAAACGGACAACCCACGACAGACCCGCTAGCCCTGTATGGTCCAACCGCACCAGATGCCGTGCCCAATCCGCGCCTGGGCCCCGGTGCAATTAATGCGATGGGTGATCACAAGGGGTCAGGCCTCGCCCTGGCTTGCGAGTTGCTTGCCGGGGCATTAACAGGGTCGGGTGCGAGCGGGCCCGGACACAATGTGCATAACGGTATGTTTTCAATATTTGTCGAACCATCGGCAATCGATGACGGTCACGGTTATGCTGCAGCGGTCAGCGAATATATAAATTTTGTTCGCGCCTGCCGTCCGGCTGATCCGGCAAATCCGGTGTTGATTCCGGGTGATCCGGAGCGCAAGACGCGTGAGGAGCGGCTGCGGGACGGTGTTCCACTGGCTGTTGAACCCTGGGAGAACATTCTTACGGGTGGGACAAGCCAGGGCATGGATCGCAATGAATTACTGCGCATAGCGCAGATGGCCTGAGTAATGACTCAACTCAATATTCCAGCGCTTCGATGGTGCAGTGCGGAAAGGTATTGGTTCAGCTTGTGTCATATTCAAACAGTTGGCCTTACGGTCAAAGCGGCGACAAATAAGGAGCTTGCACAATGAGTAGCGGACAAGAACGCGATGATGCGTATTTCTATGGCCCCTGGCCGTGGATTGTGGGCATTATTGGAGCGGCACTGTTGATTTGGTTCATGTTTCACCTGGCAGATGGTTTTGCCTGACCGGCAGTGGTGGTATCTTGAACGGATGCTGCTGATTGATTCGCTACCAAATTGATTTGCTACCAATAGATCTAACTCAGTACCTGTATTTAATAAGTTCTACGGAGACAAGATGAAAAAGACCCTGACCGCAGTTTGTGCGGCAACCCTGACAGCGCTGGCAATTTCTGCGCCGCTCCAGGCCAAGACCCTGAAACTGCAGGCCAGTTCCAAAGCTGGTGACTGGGCACACCGGTTCATGACCGATGATTGGGGCCCGCGCTTTGAGAAAATGACCAATGGCGATTTGAAACTGTCGATCCTGCCAATAAAAGCCGTCGTTCCTCACCGTGAAACCATTGATGCAGTGGCCAACGGTATTCTGGACGGTGATTTGAACGCGGTGGCTTACTTCGCCGGCCGCGACCCGGCATTCGCCCTGATGGGCGACTTGATTGCCGGCTACGACACGGTCGACCAGATGCAAACCTTCTGCCAGTTAGGTGGCGGCAAAGAAATCATGCAAAAACTGTATGACAAGTACACCAAGGGTAAGGTGCATGTCGTGGGTTGTGGTCCGTACTCGCGCGAAGCCCTGGTTGCCAAGAAACCCATTCGCTCGGTTGCTGACCTGGCCGGTGTAAAGATCCGTTCACCTGAAGGTCTGGCCAGTGAAGTGTTCAAGCGTGCTGGTGCGGCGCCGGTATCCTTGCCGTTTTCCGAGGTCTATACCGCGCTGGAAAAAGGCCTGGTCGATGCCGCTGATGCGTCGGCGTATGTAAACAACAATGCTTCAGGTATGCACAAAATTGCCAAGTACCCAATCTACCCGGGTATTCACTCAATGGCGGTGCTGCAGTTCATCGTCAACAAAGATGTGTGGGACAAACTGTCGCCCGGGCATCAGGTAGCGCTGGAAACCTGGTACATCGCTGCTTATACAACGATGCGCCGTCAGGCAGACCTTGAAGACAAGCGTCTTGTCGGAGAACACAAAGCGGGTAAAGACATTACCGTTGTCGACTGGCCGCAAGAAGAGCGCGACAAGTTCCGCAAAATTGCAGTCAAGGCGTGGACTGACTTTGGTGCCAAGAGCCCACTGGCGCAGGAAGCACTGGATGCTCACCTGAAGTTCATGAAGCAGTTTGGCTTGCTGGACTAACCCCCAAGCAGCCTCCCGGCGCAAGGAAGCGGCTTCGGCCGCTTTCTTTGTTTGTAGAACACAACAATTGAGAGGCAGGTAACCGATGTCAATCGTATTGCCCAGCACCCCTTCATTTAGACTTGACGGGCGTCGTGCCCTGGTTACTGGCGCCGGGCGGGGAATTGGCCTGGCCGCTGCGGTTGCATTAGCGCAGGCCGGCGCAAGCGTTGACCTGATTGCGCGTACCGAATCTGAAGTCACCGCGGCTGCGCAAGCTATCGCTGGGCTTGGGCATGTTGCCGCTGGTTATGCGTTGAATATCCTCGACACCGAGGCGGTGAGTCAGTTTGTGGCCACGCACGGGCCTTACCAGTTGCTGGTCAATAACGCGGGGGCAAACCGACCGGCCACGCTACTGGACGTCACCGAGGAAGACTACGATGCAGTCAGTGATTTGAATGTGAAAGCAGCTATATTTGTTACCCAGGCTGTTGTCGCGGGCATGCGACAGGCAAAGCTGGCTGGCTCGATTATCAATATCGGCTCGCAAATGGGTCACGTGGGTGGACCCCGGCGAACGGTTTATTGCGCAACCAAACATGCGATCGAAGGGATGAGCAAGGCACTTGCCTGGGAACTGGGCCCTGAAAATATTCGGGTCAACACGGTTTGCCCAACGTTTATCCGAACCGAAATGACCGCTGCGATGATGGATGATCCGGCGTTTTACGATTACATCGTTTCTAACATTGCCCTTGGTCGACCCGGTAAAGTCGAAGACTTGATGGGGGCTATAGTTTTCCTGGCCGGTGATGCCGCAGCCCTGGTGACTGGCACTGCGATTATGGTCGACGGCGGCTGGACCGCGGCCTGAGCGCTGACCGGTCTTCTATTAGACGATTGGCTCATGTAACCCCGCCGGGCAGGGCGGTTGCCGGTAATAGTGTTAACTTTTGGCTTGATCGTAACGGAGTACCCGATGACAGACCACGGCTACGAAACCGGCAGACTTGATCTGCCTTTTGTTGGCATCGCAACTTTTGCCAAGCGCCCTTATGTACAAGACTGGGACAACATCCATGCTGATGTTGCCGTGTTAGGGGCGCCGTTCGATTTTGGAACCCAATGGCGGCCTGGTGCACGCTGGGGGCCGCGGGCAATTCGCGAAGCTTCAACCTTGTTCTCGTTTGGTCACGCTGGAAGCTACGATTTCGAAGACGACAAGGTCTACCTTGACTCGCGTACCACCATTGTCGACATTGGTGATGCCGACATTATTCATACCGATACCGAAGGTAGCCACCGAAACATAGAGTTCGGGGTACGCAAGATTCTTGATGCGGGTGCCTTGCCGGTTGTATTGGGTGGAGACCATTCCATCAACATTCCCTGCATTAACGCCTATGCGCAAGACTGCGAAAAAAAAGGCCCGTTGCATATTGTTCATATCGATGCCCATCTCGATTTTGTCGATGAACGCCACGGCGTGCGTTTCGGACACGGTAACCCAATGCGACGCGCCGCAGAAAAAGACTACATCAGTGGCATGACCCAGCTGGGTATTCGAAATGTATCGTCAACGGCGCGTGATGGTTATGACGATGCGCGAGCCATGGGGTCTGACATTTTGTCAGTTCGCCATATCAGGCAAATGGGTCTGGAAGCAGTTGTGAACCGAATTCCGAAAGGCGCGCGCTATTACGTCAGCCTGGATATCGATGCCTTTTGTCCGTCGATCGCGCCGGGCACTGGTACGCCAAGCCATGGTGGTTTCCTTTACTACGAAGTGCTGGAGTTGTTGCAAGCTGTTGTTGCACGCGGCGATATAGTCGGTATTGACCTGGTTGAGGTGGCCCCCGATTACGACCCAACCGGTTCAACCCAGATCCTGGCAGCGCAATTGTTGCTCAATGTTTTAGGCTTTATCTTCGATAAACGAATCGGGCAGCTGAACTGACCTGGTCGCAGCCCCGGGTACTTGTATACCCGATAGAGCAGGCGTAAACTTCAGGCACAAACCATAGCGCCATGCAGAAAAATCATGAAGTAACCCGTCATGAAGCAATCCGACCTACTGCCGTCGCTCTAAAAAATAATAATTGCATTTCACCCGGCGGAGATGGCCGACCCACAAAAAGGGTATGTCATGCTGAATTTTGGTCTCGAACTGACCAACGCGATTGCGCAATTGTCGGGCACTCTGGATGCTGTTGTTACCGCTGCGGCCGGCGCGTCGGCGTTGGCTATAAGCGACAGTCTGGCTTTGTCGCTGGCAAGGTTTCAATTTGCGTTCACGATCGCCTTTCACATTATTTTTCCGGCTTTTTCTATTGGCCTGGCCAGTTACCTCGCCGTGTTGCGTGGGCTGTGGTTACTCAAAGAGAAAAATGGCGAGCAAACCGGTCGATACCGTACGCTGTTCGACTATTGGAAAACCATCTTTGCCGTAGCTTTTGGCATGGGGGTTGTTTCCGGCATTGTCATGTCGTATCAGTTCGGCACAAATTGGTCGGTATTTGCGGATAAAACGGGGCCGGTGCTGGGCCCGTTAATGGGTTATGAAGTCTTGTCGGCATTTTTCCTTGAGGCTGGCTTTCTCGGGGTGATGTTGTTCGGCGAAAACCGGGTTGGCCCCCGGCTGCATTTTTTTGCCACCTTAATGGTTGCCATTGGCACTTTGTTTTCAGCATTCTGGATTCTGAGCGTTAACAGCTGGATGCACACGCCGGCGGGTTATGCAGTAAATGATGTTGGGCAGTTTGTACCCGCTGATTGGTGGGCGATTGTCTTCAACCCGTCGTTTCCTTATCGGTTTGTGCATATGGTGCTGGCGGCGTATCTGACAACTGCTTTTGTGGTTGGTGGCGTGGGTGCGTGGCACTTGCTGAAAGACCAGTTGAACACATCAGCACAAACTATGTTTTCAATGGCAATGTGGATGGCAGTGATCGTGGCGCCTATTCAGATTATGGTTGGGGATCAACACGGTCTGAATACACTCAAGCACCAGCCGGCCAAGATCGCCGCAATGGAAGGTCACTACGATACCCACCGCGGTGCGCCTTTAATTCTCTTCGGTTGGCCTGACGATACAACCGAGCAGACCCGCTTTGCTCTTCAAATTCCGCGACTGGCTTCGTTGATTTTGACCCACAGCCTCGATGGTGAAGTCAAAGGCTTGAAAGAGTGGCCGGTACAAGACCGACCGCCGGCGGCAATCGTATTCTGGTCTTTCCGGGTTATGGTTGGTATAGGTGTTCTGATGCTGTTGGTTGGACTGTGGTCTGCGTTGTGCCGATACCGCGGGCGGCTTTTTGTGAATACCCGTTTGCACTGGCTTGCGGTATTTATGACTCCGGCTGGTTTTATCGCCGTGGTTGCCGGCTGGATTGTGACCGAAGTGGGTCGTCAACCATGGACGGTTTATGGTTTGCTGCGCACGGCCGATAGTGCGTCACCGCTGGACGCGCCGGCTGTTGCATTTTCGTTGCTTGCATTTGTCATTGTCTACTTCATCGTATTTGGTGCGGGTACGTACTACATCATCCGGCTGGCTTTAAATCCACCCGGGCCACATAGGAAGCCCGACATCGGACTGACCCGTGCTTCAGGCATCACGCCGGTAGTACCAGGAGCGTCAGGAGAGACGCTGTTGTCACCCTCGAACCAGACACGGGAGTAAGCAGTGGAAATGGATCTTGCATTAATTTGGGCAGCACTGATCGCGTTTGCGGTGCTGGCCTACGTATGCCTTGATGGTTTTGACCTTGGGGTTGGTATTTGTTTTGCGTTTTTTCGTCGCGAAGAAGAACGCGATCTGATGGTCAATACGGTTGCGCCGGTATGGGACGGCAACGAGACCTGGCTGGTCCTGGGCGGTGGCGGTTTGTTTGCTGTGTTTCCGCTGGCTTATGCAACTATTTTACCGGCCCTGTATGCACCAATCATCATCATGTTGCTGGGCCTGATTTTTCGGGGGGTGGCGTTCGAATTTCGCTGGCGCAGCCAACGTCGCCGGCTGTGGTGGGATTTTGCCTTTGCCGGCGGGTCGGCGGCTGCGGCTTTGGCCCAGGGGGTTGCGCTTGGTGCACTCGTCCAGGGTATTGACGTGGCCGATCGTGCTTACGTTGGTGGCTGGTTTGACTGGCTGACCCCGTTTTCCGTGTTGACCGGTGTGGCACTGCTGATTGGCTACGGTTTGCTTGGCGCCACCTGGTTGGTCATGAAAACCGAAGGTCCGGTACAGGTTCGCAGCCGCCGAATTGCCCGGGCGGCAGGCTGGGCAACACTTGTTCTTATCGGGTTGGTTAGTTTGCTCACGCCGACGTTGTTACCGCACTATCTTGAACGCTGGTTCTCATGGCCAACCGCCATATTCAGCTTGTTAGTGCCGAGCCTGGTTATTCTGTGCGCATGGCAACTGATGTCAGGCTTGAACAACCGGGATGACCGGCGTCCGTTTCTGGCATCAATCGCGTTGTTCGTGTTGTGTTATGTCGGTATCTTAATCAGCTTTTACCCTAACATGGTGCCGCCGTCGCTGACCATCTGGGATGTAGCGGCACCGGACAGCAGCTTGGAATTCCTGCTGGTCGGCGCAGTTGTTCTGGTGCCTATGGTCCTTGGATATACGGTTTACGCCTACTGGGTATTTCGCGGCAAGGTTGATCCGGCCTCGGGCTACCATTAGCGGGGGCTGACCGATGAGTCGTCGTCTGCGAAATCAACTGTTATGGTTTGCCGCGCTGTGGATTGCCGGAATATTGTCACTGACCGTGGTTGCCGGTTTGATCCGGCTCGCATTGTTTGGCTGGCAGGCTGCTTAGTCAGATGGTTCCCAGTGCTTTCAAAATACGTTCTGGTGTCATTGGTTGCTGAGAAACCTGGGCGTTCAGCGGCCGCAGGGCATCATTAATTGCATTCATAATGGCTGCCGGAGCACCGCCGGTACCGGCTTCGCCCGCGCCTTTTGCGCCCAATACGGACGTGCTCGACGGCGTTGTTACGTGATCGATCACAATATCCGGCATTTCCCCGGCCATTGGCACCAGGTAGTCAGCCATCGAAGCGTTGAGTAATTGCCCATCGTCAGAATACAAACATTCTTCGTACAGCGCTCCTCCAATGCCTTGTACAGCACCCCCTCTGATCTGCTCGTCGACCAGCTTGGGGTTGATGACCGTGCCGCAGTCTTCGACCATCCAGTGTTTGAGCAGGCTCACCCGACCGGTCTCGATATCCACTTCGACGTACGACGCCATGGCCCCGTTGGTAAACACAAAGGGAAAGTCACGAATCCGAAAGTGACGGGTGGCAATGAGTTCGGGCTGCAGGGCGTCGGGTAGTTCGTGGGCGCGAAAGTAGACGGTTTCACCTATTTCGCGCAGGCTGATCTGCACGTCCGTCCCTGGTATTGAGACGACACCGTTCAGAATCTGCATCTCGTCTGCGCTGGCTTCAAGAATGCCGGCCGCAATTTCGAGCACTTGTGTCCGTAGTGCAAGTGCCGCCCGCTGCATTGCTTCGCCACCAATACCCGCCCCGCGTGATGCCCAGGTACCGCCCCCATACGGGGTTGTCCGGGTGTCACCGGTGGTCACTTTGACCCGGTCAATATCAACCCCCATTGCCTGGGCAGCAATTTGGGCCAGGATTGTTTCAGTACCCTGACCTTGTTCGGTAATACTTGATGCGATGTGAATAGAACCATTGGCGTCAAGGCGGACAGTGGCACCGTCTTGTGCTGAAATTGGGGCGCCGCCAACCCCGTAAAATAATGGGCTCGGGTTGGTTACTTCAACCATACTGGCCAGTCCGATGCCGCGATAAATACCTTGCTTGCGCAGCGCATCGCGCTCGTCTTTCAAGTTTTCATAGTCCATCATCTCCAGCAGGCGTGCAAGGCACTGATGATGGGACAAATCGGCGAATTTCATTCCCGTCGGTGAGGTCACGGGGTAGGCATCATCGGCAATGAGATTGGTTTGTCGAATCTTCGCCGGATCCATTTTCAACGCGGCGGCGGCATCGTCCATCAGGCCTTCCATTACGGCCATTGCCACCGGATGACCCACTGCGCGGTATTGGCACATCAGGTTTTTATTCTGGAATACGACTCGAACCCGCCCGCGGTAGGCCGGTATCCGATAAGGCGCACCGGTCAGGTTGATGATTTGATTGGCTTCGATGCCCGAAGATCTCGGGTACATACTGTATGGGCCAATGCCGGTTAAGTCGTCCATCTCCAGGGCCTGAATTTCGCCGCCAGCGTTGATAGCAAGGCGGGCCGTGATGTAATGCTCGCGCGCGTGAATGTCGGTTTGGAAACTTTCCAGGCGGTCTGCAACAAACTTTACCGGACGCTTAAGCAGCAGGGCCGCGGCTGCGGTGGCCACTTCATCACCGTAGGTGTGAATCTTGATGCCAAAAGAGCCCCCGACGTCGCGACTGATAACGCGCACGTTCTCTTCTCGCAAACCCAGGTGTTTGGCCAGCACGGCCTGCATCATGTGCGGTGCCTGACCGGAATAGTGAAAGGTCAGGTCTCCGTCACCAGGGTCAAACTGAGCGACCACGGCACGCGACTCAAGCGTCACTCCGGTATGCCGACCGAAGGTGAAGCGGCGGCTGACGATAGTATTGGTCGGTGCGTCAAATACGGCATCGGTATTGCCGGTGTCAACAACTTTTTCCCAGCACAGATTGCTACCGAGCGCTTCGTGTATAACGGGTTCGGCTGGGTCAAGGGCCTTTTCCGTCGAGCACGCAGCAGGCAACGGCGTGTATTCGATCTCGACCAGGGCGCAGGCATCTTCTGCCACTGCCCGGCTGCTGGCGATCACCATGACGACTGGCTCTCCTTGCCAGCGGCAAATATCGATAGCCAATGCGGATTGCGCCGGCGAACGCAATCCGACCAGATGCGTCAGTTCACCCACCCACGGAGTGATTACATTGGCGAAGTCTTTCCCTGTAAAGACAGCCACAACACCTTTGATCGCTGCAGCTGCAGTGGTGTCAACAGAGTCAATGCGAGCGTGCGCATGTGGGGACCGAACAAATGTCGCATGTGCCATGCGCGGCAATTGCAAGTCATCAATGTAGCGACCGCGACCGGTCAGCAGACGCTGCGCGTTTGGCCTGGTAACGCTGCGACCGATGTATTGGTTGTCGGCGTAGTTGGCGTTGCTAGCGTTTTCGGCGTTGGCAGAACCGCTCATCGGCTGGCCTCGTTCTGTTTCGCCTGCACAACTTCTTCAATGGCGTCGACAATTGCCTGGTAGCCGGTACATCGGCAATAATTGCCCGAAATATGTTCCCGTATAGCGTCCCGATTGGGCGCTCCGTCAGCCTTTACTGATTCCGTCAGTTCGAATGCGGTCAGCAACATGCCGGCAGTGCAAAAGCCGCATTGCAATGCATTGTGTTTTAGAAAAGCCGCCTGCAAGCCGGCAAGTTTTCCGGAGTCAGACAATCCTTCAATGGTCTGGACATGGGCACCGTCAACCTGGGCCGCGAGCATCAGGCAGCCTCGAATTGGTACCCCATCAACTTGTACGGTGCATGCACCGCAAACGCCGTGCTCGCAGCCGACATGAGAACCGGTCAGCCCTCGTTCGGAGCGAAGAAAGTCAACCAGATTTACCCGTGCATCAACCGTTGCGCTGACGGCTTCATCATTAATAGTTGTTGAGATTGAAATTTTCATTAGGCTGAATTGTCAGTTAGCGTAGCACTTCCTGCGCCTGAAACTGCTGCTGTCAAAGCCCGTCGCATCATGACCCGGCACAGGTGACGTTTCATTGCTTCGCCGGTATGTATGTCAGAAAAAACAGCAATCGCTTCGGTTGCCATTTCACTGGCCCGCTCAATATTGTCTGCGTCCAGGGGCTGGCCGTTGAGTAAGGCCTCAGATGTTGTGGCGCGTACGGGTTTGTCTGACACACCAAACAAAACAATCCGGGAGTCTTCAATTGCTGCCCGGTTTCGGGCGGTAATTGCTACCCCGGCGTTGGCAAAGTCACCGCGCCGACGCGCAAATTCGGCAAATGCGAAAAAACAGTCGTTGCCTGCATGGCTTGGCAATTGCACTGCGGTAATAATCTCGCCGGGTTGTAAGTCGGTATCGTACAAACCCTTAAAGTAATTGTCAGCGGCCACCTGACGTTCACCGTGAACGCTCGCAATAATTACCGAGCCATTACAGGCCAGCAGGCAGGCCGGCAATTCAGCCGCAGGGTCGGCCAGGGCGATGCTGCCGCCGAAGGTGCCGCGGTGGCGAATTGCGGGATGGGCTACTTCATGTATTGCCCGGGCAATCAGTGGCAGATGTTCGGCGACGATGGGGGATCGCATAACGTCGACATGACGGGTAAGCGCACCGATGCGCACAACGCCGTTCTGCTCGCTGATCCCTTTCAATTGGGCGATTCGGTTGATGTCAACCAGCAAGTCCGGTTCGCCTAGCCGAAAATTCAGCGCTGCGAGCAGGCTTTGTCCTCCGGCGAGAACGCGTATATCCCGACTGGTGTCAGATATCATTGCCAGAGCCTGTGAGAGATCCGATGGGCGCTCATAGGCGACGTCAGCCAGTTTCAATCGTTATGCTCCGGTTGTTTTCGTCAGACGGATTTGTATCGTACAAATCTACAGGGTTATCTGCCATTTTCCGGCTAGCGTTTTAAGCGCAGCACTGAATTTGCAAACCCCTGCAGGCCTAAGTTAACTATACTTTGGTTCTGACCACCAGTCACATCCGGCCCGCAAATTTTGGGACAAGATAAATCCAGGAGACAACCCAGTGGTAAATATAAAAATGAAAAGCGTCGTCGACATGAAAATGACCGGCGCCGCGAAGTTTGATCGGCGCGGTGTCTCTCTCGAGGAAGAAATAGAAGTGCCGTTTCCGAGTGTGGTTTTGAATATTGATATCCAGACTGACGCCAGTGCTGATCAGATCACCGCGATTCAGCGGGATCTTCAAAAGTTCTGTCCAATTGCCAAAGTCATTCGTAATGCCGGCACTACTATCGATGAAAACTGGACAGTGAGGTCAGTCTGATGGCAGATCAAATGCTTATCTGGGGAAGGGCGAGTTCTTCGAACGTCCAAAAAGTTTTGTGGGCACTTGCCGAGCTCGACATAACATTTGAGCGCCGCGACGCCGGGGCGCATTACGGGGTGGTTGATACTGACGAATATCGCCGGATGAATCCGAATGGCCGGGTGCCAACCCTGGTCGAAGGTGACTTTATTTTGTACGAGTCAAATGCCATTGTTCGCTACCTTACGCAGCAACACGGTGGTGTGCTGGTTCCCGCCGGCGGGAACCAGGGTCATGCGTTGGCTGATCAGTGGATGGACTGGGCAGCAACCTCGTTTACACAGAGTATGTCAGCCGTGTTCTGGCACAAGGTACGCACCCCAAAAGCAAAACAGGATGCAACCCAGTTTAACGTCCAGTACAAGGCAATGATTGCCGGCGCAGGCATTCTGGACAAGCGCCTGGGTGATACGACGTGGCTCGCCGGAGAGCACTTTTCCATGGCGGATATTCCCACCGGAGCCTGGATGTACCGCTATTACGACATCGACATCGAGCGGCCTGATTTGCCGAATTTGCAGCGTTGGTACAACGCGCTGACCGAGCGGGACGCGTTTCGAAAAACGGTCATGACGTCGTACGATGAATTGCGGGTTAAGGAGTAAATTCCCGCGTCAAAATCTACTGGCCGCAGCGGCCTCAGCACTATAAGCGCTACAAAATTGCCCGCAGCGGCAGCATTTGCCAAAAGCGAACCTGGGCGCGCTTTAACCACGGGACCTGCGCGTCCGGTTTGTCGGTGCGCGCATTCCAACTGTTATCAGCCGACATATCAGTCAGAATGCTTTGCCGCACTGCCGCAGCAAGCCTTTTGTCGGTCGCAACAATACCGACTTCAGTATTAATATTTTCTGATCTTGGGTCCAGATTGTAGGTGCCAACGTAAACAGTTTGCTCATCGACGACCATCGTTTTAGCATGCAGCGAAAAAACCGGGGCGCTGACTAAAGAACCCGCCGCCCGTTGCATCAACTTTTTCTGTACCGCAGCGTCTGGCCGGAACTCAAATATTTCGAGGCCCATTGCCAGCAGTTGCTGGCGCTGATTCCGATAGCCACTGAATGCCTGCAGGTTGTCGGTTGCAGCCATTGAGTTGGTATTAATGCGAATCGATACACCGCGCGCAATGGTTTGCCTGAACATTTCTATAGCGGCATCCGATAACACCAGGTAGGGCGACTGAATAATTACCTCTTTGTGCGTCGTGGCAAGCAGGGTTGCCAGTGCCTGAGTGCTTTTGCCTCCACCGCCCAGGTCGAGGCCGGACTGGTTGTTCTTGCCCGGATCGTCACTGATGAAACGGGCATTACACCAGATGATCTGTGTTTTTAGCCGGGAAAATTCGCCCGATGTGCCGGCAATCGCCTGACGAACCGCTGGTTCAAAGTTTGCACTGTCTGCCGCGTATGCGTGCAGTTTGTCATAATGGGCTTGAACGGCTGCATCGGTTACCGTGACATGACGCTCCAAAAAACCTGCGCCATCGTATAAGGCACTGACTGGCTCGGTCAGCGGGTGGGCCCAGAATCGCTGAAAGCTGTTTCTGATGTCGCCGGCAGCTTTACCCAGTACAAGAATATCGCGGTCTCGGAAGTTATAGTCGTGACTGTAGTCGAAATACTCATCGGCCATGTTACGCCCGCCTGTTATAGCCACTTTACCGTCAACAACAAAAGTTTTGTCGTGCATGCGCTGGTTCGAGCCTTTGAAGTCGGCGAATAAGTACAAAATTCGTTTGTACCAGGGCACGTTGACCGAGTGTTTCGGGTTATAAATCCGAATATCAACATTGGGATGTTTGTCTAATGCCAGCATTGTCTGAGCAGCTGCGTCGATCAGCAAATCGTCAACAATTACCCGGACTTTGATGCCGCGTTTGGCTGCGCGCAACAAAGCCTCACCGGCAAGAATGCCAATATTATCCGTGCTCCAGATAAAGTATTGCACCTCGATGCTGTTGCGCGCGTGATCAACCAGCCAGGCCCGTGCCCTAAGCGCCTCGTCACCGCTGTCCAGAACGTACAAGCCGCTGAAGTCACTTTGTCCGGCTATGCCGCGATGTTGATTGATATAGTCGGTTACCGCTTCCATAGGGTCAGGCGTCGCGGCGTGGGCATCAACGGAATTGAAAACGCCGCAAATGATTGCGGCGCAAAGCCAGGATGTGATTAACGTGCGGATAAACGTGCGTGAGTGCAGTTGCATCGTTGAGATCACGGGACTGACTGAAACTGACCACGACTATAGATAAGCGGCGCAAGGTCCGACACCGCAGCACTCATGACTTCACCCAGAAAAATTTCGTGGTCTCCGCCTTCGTATTGTCGGTAGTTGAGGCACGACAACGTGGCAACGTTCTGATCAAGGACTGGCGCACCGTGCAGGCCCGGCTGCCAGCTCACGCCGGCGAATTTATCGGTAGCCGGGGTGGCAAACTGCCTGCACAAGTCAAGTTGGTTATACGACAGGATGTTGACGACAAACGCCGCATGTTGTCGAAATGCCGGAAGGCTTGGCGCCCCAAGCCCAAGACTCCAGAGAATCAACGGAGGATCCATAGAAACCGAGTTAAACGAATCGACCGTCAGACCCACGGGTTCACCGTCCGGCCCCACTGTTGTCACGATAGCCACCCCGGTGGCAAAACAGCTGAGTGCATCGCGCAGTTGTTGCGGGGTTATGCTGGCCATGCTGCTGATCGGGCCTTCAGTGGGTTTCATCACTGGTTCAGATAGCGAGGAATTGCGCGATAGCGGCATTAAATCCGGCCGGATTATCGACATTGGCAATGTGAGCGGCATTAGCCACCATGGCGTAACGAGAGCCCGGGGTGGCATCTGCCATGGCCTGCATTACGTCAGGCATTGCGCCACTGTCCGTTTCCCCGCCGACGTATAACATTGGCACCGTTACCCCACCCATGTCTTTCAGAAAGTCCAGGGTCTTGAGGGCCATTGCACAACCAATGTAGCCGTTCGGGTCGGTGCTGGCGACCATAGCAGCGAGTCTTTTAGCATCGTCGGGGCGTTCTGCGCGGCACTGCGCGGTTAGCCAGCGTTCCATGGTTGGGTCAACCAGGGCTGCCATTCCCTGATCGCGAATCACCGCCGCCCGATCATCCCAGCTTTGTTTGAAACCATCCGGTGCGTCGCCGCGGGCGTCACAACAAATAATGCCGGTAAAGCGCTGCGGGTAAGCAATGGCCAGCCCCATCCCGGTCATGCCCCCCATTGACAGCCCCATGTAAGGTGCTTTGTCGATTTTGAAGTGATCCATCAGCGCAATGACGTCACCGGTCAGATCGGCGAAGCTGTACGCGCCGGGTGGCGTGCTACTGGCGCCGTGGCCACGCGTGTCGTACCGCAATACGCGATACTTTTTGGTGAGGAAGGGAATCTGGTCGTCCCACATTGCCAGGTTTGACCCCAGGCTGTTGGACAATACGATCCACGGTGCGTCTGCAGCACCATCGATTTTGACGTTTAAATTAATGCCATTGGCGTTAACGGTTTGTGTGCTCATACGGCTGCCTTTGCTGCGAGAGGGGTTTCGGACTGAATCGCGGTATTCACCAGTGGCAGCACTTTTTCCGCAGCCAGGATCATCGACTGTCGACCCAGTTCAGGGTCTTTCCAGTCTTTGCCCGCATACAAGAGAGTACCAAAGTCGCCGGTTGTTTCGCGAAAAGCCAGTAAATCGTCTGCCACTTTATCCGGGGTTCCCCAGATGATTAATTCATCGCAGACATTGTCCAGTGTCACTGCGTCGTCGGGCATGTCTTGATCGTGTTTAAACAGGTTAACCCGATTATGGCGTCGCATTTTTGTCAACAACTGGCTGTAATAAAAACGGTACGGGCTATCCGGTCCTTTTGCGTAAGCCTCTGCCTTTTTCAAATCGTCACAGACAAATATGCTCTTGGCCACCCGCCAGTTGCTGCTCAGGACGGGGCGTCCGGCGCGTTCACAACCCTCTACATATTTTGGCCAGTGACTGGCAGCCCACTTGGGTAGCAGGAAATTGGCTGAGATCGGGTCCCATCCGCGGGCTGCTGCTTCGGTAACCCCTTTCGAGAATGGTGCGACTGCGGTAACAATGATTGGCGGATGGGGCCGCTGCAGCGGCCGGGGCATGGTGCCTTGGCCAATATCAGTCAGACTGGTCTTACCGGTAGTGATATTCCAATACTCACCTTTTAGGTCGTAAGGCGACTCACTCTCCCAGATTTTCAGAATCATGTTGATTGCTTCGAGAAACATCGCGTTGCGATCCGCATCCAGGTTTTCAAAAGCTTCTGCATCGCTGGCCAACCCGCCCGGACTGATGCCAAACAGGAAGCGGCCATCAAGCATGTGGTCGAGCATGGCAATTTGTCCCGCCACGGCGGCCGGGTGTGAGTTTGGCAGATTGACCGTGCCGGTGCCCAGCTTGATGTTTTTGGTCGCGTCTGCCAGCGAGGCGATAAACATCGTGCACGAGGTAATGTTTTCCGCTGTGTCTGTTGTGTGTTCTCCGACGTAGGCTTCGGTGAAACCCAGTTCATCGGCCAGCAGAAAGGCTTGCCTGTCTTCGCGAAGCGAGGTGCGCCAGTCTTTGCCGACTGGATGAATTGGCATCGTAAAGAAACCCAGGTCCATAGTGACTCCGTGCAGTGTTAGTGGCCAGTGTAGGGAGGTTCTTGTAGAAACAAAAATTATATTATTTTCTATATTGTATTAATATTTTTAATATGATCAATCTCAAGCAAATTCGCGCATTTGTCGCCGTGGTCGAAGAAGGCTCGTTTTCCCGTGGCGCCGCCCGTGAAGTTGCTACCCAGTCAGGCATGTCTCAACATGTGCGGGCCCTTGAGCAGGCAGTTGGTGCTGCCCTGCTTGAGCGTAGTCGGGATGGTGTTGCGTTAACCGTCGCGGGACGTCGCTACTATGAACATTGCCTCAAAGCCCTTGAAGCCCTGGACGCCGGTGAGGCTCAGGTCAGGGCGCTTGACGCAGAAGTTGCCGGGGTCTTGCGCGCGGGCCTGATGCCCGCGTTTACCCGCGCGGCATTGGCACCGGCCCTGGAGCGTTTTGCAACCGCTTATCCTCAGGTGTCGGTGCAGATTACCGAGGCTTATAGCGGCGCCCTGACTGCACTGGTCAGGACTGACGAGCTGGACTTTGCGCTTGTACCTGCCGGCCAGCCTGAACCGGGAATCCGAACCACGCTGTTGTCACGCGACACCGAGATGTTGGTGTCGTCAAAACGGGTGGGTCTGAAGCTGGGTCTGAAGCCGTTAACACCGGTTGTGTTGCGCGAACTGCCGCCACTAAAACTGATTGTGCCCGGGCCTGCCAACGTGCGCCGGGAGAACCTGCAGCGCTATATTGACACCAATGGGGTACGTATTGCCGCAATGATGGAAATGGATGCGATGCTTGGCACCTTGGAGTTCGTAGCGCTTAGTGATTGGGTCACCATTTTGCCAGGCCTTATTCTGGTACCTGACCGTCTTGGCAAAGAACGGGTAGTGAACCCCATCATTGAACCGCGGATGGATGCGCAGTTTGTGGTCATTGAACCGGCGCGGCGACATCTGAGCCGTCCGGCGGCCTTATTTCTGGAAGAGCTGAGGGCGCAAATCAATGCGATCAGTGTGACCTGGGATGCCGTCATGCCTGGGTCAACTAAAGCGCGACCGAGGGTAGCCAGGTGGCAAGAGAGGGGACAAGTAACACGGTCACGGCGCAAATAAGGATGAGAATCCAATATGGAACAGAGCCGCGGAAAATCATTCCCAGACTGACGTCGTCATCAGGAACTGACGCTTTTACCGTATATACCAGCAGGCCAAAAGGCGGAGTTAGCAACCCGGCTTCAATGACCAGGATGCCAAACACCGCAAACGCCATTGGGTCAACCCCAAGTGACAACGCAATCGGCGCAAAAATAGGTACGGTCAGCAAGATAATGGATACCGAGTCAACCAACATGCCTAAAAGCAACCAGATCAACATAATGATGACCAGAATAGTAAATGGTGCAACTCCAAGGCCGGCAAAAAAATCGCTGATGTAGTTCACCGTCCCGCCCAGTGCCAGCAGGCGTGAGTACATCGACGCGGTGATCAGCAGGAACATGATTGGTGCAGTGGTTTTGCCCGCGTTATAGATGGCCTGCATCACGTCGCGCCAGCGCATCCCTTTTATCAAACCAAGAACCAACGCACCCATCGCGCCGAATCCGGCAGCTTCGGTCGGCGTGAACAAACCACCCCAAAGCCCGCCAATCACCAGGATAATCAGCCCAAGGATACCGAGGCCGCCAATCAGTTCACTGCGCGCCTCTGCCTGGGTCGGCTCGTGGGTAACTATTACCCGGGGTGCTATCTCCGGATTGCGCCATGCAGAGAACGCGCACCATCCGGCAAACAGCAGAGCCAGCAAGATACCTGGCAGCACGCCGGCAATAAATAATGCACCGACAGACATCTCGGTGAGAATCGCCCAGACAATTAACAAGATACTGGGCGGAATCAACATACCCAGACAGGCGCTGCCGGCCACCGCGCCCAGAGCAAACTCACGGTGGTAGCCCGCGCGGATCATTTCCGGATAGGCGACACGGCTGAAGGCTGCAGCCGATGCAATACTGACCCCGGTTACCGCGGCAAAGACCGCGTTGCCGGCAACGGTTGCAACGGCCAGGCGGCCCGGCAGCTTGTTAAGAGCGCGATCACAGATTCGATATAAATCAGTGGCTGCACCAGATTTGCTGACGAAGTCGCCCATTAGTACAAATAGCGGTATGACGGCAAACAAATGGCTGCGAATCGCCTCGTAGGCAGTGGAACCGACAATCGACATCGCAACGTCGACACTGCCCATCATCAGGTAAACCCCAAGGCCGCTGACCACACCGAGTGCAATACCAATGTGGACACCAAGGACGACCAGGATAATCAGCAGGCCCAGCATATACAAAGCGATGTCAGCCCCCATCAGTTGGCCCCTTTGTTCGTTTTTGTTGATGTCGTCAGGTCAGGCAGGCTTTCGTTCGGATCAAAACTGTGTGCACCCGGGTAGCTCGATTCCAGCTCGAGTTCGCCGCGCCAGTCCAGGCGGATCATCATCAGGTAGGCAATAGTGCAGAACACGGATGTGATCACCATGAGAGTGCGCACCGGATAGGTAGGTACCCGCAGCGCGCCTTCACCTTCGTATTCGCCAATCTGCCAGGCTTCAATCATGTGATCCCAGGCACTGTAGACCAGGACGGCAAAAAAAATAGCACCCAACAGGCTGGTGAGTGTGCGCAGCAAACGACGCGCACCCGCTCCAACCGCATCTGAAACGATAGTCGTTCGGAGCATCGAACCGGAGTAAATGGCCAGTGGCAATTGCAAAAAGGTAATAGATACGACGGAGTTTTTAATCACCTCGGTGGCGCCTAGCAGGGGTGAGTCGAACCAGACACGCCCCAATACGTCGATTAATATGATGATGGCCAGCAGCAAGACCCAGCAGGCAGAAATTACGTGCAGTAGCCTGGCCAGCTTTACTGAACTGGCGGTTAAACCGCGGTCTGGCGTATCCATAAATTGTCATCGGCCTCTTTCTGAAGGGTGGCAGTCTACTGGAAGTTAACCAAAGGCCTCATGCGGCGTTGCACAATAAAAATCCAAAAGCTCGCTTTCGCGCAGATGGGCGCGAAAGCAAATGACCAGCAAGGGCGGGCAATGTCGAATGTTCTCGACTGCGCCGGGCGGTTCTCATTTGACGCTGACTGCAAACTTGGCGATGATGACTGGTCGTTTTCAAACCAACAACAGTTCAGGAGACTCTGCATGACCTTATCCAATCGTATTCGTCAGCTGTCGCTAGTCGCTGCAGTGAGTACGGCTTTCGCCATGCCGACGGTGGCTTCGGCCGATACCTTTACCTTGCGAATCGGCTCAGGTCACCCGGCAGGGCCTGCTGTTTATGTTGCGTTGATGAAAGACTATTTTGTCCCCGAGGTGAAGAAACGGGTCGCAGCAGAAACCAAGCACAAGGTTAATTTTGCGGAAGGCTATGGTGGTGCCATTGCCGGCGTTGCTGAAACCCTGGAAGCGGTACAGAACGGAATCCTGGATATTGGTGGCTACTGCATCTGTTTTGAGCCAGCCAAGTTGTTCCTGCATAACTTTCCGTACTATGCGCCGTTCGGCCCGCAAGATTCTGCCCAGGCGATGCAAACCACCCGCGCAACCTATGATGCGAACCCGTGGCTGACCGAAGTTTTTGAGAAAAAATACGGCCAGGTTTTGTTGGGATTGTCGGGTTGGGATAATTATCACCTTGGCACTAAAGAGCCCTGGGCAAAAGTTGAAGATCTCAAAGGGGTGAAAATTGGTGGTGCCGGACCCAACCTGCCATGGTTGAAATTTGCCGGCGCCGTACCGGTTCAGTCAACCCTGCCTGATGGCTACATGTCGTTGCAAACCGGCGTTTATTCCGGGTGGTTAATGTTCCCTTCAGCTTATCTGGGCTTCAAGTTTTATGAGCCGGCGCCGAACTACACCAAGATTGGTTTCGGCGCGATGGCTGTCAATGCGTTGACGATGAACAAGAATTCCCTGGCCAAGTTGCCGGAGGACGTGCGCAATATCATCCTCGAAGTGGGTCGTGGTTATGAAGCAGCCAGTGGTCCGGCACTCAACGAGCGCCAAAAGGCTGGCCTGGCCGGTCTTGAAAAGAAAGGCGCAAAAATCCATCAACTGCCTGACGAAGCCCGTGCCGGATGGGCTAAGTCTTTAGCCGGTTTTGCTAACCAGCAAGCGAAGGAAGCCGATAGTCGCGGAATGCCCGGCTCGGAAGTCATGAAGTCGTATCTCGACAACGTGAGCAAGAGCGGATACAAGTGGCTGGTTGAGTACGAGGTTAAGTAAACAGTCCGGAGACCACCATCAGACTATCTGACAGGGTTCCTTATTCTGCGATCATAGATCGTCCCGCGCTGCGCCTGCCTGATGACAAGCGGGTTGCGGTGTGGGTGATAGTGAATGTCGAGGAATGGCAAATCGAAAAAGCCATGCCGCGCACTGTGTTGCCTCCGCCGATGGGCCAACCCTTATTACCTGACGTACCCAACTGGTCGTGGCACGAATACGGCATGCGGGTTGGCTTCTGGCGGCTGATGGACGTTCTGAAGAAGCACGGAATCACGGCGAGCCTGGCGATTAATGGCAACGTTTGCAATTCCTATCCTCGCGTTGCGCTGGCGGCACTGGATTCCGGCTGGGAGTTCATGGGTCACGGTTTTGTGCAAGGGCCGATGCACCGCCTTGAAGATCAGGCAGCTGCAATTAACGACACGGTCGATGTTATCGAACGATTTACGGGTAAGCGACCGGTTGGCTGGGAAAGCCCGGGCCTGACCGAAACCAATGAAACCCTCGATATGCTCGAGGCTGCTGGCATTGAATATGTCGCCGACTGGGTAATCGATGATCAGCCGGTTGAGATAAAAACCCGCAACGGCACTATGTTGTCCGTTCCCTATACGGTCGAACTCAATGACATCGCCATCTCGGCTTTGCAACAGCATCCGTCTGATATGCTGCTGACTCGCGGACGAGATCAATACGATCAGCTGCACCACGAAGGGGAGATCAGTGCTCGGGTGATGGCGATATCGGTGCATCCTTATATCACCGGGGTTCCACATCGCATCCGATATTTTGACGAATTACTGGGTTATATCGGGAAAAAAGGTGGGGCTGCGATGATGACTGGAGAACAAATCGCAGCCTGGTACCGCGCGGTCGCGGCTGCATAGCGGGTCGAACGGGTGCCGAAGCGTTGTAATAGTATTGTGTTCCTGGTCGAAATTTGTCGACACACACAACTTATTTTCTAACCACGGAGAAGGAAATGAAAGTCCGTCAGTTCATCACTGGAATATTGGCATTGTTTTTGGGTAGCCTTAACCTGGCGAATGCAGAGGTTGGCGACTCACCGGTTCTTAAGCGAATTGCCGAACGCGGTATGGTCAGTATCGGCCATCGTGAGACGTCAATACCGTTTTCCTATATTGGTTCCGATTCAAAACCAATCGGCTATTCGATTGATATCTGCATGAAGATTGTCGAAGAAATCAGCAAAGAAGTTGGCAAAGGAGACTTAAAGGTCAAATTTGTACCCGTTACCGGACAAACGCGTATCCCGTTGATCGCCAACGGCACTATAGATCTTGAATGTGGTTCAACTACTAACAACCTGACTCGTCAAAAGCAGGTGGCATATTTGTCGACCACTTTTATTACTGGCACAAAGATCGCCAGCAAGAAAGGTTCGGGTATCACCGAAGTTGAAGATCTGAAAGGAAAAATACTTGGCCTGTCGTCAGGCACTACCAATGAAAAAGCGTTAAAAGCAGTCATTGCCGAGAAAGGTCTCGACGTGAAAATTGTGCCGGTAAAAGACCATAGCCAAGGCTGGCTTGCGCTGGAAACCGATCGTATTGATGCTTATGGTTCAGACGATGTGCTGCTCTACGGCTTGGTATCAAAGTCAAAAGACCCCAGCCAGTTTCAAGTCACGGGTCGATACCTGTCGTTTGATCCGTATGCGATTATGGTGCCGCGAAACGATTCAACATTCGAACGACTTGGGCGCTCGGTCATGGCCCGTATGATGCGCACCGGTGAAATGGCCACCTTGTACACCAAGTGGTTCGAGCCAGGCCCGACAAAAATTAATATGCCGTTGTCGTCAACCCTGAAAACGGCGTTTGAAATACAGGCCCTTCCTGAATAAAGACAAGGCGCCCCGGCAATGAATTACAACTGGGACTGGGGCATACTGTTTCGAGAGCCCTACGCTGGCTGGCTGTTGGCTGGCCTTGCCTGGACAGTGGGGCTGTCATTGTGCGCGTGGGTCATCGCCTTTTTTCTTGGCTCCGCTCTCGGCATCATGCGCACATCAAGCTCGCGAATGCTTCGCCTGGTCGCGACAACCTACGTGGAAATTTTTCGGAACATTCCGCTGTTGGTGCAATTGTTTCTCTGGTTCTTCGTTTTCCCTGAATTTTTGTCCGACGACCTTGGGCGCTGGGTGAAGCGTGATATGCCAATGCCTGCATTTACCACCGCCGTGCTGGCGCTGGGTTTGTATACGGCGTCCAGAGTGTGCGAACAAGTGCGCTCGGGGGTTAATGCAGTGGGTATTGGGCAGCGTAACGCCGGGCAGGCCATTGGTCTGACCGAACCACAGATCTATCGTCATATCCTGCTGCCAAATGCGTATCGCATCATTATTCCGCCCCTGACCAGTGAGTTTTTGACCATCTTTAAAAACTCTTCACTTGCGCTGACTATTGGTGTCGTCGAACTCACCGCCATGACTCGTCAGATCGAGGAATACACGTTTCAGGGATTTGAGGCGTTCACCGCAGCCACCGTTATTTACAGCGCGGTGACCTTCATCGTCATGGGGCTTATGCGGGTCGTCGACAAACGAGTGCGGATGCCCGGCATGATCGCGACCAGCTCATGAGACTTATTCGAGCTGCCCATGGGTGATTTTGACTACTCTGTCATTTTGAGCAACTTGCCATTTTTGTGGGAAGGTTTGCAAGTAACTTTTCTGCTCACATTCCTTGCAGTTGTTGGTGGCGTTGTTCTTGGCACAATACTCGCGCTGGTACGTCTTGCCCGGGTGCCGGTCTTGTCGTGGATTGCTGCGGCTTATGTCAACTTCTTTCGATCTCTGCCGCTGATCCTGGTGATTTTCTGGCTGTATTTCCTGGTGCCATTGATTCTGGGTCGACCGGTTGGCAGTTTTTATTCTGTACTGGTGGCTTTTGTGTTGTTTGAAGCGGCCTATTACTCCGAAATTATTCGGGCTGGTATTTCCAGTGTCAGTAGCGGTCAGATGGCTGCCGGGCGATCGCTTGGAATGACGTACACCCAGAGCATGCGCTATTTGATTCTGCCCCAGGCGTTTCGAGCCATGACCCCGGTGCTTCTGACGCAGGCGATTGTTTTATTTCAGGATACCTCGCTTGTCTACGTGGTTGGCCTTAAAGATTTTCTGGTCAGTGCTGAGTTAATCGCTAATCGTGACCAGCGCCTGGTCGAAATGTTTGTCTTTGTAGCAGTTGTTTACTTTGTTATTTGTTTTGCCGGTTCGTTACTAACCCGACGGCTTCAAAAGAGAATGTCAACATGATAGAGATCCGGCATGCCAGCAAATGGTATGGAAAGTTCCAGGTGCTGAAAGATTGTTCAACCTCAGTCGCTAAAGGTGAGGTTGTCGTCATCTGTGGGCCTTCCGGGTCGGGCAAGAGCACATTGATTAAGTGTGTCAACGGCCTGGAACTGATTCAGCAGGGGGAGATATTTGTCGATGGCACCCAGGTCAATCTTAAGCAGACCAACTTGAATCAACTACGGGCGCGAATTGGCATGGTCTTTCAGAACTTTGAACTCTTCCCACACATGACGGCACTTGATAACGTTCGCATTGGTCAGATTAAAGTGCTCAATCGTGATCCACAGGAGGCCAGTGCCCGAGCCGAGTCGCTGCTTGACCGGGTTGGTCTGGCCGAGCATGCACATAAGCATCCGTCCCAACTGTCGGGCGGTCAGCAGCAGCGGGTAGCTATTGCCCGCGGCCTGGCAATGGACCCAATAGCGATGTTGTTTGATGAGCCCACATCAGCGCTGGATCCTGAAATGATCAACGACGTGCTTGATGTCATGGTCGAGCTGGCTGAAGACGGAATGACCATGATGGTGGTTACGCATGAGATGGGTTTTGCCCGTAAGGTTGCCGATCGGGTTATTTTTATGGACGATGGGAAAATTGTCGAAGACGCCGCCAAAGACAGCTTTTTTGGCTCACCACGCAGTGAACGCGCTCAACTTTTTTTGTCTAAAATCCTGTCGCATTAATAAGGCGGCGCAATCATTGAATTTTCGCCGTGGGTTTTCGAATCAGTAGTGCAAATTTAGTAAAACCTCGTTCAGAAAAATAAACTACCGGAGGTAACATGCCAGAGCTTGTCCAACGCTTTGACTGCGATGGTGTAGCAACTTTGACTCTTAACCGCCCGGATAAGCTCAATGCGCTTAATGTTGCGCTGTTTATTGAATTGAACGATCACATCGTGACCTTACAAGTGCAAACCGAATCAATCGGCTGCGTTGTTCTGAAAGGTGCGGGCAAATGTTTTTCTGCGGGGCACGACCTTAAAGACATTGGAGCCGGTGAACAATTGCCGCGAGAGAACTTTCAGGCCCATGTGATTGATGCGTTGTCCGGCCTGCCGCAAACCGTGATCAGCGCGGTTCACGGCCACTGCTATACCGGGGCGCTGGAGCTGGCATTGGCCGCAGACATTATTGTTGCCAGTGATGATGTTCGTTTTGCTGACACCCATGCGCGCTGGGCCTTGACCCCGCGCTGGGGTGGCAGTGTCCGCCTGCCAGCGCGGATCGGCCGGGCTGCGGCCATTGAGATGATGCATACCTGCCGGACGGTTGGCGCACAGGAAGCTTTACGCATGGGTTTGTGCAACCGGATTTTTGAGGCTGACGGTTTTGCACCAAGCGTACAAAATTATGCTGCGGCTATTCTGGAGAACTCCTGGTACTCGTTGCGCGGTATCAAGAAGTTGCTGGCAGATACCGACGGCATGCGTCGCGATGAGGCGCTTGCTCATGAGTTAGTGCATGGCCCGGGCCGTGCACCCGACTATCAGGATTTCGTCGCGCGCTTTACCGAGAAAAACAAGAAAGGCAAGCGAACAGGATGAGTTTAATGACCAATAAAATTGCAATTATCGGCCTGGGCATCATGGGCCGTCGCATGCTGGACAATGCTTTTGCACATCCGGCCTTTGAGGTCTCCGGGGTATGGGATCCGTCAGCTACGTCAATTGCCAGGGCGCGCGAATTGGTGGCCGGGGTTCCGGTTGCCGACAGCGCGCAGGCAGCTATGGCTGGTGCAGATGTTGTGTACCTTGCCTGCCCGCCGGGGCCCCGCAAGGCTTACGCGTTGGCGGCAGCAGACGCTGGGCAGGGTGTGTTTATGGAAAAACCGCTGGGTACCGACAATGTACAAAGCCGCGACCTGGTAGCCCGGCTTGAAACAGCGCGCTTGCCCGGTGTCGTGAATTTTACCCAGGCATCATCACGCGGCTTTGACGAGTTGCGCCGGGCAATAGAATGTGGAGAAACCGGCAACCTCGTGGGTATTGATATCGTGGTGACTTACCCGACCTGGCCGCGCGCCTGGCAGGCCGATGCGGACTGGTTGCGGTTTCGGGATGAGGGTGGTTATACCCGCGAAGTTATTTCACATTTTCTGTTTCTTGCCGGACGCTTTCTTGGGCCGTTAAGCCTGAGTTACGCGTCCCCGGGCTACCCGTCTGACAAGTCGCTTTGTGAGCTCGACATGTTGGCGCGACTGCACACCAGCGATGGCTGCCCGGTCAATATTCTTGGCACCACTGGCGGTCAACAACCCGATCGGCAGGAAGTGACTGTGAAAGGCACAAAATGTAGTTTTCAGTTCCGTGAGTTCTACCAATTGTGGCGTTCGGACGGCGGCCCATGGGAGGAAGTAATCGACTGGTCCTCGGGAGAAGACCCGCGCACCAGTGCGTTGCAGCGTCAGCTCGGTGAGGTTGAACAATGGTTGCAAGGTAAACCTCATAAGCTGGCAACCGCGCAAGAGGCATTAGCGGTGCAGGAACTTGTCGAGGCAATGCTGGTTGGTACCAGTAACTGACAGCGGCTCGTCAGTTTCTACGGCTTGCCGTACAGTTGAACAAGTTTTTCGCGGGCCCGTTTGGCCCGGGTCTTGATCTGACCGGGTTTTAGTGGTGGCATTGAGCCAATTGCCCGACGTATCTGCCAATCACCAATTAGCAAGGTCACGTAGTCTTCGGCAATGTCGCGGCTTTGTTCAAAATGCAGCTGTCCTTGTTGTTTTGCGGACTCAAACAATTGCACAAGCAACGGCACCACCGCGTTGCGACCATGGCTCGCAATTGCCTCACCCAGAGATGAGTCTTGTGCCGCTTCAGCCGCGGCAGCACGATTGAGCAGTACGGCTTTTTCGCTGGTGACCAGCGACAATAACAATGGGCCAACTTTGTCGAGAGTGTCCAACGGGTTTGCCCCTTTCTGAATTGCCAAGTTGAGTACCGTGCGCACGTCCAAAGCGTTTTGAGCAACCATCTCGCTGATCAGGCCTTGCTTGTTGCCGTACCAACGATACAAGGTTTCATTACTGGCTGCGGCCCGGCGGGCAATGGCGAGCATTGATGTTGCCCGGTATCCGGACTCCGCCAGCAATTCGTAAGTGGCCGCAATAATGGCCTCGCGCCTGGCGGCTTGTTTATCTTCTTTCATGGCTGCTTCACGGTTCTAAATAAATGGGCTTGTATTTGGGGTAAAGGGCTTGCATTTAGTGTACATATATGTACACTTTAATCTAATCCGTACAAATTTGTACAGTATATCGATTTTAGGAGATTGCCATGAACACCAGCCCGGCAAACGTGAATAATCCAACCCCCGTCGGCGTCAGCTGGCTTGGCGGGGCCACGGTGCTGCTGATCACATTTTTTGGTTTGATGGCCGGCTTTTTTTATGCCTATAGCGTCAGCGTGATGCCAGGGCTTGACGCCAGCAGTCCCGGGGTTGCCATTGAGGCCATGCAAGGCATTAACCGGGAAGTCCGTAACCTTGTTTTCCTGACCACGTTTATGTTCACGCCTGTTGCGGCAGGTATCCTGGCCACTGGCTGGCTTATGCGCGGGCAGGCGAGGGTAGCGGCCTGGTTGGCGGCTGCGCTTGTGGTCTATGGGCTGGGTGTGGTGCTAACCACCAGTAGCATTCACGTCCCGATGAATGACGCCCTCGCGGTGTTCAAATCGGATGTTGGGCCGCAGATTGTTGCAGAGCAATGGCAGGCGTATTCGGTTCGTTGGACGAAGTACAACCATTTGCGTGTGCTGTCGTCAGCGGTGGCAATGTTGCTCACGGTGGCCGGGCTGATTGCATCGCAGCGACGGGTGGCTCGCCATACTTAGGGTTGTACAATTTGTCGATAATGAGGCCATGAGGTAAATCAGGTAAATAGGGTCACGGGTTGAACTGAAACCGTGGCAAATCTTCACCGCTTTCTTTTCCAGGGCTGTCACCAATGAAAATTACCGGACTGGAGCATTTCCTGGTTCGCGCCAAAGACATTGAGCAAACCCGCGAGTTTTACGTCTCCCAGCTTGGCCTGCGAGAAGGCTTTCGCGAACCGTTCCCGTTTCCGGGATACTGGCTGTATCTGGACGATGTTCCGTGTGTACACCTTGTGGCCACCGACATGGGAGACGCGGGGCGACAAGGTTACCTGGCCGAAGATATTGCGGGCCGGGGCAGTGACGCAGACCAAATGCATGGCACGGGCGCAATTGACCACATGGGTTTCCACGCAACCGGGCTTGCACAGTACCGGAAACGTTTTCAGGAATCGGGCGTGAACTTCCGCGAGCGGGTTGTGGGTAAGCTGACTCAGCTCTTTGTTGAAGATCCTAACGGCGTCACCATCGAATTGAATTTTGTTACCGACCAGGAGTCGGATGATGGTTAGGTTGCTCAGATGACAAAACGTGCTGTGGTCGCGGGAGGCTCAATTGCGGGTTTGTTCTGCGCCCTGTATTTAGAAAAATCAGGCTGGCAGGTTGATGTCTGCGAACGGGTTGGTGACGAACTGTCGGGTCGGGGGGCTGGCATTGTTACTCATCCCGCACTTTTTAATGCGCTTAAAGACGTTGGTATCGATCCGCACGATGATCTGGGTGTTGCGGTGCCGGGTCGGGTGACATTTGATGTCTCTGGTTCGGTCATCGAACAGATGGTATTGCCCCAGGTGCTCACTTCCTGGGGACGTTTGTACCAGGTGCTTGTTAATCAGTTTGGCGAGCGCCGATACCATCACGGCAAAGTATTCGAGCGGGTCGAATTTCGGGTGCCGGGCAAGCCCGGTGAGGGTGTTATCGCCCTTTTTTCCGATGGCACCTCGATGGAGGCCGATTTGCTCATTGGCGCCGACGGGGTCCGCTCAACCGTACGTCAGCAGTTTGAGCCAGAATGCCAGCCCCAGTATGCTGGTTACGTTGCGTGGCGTGGCCTGGTCGACGAAAGCCAGCTCAGCGAGCGGGCGTTAACCGAGATGTTTCCGTACTTTGCGTTTTCGTTACCGCAGTCTGAGCAAATGCTTGGTTACCCGGTAGCCGGTGACGGAAACCTGATGACGCCGGGAAAGCGGCGCTACAACTTTGTCTGGTATCGACCGGCCGATGCTGATAAACACCTGGCTGCCTTGCTGACTGACACCGACGGAAAAATGAATGGCGTATCGATTGCGCCGAAAAAAATTCGACCCGCCATCCTTGACGAAATGCGGCGCGACGCACAGCGTCTGTTGTCGCCGCAGTTCAGTGAACTTGTACTGGCCTGCGAGCAGCCTTTTATTCAGCCAATTTTTGATCTGACCGTAGGTCAAATGGTTCATGATCGAATTGTCATTTTGGGTGACGCCGCCTTTGTTGCCCGACCTCACGTCGGAATGGGGGTCACTAAGGCTGCTGTTGATGCCAAAGTGCTGGCTGCTTGCCTGGACAGTGAAGCCAACACCGATTTAGCACTCGCGAAATTTGGCCGGCTACGCCATGCTGAAGGGGCGTTTATCATCGATCGGGCGCGCCAGCTTGGCGCATACATGCAGGCACAGATAAAGACTGCGGCGGAACGTTCGCAAGCCGAAGCGTTTCGAACTCCGACAATGGTCATGAGCCAGACGGCAACGGCTGGATTTCTGAGTGATTTTGTACCGGCTTAGCATCACTTTCAGTTGCCGTTGCCGCGTCCGGATTATCCTGATACTCACGAAATTTGATCTGATTGCGTCCGCCGCGCTTGGCCTCATAACAGGCAGCGTCAGCGGACACCATTAAGGGTTCAGCCTGAAATTCTCGGTATGCAACACAGACGCCGATACTGGCCCCGAGAAAGTTGCCTGGCACACCTGCGTCAATATTCAGCCGCCTTATGGCACCAAGCAATTTAGCGGCGGCCCGTTGCGCACCGGTTGTGTCACACTGGGTGAGCAAGACGACGAACTCATCGCCTCCAAGCCGGGCGGCGAGGTCAGACTTTCGTATGTTGGCGCGCAAAACCTCACCAACTTGTTCCAATGCACGATCACCTTGAACCTGGCCCAGGTTGTCGTTAAGTTTCTTGAAGTTGTCCAGGTCTATGAATATCAGTGCAGTACTGGTGTTGGATAACTGGCTTTCACGAGATTGAATCTTCAACCGACGCATGAACTCTGCTCGGTTGGTCAGACCGACAAGGGTGTCATTGGTGGCGGACTGGTGTAAGGCTTCTGATAATTCAAGATTCGCGTCAATCATCTTGCTGATTTCATTGCAACTGCGCGTCATGCCAATCAGAAAGAATACAATTAGCGCCGCGATGCCAGCAGATAATTGGTCGGGTTGATTCAGCAACACGATAGCCAGCGCCAGCCCGGGCGGGTAGGCAAACAGTGCGAAGCTGCGTACGCTGCCAGCCTCAACGCTGATGGCGCCGGCGATCAATCCGGTAATCGTGACAAAAATCAGCATTTGTCCGCCAGCGCTACTTTGTGCAAAGACTGTAATTGCAAGATAGCTCAGGGCTGAGCCTGCGCAAAAGCTCAGGAGATTATGGATTTGTAACCAGTTTGCGGCCGACATTCGTTGGTGATGGCGACGATAGGCGGAGACGGACGCAAGTTGCAAAGCAGAAACACCCATCGACATTCCACCCCAAAGCAATACCGTCGCGCTGTGCGTTTCCCGGTAAAGCAATAAGGTAACGAGTAACAAGCCGGCCCCGCCCATGCCACCGGCAATCAGGTGATTTTCGAAAAGCAGGTGCAGTCGGCGTGAGCTGCGATACGAGTCACCGCCTGCCATGATTTGGGCGGCGGCGTCGGAGCTAATGAGTGGTGTGATCTGGTGCGGCATGAAGTTTCGCCGTAGCGTTGATGGGCGGCCAACAACAAGGCTAGCTGTCTGTTCTAAATGATTGCAGACGATGATCGGGGTGAATCGATCGAATTGCGGCGAATTTGCCGCCTGTTTTGTGCGTTGATGGTGGGGGGCTGGCGAAACCCCGGGTTGGGCTATAGTTCACTCGCAATAACGAAGGGACAATCTAAGGGGCAAGGTAATGAGTGTTGAGTCATCCACTATTAGACACATCGTCTTTCTTGGCTTTGGCGAAGCTGGTACGGCATTGGCACGCGGTCTTTGTGCTCCGGACGGCTGGCGCGGCGCGCAATCGGGCCGAACCGTATCGGCTATTGATCCGTTGGCGGGTAGCGGCGCCCTGGGTGAGGCCATGGCGGCGACGGCAAGCGCATTGGAGATACCCATTGAGCGTCAGTATGGTGTCTTGCTGGCCCAGGCCGACCTGGTGGTGTCGGTGGTTACGGGTGTTGAGGCGGTTAATGCGGCGCGTATGGCAGCGCCAGTACTGAAACCATCGGCAGTCTATGCTGACTTCAACTCGATAACCGGTCCGCAAACCCAGCGGGTTGCCAGCGAATTGACTAACTCGGGAATTATTTTTGCAGATGTTGCTGTGATGGGTTCGTTTATGGCCAACGGATACCAGACGCCGTTATTGTTGTCTGGCCCGGGCGCGGCGAGAATGCAGACTTTTTCGCAGGCGGCGGGGATACCCGCGCGTATCCTTAACGATCGGGTAGGGGATGCCAGTGCGGTGAAGATTTTGCGGTCGGTGTTGATGAAAGGTATCGAGGCTTTATCGGTCGAGTGTCTGGTTGCCGCACACCGGCAGGGCTTGGTGAACGAAGTTCTCGACAATGTTGGTGATGTGGACAAATCGGGGTTTGCCCACTTCCTTAAAGTCATGGTGATTTCCCACCTGCCGCACGCCAAACGTCGCATGGAAGAAGTGGAAAAAGCTATTGAGAACCTGAACGAAACCGGGGTTAGACCGATTATGAGTGAATCTACCCGACGCTCTCATGCGCGTACGGTGGCAGCGAAGCTTGATCCATCGATTGTTATGGGGATTGATCTTAACCAGGCCCTGTCCCTGCTTGATGAACGTGTGGTTGGTCAGGTCAGCAGTGAGCTTGGTGTCGCCAGCGCCGATTCAGAGCAGAGCGAAAGTTAAGTGCAACGCTTAAGCCACCCCAGCCTTCGTCGCCGATGATGCTGCATCAATTGTTTTGAACGGAAGAACCGTTTCGATGGTGCGCACCAGGCGATCGACAATTTCGCGAACCTGCACCGCGTTAACGATGTAGGGTGGCGCTAACAAGATATGGTCACCGCTTCGGCCATCGAGTGTGCCCCCCATCGGGTACACCATCAGGCCATTATCCATTGCTGTGGATTTGATCATCGCGTGCGTTTTTAGAGCTGGGTCTAGTGGGCTGCGGCTTATTTTGTTTTCAACCAGCTCAACACCAATGAACAGTCCGCGTCCGCGCACATCACCGACGTTCGGATGATAGGCGAGCGCGCTGTTGAGTTGGGCCAACAGTGCGCTACCTTGTTCGCGTACGTTGGCTAGTAAATCACGGCTTTCAACTTCTTTTTGCACGGCCAGCGCGGCCGCGCAGGCCGTCGGATGGGCCAGGTAGGTATGACCGTGCTGGAAGAATCCACTGCCGTCAGCAATCGCGTCAAAAATTGCGCTACGGCACAACATTGCGCCAATCGGTTGAAAACCCGCACCCAGTGCCTTGGCGATACAGATAATGTCGGGTGTGACTTGTTCTTGCTCACAGGCAAACAAGCTACCGGTTCTACCCATACCGCACATGACTTCGTCAAAAATCAACAAAACACCGTACCGGTCGCAGATTTCCCGAATACGGGTGAAATAACCCGCTACCGCAGTGACTGCGCCGAGGGTTGCACCGACCACCGGTTCCGCGATGAATGCAGCCACCCGGTCATTGCCCAGTTCGTTAATTTTGTGTTCGAGCTGGTTGGCAATGCGCTGGCCAAATTCGAACTCGCCTTCCCCGGGGTTGGCGCCGCGATAAAAATAGCACGGGTCGATCAGGTGAACGTTGTTTGTCAGCATGGGTTCAAATGGCTGGCGGCGCCATTGGTTACCGCCCGCTGACAGGGCGCCAAGAGTATTGCCGTGATAGCTTTGGCGGCGCGAAACAATTTCGGTTCGCTGGGGCTGATCACGCTCGATCCAGTATTGCCGGGTGAGCTTAAGTGCCGCTTCAACGGCTTCGGAACCACCGGAAACAAGATAGACGTGGTTCAGGTCTGCTGGCGAGCGTTCGGCCAGCCACTGGGCCAGTTGTTCAGCAGGTTCGGTGGTGAAAAACCCGGTATGGGCCCATGCCAGTTGCGCGAGTTGCTGCGTGACAGCATCGGTAATTACCGAATTGGAATGTCCGAGGCTGGAAACGGCGGCGCCTCCGCAGGCGTCCAGGTAACGCTTGCCAGTATTGTCGATGACGTAAATGCCATCACCAGCGACAGCAACTGGCATTACCTGGCGGCTCTTTCTTCCGAAAACGTTTGACATTGTTAACCTTATTCACCATCGGTTGAGCAAGATGATGATGATGGGCCGATACCGCCTCGGGCGCAAGACCAGTGGCGTAGAAAATCATGCGCTGACCAGGCGAAATCCGCGCTGCGTACGAACCCCCTCAGTGGCGATCAATACCTCAAACTTGTTTCGTCCGTTTTTCTTGGCCAGTTCGCAGGCGTGGGCGGCGGCGGCCAGCAACTCGTCAAGGTTGACCTCCCCCCGAACCGTTACGCCAATCCCAATACTGGCGGCCAAAGTCTTGTTATCCGGCCCGAGAGAAATGCGCAGATTAGCAATGGAGCGCTGGATATTTTCGGCAACGATACTGGCGCCGCGCGCGCTGGATGGGGAAAGCAGGACGGCAAATTCGTCAGCGCCCAGGCGGCCGGCAATATCTGCCCGACGAATGCTCGAGATGATTGTACTGCCGACAAACTGCAGCGTGCGGTCGCCATCAGCCCGGCCGCGGTACTCGTTCAGGCTGGCAAAGTGATCCAGGTCAATCAGCAGGATGGCAACGTCGTCGCCTGTTGATTCCGATGCATAGGCCGCTGCCTGAACCTGGGCAAAAAATGCTTCACGATTGAGCATGCCAACGCTGGCGTCGTTTACGACCTTGGCATGAAAGGCGGACGTGAGGGCGAGATTGCGCCGGATCAGCCGGGTGACTTCGTCACATGCGTAGGTAGCGCCAATCACGTAAGTGGTGATCAACGACGCAATTCCAATCGAAGCCGGGTCACCGCGCAGCGCGTACTGAACAATCAACGGCAAGCTCGCAAGGTAAGCAAAACATGAGAACGCAACCGGACTGGCAACGTTCATCCCGGTGGCCGTGGCCACCGACCCGATAATTGTGATCGTCATTATGATTTGTCCGGCCGAATCAGCGTGAACAAACATGGCGGCGGGTAGATAGGCAAAGTACAAGCCGGATACTGCCGCCATCGTATGGTGGATTTGCCACCAGTACCGGTAGGGGCGGGCAAATCGGAATCGTGAAAACTGACGCACAATTTGCAGACGCCCAACCTCGATGATCAACCCAACCCCGACCCAAACCATCAGCGACCGGCCGTGTGGCCCGTTAACGATGTTGTCGAGTAAAAAAGCGGTAAGAATAATCGTGAGGATTGACAACAGCGAGCCAGTGCGCAAGTTGCGATAGAGCAGCTCGAGGGTTCTGGCCTGTTCGAAATTGACATTACCACCATGCAGCCGCGCTTCCTGTAGGTCTGGGACGGTATCGGCGGTGGTTGATGACACGGGTCGTAGTTCTCACTGGAAATATTCCGGATAAATAGTATCCGGGCTGGCAGAATTATCGGCGTTCGATTCGGAGCCTCGAGACGTTGTCCGCCGGGCGGTGCGAGGCTTCACCCAGTCGGGCGATAAGTCGGCATTCGAGCGCGCATCCGGGCGCGAATTCGGGCGCTCTGAGTCTGAGCCGGTTTGCGGTTGTGGCAACAAGCACGGACCGATCAAGCCGCTCTCCCGACCGCTCATCGCAAGCTCATGACGGCTTTATGTATCCGCGACGGAGTATCGAATTGTCGCTTTTTACCGGGACTCATCCAGAGATCGATTATGAAAAGTGTGAGCAAAATGTCAGTAAGATCAGTACAGGCGGGATATATCGTTGTTGGCGACTCCGGCCGACTGCTTGATGTCTCGCCGACAACGACACTTCGCAGAACATTGCGCGTGTTTGTCGGCACAGGTCTGGCGCTATGGCTGCTCAGTCTGACGGGGATAGTCATCGCCTGATGATCTTTGAAGCCCAGCCTCTTCCCTGGGGCTGGCCGATGGGCAGGGCCGGCGTGGACGTCTCGGTACGTTTTACGCCAGCTCTGTCGGTCGACTATGACATCAACAAATCCTGGAACTACAAGTACACAATCTTTGCATCGCCGCCTTTATGGTGACATCTTGATGCGTCGCGTATTGTGGGCCTGCAGAGACCGCGCATTTGGCGCAAACAGCGACTCGAAAATCTCGTGCTGACCTGCGGCAATACTGATCGGCTGGCGCAGCATTAACCAGCGAACATTTTCTGTACACGGAGGGCGGGTCAGAGAGCCCATATATTCGTAATAGCGTTGATCTTCAGGCAAAAGTTCCGCCGGGTTAATGGGGGCATTGGCTGGCATCGAGTGGCCAGGTTCGAGCGGGAAGGCGTCAATTACGCGTTGCAGCGCTGCGTTCGGCGCATGGCTGACATTCATTGGTATTGCGAGAATCAGTATTTGTCCATCGCTGGTTTCGTGGACGAGGTGGGCACTCATGTCAGCGCGCTGGCCATTGACCGCGTGTTCCGCCGGGCGATGAAACTCAATTTTCTTCAGCGTAAAAGAAATGCCGCGATGGGTGATCTTCTGGCTGCCTGCCAGTTGGGCGGACAAGCCACGACCATCGTCAACGGTTTCAAACGGGGCCGGGGCGTAAGCGGCTTCGAAAGCGGGTAAATTAACATGAATGGCATAGTCAATAGATATCGGGGACTGACGGTTGCCCAGTGTGCATAATTCAAAGCTCGGATGCAGCTGGCTCCAGAGGGTTTCACCGCGCTGGCCTGCGTAGGCCCAGGGGACGGCGTCAGGTGGTGTCCGCGCCAGCAGTTCGCGGCGTTGTTCGTCACGGGCCGTGGCTTCGGTCAGCAGGGGCATCAACGGGTCGGTGGGTTTCGGGGGTTTACCGGCTTTTTTCCCGTCCCAGTTCAGCCGTCCCCCCGATACCCGAACTTCAGACCCGCCGGCACGCACATCTTTTACCGAACCGTTTTTTTTCAGGGTCTCAACCAGTTGGTCGCGCAGTTTCTCCATGACCTTGGGGTCTTCAATGAAGCTAACGTCGCGTGAACTGACCGGCGTCGGCAGGCACCACAGTGCGGCTGCGGCCGCAAGTACCCGCCAATGCCATCGGCAGTTATTCTCAAGTCGGATTGCTACCCGTGTATTCGCTGACATCATGATCCCGGCATTAGATTCCTGTCGGGATGTCGGCAAATGGTGGCGAGTCTTTAGTTGAACCAGTCTCTGATCGTGTCTCATTTGCCGCTGGTTCCGGCATTTGCCCGCCTGGCTGTGCGAAACTAGCGGTGATGATTGATAAGAACTGAATCTTTACGGAGCATCGATGGAACCGTTCGTCTACGCACCTATGCCAACCCGGGTTATTTTTGAGCGTGGTGCGCGTACTGTTGTCGCCCGCGAGGTGGAACGACTGGGCTGCCAAAAGCCGGTTGTTGTGTGTACTTCAGGGCAAAAGTCTCATGCCATGGAGGTATACGCACTACTGGGCGAAAGCGCAGTCGGGGTTATTGACAGCGCCATCATGCATACACCGGTCGAAGTCACTGAGCGGGCGCTAAAGAAAGTTGGCGAGTTGGGTGCGGACTGTACGGTCGCTGTTGGTGGCGGTTCGGCAATTGGCCTGGCCAAAGCCATTGCCCTGCGTGCGGGGATACCGCAAATCTCGGTGCCAACTACGTACGCAGGTTCTGAAATGACCGCAGTTGTCGGGCAGACGGCCGATGGGGTTAAGACAACTCAAAAAGATATCCGGGTGCTGCCCGCGACCGTTATTTACGATGTCGACTTCTCACTGAATCTTCCAGTCGATATTTCGGCAACCTCCGGAATGAATGCCATTGCTCATGCGGTTGAGGCCCTATACGCGCAGGAAAGGAACCCGATCACAACCTTGCATTGTCTGGATGCGATTCGTGCATTGAATGAATCACTTCGGATCATCGTAAACGACCCGACCGATATCCCGGCACGCCAGCAGGCGATGTACGGTGCCTTCCTTTGCGGTATGGCACTGGGCACCGTGGGTATGTCGCTACATCACAAGTTGTGCCATACCCTGGGTGGCAGCTTCAACCTGCCACATGCGCCAACCCATAGTGTCGTTCTGCCACACGCGACCTCATTCAACACGCCCGGCGCCGGCGGCGCACTGGATCCGTTATGTGCAATTCTGGGTGCCAGTAGCCCGGGGGCCGGGCTGTGGGATCTGGCCAAGGCGATTGGCGTTCCACTGAGCCTTCAGGCGATTGGAATGAAAGAAAACCAGCTGGACGAAGCCGCAAAAATTGCTACTGCCAATCCATATTGGAATCCGCGCAAATTTGATTATGATGATATCCGGCATTTGCTAGGTGCTGCATATGCGGGTGAACGTCCACCGGACTAATTCTGGTAACTCCGACTGACAACCCGGCGATCTTTGGCAACGCCTGAAGCGATCAAGTTATTCTGGTCACTAAGACACCTTGGAAAAAGCAATTTATGAAGGCGAGCTCGTTTCGGTTTGCGCGCGTACAGTCGGTAGACGAGGCATTGACCTTGTTGCACGAAGGGGGTGGTGAGGCACGACTCATTGCCGGTGGGCAGAGTCTTGTGCCGATGATGGCTATGCGTCTGGCCACGCCAGTGCAGTTAATTGATATTAATCGGATCACCGAAATCAACCAGGCCAACCGAATAGATTCTGATCTGGTTACGGGCGCAACAATGCGCCAGTGTGACCTGATGTCGCATCCGGGGTTGACAGCTGATTTGCCATTAGTGCATGCGGCGATGCCCTGGGTTGGTCATCAGCAAACCCGCAATCGCGGCACGGTTGGCGGCAGCATCGTACAGGCTGACCCGAGCGCCGAATTACCGCTGACTGCCTGTGTGCTGGGTGCGCAATTGCAACTACAAGCCTACGGGGGGCGGGCTCGCGAGATTGACGCGGGGTCGTTCTTTGAGGGCCCATTGCAAACCGCGATTACCGATACCGAGATGTTATGCGCGGTTCGCTGGCCGGTATGGCAGACAGGGGCGGGCGAAACGGTTCAGGCTATTTTTGACGAGGTTGCAATCCGCCATGGAGACTTCGCCATCGCATCCGCGGCTTGTCAGCTGCAAGTGTCAACCGACGGGGTAATTCGCCGGGCGGCATTTGGGCTTGGTGGTGTTGATTCGGTACCGCGCGCGTTTCCCGAACTCGCCGCCAGGATGGTTAATCAGACCATGACCCCAGAGCTGGCGACTGAGATTGCGGCTGACGCTGCCAGCCAGTGTGATCCGGGCTCGGATATTCACGGCTCGGCGCAGTACCGCCGTCACCTTGCTCGCGTCTTACTTGCCAGGGCGCTGCAGCGCAGTGCCAGTCAGGCCCAGGTGATGGCCCAGGGAGTTTACTAATATGACCGATACGAACAAAAAAATTGCAGTGCAACTGACGGTGAACGGGCAGGCGGTTGAGCGTTATGTTGAGCCGCGAACGACATTGGTGGATTTTCTGCGCGACGATCTCGGTTTGACTGGCACCCACGTGGGCTGTGAGCACGGGGTTTGTGGCGCGTGTTCGGTATTGCTTAACGGGGACCCGGTACGATCGTGTTGCGCATTTGCGGTTCAGGTTGACGGGCAGTCGGTGACCACGGTTGAAGGCCTGGCACCCACCCGCGGTGAACTGTCCGTATTGCAAGACGCTTTTTGCGAAAAGCATGCGCTGCAATGCGGCTATTGCACACCGGGTATGTTGATCGCTTGCGAAGCCTTATTGCAGCGTAACGCCAATCCGACTGAGTACGAAATACGTGATGCTATTAGTGGTAACTTATGCCGATGTACCGGGTATGAACAAATTGTCCAGGCGGTAAAGTTTGCGATCGGCGCAACTCAGCAGGTGCAAGGTCAGGCAAGTGGTGCCGGTAATGACTGATCACTACGCAAAGTTTCGCTACATCGGAAAAAAAAGGCGCGCCGTAGAGCACAAGCGCTTTGTCTCGGGCCAGGGGCGTTATGCCGCGGATATACATTTACCCGGCATCTTGCATGTTGCCCTGGTGGCCAGCCCGTATGCGAGTGCCCGTATTTTGGGTATTGATGCCGCTGAAGCCCTGGCAATGCCCGGTGTTCACGCAGTGTTGACCGCAGACGAATTATGCGCCGCTGTCGATGCCGTCTTACCCGGGGTAGACGCACCGGCAGTTAAGCGTTACCCCTTAGCACGCGATGTTGTGCGTTATGCCGGTGAGTGGGTTGCGGCGGTTGTTGCAGACACCCGTGCCCTTGCCGAGGATGCGGCTGAACTGGTGCAGGTCGATTACGAAGAAAGCACACCGGTGGTAGACCCGGAGCAGGCGGCAGTCGATGGTTCGCCGCTGGTGCATCCGGAGCACGGCTCGAACCTGGTTTTCCACCGCAAGTTTGTGTGGGGTGAGGTTGACCAGGCGTTTGATGCCTGTGCTCATCAGATCAGCTACCGGGCCCGCTGGTCACGCAGCGCGACCGTACCCATTGAAACATTTGTTGTTGCCTGCCAGTGGCATGATGCCACCGGCGTGATGGATGTCTGGGCCTCGATCCAGATGCCAAAGTTTCCAGATCAACTGGCTAAAGCTTTACGGCTTCCGGGCAATGCCGTGCGCGTACATTTTGATGTGGACGTGGGCGGCAGTTACGGGGTGAAGCGGGGGCTGAAACAGTCCATCCTTGTGGCTTACCTGGCCCGCAAGCTCGGGCGTCCTGTGCGCTTGCTCGAAGACCGGCTAGACAACATGCGCGGCGGCGACATGCAGGGGCCGGATCGCATCTTTGACATGACCATGGGCTTCGACAACAACGGGGTTGTCAAAGCCATGCGAATTCGCGCCCTGGACGATATCGGTGCCTATGCGGGGCGTTCGCCTTTACAACTGGGTAAACCGGTTGGCGCCATCGTGGGTCCGTACCGGATAGGCTGTGTTGAATACGATGCCGGCGCCGTGTTAACCAACAAAACCCCGCAGGAAGCAGTACGTGGTTTTGGCCAGGCACCGACCAATTTTGCGATTGAAACCGGCATCGACCGGATCGCGCGCTATCTGGGTATTGACAGGGTTGAATTACGACGGCGCAACCTGATTGGCAGGGACGAGTTTCCGTATCTGATTCCCAGTGGCACCCACTACGACTCCGGCGACTACGAAACGGTGTTTGATAAAGCCATGGATGCCATTGGTTTTGAACAGTTGCTCAGCCAGCGCGACGCGATGCGCCGCGACGGTTTGCTGGCCGGCATCGGGGTAGCCACCTGTCTGGAGCCCTCCGGCGGTAATTCTTCATTTGAACCGCTGTTTAATGCAAAGAACAAAACGACAACCTGGATGGATTCCTGCCTGGTTCGGGTGGATTTATCGGGTTCTGTCACGGCTCTGATGGCAACATCAACCTCTGGCCAGGCCCACGAAACCCTGGTGTCTGCGGTCGTGGGTGAAGTCCTGCACCAGCCACCCGACAGTATCCGGGTCATCCATGCCGACTCCTTAAACGCTTTACCGTCAAATAGCCCGGTAGGCAGTCGCATGGCGGTCATGCTGGGTGGCGCTGCTGCTGGCGCCGCTAAAAAGATCCGCGACAAACTCATTCGCATCGCCGCTCACAACCTGCACCAGCCGGTTGACGCGTTGCGCTTTGATGCCGGCAACGTTTTTGTGGCGCGTGAACCGACCAAAAATCTCACCTGGGGTCGCCTGGTCGAAATCGCCCACCGCGAATATCACAACCTGCCACCAGATACAGAACCGGGTCTGCAGGAGAAGTTCGTAATGGAAGTGCCAACCGGCGGCATGTTGCCAACCGACGACGGCCGGGTGCAGATGTATCCGTGCCATTCTTTTGAAGCCCACGTAGTACTGGCCAGTATCGACCCGGACATTGGTAAGGTGAAGCTTCACAGATACCTGTGTGGCCACGATTGTGGCGTGATGATTAACCCTGATGTTGTGCATGGTATGACTTACGGTGGCATCAGCCACGGTATCGGCGCGGCGCTGATGGAAAAATTTGCTTATTCGGATGACGGACAGTTGCTGTCCGGCAGTTTCATGGACTACTTGATGCCCAGTGCCCACGAGGTGCCGGCGCTCAGCATAGTCGACCATTGCACCCCGTCACCACTAACCGAGTTTGGTCAGAAGGGCAGTGGTGAAGCTGGCTACCTGGGCAGTCCGGCCGCAATCGCCAGCGCGGTGAATGATGCACTGGCTCCGCACGGTGCATCACTGGATACATTGCCAATGACCCCTAACGCAGTCTGGGCCGCTATTCAGCAGGCGGGTGGTGTAAAAAACAATTCGAACAGTTAATGGAGAAGTCATGAGTGACTCACTAATAACCAAACTAGACGGCCGCCTGTTGCGGGTCACGATGAACCGGCCCGAAGACAACGGGGTCACCGATGCAATGGCGGCCGAAATTGCATCGATTGTTTCCGCGGCGCACGAAACTGCCGACGCCGTGTTATTACGCAGCATTGGCCCGGACTTTTGTACCGGTCGGGTGCGCGAGGCCGGCATGCCGCCACCAGCCAAAGAAGCTTTTCAGCGTCGACCCGAATACGACGGTATCTTTGGTTGTTATAAAGCCCTGCGCGGCTGCCAGGTGCCGGTGATCGGCGCGATTGAGGGCAGGGCAATGGGTTTTGGGGCTGCGATAGCCGCCCTGTGTGATGTGGCCATTTGTAGCGACACCGCGACCTTTAATATTCCCGAAATGACCCACAACGTGGCGCCGACCATGGTGATGTCTGCCTTGTACGATCGCATCAATCGCAATGCAATTTTATGGATGACGTATTCTGCAGATTTTATCAACGCCCAGACTGCGATGAACTACGGATTTGTCAGCACCGTGGTGCCAGCCAAAAAACTTGATGCCGAGGTAGAGCGTTTCTGTGAAACCGCATTGAGCCGGCCACAGCCTGGTCTGTTCAGCCTGAAAGAGTATTTGCGGGTTGCACCTGAAATGAGTGAGCAGGGGGCTATTGATTACGCTCGCAGTCTGCACTCAATTGTGAACACCGCGGCTCAGATGAAAAAGAAGCACTGAGCAACAAGTCAACGCTGGCTTTAGTCCGTGCGGCCAACGATTCGTATTCGATGCAAGTCGTCACCCACTTCGATCTGCCCGGAAAAATGCGCCGCCGCCAGCTCGCGCCATTCCTGGCCGGCACCCGGAGCGAACGTAGGTACGTAATGGGTTAGTACCAGGGTGCCGACACCGGCCCGGGCAGCGGTCTGCGCCGCCTGTTCTGGCGAAGACTGATACGACAAGACATCTTGCAGGCGCCGGCTGGCCGCCTTGGCGATCAGGTCTTTTCGAATTACCGTATGCACCAGCGCATCTGCGCCGCGACACAAGTTATCCAGATCGTCACAGGGGACGGTGTCACCAGCGGTGACCACCGATGCTGATTCAAATTCGAAACGGTAGCCAACACTGGGTTCAACTGGTTTGTGATCAGTTGGTCCGCAGGTGACAACAACCTTGCCGGATAAAGACACTGGTCCGCTACTTACTTCCATAACGTGAACAATTGGCGGTTCAGTTAAGTCTTGATGGTGCGCCATTCGATACTGAATATCCGGCCCGAGTGAGGCCAGGATGTGATCGACGACGTGTTGCGTACCGATTGGTCCAACAATGGTTAACGGCGTGCGCCGGGTAGTGGAAACCCACCGGGTGGTGATCACATCGTTCAAATCGGTAAAGTGATCGCTGTGCAAGTGGGTTAGCAAAACAGCGCTCAGTTTGCCAGCTGACAAACCAGCGCCTGCCAGTCGCATCAACACCCCGCGCCCGGCATCAACCAGGTAATGTTCATTTGCATTGGAAACAAGGGTTGCCGGCCCGGCGCGGTGTGGGTCGGGCAACGGGCT
>JBAUID010000027.1:0-122634 GCA_049680625.1 Burkholderiaceae bacterium | reverse complement strand
CCGGCTGATGCAGCATCTCCAGCGGCAAACAATGCGGTTCCTTCGGGGTGGGTCGCAACCAGTAGTGGGGTAAAGTGAACACCACGGGTCAGGTTATCGATTCGAACTTCAAGATCGGCTGCATGCGCAGCCGTTGACAGTAGTGATGTGACGGCGATCGTGGTGGCGAAAACGCCGAGGGATAAGTAAAATTTCACGGTTCCTCCTGGTGGAAATCTGGATGGGATCACCAGTAGGCCACCAGGCCCGCCTCAAGTCCTCACGAAAGTCTCACGAGAAGTTAAGCGTTTGGAATCTTTCTGGCCTGCGCGGTTAGCGTAGGCTCTTATTGATTGACTGCAACACATCGTTGCCCGGGCACAATTGCGCCTGGGTCAGCTGATTCAATGGGGTCTCGGTCATATTCATCATGCCGTGAAAGTCGTCTTGCTCCGGGTGAATATAGAGCAAGCCAGTAAGGATTTCGTCATTCTCGCGGCTGGTTTGCAGGGCGTGAACCGCAGCGCCTTTATTTCGCGGATCGTAGTCTGGTGTCGCCTTCACCAAGTTGACAACAGAACCGTCGTGTAATTCAACCGCCTGACGTTCGCCCTCTCTGTAGTCGGTTGTGATTTCGTCGCGCCGCGGTACAAAATCGACGATATTGCCGGCCTGTACATGTTCACGCGTGTAGTCGTAGCTTTTAGTAGAACCGGCATGATTGTTAAAGGTGACGCAGGGCGAAATGACATCTATCAGGGCAAATCCACGATGGCTCAAGGCCGCCATAATCAAGGGGACGAGTTGTTCTTTGTCGCCAGAGAAACTGCGCGCCACAAAAGTTGCCCCAATCTCCAGTGCCACGCCAACCAGGTCGATGTTTTCAAACTGATTGACTTTGCCACCTTTGGATTTTGATCCGGCGTCGGCTGTGGCCGAGTCCTGGCCTTTGGTTAAGCCATAACAGCCATTGTTTTCAACCAGGTACAACATGTTCAGGTTGCGCCGGACAACGTGGGCAAACTGGCCCATGCCAATAGAGGCACTGTCTCCGTCGCCAGAAACGCCAATATAGGTCAGTTCATGATTCGCGACATTGGCACCAGTGGCCACCGACGGCATTCGGCCATGCACTGAATTGAATCCGTGCGACTGATTCAGAAAATAAGTTGGCGACTTTGAAGAACAGCCAATACCTGACACCTTGGCCAGGCGGTGCGGCTCAAGGTTGAGACGCCAGCAGGCCTGGATGACCGCGGCACTGATCGAATCATGTCCACAGCCTGCGCACAGGGTTGAGATCAGACCTTCGTATGATGCGCTGGTGAGTCCGAGTTCGTTCTTTGGCAGCTGTGGGTGGCGAAATTGTGGCTTGAGGTAACTCATGAAGTGGCTTCCTGCGCAATGCGGGGGGAGGGTATTGGCTTAGGTATTGAGCTTAGGCACTTTTCAGCGCAGTTTGGACTTTCGGTTGTAAAACCGTCTCGATCTGACCCGCAATAGTTGCAGCACTGATCGGTGTGCCGTCAAAGTGCAATACCGACACCAGCCGGGACGGATCACAATTGAGTTCGGCAATTAAAACGGTTCGCATTTGTCCGTCGCGATTTTGTTCGACCACAAAGACTTGTTCATGGGCATCGATAAAGGCTTGAACACTGTCGTGAAACGGAATGCTGCGTAGGCGGCAGGTGTCAATGGCGCAGCTCGAAGCGAGTAAATCGCGCGCTTCCATTACTGATGCGTCCGACGTGCCGTAGTGGAGGATGCCAATTGGGTTGTCTGACCCACTGATAACTGGCTCCGGCAGGTATTGCGGCGCGTTTTTCCATTTGCGGGTCAGGCGTCGCATATTGCGTTCGTAGGCATCACCTTTCTCGGTATACCGCGCGTACTCATCCCGTGACGTGCCGCGGGTAAAAAACGCGCCTTTCTCCGGGTGTGTGCCCGGCAGTGTTCGCCAGGTGATGGCGTCGCCGTCGACATCAAGATATCGGCCGAACTGTTCCATGGCGTCCAGCGCTGCAGCGTCAAGGACTTTGCCACGGTCGTACCGGCGGTGGTCGTCCCAGCTCAGCGGCTCGGACATACAGTCGTTCATGCCGACGTCCAGATCCGTCAGAATAATCACCGGCGTCTGCAGGCGCTCGGCAATATCGAAAGCGCTTGCAGTCATGTCAAAACAATCTTTCGGGTCTGCTGGTAACAAACACACGTGGCGGGTGTCGCCGTGTGAGGCGTAAACCGCGCTGATGACATCAGCTTGCTGAGTGCGGGTCGGCATGCCGGTTGACGGGCCGGCACGCTGGACGTCGATCAGTACGGCTGGCACTTCGGCAAAATAAGCAAGGCCAAGGAATTCGCTCATTAGGGAAACCCCCGGGCCGCTGGTGGCAGTAAAGGCCCGAGCGCCGTTCCAGCCAGCCCCAATCACCATACCCATGGCCGCCAGCTCGTCTTCCGCCTGGATGACTACAAAGTTTTTCTTGCCTGTTTCGTTGTCGATTCTGAGTTTGTTGGCGTAACTTTCGTAGGCCTCGGCAACAGAAGTTGATGGTGTGATCGGATACCAGGCAGCCACGCTGGCACCGCCATAAACCGCGCCCAGACCACAGGCGTCGTTACCAGTCATCAGGATCTTGTCGCCGATCAGGTCTCTTTTTTCAATTCGGATGCCAAGCGGGCAGTCAAACTGTGCCCGGGCGGCGTCAAAACCGAGTTGCAACGCCTCGAAGTTGGGCTTGATGAGTTTCGCTTTTGGGGCGAACTGTTCAGCAACCATGCTCTCGAGGACGGCCAGGTCCATATCCAGCAACGCAGCCAGCGCACCAACATAAATAACGTTCTTGAATAACTGACGCAGCCGTGCATCCGAGTAAGTTTTGTTAGTGATTTCGGTCAGGGCAATACCGATGTAATTGATGTCACGCCGGATGAGTCGAATATCGAGCGGCCGGGTCGCGTCGTACATAAAGTAGCCGCCCGGGTTCACTTCATTGACATCGTCAAACATACTCTGCGGATTCACCGAAACCATCAGGTCAACGCCACCACCACGCTTGCCGAGATAACCCTTCTCGCTGATGCGTACTTCGTACCATGTGGGCAGACCCTGGATATTTGACGGAAAAATATTGCGGGGCGCCACCGGTATACCGTGCCGGAAAACGGCTTTTGCAAACATGGCATTTGCGCTGGCCGACCCGGAGCCATTGACGTTGGCAAACTTCACTACAAATTCGTTAATCGCGCAGACGGGATCGACTGGTTGCTGCTTGGATGGGCGTTGATCAGGCATTTTCAGAAACCTTTAGTACCGGTGCGGCTTTAGTTACTTTGTAAGTGAATTGCTGCATTTCCCACGCAGCGGTTGGACAACGTTCGGCGCACAAACCACAGTGCAGACAAACATTCTCGTCTTTGACCATGACCCGGGTCGTGGGCAGGCTTTCGCTGACGTATAAGTCCTGCGTCGTATCGGTTGCCGGTGCATTCAGCCGGGTGCGCAGGTCGCTTTCTTCGCCGTTGGCCGTAAAGGTAATGCAACTGGTTGGGCAGATGTCGACACAACCGTCACATTCAATACATTTGTCACCGATGAAAACCGTTTGAACGTCACAATTAAGGCAGCGCTGGGCTTCGTTGAAAGCCAATTGTTCGTCAAATCCAAGTTCAACTTCCGCGCGTCGGTCTTTCAGTGCTTTGGCGTTGTCCAGGTGGGGGACGGCAAATCGCTGGTCGTTGGTCACCGCACTGTCGTACGACCATTCATGAATTCCCATTTTTGTGCTGACTGTGGTGACCCCGGGGCCGGGCCGGTCTTTGGACAGGTCTTTGCCGCTAAGGTACAAGTCAATTGACAGCGCAGCCTGGTGGCCATGGGCTACCGCCGTGATGATGTTTTCCGGCCCAAGCGCAGCGTCTCCGCCAAAAAATACTTTCTTATTGGTTGACTGGAAGGTAACCGGGTTAATTTCTGGTTCACCCCATTTGTTGAACTGAATCGAGCAATTACTTTCGATCCAGGGGAAAGCAACTTCCTGGCCGACGGCGACCAGGACATCGTCGGCTTCGAGGAATACCGGTTCCTCGCCGGTTGACTGTAAGGTGCGCTTGCCATTCTCGTCGTAGCTGGACGCAACTTTGTCAAACAACATGCCCTTTAGTTTGCCGTTTTCAACAACAAATTCGAGTGGTGTGTGATCGGGCATGAAGGGAATACCCTCGCGTTGGGCATCTTCCTTTTCCCAGGGCGAGGCTTTCATGGCGTCGAAAGTACTGCGCACGGTTATGGTGACTTCTTCGCCACCCAATCGCCTGGCGGTACGGCAGCAGTCCATTGCGGTGTTACCACCACCAAGAACAACAACTTTTTTTCCGATTGACTTGACGTGTTCAAAGGCGACGTTGCCCAGCCAGTTAATGCCGATGTGTACGTTGGCGTCAGCTTGTGCGCGACCCGGCAGATCGAGGTCTTTTCCCTTGGGCGCGCCGGTGCCGACGAAGATCGCGTCGTAATCTTTTGAAAGCATTTCTTTCATGCTCTCAACCCGATGGTTAAAGATCTGGTTCACGCCCATGTTTAGAATCAGGTCAACCTCTTCATCAAGCACAGACTCCGGCAGGCGAAATGCCGGGATCTGGCTGCGCATAAAACCGCCGCCCTTCGGATGTTCGTCATAGAGGTCGATGGTGTAGCCCAATGGCAGTAAGTCTCGGGCAACCGTCAGCGACGCCGGGCCGGCACCAATCAGGGCAATCTTTTTACCGTTCTTCTTTTTTGGTACATCGGGCAGGTAAGGGGTGATGTCACCTTTGTTATCGGCCGCAACCCGTTTGAGTCGGCAGATGGCAACGGGTTCGTCTTCAACCCGGCCGCGGCGACAAGCCGGCTCGCATGGACGGTCGCAGGTTCTGCCGAGCACACCCGGAAAAACGTTGGACTCCCAGTTCACCAGGAAAGCCTCGGTGTACTGTTTGCGGGCAATGAGTCGGATGTACTGTGGAACGGGAGTATGGGCCGGACAGGCGTACTGGCAGTCGACCACCTTGTGAAAATATTCGGGGTCTTTCAGGTTGGTGGGTTTCATCGCTTCAAGGCTGGTTAGAGGGGTAACCCCGTTAGGGGATCCGCGAGGAGGGAATCGTAGCGGCAAAACCATTCTATCCGGGTGGCTGCACACGGCAAATGGCACGTTCCATCTTCTGTATCCGGACAGTCACAGGGATTGGTCAGAACTGCTCTCCATCCGAAATTGAATCGGTCCTCGGTGGCACAATGCGCTATACAACAGGAGACGAGAATGCTGTCAGCACAGAACCGAGTCATTATGGTTTCCGGTGCCAATCGCGGGATTGGTCAATCGATTGCCGCTGAACTTGCCAGGCAGGGGTATCAACTGAGCCTGGGTGCCCGCGATCCGGCTGGCATTGATGCCAGCCGCCTGGGCACCCAGGTGATGACCCATCGCTGGGAGGCGACCAGCCAGACTGACTCAGCTGACTGGGTAAGTGCCACTCTGGCTCGCTTTGGCCGTATCGACGGCATGGTGCTGAATGCCGGTGTTTTGATTCCGGCCGGGCTGCAGGACGGTGCCATGGACGACATGGACACCATGTGGGCGGTCAACTTTAAGGGGCCGCTACGCCTCATTCAGGCCGGACTGAGTGCGTTGAAAGCCAGCGGGCATGGGCGGGTGGTCAATATTGTTTCGCTCGGTGGCAAGCGTCTGCTTAGCCCGGGAGGGCTTGGTTATTCCGCTTCCAAATTTGCCGCTCTGGCCCTGACTCATGCGATTCGTCAGGACGGCTGGGACGATGGTTTGCGGGCGACAGCAATTTGCCCGGGCCTGGTCGACACTGAAATGGTCACCGGGGTTGAGGCGCCCCCGGGACAGTTCAAGATTCCGCCGGAGACCATTGCAGCGACGGCGGTTTACGCATTGTCTTTGCCCAATGAGGCTACCGTGGCAGAAATCCTGGTGAACAGCCGGCTTGAGTTGGCAATGTGAGAATGGCTGATATTGAGATTGGCTGATCGTTTGCTAATGGCGTCAATAGCTGATGGCGTCATTACGTGCCGTCGATCAGAGCACCAGGTTAATCGGGTATCCGTCCCAGGCGAGCCATGGATCGCTGGCCAGGCCGGGCATGGCGATGGCAACTGGAGATCCTGATGCTGCGTTGGCGCTTAGCCCAGCAGTCGCATTTACGTTGGTGTTGACCTCGGTATTGAGCCCGAACTCGGTTCCGGCAAGAACATCGACAGCGCCCGAATCAGCCCGAGCGCTGTCAAGTAATACCGAACGACTGCGCGTCGCGCTGGCATTCCCGGCAGTATCAACCGCGGTTACCCGAATAGTGCTCAAGCCGTCAGCTACCGGCGCTGTCTCAAAGTTGAGTGACCAGTCGCCAGTGGCATCAGCCAGCCCGGTCTGCGCCTGATCCCCCCACAAAGCCGTGATCAAGGCGCCTGGTTCGGCGTTGCCACTTAGCTGGATACCATCAGCACGCTCGTTTGCCGAGATAATGTTGTTACCCTCGACGGGGTCCAATGCTGGCCGATTCGGCCCTTCGGTGTCCAGTAGCACGGTAAAAACCGCGCTTTCGGAGATTTCCTGTCCGTCCGGGCTGATTACCATGGCCTGATATCGGTATTCGCCGTCAGCAGACAGGTTGTCGAGAAAGGCCCACTGTTGTCCGTTCACGGCGGTGAAGCCCAGAAGCAAGTCGTCGCGCATGAGCTGGACGGACTGACCATCAGTAAGCCCCATGTCAATCGAACCATTGATAACAGGGGTGGTGTCATTGGTGACACCACCCTGGCCGGCAACGCCGACAATACCCGTACCGGGAAGCTGGTTATCCAGGATGCCCTCGACGTTCACCTGGGTCACTGGCGCCGGCGGTGGTTCCGGAGGTGGCGGCGGTTCCGGGGCTGGTGGCGGTTCAGAAGCAGGGGGTTCAGGAGGGGGCGAGGGCGCAGGGGACGGCGGCGACTCCGGGGCTGGCGCTGGGTCGGCGCCAACCGCATTGACTGAGTTGGTACCGGCGCCTATTCCAATTGCCGCGGCCAGTCCGGCAACAACGCCTGTGATCATTAGCGGTGCGACTGCCAACGGTGCTTCACGCGTTGGCTCAGGCGCGGCAGCATTTGCTGGCGGTTGAGCGGTCCACATCAGGTACCCGCCTTCAATTGCACTCGTCGCATGGGTTAACGGGGTAATTGATTCGCCGCGTTCGCCACCAATCGAATACAGGCGAAATTCGCACGGCTGGGCAAAGCGGCAGCTAAGAAAAAAGTCTTCAATGATTACCAGGCCACTGCCTGGCAAATTATTAACCATCAGGTCTTGTCCGGTGCGGGTAACCGTGGTGCCGTCAATATTGATCCGACCATTGCTGTCTGTAACCAAATCGTACACAGCACCCGGTTCCGCCGGGACAGCGGTAGGCAGATTTTGGTCGAGTGGAATTCGAACCAATGTGCCGTCGGCAGATCGGCTGGTCAAATACAAAGGCATGGTGACAAAAATATTTTGCGCAGTCGGATTCAGTCGACCCGGTCTATCTTAGAACCCGGACTATCTTAGTTTAGTCAGCGTTAACCGATGTTAAAACCACTTATTGTGATCTTAAGAAATGCCCAACCTTGTGTCGAAATGATTTACTGTTTACTGGCCTCAATATCCTTGTTCGAAAACGAAAAAAGGCAGGGCGAAAAAAGGCAGGGCTCTATTGAGCTCTGCCTTTTTTAGCAAAAATTTTTAAGCTTAAACGGTCAACGCTTAGCGAAATGATTATTGGCATCCAGGAAACCCTGTGTCGAGCCACAGTCAAAGCGGTCACCTTCGAACTGGTAAGCAAAAAGTCCGCGTGATCCAATTTGCGAAGCCAGGGCATCGGTCAGTTGAATTTCGCCGCCAGTACCTGGTTTGGTTGTTTCGAGGGTCTGCATGACGCTGCCGTGCAAAATGTAGCGACCAACAACCGCACTGGTTGACGGTGCTTTGTCTGGATCGGGTTTTTCGACGATGCCTTTCAGCGTGATTCGCGGACCATCCTGACTGGACGGATCAACAATGCCATATTTGGAAACGTTAGCGGGTAGTACCTGCTCGACAGCAACAACCGAGCCGCCGGTTTCTGACGCAAACGGCATCATCTGTTTCAACACACCGCCGTTGTGGCCGTCGATCAAATCATCGGGCAGCAGCACCGCGAAGTGTTCGTTCTTATCAATAATTGGTGCTGCACATAAAACCGCATGACCAAGACCGAGTGGGCGGGACTGGCGCACAAAGACAACACGGACATGGGCTGGAACAATGTTTCGAACCGCCTCAAGTGCTTCGAGTTTGCCCTTTTTCTCAAGCTCTGCTTCAAGCTCGGGTGAGCTGTCAAAATAGTCTTCAATTGCGCGTTTTGCCCGGCCGGTTACAAAAATCAGGGTGTCGCAGCCGGCTTCTACCGCTTCGTCAACGGCATACTGAATAATTGGCCGGTCAACAATTGGCAACATTTCTTTTGGAATCGACTTTGTTGCCGGCAAAAATCGTGTACCGAGTCCGGCCACCGGAAAGACTGCTTTTTTAAGCTGCATCAGTTTCAACTGTTCTGTTTTGAGTGATCGGAGCCATTTTACTGGCTTGAAGCGGAGCGAATGTAACCCTTCCTGAGAGTTGTACCGCTGGTCAGGTAAAACTACACTCCGGGGGCCAACCGATGGAAACTTCGGTGTGCCGTTGAGTAAATGTAGATAACCAGGTCTGGCTGCGCCAGTGGTTTTGGGTCGATAACCACATCGTGTCGCCCTGATGGCCAAGTTTGACGGACAAGCGGACAATTCATCTTTCTTAGCGACTTTCTTCGATTCAGATAATAGGTATTTGTTACATGATTCCAGTCATTCTTTCCGGCGGTTCTGGCACCAGGCTATGGCCGGTTTCCCGCGAAGCTTTTCCGAAGCCATTCATACGTCTGGGTAATGGCCCCAGTTTGCTGCAGCGGGTGTTCAGCCGATGCTCGCCACTGGCTGATGACAAGGTCTTTATAGTTACCAACGAAACCTACGGCTTTAAGACCCGTGAAGAGTGTAATGAAGTTAACGATTCGACAGCGTCCAGGATTTTTCAGATTCTTGAACCGGTGGGTCGTAATACGGCACCAGCTGTCGCAATTGCCGCTCTTGCGGCTAAAGCCCAGGGTGGTGACCCGGTACTGCTGATTTTGCCGGCTGATCATTTGATTCCGGATGAAAAAGCTTTTCAGGCCGCTGCGCGAAAAGCGGAACAAATTGCCCAGGGTAACAACATGGTGTTGTTTGGCATTCAACCGACGGCACCGGAAACTGGTTTCGGTTACATCGAGCTCGGTGGTGATGCTAAAGACGGCGGGGAATCGGTACTGCGTTTTGTTGAAAAGCCTGATGCGAACACCGCAGTTGAATTTCTGAGCGCCGGCAATTTTGTCTGGAATAGCGGCATGTTCTGTTTCAAGGCGTCCGTATTCCTTGATGCTCTTGGTAAACATGCGCCGGCCTCGCTGGCTGCTGCCCAGAAAGTCTGGGACGAAGGCCGGCGTACATCTGCAGAGCAACCTGACGAAGTGCGTTTTGACCCCGACTTGTTTGCCAGCCAGCCCGATATTTCAATTGACTACGCGGTGATGGAAAAGTCGAAAAACATTGCCTTGCTGCGGGCTGACTTTCACTGGAGTGACATTGGCTCATGGAAAGCGGTTTCCGAGCAGTTGCCGGCAGATGACAATGGCAACACCTCGGTCGGTCAGAGCATGCTGGTAGGCTCGAGCAATACCCATGTACAGAGCGACTCACGCCTGATTGCCGCCGTTGGGGTCGATAATCTGATCGTGATTGATACCCCGGATGCTGTTCTGGTTGCCCATCGAGATGCCAGCCAGGAAGTCAAACAAGTTGTTGCCAAGCTTAAGGCCGCCGGTCACGAAGCCGCCAGTCTGCATCGCACGGTTGCCCGACCCTGGGGGACGTACACCGTGTTGCATGAGGGGCCGCGCTTTAAGATGAAAGAGATTGTTGTCAAGCCCGAGCAGACGTTATCGCTGCAGATGCATCATCATCGCGCAGAACACTGGATCGTCATCGGAGGCACTGCCAAGGTGACCTGTGACGACAACACACTTATGGTTTATGCAAATCAATCAACCTATATTCCTATCGGATCTCGCCATCGCCTGGAAAACCCCGGTAAGGTCGATTTGGTCTTGATCGAAGTCCAGTGTGGCGACTATGTCGGCGAAGACGATATCGTGCGTTTTGACGATCGTTACGGCCGGGTTGAGAAACCAAAAGCCTGAATGGCCGTTTCAGCGTGCTGTTCGGTCGAACTATCTATACCCGCGCCGGCGTTTCTGATGCACAGTCTTATAGTCTGAGAACGCTCCGTGCGTTAAATTGTTTTTCATTGCTGGCGATGGCCGGTTACCTTAAATTTGCTTGGAAAGCTGAATGAAAGTTACTGTTATTGGCACTGGATATGTAGGCCTGGTTACCGGGGCCTGTCTGGCGGATGTCGGACATGATGTGATGTGTGTTGACATCGATGAGTCCAAGGTTGCCCGCCTGCGAAACGGTGAAATTCCGATCTACGAACCGGGCCTGGATGTTGTCGTGAAGAACAACGTCGAGGCAAAACGCCTGCAGTTTTCTGCAAGCCCCAAAGAAGGTGCGTTGTTTGGGGTTGTGCAGATGATTGCGGTTGGCACCCCACCTGACGAAGACGGCTCCGCTGATCTGCAATACGTGCTGGCAGCCGCAGAAGGCATTGCCAGGTATATGGATGGTTACCGGGTGGTGGTCGACAAATCGACCGTGCCGGTTGGCACCGCTGACAAGGTGTCAGAGCGGATGCGTCAGACACTGACCAAGCGTAAATCCAAGTTGGAATACGCCGTAGTGTCGAACCCGGAGTTTCTCAAAGAAGGTGCAGCGGTTGCCGACTTTATGCGACCGGACCGAATTGTCCTTGGTGTTGAAGATCCGCAGGCCGAAGAGTTGATGCGCGAGTTGTACGATCCGTTTCAACGGCATCACGACCGCCTGATAACGATGTCGTTGCGGTCAGCTGAAATGACCAAGTACGCGGCCAACGCGATGCTGGCCACCCGGATCTCATTCATGAACGATCTGGCCAACCTGGCGGACAAAGTCGGCGCTGATATTGAAGACGTTCGCAAAGGTATCGGCTCGGACAGCCGTATTGGATATTCTTTCCTTTATGCCGGCACCGGCTACGGTGGTTCCTGCTTCCCGAAAGATGTCTCTGCATTGATGAAGACATCGCAGGAACACGGCCATCCGTTGCGCGTTTTGCAGGCCGTGCAAGATGTCAATGACACCCAGAAGACCGTCTTGATTCAAAAGCTGCGAAACTACTATGGCAATGAGCTTGCCGGAAAGCGTTTTGCACTCTGGGGCCTGGCGTTCAAACCCAATACCGACGATATGCGTGAGGCACCGGCCCGTGTCATTATCGAAGCCCTGCTCGAGGCGGGTGCCAAGGTTCAGGCTTACGATCCGGTTGCCATGGAAGAGTGCCAGCGAATTTACGGCGGGCGCGATGGCCTATTGCTTACATTCAGCCCGATGGATGCCGTCGATGGCGCTGACGCTTTGCTGATTGCCACCGAGTGGAAGGCATTTCGTGCACCGGATTTCGACGAGTTGCAGCGTCGTATGAAAGCACCCGTTATCTTTGATGGTCGCAATCTGTACGATCCGAAGGTTATGACCCGCCGTGGCTTCGATTACTTTGGTATTGGGCGGACAACAAGTATTCCGCAGCCGGGACCGGCAAAAAAAAAGCTAAGTAGCAGTAAAGCGGCCAGTGCGGCAAGGTCGACCAAGTCTGCGACGAAAAAAGTCAAGGCGCGGTCTGCCTGAGCGCTGTTGACAGGTAAAAAAAACGCAGCCAACCCGGCTGCGTTTTTTTTGTTGGGCTGTGCCCCGCATTGTTTGTAGTGCATTTACTGCGAACTGACAATTGCAAGTTTTTCTGCTTCCTGCTCCCTTAGCCTGGCGAGGGCAGGGGATGGGGATTGGATGCGCGCGTCAAACGGATGGGTATCGCGATGGTAGATCGCCCGAAGCTTGGCAATATAGTCCATGGTCTCTTTGAATGGCGGAACGCCGCCGTATTTATTGACATTGCCTTCGCCTGAATTATATGCGGCAGCCGCCAAAATCACGTCACCTTCAAAATAAGCCAGCAGCCATCTGAGGTAGGCCATACCCCCGCGCAGGTTTTCGATCCAGTTGGCTGCGTCTTTTACACCGAAGCGCCGAGCAGTGTCCGGGGTAAGTTGCATCAGGCCGCGAGCCTGTTGAGTAGAAACCACTCCGGGGCGGAAACTGGATTCCAATTGCACAATAGCGAGCACCAGCCGCGGATCAAGCCGGTAGCGCCTGGCCATCTTGGCAACCACCCGGCTGACTCTGGCGCGTTGTTGTAGCCTGGCGGCCGCAGCTGTTTTTATGGCCGCAGCGGCTGCTTCCCGGTTCTCTTTGTTGTTCGCCTCACTGACAATGGTCAGGGGTTTGAAAGGCCGCAGGCATGGCGGCAACCGATCTGCCGTGTTTTGAAAAATACTGGCCAGATCTTGGGCTACCGGGTCGCCATGGGCTGCCGCCCGACGGAATAAACTGCCCGCGACGTCAATATTTTCTGACTTTGCCGGGTCTTGCTCCAACAAGAGCCAGCCAAGTCTGGTCATTGCATTGGTCGAGCCGGAAGCTGCACGGCGGCAATAATACGCTTTCGCCTGAGCCATCGCCGCCGGATTGTTCAAGCGAGTGTGTAAGGGCTGACCGGGGACAATGAAACGTTCGAGCTGGGCCGTACTCAGTTTCTCGGTCGCTTGCTGTGCCAGCAAGCCTGCCGGACTAAGCAGCAGCACGCTTGCCAACATGGCCGACCGTAAATCATTTGGCATACACAGTATGCGCCGAGTTTCAGATTCTGGCAGAGGGCGACATGGCAGAAGGCGACAAATTTTCGACAATGCCGCCAGTATTACTGAAGGACGGAATCGGCGCACGTTAACGCGAGCAAAGGAATTTGGCATCAGGTCCGGGAAATTGCCGCGTGCCGTGCTGCCACGCAGATTTTTATTCATTATCGGCAATTGACTCGGCAATTGACTCAGCAATTGACTCAGCAATTGACCATCAGGGAACCGACCGTTTTCCGGTTAGTTCCCTGGCGGCAGACACCGGAGCTGCTGGTCTTTAGCTGGCCTGCTTTTCGCGCAACCCGAAGCGATTGAGCAAGTCGTACATTGTTGGCCGGCTTATTCCCAGTAATTCCGAAGCCCGGGCAATGTTACCACCGGATTGAGCCATTGCCCTGAGTACTGCACTGCGCTCTGCATCATCGCGAATGCGGCGCAAGTTAAGCGGCGGTTTTTCTTCGGCTTGCTGCAGGCCCAGATCGGCGGCACCAACTGTATTGGTTTCAGCCATGATCACCGCCCGTTTGATGCAGTTTTCGAGTTCCCGGACGTTACCTGGCCAGTTATGGCTGGCGATGGCCTGTAGCGCATCGTCCCGCAATGTCAGGCGGTCACGCTTTTGCTCACGCGCAAACTTCTTAACAAATGCGTGCGCCAGTAGTGATGCGTCTCCGGTGCGATCGCGTAGCGGGGGGATGTTAATGACCATCTCCGTGAGGCGGTAGTACAAATCTTCCCGAAAGAAGCCTTTTTCGATCAGCTCCCGCAGATTGCGGTGGGTTGCGCAAACCACGCGAACGTTCACAGCAATTTCGTTACGACCGCCGATGCGCTCGATAACCCGGCTCTGCAAAAAGCGTAACAGCTTGGCCTGCAAAGACATGGGTAGGTCGCCAATTTCGTCCAGGAACAAGGTGCCGCCATCGGCAACTTCGATTTTTCCCTGGGTTTGTTTGACTGCACCGGTAAATGCGCCTTTTTCGTACCCAAAAAGCTCAGATTCGAGCAGATTCTCGGGAATGGCCGCGCAGTTTATGGCAACAAAACGGTTGGAACGTCGGTTGGACAAGTCGTGCAGGCCGCGGGCAAGGACCTCTTTCCCGGTGCCACTTTCGCCCGCCAGGAGGACGGAGGCGTCAGTTGGAGACAGTTTTTCGATTTGGCGGCACACTTTTACCATGTTCGGATCGCGTGTGATTAAGTCTTTCAGAGGCATCTCAAACACCGAGTGTGAACGTCGCAGGTTCTCACGCTCGAGATCGGCAACGTTAAACGCGCGATCGATCACCAGCCCCAAGGTGTCAGCATCAAACGGCTTTGAGAAAAAGTCGTAGGCGCCGGCGCCAATGGCACGCAATGCATTCGCTCGATCATTTTGCCCGGTAACGGCAATAACCTTGGTCGCCGGGGAAAGGGTGAGAATCTCGTCGAGGGTTTTAAAGCCTTCCTCGGTAGAGCCGGTCTCAGGTGGTAGCCCGAGATCAAGAGTCACCACGGTGGGTTCGTGCCGTCGCAGCAGGGCGATTGCCGAATCGCGGTCCTGGGCAAAGACCACGTTAAAGCGGTCAAGCGACCACCGCATTTGCTTCTGTAAGCCCAAATCGTCTTCAACTACCAGTAGTACTGGTCGCGAATCAGCCATCTCAACTACTCCATGTCCGGAGCCACACCCTCGCGGTTTTCTGCAAGCGGCAAGGCGATACGAAATGTCGTGCCTTTGCCAGGGTGGCTTTTTACATCCAGACGACCGCCGATCTCACGGATATATTCTCGGCTTTCGAATGTGCCGATTCCCATACCGTTGGGCTTGGAGCTCGTGAATGGTCGGAACAGACGGTTGCGAATGAATTGTTCGCTCATGCCTTTTCCGTTGTCGATAACCTCAACAATGGCCATTCCCGCCTCTGCGTGCGCCAGGACTTTTACTTGACCGCGAGCCGAACAGGCCTCGACGGCGTTTTGTATCAAATGCCCAATGACGCGCTCCAATCGCTCGGCATGGGCTCTTACACTGGCCGACCGAAGCGACTGATCGATTTCCAGGGACGGGCTGGGGCGAGACATCCGCTTCTGATGTGTCGCTTTTTCCAGCACCGATGTGACCGGGATAGGGATCGGACTTTCGATTGGCTTTGTGCCTGCTCGTAATTGAAGCAGCAGCCCCTGCATTCTCTGAAGGACGTTGTTCACGGTTTCGACCATATCGGTCTGAAATTGTGGATTATTTCGATGTTTTTTGGCGTTCTCCGACAGCAAACTGAGTTGCGAGACCAGGTTTTTCAGATCGTGGACAACAAATGCGGACAGCCGGTTGAAGGAATCAAACTGCTGCGACTGGAGTAATTGTTTAGTTGCCTGCTGAACGCCCAGATGGCTTGCGATCTGTCGGCCGGCGGTTTTTAGCAGGTCGCGAACCTCCCAGTTCACCGGAATCGGGGCGACCGAATTTTTCAACACAACAATGCCAATTAATTCATCGCGCAGCAGCAGCGGAACAACTAACCAGAGCGACTTATTCAGGAATTCAGCCGGAATCTGCAGACCGGGATAGCGCTCTGGATCTTGATGAAACTCGTTCAGGTCGATGACCCACTGCCGGTTTTTCAGGTAATTGGCAATTGAGTGGTCGCCCGCGATTTCGCTGGTTGGGCCGTTGTAGTCCAGCGCCGCCTGAAAGCCGTAGAGTCCACCGGGTTCGTGCAGCCACAAGCCTGCCCCGGCGCTGTCAACCAAAGCCGCCATTCCCTGCAGTGCTCGCTCTGGCAGATTTTCGTCGCCGCTCAGCTGGCGCCGGGTGTTTCCAGGTTGCGACAGCAACTGGGTGAGTTTGAGCCACTCTTCGCGGTAGTCGTAACGGTAGTCAAAAAAGTGTTTTGATATCAATACCCGCAAGCTGGCCCGCATGCCAGACGAAAATAACAGGATCAACAGGGCGGTGGCAGCCACAAAAATAATCAGTGCCTGCGCAACAGCACCCCATTCACCGCCAACCTCGCGCACGTAGTAACCGCCCAGACCAACCATGACGATGTAGGCGATTGATCCGAGTAATGCAGTCGAGTGAAAGACGACCCGGCGTGAGACCGAAATATCCAACTTCCACTCGCGATTGCGTATCGCCGCGAGGCCGAATAATGGGGCTAATAAAGCGTTTGCAAAACCCCGGGCCGTAAACCAATGGGTATTGAGTTTCGAATAAAGCAAGGCATCGCTGAACAGCAATAAGTCAAAGCCAAGCATTGCCAGCAGGGCAACCGCCAAAAAGCGAATTGACCAGCGTTTGCCTGGGGATGCGTTTCGATAGACTTGTTCAAGCACCACCAGGCCGAACATTGCGGCGGCAATCCGGGCAGTGAACACCAGGCGCAGGTCTGCGTCAGCCAGGTCGAGAACCAGGCCCGAGAGACCGCAGATCATCGCCATGATTAACGCAGCGCTGCGCAGCCGCCGTACGTTTAGAAACTCACCCTGGGCCGAGTCGTCCTGGAAGGGCAGGGACAACAGGAAAGCCGTCCATGCAAACGTTCGTAAAGCTTCTGCGCTGGTGCCGATAAATTCCGGCACATGAACAACGGTCAGACCCAGGCCCATCACTGCCGCCCATACGGCTTGCACGATCACCGCAAGAAGGAATAACCGGCTGGTCATACCGGTCTGTTGACGGGCGATAAGAAGCAGTGCCAGCGCACCAAAGGTTAACGCGGCAATCGCAAAACTGATAAAGCCGAGAAGTTCAGAATTCATTATTATTTGCGGGCCGCCCGCCATTCTGGATTGATGACTTAGCTACGGCACGATCACTGACCACAATCGTACTTTATTCACGGTGACAACACGAATCGGTGCCGCCGATGAGCCCGCATCAACCACATCACCTGCGTCAATAACACATTCGATCAAAAGAGCCTAATTATCGAGTTGTTTGGTTAAAAGTAGGTGGCTCCTCGGTAAACAGCGGTAATTCCGGCTTAGCCGGGTAACAACCGCTACTGATGCGGCGCAAATTGGATGCGGCGCAAATTCGCGCGTATGGTCAGCATATATGGTTATTAAGCGTCACCATGTCAACATGAATTCAGAGCCTGTCGTTCTCAACCAACCCGCCAGCGGGCAGCCGGCCAGTCTGCCCAATGAGGCCCGGAGTTGGTTGCGGTCCGATTCGGCCGGAATTAATCCGGCTGAGCCGATGCTCGCCCATGCTGGTGGAGTTGCCCAGATTCTGCGTGAAATTGGCGCCGACCCGGCGACCCAGGCGGCTGCCTGGCTGTACCCGTTTGACTCTGCCGTCACTCTGGAGGTGGTGACTGAACGATTTGGCGCAGACGTGGCCCAGCTATGCGGATCAATGCGTCAGTTGCGGGCCTTACGAGAAATTCACCTGCACCAGGGGGACGGCAAAGACCGCGGTGCAGCCTCCCGTATCGAAACACTGAGACGCATGTTGCTCGCCATGTCTGTTGATTTACGGGTGGTTTTGTTGCGTCTGGCGTCCCGCCTTCAGAACTTGCGGACTTATGCAGCGACTCGAGAAAAACCGACGCCGGCTTTGTGTCATGAAACGATTGAGGTACTCGCACCGCTGGCTAACCGACTTGGACTATGGCAGTTGAAATGGGAGCTCGAAGATCTGGCCTTTCGATTCCTTGAACCGACCACTTACTATGATCTCGCAAGCCGCCTGGCGCTCAAGCGCCACGAACGTGACGAACTGGTGCAACAGGCATCCAGGCAACTGAGCCGCGCGCTGTCGGCCGCCGGTATTGATGCCCGGGTCAGTGGTCGCCCAAAGCATATATTGAGTCTTTGGCGCAAGATGAAAAGCAAGCAGCTTGCGTTTGAACAAGTGCACGACTTACTGGCGCTGCGGGTAGTTGTCGATTCGGTCCAGACTTGTTATGAAGCCCTGGATGCTATTCACCAGGTTTGGAAACCAGTCCCGGGCGAATACGACGACTACATCACCCGACCCAAGCCCAATGGCTATCAGTCGCTGCATTCAGTTGTGCGCACCGAAGAAGGTCGCGCTATCGAGGTGCAGGTGCGAACCACTGCGATGCATGAGGCAGCCGAATACGGTGCGGCCGCCCACTGGCAATATAAAGAGGGCGCAGAACATGCAGGAAAAGCCGGAAACTTCGAGTCCCGGGTGGCCTGGCTGCGCCAGCTGCTTGATTGGCAACAAGAGGTTGGTGCGGCGCTTGGCGGTGGCGAGAACCAGGCTCAGATGCGTGACGACCACGTATACGTACTGACGCCGCAGGCGAGGGTGATGGCGTTGCCCCTGGGTTCGACGCCTGTTGATTTTGCTTATCATCTGCATTCGGATCTTGGTCATCGCTGCCGCGGAGCACGGGTTAACGGCCGTCTCGTGCCGTTAACGACGCCGCTGCAGACAGGGCAAACCGTAGACATCATAACGGTGCGTGCGGACGATGCCGCTAGCGGGTCGCGGGTTGGTCCGTCGCGCGACTGGCTGAACCCCGAACTTGGATTTCTCGCCAGTCGGCGCGCGCGCTCGAAAGTCCGACAATGGTTTGCGGCGCTGGAAACTAAACGTGAGCGCGCCGCTGGGCGCACCACGGTGGAGCGTGTCTTGCAGCGCGAAGGACAAACCAAACTGTCTCTGGACACGCTGGCCGAGCGACTTGGTTTTGACGATACGGCGCAATTGTATTCGGCCGTCAATCGTGGCGAAATTGGCCCTCGCGCCATTGAGCAGGCGGCCGGCCGTGAATCGGCGACTTACGGGCCCGCCCGCGGGTTGTCGTTAACCCCTCGGGCTTCAGTGAATACCCCGAGGCGCACAAAGCCCGCCATTGTGCAGGGTGTGGCGGCCATAGTCGTCGACGGGGTTGGCTCATTGCTGACCTCGCTTGCGGGCTGTTGTAAACCACAGCCAGGGGATCCGATTTGCGGATTCATCACCCTGGGCCGCGGCATCCGGATTCATTGTGTTTCTTGTCCGGTTCTTGGGCGGTTGCGGGGCAAAACACCCGACCGGATTCTTGACGCCAACTGGAGCACGCAGCCACTGGGGGGTGGGCAGCGTCGCCGGAAAAAGTCCGGGCCCCGGTCCCCAGGAAGATCCGGGTAACCGGCGGCCCCGGCGTTTGCGGCCACAAGGCTGGCGGCAGACGGTTGGGACTGCTGCTTTTTGCAGGTATCCTTTGCAGACACAACATGAGGCACACCGGTCAGGGGGTCCGGACGGGTAATGAGTGAGGTAACTGCGGGCAAAACTACGGTTGGCTGGCGTGAATGGGTCACCCTACCAGAATTGCCTCTTGGGCCGATCATGGCAAAAATAGACACTGGCGCCCAAACTTCAGCCTTACATGCGACCGATATTGTCGAGGTAACCTTAAAAGATGGCCAGCGCGGGGTTCAGTTTCGCGTTTACCCCGATCATATGGTTGTCGACAATTTTCGTCAGGTGACCGCTGTATTACACGACGTACGTCAGGTGCGTAATTCCGGCGGTATACATAGCATGCGGATGGTGATTCGTACGCAATTGCGCATTGGTAACGATATTGTCCTGAACCCCGAGGTGACTTTGATCGAACGACGCATCATGCGCTACCCGATGTTGATCGGCCGGACTGCGTTGCGAAAGGCCTGTGCCCTGGTCGATTCGCACCAGTCGTGGCTACACGGCGGGGGTGGCTGAGGTGTCGGTGTTGCATGCGATGGGTGTGTTGCGCTTGTTTTCCGTGCGGGTCTGCCGGAGTCCGCCTGGAGCCGTTTTTCGATGAAGTTTGCGCTGCTGGCCCGCGTCCACCGTTTGTATTCGCACCAGCGTCTGAAACAGGCAGCAATTGAACGCGGCCATGAATTTGACATGATCGATACGCTTGGGTGTTATCTGAGCCTGCGTGATGGTCGTGCCGATGTTCATGCCCTGGGCCAACCCCCGAGCCACTATGACGCTGTCATTCCGCGGATTGGTGCCTCCGCGCTCACCTACGGATTGGCCGTTGTGCGACAGTTTCAGGCTGAAGGCGTGACGGTTCTGAACCGTTCCGGCGGAATCGCAGCCGCCGGGGACAAGCTGCATTCGATGCAAAAGCTCGCCCGCGAGGGAGTTGATATGCCGCTGACAACGTTTGCCCAAGACCCAAATCAGGCGCAGGCGGTGCTGGATACTGTTGGCGGGGCGCCGGTCATCATCAAGTTGCTCGAAGGCTCGCTTGGTATGGGCGTCATTCTTGCAGAAACCAACGCCACAGCGATTTCAATTATCCGGGCATTCCGGGGAGCCAATGTGAATATTTTGGTCCAACAGTTTGTCGCCGAGTCAGCGGGTACTGATATCCGTGCCCTTGTTGTTGGTGATGAAGTTGTCGCCGCGATGAAGCGTACTGGCTTGAAAGGCGAATTTCGTTCCAACCTGCATCGAGGTGGCAGCGCTGAAAGCGTTGATCTGAGTGCTGAAGAAACCGCAGCAGCAATCCGGGCGGCCCGGACGATTGGCCTGCGGGTTGGCGGGGTTGATATGCTGCGGTCAAATCGCGGCCCGGTGGTACTTGAAGTGAACGCGACCCCTGGGATTGAAGGCATCGAGAAGGCAACGGGCATCGATGTGGCAGGAAAAATAATTGAGCTGCTCGCTGTCCAGACGACAATTGAAAAAGCGCAACGTGAGCAAAGTAATGCCTGAAATACCTTACGACTTGTTGCTTGCCGGCGGACATGTCGTTGATCCGGCCAGTGGCTACAACGGGGTCGCCGATGTGGCTATTCGGCATGGCCGCATCGTAGCGGTTTCGCCAAACCTAAGAGCAACGCGAGCGGCGAAAGAATGGGACGCAAGCGGCAAAATGGTTTGTGCTGGCCTCATTGATGCCCATACCCACGTGATGGATGCGATGATGCCAGTCTCAATCGATCCGGATATTACCGGGCTACCAACAGGGGTTACAACCCTGATTGATGCAGGTTCAGCCGGTGCCCGGACTTTTGCCGGCTTTCGAAAACACATCATCAGTCGTGCGCAGACGCGGATTCTTGCTTTCCTGAATATTTCCTCGATTGGCCTGGTGGTTACCAATGAGTTGTACCTTGACCCCAAAATGCTCAATTCGCGTAGCGCCCTGCGTGTTGTCCGTGAAAACCGCGATCTGATCGTTGGCATCAAAGCGCGAATTAAAGGTGAGCCGGATACCTTGCAGCACGATGTTGAAGTCATGAAAAAGGCTATTGACGTTGCCACCGAGCTTGAATTACCCATCATGATGCACTGGACCAATCTGACCGAATTACTCGACTTGTTGCGGCCCGGTGACTGCATGACGCACCCGTTCAGTCCGGCGTATTACGGTCCGTGTTGTCTTGACGACAAACATCGGTTATTGCCCCACGTGCGAGAACTTTCTCAGCGCGGCATTATGGTAGATCTTGGTCACGGATCGTCGTTTGACTGGGCGGTCGCCGAGGCTGCCGCCGATCAGGGTTGGTATCCGGACGTATTATCGACCGATATGTTTACCCGATATTTTGGGCCCGGCGGTGTTGTTGGTAATCTTGGTTCAGTGATGTCTAAGTTTTTATTGCTTGGGCTTTCAATCGAGCAAGTTATCGGTAAAGTGACTGCCGCGCCGGCAAAAATGCTTCGATTGCCTGATGGTCTGGGGTCCCTGGCAGCGGGGGCAATTGCCGATGTCACGGTGCTTGAGGCGCGCGAAGGGCAATTCGAATTAACCGATAGTCCACGGCTTAAGCAAGTGCGGATTGGCAGGCAGATGCTCATTGCGGTTGCTACGGTAAAAGGTGGTCGCCTCTTTGAACTCAACGCCTGACGATTTTACGAGACAAACGGAATGAAAATTTTAGCCTTGGCGCAAAACCCCGACTTGTACTCTCATCAGCGTCTCAAAGGTGTTGCCATTGCCCGCGGTCACGCTTTCGATATTGTGCCAACCCTCAGTTGTTATATGAGTGTTGCCTCCGGCGATCCACAGGTTTTCTTTAACGGCAAGCAACTGGTGGGCTACGATGCCGTGATCCCCCGCATTGGAATATCAATTACGTTTTACGGACTGACCGTATTGCGGCAATTTGAAATGCGTGGCGTGTATCCGCTCAATGAGTCAGAAGGTATTGGCCGCTCACGGGATCAGTTTCGGTCGTTGCAGCTGATGTCTCGCGATGGCCTCAAAGTACCGGTCACGATGTTTGCCCATGACGCGCGGGTCAGTCGGCAGGTTGTCGAAGCCGCAGGCGGTGCCCCATTACTGATTAAGCTGCTCGAAGACACGCAAGGGGTTCGGGTAGTACATGCTGATACTGACCGCTCTGCCCAATCAGTCATCGAAGCTTTTCGGCGGGCCAAGGTGAATATTTTGGTGCAGCAAGTGGTTCGTGATACTAACGCCGTTGGTATCCGGGCGCTGGTGCTCGGAAATAAAGTAGTCGCCGCGACAACACGCTCAATCGCGGAAGAATCAGGCGCTGAAATTGCCAGTCACCGAGAGCCCGCGGCTATTGATATCACTGAAGCAGAATCGTCGGCGGCCATCCAGGCGGCGAAAACTGTCGGCCTCAATTTGTGCGGGGTTGATCTGGTTCGTTGTGAAGGTGGGCCGCTTGTCCTGGAGGTCACGTCATCGCCAGGCCTTGAGGATATCGAGAAAACACTGGGTATTGATGCGGCCAGCATGATAATTGAGTTTCTCGAAGAGAAAATTGCTTAGCCGGCGAATTGCTTAGCCGGCGCGATTCATCTGGCGTGCAACACTTTATCCAGGGCAGAGATATCCTTAAAAAACGGTTCTCCGTGCGATTCCGACGGGGCTTTATCGTGCTTAAGATCTGGCCGTTTTATCCACGCAGTTTGCATGGACACGGCACGTGCTGCCTGGATGTCAAGCGTCCAGTCATCCCCGATATGCAAGGTGCGTTCGGGAGGTACTCCGGACAACGCGCACGCCGCTTCAAACATGCGCCGATCTGGTTTGGCGCATCCTTGCTCGTGAGCGCTGATCGCACCGCGAAACAACTTACCCAGGCCGACCCGGTGAATGTCGGCATTACCATTGCTTACGGCAACTAAAGGGTATTTGTCTGCCCAGCCAGACAGTACATCGAGAACTTCGTCGTAAAAGACGACTTGCTGGCGAGCAGCCAGGAACAACTCGAATGCTTCAGTCGCCAGAGCTGGGTCGTCGCCGGCCTGCCGCATGGCTTCACGCAGCAACTCAGCCCGTATCCAGCTCATGTTGTGCGCATTCTCGGGCTGGCCCTCAACCAGGGCGCGGCGAATTTCAGTGGCTTGTTCCGCTAGCAAGCTTGCGGTTGCCGGTGTGTTGCTGTGTAACCATTCTCGCAGGGTTTTTTCTGCGGCGATCAGGGTTGGAAGAACCGGCCATAAAGTGTCGTCAAGGTCCAGCGTAATAGCTTCAATCGGTTGGTAGGCGTTCACAGCAGACTCATTTTTTCTTGGGGCGAAAGGCTTTGCATACCTGCGGGTCGGTTTCGATAAATGGGGCACCGATCAAGTCGAGGCAATAGGGTACAGCAGCAAATATGCCGTGTACCCTTGCCTTGCCGGTGTCGTCTTTCAGGCCTTCGAGGGTTTCCTGGATGGCGCGTGGTTGACCTGGCAGATTAATAATCAGCGCTTGCCCGCGAATTACGGCAACCTGGCGTGACAATATTGCCGTAGGGACAAATTGCAGGCTGATTTGACGCATCTGCTCACCAAACCCGGGCATATCGCGGTCGGCGACGGCCAGGGTTGCCTGGGGGGTGACATCGCGTAAAGCCGGTCCGGTACCGCCGGTAGTCAGTACCAGGTGACAGCCCACAGTATCAACCAGCTCTATCAGGGTTTGTTCGATCTCCGGTTGTTCGTCCGGTATCAGGCGGGTCTGAGCCTCCCAGGGGGTTGTCAATGCTTTATTCAGCCAGTCAGTCAGGCCGGGCAGGCCTTTGTCTTCGTATTGACCTGACGAGGCTCGGTCGCTTACCGAAACCAACCCAATTTTTATACTAATTGCCACTGATAGATACTCCGCTGGTATGACTAAGTGTTTGTCCAGACGCTTACTGTCTGCCCTCACGGGAGAAAAGTTTTTGCAATGCCCGCATGAGAGCGCGCTGCGCCGTGTGCTTTCGACCGGCGGCTAACTCGCGTCGGGCCATACGGGCCAGGGTTCGAAATTCGTTGTCCAGCCCGTGTTCAATAATAAAGGCTTCGATCGCGTCGTCACTGTCGAGAATTTTGCTGCGGGTATCGATCAGACCCTGATACTCCAGAGATGTGGCCCTTGTCTTGTGCTGATCGTCGCCAAGCTGGTCCAGGATCTGATCAGTGTCTTCATCACGCATGACTTTTATCAGCAGTTGGAGTTGGCGCTTTTTGCCGCCATGGGCTGACGGGCGGATACGTTGGTACTCTGCAATCGCATCGCGAGCCCGCTCCGACAGGGCAAGGGTGGCCAGTTTGCCGTCCGGCATTGCGGCCAGGCGACGAGCAAGCTCTCGCAGCATATCGGTCTCACGTTTACCCGCTGTTTTGTTCGGACGTTCGGCGAAGCCGTCAGACTCACTGTCAAGCGCTGGATCGTAGTCATCAGGAAAATCTTTTTCCCCTGGGCGGGACGCGTCCGCTGACAGATCAGGGGATTGGACTGCGGATGGGGTGAGTCGCCTGGGATGTTGTTTACGGTTCATAAGGCCTGGTTTTGAGGCAGATATGTAAGGCTGATAATGTGAGGCTGATAATGAGGGGCAGATCTCGACAGACAGACAAAAAGCCACACGACCGGAAGGACGGTGGTTGCCACTGTTATCATGATAGCCAAACAATCGACCAGACCCTATGTTCCAGTTCGACACCAATACCCTTAAAGAATTTGCGGCTGATGCCCTGCGCTATGGTGCGTCACTTGGCGCGTCGGCAATGGCCGTCGAGATATCCGAAAACAGCGGGCTGAACGTTACTGTTCGTAAGCGCGATGTTGAGACTATCGAGCAGACCCGAGACAAATCATTGTCGGTGCGCGCCTATATCGGCAAGCGCAGTGGCTCGGCCAGTACATCCGATTTTTCTGTCCGCTCGATTCATGAAGCCGTTAGTGCGGCTTATGAGATCGCCCGGTTCACCGCAGGGGATCCGGCTGCCGGACTGCCAGACCGTGAAACGCTGGCGCGAAACGTTCCGGCTCTCGATTTATATCATCCGTGGGACTTAACCGCAGAGCAGGCAATTCAGATTGCCAAAGAGGCTGAAGGGGCTGCCCTTGGGGTCGACCGCGCTATTGGCAATTCGGATGGCGCCTCGGTTTCGACCGGGCAGGGGCAGTTTGTCATGGCAAATTCCCTTGGCTTTAACAATGGTTACCCGTACAGCCGCCATTCAATCTCGTGTACACCAATAGCCAAGCATAAGGACGATATGCAGCGTGACTATTGGTATTCAGTTAACTGTGTACCTGACGAGTTAGCCGACCCCGTTGCGATTGGTGAGTATGCGGCCCGGCGTGCCCTGGCTCGCCTGGGTGCGCGCCGTTTGCCAACTCAAAAAGCCCGCGTGCTGTTTGAAGCACCCCTCGCATGCGGCATTCTCGGGCACCTGGCTCAGGCGGTTAGCGGTGGCGCCTTGTATCGGAAGAGTTCGTTTCTGCTCGATTCCCTCGGCGAGAAAATCTTTCCAAGCCATGTCAGCGTCGTTGAAGACCCCCACGTCAAACGCAATCTGGGCAGTGCCCCGTTTGACGGGGAGGGGGTTCGAACCAAGCGTCGCCTTGTTGTTGATCAAGGGGAACTCAAGGGATACTTCTTGTCTACTTATTCGGCGCGCAAGCTCAAAATGCAAACCACGGGTAACGCCGGTGGATCGCACTTTATGACCCTCGACAGTGCCCGGACCGCGCCGTCGGACAGTCTGCAAGAGATGCTAAAGAAACTCGGTACGGGTTTGTTTATTACCGAATTGATGGGGCAGGGGGTGAATTACGTTACCGGTGATTACTCGCGTGGCGCGTCGGGTTACTGGGTCGAAAAAGGTGAAATCCAGTTTCCGGTTGAAGAAATTACCATCGCTGCCAATATGCGCGATATGTTTTCGAATATCGAGGCGATTGGTGCCGATGTTTTGCAGCGCGGTGGCAAATCCACCGGCTCGGTACTGATCTCTGAGATGTCGATCGCTGGCACATGAATCGTAGCGGCTTTTCTCTTTCAGCCTCTTTACTTCGATGAATAAAGCATTTGTCCGTGAAGATACTGACTCAGATGACGACGATGATGACAGTCCGGCGGTCAGCGCTTTACCCAAAGGGGTCAAAAACTATATAACGCCACAAGGGCACCAGCGAATTCGCAAAGAGTTGCATCATCTGCTCGACACAGACCGCCCCGAGGTCGTCAGTATTGTTTCCTGGGCTGCGTCCAATGGCGACCGGTCCGAGAATGGTGACTATATTTACGGCAAGAAGCGGTTGCGTGAAATCGATCGGCGAATTCGGTTTCTCACCAAGCGTCTCGAAAACGCAGAAGTGGTTGACCCGGCAACCCAGATCCAATTAGACAAGGTGTTTTTTGGGGCGACCGTTACCTTCTTGCGTAACGGTGAGACAAAAGAAGCTGTCCGTATTGTCGGTGTTGACGAAGTTGACCCGGCAATTGGCCACGTCAGCTGGATTTCTCCGGTGGCTCGGGCGTTACTCAAGGCTGGCGTGGGTGACGAAGTCAGTTTGCGCACCCCGGCCGGCGAAGACGTGCTGGAGATCCTGGACGTTAAGTACGTCTCCTGATCAGTGTCGGGTGGGTTAACCCCGTCTGACGCTCCGGATGACGTCCAGGTTACGCAGTGAACGCATCAGTTGTGCCAGATGGGTGCGATCGCGGATATGCACGCCGATACGCAACTTGCCGCTGACTTCGTCTTCATCAATGATGACATCAACAATATTTGCGCCGGCAGCTGAAATTTCCGCCGCAACAATTCCGAGCGTCCCCGGCCCCGGCGTGGATTCCATGTCTACATAAGCACGGAAATCACTTTTCTTATCGGAGGCCCAGCGCACGTCAATAAAATGTTCGGGATCACGGTCGCGCAGTCTGTTGGCCGTTTTACAACCTGAACGGTGCAGCACCAGGCCATGTCCGCCGCGCAAGTGGCCGACAATTTTGTCGTCGGGTATTGGATGGCAGCAAGTTGAGTAGGTGATCGCGCTGCGTTCATCACCGGTAACAAACAACGGTGTCAAACGGGGCATCGCACTGGCGGCAAGGTGTTTTCCGCTAATTGACAGTGCCACCGCGCGGGCTTCCAGGGTGGCCAGTCGTTTGCCGATGCCAATGTCCGCGTAGAGTTCTTCGAGGCTGGAGGCTCCGCTGTCGCGAGCTGTTTTTTCCAGCACGTCGATACTGGTTGTGGCCGGGTTGATATTTAGCGCTGATAGCGAGGTTTCCATCAGCCGACGGCCCAGTTCCACCGACTCGTCATAGCGCATGGTCTTGAGGAAGTGACGGATTTCGCTGCGGGCCCGGCCTGATCGAACCCAGTTCAGCCATACTGGACGCGGAGTGGCATGATCATCAGTGATCACTTCGACCACATCGCCGCTTGTCAGTTCATCGTTCAGATGGGCAGTGGACCCATTAATGCGGCCGCCAACTGCTTTGTTGCCAATGTCGGTGTGCACCGAATAAGCGTAGTCGAGCACTGTTGCGTTGCGAGGCAAGGCGCGAATATCACCAACCGGAGTGAAGACATACACTTCGTCCGGGAATAAATCGACCTTGACGTGATCCATGAATTCGATCCCGTCTCCGGTGGTACTCTGAATATCGAGCAGGGTCTGAAGCCAATTGTGGGCAAGCCTGGAGAGATCAGAGAATTCTTCGGCATCGGTTTTGTATAACCAGTGTGCCGCTACCCCGGACTCCGCGATGCGCTGCATTTCGTGGGTTCGAATCTGAAACTCAATCGGGATATTTGACGGCCCAAGTAAGGAGGTGTGTAGCGACTGGTAGCCGTTATCTTTGCCCAGGGCAATGTAGTCTTTGAAACGGCCCGGTATTGGTTTGTACGTCATGTGCAGCGCGCCGAGGGCCCGATAGCAGTCGAGCAGCTCATCAACAACAATGCGTACGCCGTACACGTCGTAGACCTTGGAAAACGGCAACCGTTTGTTGCGCATTTTCTGATAGATCGAGTAAATTGCTTTTTCGCGGGCGAAAACTTCGGCTTTTATCCCGGCTGCCGGCAATGCGTCGCTGACCCGCTGAAAGACCTCATTGATAGAGTCGCGCCGGTTTCCGCGTGCGGTTTGAACTGCGCGGGACAACACATCAAAGCGCCGCGGATACGCCGCTTTAAACGATCGGTCGAGTAGTTCGCGGTATACCTTGTACAAACCCAGGCGGCTTGCTATCGGTGCATACACTTCAAGGGTTTCAGTTGCCACGCGTCGGCGCTTTTCCGGCTTCAGCGCGTCGATCGTGCGCATATTGTGCAAACGGTCGGCCAGTTTGATCAGTATGACCCGCGCATCAGTTGCCATGGCCAGTAGCATTTTACGAAAACTTTCAGCCTGTTGGTGTTCGCGGGTTGCAAAGCGAATGCGGTCCAGTTTGGACAGACCGTCAACAAGGTCTGCAACGTTCGCACCGAACTGTTCAAGAATATTATCTTTGGTGACGTCGGTGTCTTCGACTGTGTCGTGCAAGATCGCTGCCATAATTGAATCGGCGTCAAGCTTCCAGCCCGCACAGATTTCGGCAACGGCAATAGGGTGCGAAATATACGGCGAACCGCTGGAGCGTACCTGGCCGAGGTGGGCGTTGTCGCCAAAACGAAACGCCTCGCGCACACGCTGTTGGTCTTTTTCGTTCAGGTAGGCGTCGACCAGAGTGGTCAGCGAACTGAGAGTGGCTACCCGGTGGTGGTCATCCGGCAGTGCGCGCTTAACGCGCGAGTCGACCGCCAATTCACTGTCGCTGCCAGCGGTATTGCTGGCAGGCTCAAGCGCCTGGTGGTCTTTGGCGTTCAAGTCGGAACGCGGCGCAACATTTCTTTGCCAACATGACCGCCGGCGATTTCGCGCAGGGCTGTGACGGTTGGCTTGTCTTTTGACTCTACTTTTGCCGTGTGACCCTGGGCGAGCATCCGGGCGCGGTAGGTAGCCGCCAGAGTCAGCTCAAAGCGGTTTGGAATTTGATGCAGGCAATCTTCGACAGTAATTCGGGCCATGGTGTGATGCTCAGTGAGTTGAATTGGGGGGTAAGACGGAACACACGACAGAGCGAGCCGCCCGGCCGCAAAAGTAAGGCGCCTGACCAATACGCATAAAGATAGGAATACGCATAAAGAAGGTGACTTACGAAGAACCAGGCAGCATTTCCATGCTGTCGAAGAGTTTGCTGTGGCGCGCACATTGCTGACGATAGCGGGCCCGGGAGGCCTTGACTACTGAATCGAGCTCATCAAGCGCGCTTGCAAAGTCTTGATTAATAATAACATATTCGAATCTTTTTGCTTCACGAAGTTCGCGTGCGGCGGCAACAACCCGCTGTTCGATCACTTCTTCGGCATCCTGCCCGCGCCGCTTGAGCCGGGTCCGGAGTTCATCAATCGACGGTGGGGCTACAAATATCCCGACTGCGTCCGGGAAGCGCTCCTGGACTTGTACGGCACCTTGCCAGTCGATTTCAAGCAGGATGTCGTCCCCTGTGGCGATTCGGTCGCTGATCCAGTTACCGGAGGTGCCGTATAAATTGCCGTGTACCAGCGCTGATTCGATAAATTCGCCGTCGTCGCGCCGGGTTTCGAAGTCCTGCTGGGAGACAAAAAAGTAGTCGACACCGTCCGTTTCGCCGGGCCGGGGCTGGCGGGTCGTGTGGGATATCGACAGTTGCAGGCCGGGATGTCGGCCAAGCAGGGCACGGACCAGGGAGGTTTTACCGGCCCCCGAGGGGGCAACGACCACGTACAGGCTACCGGCATAAGCCTCGTCAGATCGAAACGGCGATTCGGGGTTCATAACGACTACTCCAGGTTTTGGACCTGCTCGCGAATCTGCTCAATCAAGACCTTGAGGTCAACAGCGGCCTGGGTCAGGTCAATCGCGGAGGCTTTGGAGCCTAGTGTATTAGCTTCGCGGTTTAATTCCTGCATCAGGAAGTCAAGCCGCTTGCCGACCGGGCCGGGCCCATCCAGCAAGGTCAGACACTGGGTGACATGGCTTTGCAATCGGTCTAGCTCTTCAGCAACGTCGGCCCGCAGTCCGTAGGCGGCAACTTCCTGCCGGACCCGGGCCATCGTTTCCTCCGGTGGCACCTGGATATCGCCTGGGGCTGTCGACAGTACCGCTTGAAGGCGGTCGGTCAGTCGTTGCTCAAAAACGGCGGTCAATTCGGGCACTCTTTCGCGCAACACCTTGGCAATCTGTGAAATGGCTGTCAGTCGATCAACCAGCATTTGCCGGATGCGGTTACCTTCTTCAACCCTGGCGTCGATAAAAGCTGTGATCGCCTTGCCAGCGAGCGCCATGACTCGCGGTTGCAGGCTTGGGACGTCCAGCGCACGCCCAAACAGCCCGGGTGTGTTTAATAGTTCGGACGCCCTGGGTTGTTCCAAATCGGTGATCGCCCGGCGCAGCGCGGACAGGCGGGCTTGTATCTGGGCAAGGACCTGCGGGTCGGGTTCGACGGTTTCATTGAGCGCATCAGCCCGCCAACTGACCCGCAGCTCGACCTTTCCTCGCTGGATGTTGGCTCTTAGCAACTCCCGCAGAGCGGGCTCAAACGGGCGCAATTCGTCGGGCAGTCGTAACGTTGGGTCCAGAAATCGACCGTTGACCCCTCGGAATTCAACCGACAGTTCTATTTCTCCGGGGCTATTGGCTATGCCGTAGCCGGTCATGCTTTGCACCGGTCGTCCTGATTTTTTGTCCTTGGACAATTATGGGCTCCGTCGGGTACCTAATTGAAAGTAACATTAGCTGACAGGTCGCTGGCAGCAGATCACTCTTGCTTGGCCCGGACCATGCTGATGCTACCCGACATGCCTGAAGTCATTGAGAATTCAATTTGTTTTTTCACGTCGCCAGGTACAAGTAAGGATTTTACGCAGTTGCTCTTAATCTAACCCCCAAAACCGCACTGGCCTGGCCCGAGTCTTAAATTTTGTTCAATTATTAACCGATGGGATCTCAAAAAAACGCGCCGCTACCAGATGGTCTGACTATCCACGGATACAAGATCTTGCGCAAAATTGCGAGTGGCGGTTTCTCAATCGTTTACCTGGCTGAAGATGAGGCTGGTGAGCGTTTTGCGATTAAAGAGTATCTGCCGAGCAATCTGGTGCAGCGGGTAAAGGGCGAACTGGAGCCAACCGTCCTCGAAAAAAACCTGGGCACTTTTCGAAATGGCCTGAAGTGCTTCTTTGAAGAGGGCCGGGCGCTGGCTCAGATTTACCATCCTAATGTCGTGCGGGTGCTGAATTTTTTCAGAGCCAACGGCACGGTGTACATGGTGATGGCCTTTGAGAAGGGTCGAAGCCTGCAGGAGATCATCCTGCGATACCGAAAAACGGCACAGTCCCGGCAGCAAGACAAGGAGGCCACATCAGATGACGCGGCTGCGGCCGGGCCGGACGGTAGTCCAGCCGGTAAGTCAGCCGGTAAGGTGGCCCGCACACACGATAAAACTGCCGCACCTAAGATGCCGGCTACGTTTGATGGCTTGCTTGCCGAGCGGCACATTATTCACGTTTTTAACCAGGTGATGAGTGGGCTGCGCGAAGTGCATGCCAACCGGATTCTCCACCTGGACATAAAACCAGCCAATATCTACCTGCGCCTGGACGGGACCCCATTGTTACTCGATTTTGGCGCCGCCAGGCGAACCCTGGACGCTGGCGGTCCGAAACTTTTTCCAATGTACACCCCGGGGTTTGCAGCGCCGGAACTGTATCGTCGTGGGCGGGGCATGGGGCCGTGGACCGACGTCTATTCAATTGGTACCAGTATGTACGCCTGTATGGCCGGTTTGCCGCCACAGGCTGCCGACCTGCGTCGCGAGAATGACAAGTTACCCGCAGCGATCGAGCGCTTGTCGACGTTTTACTCTCAGGCACTACTGGATATTGTGCTTTGGTGCGTTAAGCTAGACCCAATAGAACGACCTCAGAGTGTCTTCGCGTTGCAGCGGGCTTTACGCGCAATCGAATTGCCCGAGCCCGAACGAAAGTTCTCCAGGACGCGATGGTTCAGCCGAATCTGGAGAAACACGACGTCCGATGCTGAGAATGAACAACACAGCATTATTCTTCCCGGCTAAGCGCTAAGCATCGTGCGATTTTCCATATTCCAGGACTCACATATCGGGTCGCGAGCCAATAACCAGGACCGCATGGGTTATTGCTTTACGCGCGAAAGCCTGCTGATGATCGTCGCCGATGGTATGGGTGGGCATTTGCGCGGAGAGGTAGCGGCCCAGATTACTTTGCAGACGGCAGCCAGTTCTTTCCAGCAGGCAGCTCGCCCACTCATCGCTGATCCAGCCGGCTTTCTAGATCTGTCATTGCGGCGCGCCCACCGGGAAATTCAAAAATTCCAGCAGACCAACCGCCTGCCCGAGTCGCCTCGGACAACAGTGGTTGCCTGTATTGTTCAGAATGGCCACGCCTGGTGGGGGCATGCCGGTGACTCTCGCCTTTACTGGACCCGGGGTGGCAGTTGTATCGGACGTACCGAAGACCACTCCAAGGTTCAGAATATGGCAAACCTTGGCCTGATCACGCCAGAGGAGCAGGAAACCCATCCAGAACGTAACAAGGTGCTAAATTGTCTTGGTTCGCCGTCTGAGCCCAACATCGAGATAAGCGGGGCTCACTCGCTTGAGCGTGGCGACCGGATCATGCTGTGTAGTGATGGCGTCTGGTCTGGCTTACCTGAAAAGCAACTTAACGAAATGTTGTTCGATGGCCCGGTGGCAAACGCCGTGCCGCGCCTCGTGCTTGAAGCCGTGGATTCACTTGGCCCCGGGGCTGACAATGCCACGGCGCTGGCGATGCACTGGGACGATGACAGTGGCGATGAAATATCATCACACCTGATACCGGACGGTGCGGTCACTACAACAATTTCGGTTGGTGTTGAAGAAGAAGCTGAGATCGAAGATATTACCGAAGACGAAATTGAACAGACGATCCGCGAAATTCGTGACGCGATCGAAAAAACAGGCGGCGGTTAAGCGTCGCCAATACCGGACAGCACCGGTCGGTGCTTGTCCTATCAGGAGGAATTACGAATGTCAGAGCGCGCACTCGGACGTGCAGGCAATGCCATGCGCGAGGTCAGCTTCGAGCGGGGGTTCACCTGCCATGCTGAAGGCAGTGTCTTAGTCAGTTTTGGTCTCACCCGGGTCTTGTGTACCGCCAGTGTTGAAGACGGGGTGCCGCCATTCAAACGCGGTCAGGGTGAGGGTTGGGTAACCGCAGAATACGGCATGTTGCCTCGCGCTACCCATACCCGTGGTTCACGCGAAGCTGCTCGCGGAAAACAAAGTGGCCGGACACAGGAGATTCAGCGACTTATCGGGCGCAGTCTGCGCGCAATTGTCGATATGCAGGCGTTGGGTGAACGCACGGTAACTCTGGACTGTGACGTATTGCAGGCCGATGGTGGCACGCGCACAGCCAGTATCACGGGTTGTTATGTTGCGCTGGCCGATGCGCTGGGCAAACTCGTAGCCAACGGCACACTGGCCAGCATACCGTTGCGCGACTCGGTGGCAGCTGTATCGGTTGGAATGCATCAAGGCCGCGCTTTGCTCGACCTCGATTACGAAGAAGACTCCGGCTGTGACACCGACTTAAACGTTGTTATGACCGGTTCTGGTGGGTTGGTCGAAGTGCAGGGTACGGCTGAAGGTGTCACTTTCAGTCGTGAAGATCTGACCGCCATGCTGGATCTCGCGGGCGCCGGTATCGCGCAACTCAGCCGCCAGCAAGAGGCTGCGCTGTTGTCATGAGCGTCAAGTCTGGCAAGGCTCTGAAACGCTGCGTAGTGGCATCTTCGAATCGTGGAAAGCTGCGCGAACTGGGGGTTATGCTTGAGCCATTGGGGGTGACGCCAGTGGCTCAGGGTGAGCTGAATATAGACCCGGCGCCTGAGCCTCACTGCACCTTTATTGAAAACTGCCTGGCAAAAGCGCGCCATGCATCCAAAGCCAGTGGCCTGCCCGCGCTGGCCGATGACTCCGGTGTGTGTGTCCCCGCCCTGGGTGGTGCGCCCGGGGTGTATTCGGCTCGCTATGCTCAGCGGGCCGGGGTGCACACTGGTGATGCGGCCGACGCGGCCAACAACGCGCATCTGGTCAGTGAACTCAGTCAACTCGCAGCGGCCAGCCCGGAGGGGGATCCGTTTGCCGCTTACTATTACTGTGTCCTGGTGTGGCTCGAACGTTGGGACGATCCGCAGCCGGTGATTGCAGATGCTCGCTGGCAGGGTCGGATAATTGCCGAGCCCAGGGGGAGCAGTGGCTTCGGTTACGACCCGCACTTTTTGCTGCCTGACATTGGTTTGACGGCGGCACAACTGCCTCCGGACGAGAAAAACGCGATCAGCCATCGCGGCCAGGCGATGCGTCTGTTGCAGTCGCAATTGTTGTCGTTGCGCAGTGGCTGATAAACGGGTTATTTCTATTGTTCCCATTGCTTCTGGTGCGCCCGTTGTTCGCCGGGAGCCGACGGCGACAGTGGATGCGCCCGGTCGCCACGGCCAGGCAGGCGGCGTCAACGTACAACTGCCGCTGACGCTTTACGTGCATCTGCCCTGGTGTATTCGTAAATGCCCTTATTGCGACTTTAATTCTCATCAGCAGCCCGATCATCCGCTGCCAGAAGCACGTTATGTGGATGCCTTGCTTGCTGATCTCGAAAAAGCCCTGCCACAGGTCTGGGGGCGCCCGGTTCATGCCATTTTTTTTGGTGGCGGCACACCAAGCCTTTTTGATCCGGCCCAGATCGACCGTTTAATCAGTGGCATTCGAGCCCGTCTTCAGCTTAGCCCCGGTGCGGAAATCACGATGGAGGCGAATCCGGGTACGTTTGATGCGCAGCGCTTTGTTGGATTTGCGCAAGCCGGCGTCACCCGCTTGTCTGTTGGTGTCCAAAGTTTTGATGATCAGGCGCTTGAAGTGCTGGGTCGGGTGCACAATTCTGACCAGGCGCTCGCTGCGCTTGAGCTGGCACGCACAACATTTACCACCTACAACCTGGACACGATGTTTGCCTTGCCCGGTCAGGACATGACCAGGCTGGCCAGAGAACTGGATCAGGTTCGACGCCTCGCACCGCCGCACTGGTCTTGTTACCACCTGACGATGGAGCCTAACACTTACTTCGCCAATTTTCCGCCACCGGATTTGCCGGATGATGACCTAGCAGCAGATATGCTGGATGCGGTTGTTGAGGCTGCCGAGCATATGCAGATGCAACGTTACGAAGTATCAGCTTACGCGCAGCAGGGGCATCGCTGCCGCCACAACCTGAATTACTGGACTTTCGGTGATTACCTGGGCATTGGTGCCGGTGCCCACGGCAAGCTTTCCTTTCACGACCGAATCATTCGCGAGCAGCGGTTCAAGCATCCCGAGCGTTACATGGATGCCGCATTGTCGGGTGGCGGGCAAGGTGCTGTGGAACTGTCCCGGCCGCTGCAACAACCCGATCTGGTGTTCGAATTCATGTTGAACAGTTTAAGACTCACCGAGGGGGTGCCGGCTGCTTTATTCGCTGACCACACCGGCCTGAACCTTGCTGCTGCTTCCCGGGAGATGGCCCGGGCCGCTAGCGCCGGGCTACTCAGTCCTGACCCGACCCGAATTCAGGCAACGGCAATGGGACTGGCTCATTTAAACGAATTGCAAATGCAGTTCCTCGCGGACTAAGCGTGCGCTGGCTAAGCATGGTGAGGCTCAGTCGTTATCTGGTTTAGAATGCACTAATATAGGGCGAGCGCATCGTTTTGGGGCGAAACGCCTGATCATTGTGCGCCACACGCAGGTGCCGGCTTTGGTCGCCACGCGACGCGGGGCTTCTGCTATGCGCCGATCTGGCACAGTTGGTGCTTCTTGCTGTGGGTAGGGTTTTTTTGCCAGGCCACGTTTCGGCGATCTTCAGCGATTGCTTTCCAAAGGTTTTGATCACTAGCCGCGGTGGGCTGTGTTTGGCAGTTGCCTTGACCGGGCAAAAAACCGAGAATCACCTGCCCTGCCAATGTGGATGGCCACAGGCGGGCAAAACAACATGCCGATCCAGGTGCCAGTCAGGGTGCCAGGGTTTGCCTGATCGATAGACAAAACGAGGGAGAGTCGTGAAATGGCCAGTGCCAAAGATGTAATGAAAATGGTGACCGACAACGAAGTGAAGTTCGTTGATTTCCGGTTTACCGATACCAGAGGTAAAGAGCAGCACGTCTCGGTGCCCGTTTCGGCGTTTGATGAAGATAAATTCACCGATGGTCACGCCTTTGACGGCTCATCTATTGCCGGTTGGAAAGGAATTGAAGCGTCAGACATGTTGCTGATGCCGGATGCCGCAACTGCCAAGATGGACCCGTTCCGTGAAGAGCCAACCCTGTTAATTACCTGTGACGTGGTCGAGCCGTCCGATGGTAAGGGTTATTCGCGTGACCCGCGCTCACTGGCTAAGCGCGCAGACGCTTATCTGAAGTCCACCGGTCTTGGTGATGTTGCCTACTTCGGCCCGGAGCCCGAGTTCTTCGTATTCGACTCGGTTACCTGGAATTCGGATATGGCGGGCAGTTTCTACAAGATCACGTCCGAAGAGTCGGAGTGGGCATCCGGTATTGATCTGGAAGGGGGCAACCTGGCTCACCGACCCGGGGTCAAGGGTGGCTATTTCCCGGTGCCGCCAGTCGATTCTATGCAGGATATGCGTTCAGAAATGTGCATCATCCTCGAGCAAATGGGTGTGCCGGTCGAAGTTCACCATCACGAGGTTGCCGGGGCCGGCCAGAATGAGATTGGTACGAAGTTCTCTGACCTCGTTCAGCGTGCCGACTGGAATCAAATACTGAAGTACGTTGTGTTAAACGTTGCGCACAGCTACGGCAAAACGGCAACTTTCATGCCCAAGCCGGTTGTTGATGACAATGGCTCCGGAATGCACGTTCACCAGTCAGTTTGGAAGGGTGGCGAAAACCTGTTTGCCGGTGACAAATATGCGGGGCTGTCCGAATTTGCTCTGCACTATATTGGCGGCATTATCAAGCATGCCCGCGCGCTTAACGCGCTGACCAATCCCGGCACCAATTCATACAAGCGACTTGTGCCTGGTTTCGAGGCGCCGGTTAAGCTGGCGTATTCAGCCAAGAACCGTTCTGCGTCGATTCGTATTCCGTATGTGTCGAATCCGAAAGCCCGCCGAATCGAGTGCCGTTTCCCAGATCCGCTGGCTAATCCGTACCTGGCGTTCTCGGCCTTGCTGATGGCCGGGCTGGACGGTGTCCAAAATAAGATCGATCCGGGCGAGGCTGCCGATAAAAACTTGTACGATTTGCCGCCGGAAGAAGATGCCAAGATTCCAACCGTTTGCGCATCACTTGAGCAGGCGCTGGAAGCGCTGGATGCTGACAATGAGTTCCTGACCCGAGGCGGTGTATTTAGCGAAGAGATGATCAATGCCTATATCGAGTTGAAGATGGACGAAGTCACCCGTATGCGGATGGCACCTACGCCAACTGAATTTGATATGTATTACTCAAGCTAAACCGGCGGTTTTCGGGGTACGAACAGGGGCGTGAATGCCCCTGTTTTTTTATGCCAGATTTGGCGCTTTCGGGGGATTCGGGGGCGCGTTAAAGCCGGGGCCTGGTGTTGTTTTTGTGCGGGTTTAGGGGGTGTCAGGCTGTTGCCAGGGTCGAACCTGCGGCTTATCCGGGGCTTATGTCAGCCAGACCGGGCTGAATGCGTTAAATTTCCAGTAGTTTGCGCGTTTCCAATACATGGATGAGTTTCCAGAGGAAGTTATGAGTCTGCTTCAATCTATTGCCGGCCGACTATTCGCGGCGGGTCTGACCCTTATTTCCATCGTGGCCGTCTCGACTGCTGATGCTGGTGTCATTTACCGTTGTCAGTCGGCTTCTGGTGTTGTCGAATACAGTAATTCTTTGCCCGGTGCCGGTAAATCCTGCGAGAAAATCGCGTTACCGACGATCACCACTATTCCGGCGCCAGCGCCGGTGACGGCAGCGATTAAAAGCCGGAAGGAGGGCGCTGATGCAGCGTTTCCAAAAGTTAAAGAGACCAAACAACGCGAACGGGATACCGACCGTGCCCGCATACTGCGTGACGAGCTCAAACGCGAAGAACAAAAGTTGGCCGCCCTGCGCAAAGAATTTAACAACGGTGAGCCGGACCGGCGTGGTGATGAACGCAATTACCAGAAGTACCTGGATCGGGTTGATTCGATGAAGGCCGACATTACCCGCCGCGAGGGGAATATCAAGGCCTTGCAGCGTGAGCTGGCTGCCTTGAAACCCTGATGCCCCGAATCCCAGGCCCCCCCTGAATCAACCGGCTGACATCAGCCGCTACAGCGGCTTCGAAACCCTTTCAATCAGCATTATTGTGCTTGATGGCCAGGGCCGCATCGACTATATCAATGGTGCCGCTGAACTGCTGTTCGAAGTATCGGCGCGGCTGGTTCGGGGTGAACCGGTTGAATGTCTGCTGGTTAACCCGGTAGCCCTGAGTGCCCTGGTTGAGCAGGCGCGAACCTCGGCCTACCGGAGCCGGCGCGAAGAGATGGGGCTGCTACGCCCGGGAAGGCGTGAACCTGTTGATGTCTTGATCACGGCCGTCATTCCCGAAGACTGGCCCGACGGGATGATTCTCGAAATTATTGAAACCGACACACGGATGCGTGCTGCCCGTGAAGACCGGATGCTCGAATTAGCCCATGAGCATCGCGAGATTCTGCGCAACCTCGCCCATGAAGTGAAGAATCCGTTGGGTGGTATTCGCGGTGCGGCGCAACTGCTCAGTCATGAAATGCCGGCGACCGAACTGATCGATTGCGCTGATGTGATCGTCAAAGAAACTGAACGCCTGGAACGGCTGGTTGATCGATTACTGGAGCCGCACCGCCAGCCGACCGAGCCCGAGTTAGTGAACGTTCACGAAGTCTGCGAACATATCTGCAAGTTGCTGGTTGCTGAGTTTCCTAATACCCTGGAAATCGCCCGGGACTATGACACCAGTCTGCCGGATCTCTTGGTTGATAGGCAGCAAATGATCCAGATTCTGCTCAATCTCACCCGCAATGCCGCCCAGGCACTGGAAGGTAGTGGCCGTATCAATTTGGTGACCCGGGTGGCCCGTCAGGTAACGATTGCCCGTCGCCGGCATAAACTGGCACTGGAATTGCATGTGATAGACAACGGCCCGGGGGTAAACCCCAAAATCCGAGATCGTGTGTTTTTGCCACTGGTCACCGGAAGGGCTGATGGCACTGGCCTGGGTTTAACCCTGGTGCAGTCGTTTGTTCAACAGAATGGTGGTTCGATAGACCTTAGCAGTGAGCCGGGGAGGACTGATTTTCATTTACTGTTTCCCCTGTCTACTGCTCCTGTCGACATCTGACCGCGATTCTGACAATGCCCGGCTTGACCGGGCACAGCAGGAAATTAGCTATGGATGGTGTCTGGATAGTTGATGACGACCAGTCAATACGATGGGTTTTAGAGCGCGCGTTATTGCGCGAAGGTTTTGCGGTCAGAACTTTTGAGCGGGCTGACGATTGCCTTGCTGCGTTGCGTTCTGATCGGCCGCGCGTGTTGTTGTCTGATATCCGGATGCCAGGTACCGATGGCATCGAGTTATTGAAACAAGTCCGCTCGAACATGCCGGGGCTGCCAGTCATCATCATGACAGCGTTTTCCGATCTGGACAGTGCTGTATCGTCGTTTCAAACTGGTGCATTTGAGTACCTTACCAAACCATTTGATCTGGGCAATGCACTCGATCTGGTCCGTCGTGCGGTTGAACAGCGCCCCACGGGCATGCCGCCAACTGAAGCAGCGACAACAGAGCTTGGGTTACTGGGTAATGCACCGGCCATGCAAGAGGTCTATCGGGCTATTGGTCGCTTGTCCGGATCTGTGGCGACCGTGCTGGTGACCGGCGAGTCCGGCACCGGCAAAGAACTGGTTGCGCGCGCATTACATCAACACAGCGACCGGTCTGAGAAGCCCTTTATTGCAATTAATACGGCGGCAATTCCGCCGGAGTTACTTGAGTCTGAGCTTTTTGGGCACGAGCGGGGTGCCTTTACCGGGGCCCAACAACAACGCAAAGGGCGTTTCGAACAAGCCGCCGGTGGCACTTTGTTCCTGGATGAAATAGGTGACATGCCCCCGGAATTGCAGACCCGCTTGCTGCGCGTGCTGTCCGATGGCAATTTCTTTCGGGTGGGTGGTGCCGAATCGATAGCCAGCGATGTCCGGGTGATAGCGGCAACCCACCAGGCACTTGAAGAACGGGTGCGCAATGGCCAATTTCGCGAAGATTTATTCCATCGCCTGAACGTGATTCGACTGCGCTTGCCCGGGCTACGAGAGCGCCGCGAGGATATCCCGTTACTGGCCCGACATTTTTTGCAGACCAGTGCGCGTAAGCTCGGTGGCGAGCCAAAACAATTGACCGATCCTGCGATCGCCGTCATGCAGGCTTTCGACTGGCCTGGTAACGTTCGCCAATTGGAGAACGTCTGCCATTGGTTAACGGTCATGGCGCCAGCGCAGGTGGTTGGCCCGGGTGACCTGCCGCCTGATCTGCGTATGCCGGCTGATGCCAACCAGTCGTTAAGCCAGTCGTTAAGCCAGCCGTTAAGCCAGACCGTTAACCAGTCGTCTGGCGGGTCAGTAGCGTCCGGGATAACGTCAACACTGGCCGCTGGCGTCCAGCCGCAGCCGACGACGGCCACCAGCCCCAATCAATGGTCTGATTACCTGGCCCAGCATGTCGCGCATTGCCTGGCCGCACAACCGGATTCCTGGTCGCGCGATGATCGTAGTGACCTGATGGCAGAGCTGACCCGTCAATTCGAGAGTGCGGTGCTGATGACTACCCTGCGACATACCCGTGGCCGCAGAATTGATGCGGCCTATCGTCTTGGTGTGGGGCGCAACACAATCACCCGAAAAATCCAGGAGCTAAATCTGGACGCCTGAATCTGGCTAACTGAGCGGGCCCGATTAGCACCGGGCCCGTCACGCGGGATCAGTCGATTCAGCATGGTCGAAACCGACAAATCGAACGAAGTCGTCGTTTCGAGCGCGGGTTGACCGTACCTCGTTGGCGACAAAGCTCTCGTCGGGGTAGCCCATCGCAATACATATCATGATGTTCTGCGAGTCGGGAATCCCTGCGTGCTCGCGCACAACATTCGATTGCATGATGCCCTGACCGTTAATTACCGTACCCAGCCCTTTGCTCCACGCCGCCAGGCACAAGGCGTAAGACAGGGCGCCCAGGTCAAAATGGCTGATTGTCGCCGGCTCCATGACCTTGTCGTAGGTCAGTACGATAGACACGGGTGCATCGAACTGGCGAAAGCCGCGCATAACCCAATCTGTACGTCGCTCTTTGTCATTGCGTTCGATGCCCATGGCCTCAAACAACTGGACTGCAATTGCCACCTGGCGGTCCCGGTAGATACCTTTGTATCCTTCGCTGGTGGAAATATCGCGCTGCGGTTTTTTTCCAGCCATCATTTTTTCGGTGTTTCCCTGGCGAATGCGGTTTAGAGGTTCGCCGGTAACAACATGGATGTGCCAGGGTTGGGTATTCATTGACGAGGGGGCGCACTTGGCAATATCGATGATCTCTTCAATGATGTGTTGAGGAACCGGATCGGGCTTATAGCCACGCACACTACGACGTGTGCTGACCAGGGTCTCAAAATTCATAAACAGTATCCTTGATTATTAGGGAGTTAGCTCTTAGGCGGTTAGCTTCTTCCGCGATATGTTCGGCAGCTTTTGACACAACCGATGGCCTGCTATCGTTGGCCAAATGTGCGGGTTCAGCAGCACAGGCACAATAAGGGCTTTGATATGACAGTGCAAACCATTGACACCTTGATCGTGGGTGGTGGCCAGGCCGGATTGGCCATGAGCGAGCATCTGCGCACGGCTCAGGTTGAACACCTCATCCTGGAGCGAAACCAAATCGCGGAAAGCTGGCGCAATGGCCGCTGGGATTCGCTCGTGGCTAACGGCCCAGCCTGGCATGATCGATTCCCGACCATGGAATTTGCTGAGGTCGGGCCTGACCAGTTTGCCCCAAAAGAGGCGGTCGCCAGATACTTTGAGGCGTATGCCGCAGCCATCAATGCGCCGATTCGCTGCGGAGTTGAAGTCACGAGCGCCGAGCGCATGGTCGGGCGCGCAGGTTTTCGGGTGCACACGACGGCGGCCGTCACTGAAGCCGTCATTGAGTCTGTTTTTGAAGCGACCAATATTGTGGTTGCCACCGGGCCTTTTCAACAGCCTGTTTTTCCCGCGCTGATTCCGGGCGACGCGGGGATTATGCAAATCCATTCACGCGACTACAAAAATCCGGCGCAGCTACCCGATGGCGCAGTCATGGTCATCGGCGCGGGCTCGTCGGGGGCACAGATTGCCCACGAACTTACCCGTGCGGGTAAGCGGGTTTACTTGTCGGTTGGGGCGCACGACCGTCCACCGCGTCGTTATCGTGGACGCGATTACGTCTGGTGGCTGGGTGTACTGGGTAAATGGGATGCGGTTGCGCCGACCCCGGGCACTGAACACGTGACCATTTCGGTCAGCGGTGCACACGGCGGATTTACCGTCGACTTTCGGCAATTTGCAGCCTTGGGTATGACCCTGGTTGGGATGACCCAGTCTTATAGCGATGGTGCGTTGCATTTTTCCGCAGATCTGCCGGCCAATATTGCGCGCGGCGATGCGAATTACCTGTCGGTACTGGATGAAGCTGATGCCTACGTGGCCCGTAACGGACTCAATCTGCCTGAGGAACCCCAAGCTCGCCAGATTGGCCCCGACCCGGAATGTGTCACCAATCCGGTGGCTATGTTGAACCTTCGGTCGGCAGGGGTCTCGTCGGTTATCTGGGCAACTGGTTATACAGCGGACTACAGTTGGCTAAAGGCGAATGCATTTGATGCGAACGGTAAACCCTGTCATCAGCGCGGCGTCTCATCGGAGCCCGGCGTGTATTTTCTGGGTCTGCCGTGGTTGTCTCGGCGCGGTTCTTCCTTCATTTACGGCGTATGGCACGATGCTCGTTACCTTGCCGATCACATCGTCAAACAGCGCAACTATATGAATTACCATGAAGCTACTGCGGCTATCGTGCGCAGCTAGCCTGCGAGTCGTAAACAAACTAGAGGTGTAGTCATGCAAAAATCTGTATTTGGTCGCACAGGCCTGGAAGTTTCTCGTCTTACCTTCGGTTGTGGCGCTGTTGGTGGTCTGATGACCCGGGGTGATAGCACCGATCAGGATAATGCGGTTGCCTGGGCGCGGGATAACGGCATTAACTTCTTTGATACCGCGGCAAGTTACGGTAATGGTGCGTCCGAAACTAATCTTGGACGGGCGCTCAGCGGCAACACCGATGGCATTATTGTCAGCACAAAGGTCGGGCTAATAGATGCCGATTTAGGCGACATTGCCGGTGCGGTGCGTCGGTCAATCGATGCCAGCCTCACCAGGCTGAAGCTTGATCACGTGGATCTGTTTCAACTGCATAACACCATTGGGCGTCCGGATCGACACGGCACCCTCAGTGCAGATCAAGTTTTGCACGATGTTGTTCCGGCCTTCGACAAATTGCGTGAGGCTGGCAAGACCCGCTTTATCGGCTTCACCGCCAAGGGTGACCCGCAACAGTTGTGTCAGTTGGTTGAGTCTGATGCGTTTGACAGCGCACAGATATTTTATAACCTCCTGGTGCCCTCCGCCGGCGAGGTCGTGCCAGCGGGGTATCCTGCTGAGGACTACCGTTGTCTTCTCAATCTCGCCGAACAACACGGGGTTGGTGCAATTGGAGTACGCGTGCTGGCAGGCGGGGCGCTCAGCGGCACCGAAGCGCGTCATCCGCTGGGTATGGCCGAGGTGGCACCGATCGGTTCTGACACCGACTATGCAACCGATGTGCGCCGCGCACTGCAATTTCAATCGCTGGTTGATGCCGGCTATGCAGCCAGTCTGCCAGAGCTGGCCATTCGCTATGCCGTGTCAAACCCGGTCTTGCCGACCACCGAGATCGGCATTGCAACCCGGCAAGAGCTAGAGTCTGCTGCGCAGGCAGTGAATAAGGGGCCTTTGCCGGCGCCGGCGCTTGAGCAAATCAGGCAGATTCAATCCTCACTGGTTTCCGTGGCGTAGGTGGGATAAACGGCGTCGGTAGCAAACTTAAACAGCATTAGTTACCAAGGATAATGAAGTGAAAATCAGTCAGACTGAAGCTCCGGACCGCATCACCCTGCGCACCACGGCGACTTCCCCCTATGGTCGTAAGACCCGAATCGCAGTGCTGGTTCACGGGCTCGCAGATGCAATCGATATCGTTCCCGCGGACACGCTGGACGAATCTGACAGCCTGAGGTTACAAAACCCACTGGGCAAAATGCCTTGCCTGTTACTGCCGGACGGTCGAGTCATGTTCGATAGTCGGGTAATTGTCGAATACTTAGACAGTATTTCGCAGCGTGCGCCGTTAATCCCGGCCAGTGGAGCGGAACGGCTGGACATCCTGACGGCCGCCAGTCTGTGTGATGGTCTCACCGATGCCGCGCTGCTGATGGTGTACGAGCATCGCTTTCGAGAACCAGAACAAGTGTCGAGCCGTTATCTGGCACATCAACAGGGCAAGGTCGAGCGGGCCCTGGCGGCCTTATCAGCTGCGCCGCCGCGCGCTGACCACACTGATGTTGTGTCGATTGGCCTGGCGTGCGCACTGGCCTATCTGGACTGGCGTAAACCAGTCAGTTGGCGCAAAGAGCATCCCGTGCTCGTCAACTGGCTGGCGGCATTTGCCGTGCACGAGCCCGCTTTCGAACAAACCAGGGCACCTGACACCTGAGCAATTGGCGGGGCCGCCGTGCTTGCGGTGTTTCCGGTGGGCCCATGGAATCGAACTGACAAAAACTATATAAACAGGAGAACCCAATGAGCCGATTGCAGCCGCCAGCGGTGGCCGATCTTGACGAGGCGCAACGCGCCGTTTATGACGCGATCGCCTCCGGGCCGCGCGGTGGGGTACGCGGGCCGCTTGCGGTGTGGCTCTGGCGCCCCGAATTAGCAGAGCGTGCCCAGGCCCTGGGGCAGTATTGCCGATACGATAGTTCGCTGGAACCACGGCTGTCCGAGTTGGCAATACTGGTGACTGCCCGCCATTGGTCTTCCGAGTATGAATGGCAGGCACATAAAAAAATTGGGCTGCAAGCCGGCCTTGCCCCGAATATTGTCGAAGCAATTCGGACGTCACAAACACCGGAGTTCACCCTCGATGACGAGGCTGCCGTATACGCACTGGCCAGCGAACTGTTAACTGAGCGCTGCATTGCGCAGGCGACTTATGACCGCGCTATCAAGGTGTTGGGTCGAGACGCCGTGATTGATCTGGTTGGTGTGCTCGGTTACTACGGTTTTGTCTCAATGACCATCAACGTCTTTGAGGTTGATGCCCCAACACCCCATGAATTGTCTTCGGGTGTGTGATGGTGGCCCAAGGAAAAAACGAACCAACTTTTCATCAGCAACCGTCGCAACCCGGTTTTGCCATGCCACCATTCGCCTGCGACGCTCATTGCCATGTGTTTGGCCCTACAGCAGTTTTTCCATACGCAGACAACGCGCGTTTTCGCCCGGCAGACGCCCCTAAAGAGCGTTTGTTTGCCCTGCACGACATGCTGGGCATTGAACGTTGTGTGATTGTGCAATCCGGCTGCCACGGGTATGACAATTCGGTTGTTGCTGATGCTATTGCTGCCCGACCGCAGACGTATAAAGGTATCGCATTAGTGCCGGCCGACATATCAGATCAAGATCTGGATCATCTGGCAGAGCAGGGCTTTTGCGGTGTTCGATTCAACTATATGGCGCATCTTGACGGTGGTGCGACCCTCAAACAGGTGGCTGGTCTCGCGCGCCGCCTGGAGCGGCTGCATTGGCACGTACAAGTTCACCTGGAGAGCGCTTTGCTGGTCGATATGGCCCCCGCGCTGGCCGCGATGCCCGTACCGGTGGTGATCGATCATATGGCGCGTATCGACGCCAGCGAACCGATCACGCAGGCACCGTTCGAAGCCTTGGTACGTTTACTGGAACACGAACATATCTGGATAAAAGTCAGTGGCCTGGAGCGAGCCTCGCGTACCGAACCGCCGTGGTTAGATGCAGTGCCTTTTGCCGAGCAGTTGGTGAACGCTTTCCCGCAACGGGCCTTGTGGGGTACCGATTGGCCACATCCGAATTTTCGTGCGGCGCCGCCAGACGATGGTGCCATTGTCGATATGATTCCGCGCTTTGCAACGACCCCTGAGTTACGTCAGGCTCTGCTGGTGGATAACCCCGCCAGGTTTTACGGATTCAACTAACAGGAGATGTTATGACCGGGCGTTTGCAGGATCGGGTCACCATCGTAACCGGTGCCGGCTGTGTTGGCCCGGGGTGGGGCAACGGGCGGGCGGTTGCCGTGCGCTTTGCCCAGGAAGGTGCAAAAATATTTGCCGTCGATCGCAGCCGCGATGCCATGCAGGAAACCTTGCAGCGGGTACGCGCGGCCGGTGGTCAGGTAGAGCCTTACCTGTGTGATGTCACCAGTGAACCGGATGTTGCAGCGATGGTGCAGGCCTGTTGCCAGCACTTCGGACGGGTAGACGTGCTAGTCAATAATGTTGGTGGGTCTGCCAAGGGTGGGCCGGAGAACATGGACCATGCGACATGGCAACAGCAAATTAACCTGAACCTGAGTAGTGTTTACCTCAGCTGCCGACACGTATTGCCGGTGATGGTGGCCCAGGGCGGTGGAGCGATCGTGAACACATCGTCCACATCGGGTCTGCGTTGGACAGGGGCTGCCCAAAGCGCTTATGCCGCGACCAAGGCGGGTGTGATTCAGTTTTCCCGCGTGGTTGCGGTTGAATATGCAGCGCGGGGCATTCGCGTGAACACGGTGATCCCCGGGCAGTTGCATACCCCGATGGTTGAGGCGCGACTGGCCGGCCAGCGTGCCGGCGGTGATGTGGACGCGCTCCTGAAAGAACGCCTGGGGAGAATTCCCCTGGGCTTCATGGGTGATGGACGCGACACCGCCAACGCCGCATTATTTCTGGCGTCAGACGAAGCGCGATTTATTACCGGTACCGAGATTGTTGTTGATGGCGGCATGTCGGTTCGCTGCGACTGACTGGCAGGTAGCTGATGCAAACGGAGGCTGATTCTTTCGATGACAGACTCAAAGCCCATTCTTAGTGAAACATCCGATGATGCGCAAGCTTATCGGTTGCGTGCCCCCAAACCCGGTGATATTGGTTGGGTCATTCAGGCGCACGGCCGACTCTATGCCCAGGAGTATGGATGGGACCAGACTTTTGAGGCCTTGGTCGCGGATGTCGCGTCCAGCTTTATAAAAAATTTTGATGCCCGTTATGAAGCATGCTGGATTGCCGAAAGAGATGGCGAAAATCTCGGCTCGGTTTTCCTGGTGCGCAAAGATGAAGAAACTGCTCAGCTACGATTACTGATTGTTGACCCTCGTGCGCGTGGCCTGGGTTTAGGCAATCGATTGGTGGCTGAATGTATTGGCTTCGCCAGGCAAAAGGGATACAAGACGCTGACCCTATGGACTAACGATATTCTCGTTACCGCGCGGCACATTTATCAGAATGCCGGTTTTGCCCTGATTAATGAAGAACCCCACCACAGTTTTGGGCATGATCTGATTGGACAAAACTGGGATCTGAAACTTTAGCGGAAATCTCAATGGGGGCTCCGACGGACAGGGCGGGAATCTTTACTCGCCGTGGGCGATGGGCGTTGCTTTCCATTTTTCTGTATATCGCCATGAAACGTTTCAGATTGTGGGCATCCCAGGCGGTTTTACCGCATTCAAAAGCAGATTGCTGAAGATTGAGAGTTTCAGACGATAAAATCGAGCCTAGACTGGGGCTGGAAACTCAAATCATTCAACGAATCACTAAACTAACGCAATGACCAGTCAAACTCAACGAGGAAATAACAATGGGACATACGAATAAACTGTTCACAGCCGCCGCTCTGGCAATGGTGCTTCCCACGCTGGCTCAGGCCGCAACGACAATGCGCTGCAGCCATCAGCTGCCACCAGGGCACCATATAGCGAAAGTGATTGATCGATGGGCGGCAGAAGTAGAGTCGGCATCCGCAAACGACATTGACGTACAGGTATTCGGCGCCAACAGCCTTGTCGGTGCCCGCGAGAACATTGTTTCAACCGCCAAAGGTGATGTTGAGTGTGCGTTTTCTGTGAATTTCCAATGGGGTAAAACCTTGCCGATAATGAACGTCACTGTTGCGCCATTTGCTTTTGGCGATCTGGACGTCTGGCGCAAATGGCCAGAATCAGAAGCGGCCGCGTTTCTGGACACCAAGCTGCAGGCGAAAGGTGTTAAAAACGTTGTATGGTTGTTTACCACCAATACGTCAGTATTCACTTCAAAAGGAAAGTTCCTGAAATCTCCGGCTGACTTCAAAGGCGTGAAGATTCGCGGCCTTGAGCCGTCGTTCAACGCTTCACTCGAAGCTCTGGGCGCAGCGCCCAGCTCTATGTCCGGATCAAAGGTTTACCAGGCATTGGCTACTGGTGTGATTGACGCAGGCCTGACTGACGTCGCCGCAGCCGTGTCACGCAAGTACTTCGAGGTGCAGGATCACTTTGTTGTTCTGCCGATCATTTCAGTCTATTTTCACGGCTATGTGAATCCAAAATTCTTTGCGGGCCTGTCAGATAAAAACAAAGCAGCGCTTGACGCGGCAGGTAAGAAAGCGGCAGCTTGGGCTATTGAAGCGTCGCAAGCCGCGGCTGCAAAAGCGCCGGATCAATTACGCGAGAAGGGGGTTAAAGTTCATGTTGCGACGGCTGAAGAAAACAAAGCGCTACAGGCTGTCATGCGCCCGGCATTTGATAAGAAGTTCGCTGGTGATGCAGACAGCCAGAAACTGATAGAGCTTCTAGGAAAGAAGTAATAGTCGATGCCTGAATCGGGGCCCGAAGTGCCGCCCGAAGACAAGGCTACCGAGGCGGTAGCCTTGTCGAAGAGTTTTATTGGGCGGCTCGTGCGGTTTTTCGGCGCGGTATCAAGCCTGCTGATACTGATTGTTCTTGCCCTTGTCGTTTATTCGGTTATTCAGCGATATGTATTCAACACGCCGCTCAAGTGGGGTGACGAACTGGCGGGCTACCTGCTCGTAGCACTGGTGATGTTCGGCATGGCAGAGGCGCTGCTTAGCGGCCATCACATTGCTATCGATTTGCTGACCAGTCGGGTTGGTCCTCGAGCGCGCAGCTTTGTCGATGCCCTATCAAGTATTGCCGTGCTCGCGTTTTCGCTGGTATTGGGTATCAGCACCTGGGAATCGATTCGGTTTGCGCATTCGTTTGGATCCTTCTCACCGGGTTATCTCGAGGTGGCCACCTGGATACCTCAGACCCCAATGCTGATCGGCGCGGTCATTCTTGGGCTGGCTGCGATGGCGATGTTATGGCGATGTGTGGCCCGCGGGTTACGCGCAAGTGAATCGCTTTGACCGCCGTTATTGTATTCGCAAGCCTGGTCGCTTTACTGCTGACGGGTATTCCAATATTTGCCGCCCTTGGGTTAGTGGCGACAGCCGTGTTGCTAATTTTCGAAGGCCATATCTCGTCGGTAGCTGATACCGTTTTTGCCCACTTAAACAAAGATTTGCTCACAACTGTGCCGCTGTTCGTATTGATGGCCCAGATTTTGATTCGTGCCAAAGTTATCGATGATTTATATAACTTTGCCCACACTTTAATTGGTCATATTCGTGGCGGGCTTGGTGTTGCGACTATTTTGTCGTGTACGATTTTTGCAGCAATCTCTGGCTCATCGGTTGCGACGGCATTGTCGGTTGGTTCGAGCGCGGTTCCACAGATGCAGCGTTTCGGTTACCCGCGTAAAGACGCGCTTGGTGTCATTGCAGCCGGCGGCACGCTAGGGATTCTAATTCCACCGTCTGGGCCGATGATTCTTTATGCGATCGTTTCGGAAGTTTCTATCGGTGCTTTGTTCCTGGCTGGGATTATCCCGGGGCTGATGATGGCATTGGTATTCTCGGTGTTCTGCGTGATTCAGGCGTCGCGCCGAAGTGATATCAACAGCCCAGAGTCTGCTGGCTTAACAGCCGTGCTGGTGGCAACCCGACGCTCGATTTGGGCATTGCTGGCGCCACCTGTTGTCATGGGTGGCATCTATCTTGGGGTATTTACCGCATCAGAGGCAGCCGCTGCGGGTTGTGTTTACGCGCTGATCGTGGCTGTTTTTGTTTACCGCAACTTCGGGTGGACGCAATTATGGGATGCCGCCCAGGCAACGATGCGTACCTCGATGATGGTTTTCATGATCATTGCTGGTGCCGCAATGTTTGGTCACGCAATAACTATTATCCGCTTGCCGGTGGCCGTGACCGAGCTGGTTGCGGGTTACGGATTGGGGCCGTTGGGCTTTGTGATTGCGGTCATGGCATTGATTTTTGTGCTTGGTATGTTTCTTGAGTCCATCGCGATTATTTTGATTACAACACCCATACTGCTGCCGACCATGATTCAGCTGGATATTAATCCGGTCTGGTACGGAGTCTTGCTGATGATTAACCTTGAACTGGCGATGATCACGCCGCCAGTGGGGATGAATTTGTTTGTTGTCAAAGGAATAACCGATGCGCCGCTCGCTGAAGTTGTTCGAGGTGCAAGCCCGTTTGTACTGTTGATGCTGGGTGGTCTGGTGGCGCTGATTGCGGTGCCAGACCTGGCGTTGTGGCTGCCCGAATCGGCCGGTTTTGGTCGCTGAGCGCCAAAACCTGGCTGCTGATCAGATTCAGTAAGCACCTGCCCAGCCGTCCCGGCGAGGGTCACTTCCAGCCATTTTGGTGCCGTTGTCCAGCGTCCGGATGCAAGCCACGCTGCATGGCCCATCCAATGGGCCAACGACGCGTACGTCATGCCCCAGGTCGCGCAACCCGTCGATACTGGCTTTAGGAAATCGGTCTTCAATAGTCAAACTGTAATCACCATCATGGGGCCAGTTCGCGTCTTGTCCGGGTTGCGAGCTTGTCCAGCGCGCTGCCTCGACCGCTTGTTGAGGGTCGCGGCCATAGTCCATCATCGCCACCGCAATCTGAAGATTTATCTGCACCTGGTTATCAGCACCCGGTGTCCCAAATACGCCCCAGAGCTTGCCGTCACGCAGGATGATTGGTGCGTTCATGGTGTGGCGGACCCGCTTGCCTGGAGCGAGTACATTACTGTGCCCCTCATCGAGGTGCCAGTACGCCATGCGGTTATTGAACAAGATACCGGTTTCTCCACCGGTCACGCCTGAGCCGAATGCGCTGTTAATACTCTGGATCGCGGACACTGCATTGCCTTGCTTGTCGACGACGCAAAAATACGTGGTGTCACCGTTATCGCGTTGTCGTCTTGTTAGTGGTATTTCGGATGCGCGCTCCAGGTCGATTTCAGCAGCGAGTTTTGCGGCGTAACTTTGTGATAACAGCTGCTCAACCGGGATGTCGACGTGGCGCGGGTCTGCGCCGTAGCGTTCGCGATCCCGGAAGGCACGTTTTTTCGCTTCGATCAACAGATGGGTCACTTGCGCTGACTCGAACGACAAGCCCGAGAGATCGAACTGCTCGAGAATTTTAAGTTCCTGCAACATAACGAAGCCGGACGAATTTGGAGGGGTCTGACGAACTTCGAAGCCTCGGTAGCTGATCGCGATCGCATCCGGCGCCTCGGGCTGATAGGCGGCAAGGTCAGCAGATGTCAATAAAAGACCGGACGCCTGCATGTCGCGCGCGATCCGTTCGGCGATCGCGCCGCGATAAAAACTGTCTGCGCCTTCGCTCGCCAGTTGTGTCAAGGTGTCTGCCAGACGGGGTTGTTTCAGCGCGTCGCCGAGGCTGGGAAGACCGCCATCGTTGAGAAAGATCATCTGGCTGATCTTATCGGCGACCAGTTTGTCCCGATTCGCCAGAACGAACTGACGGTAGACGTGAGTGATGAAAAAGCCGTCGCGGGCAAGTTCGATCGCGGGCGCGCAGACGGTCTTCCAGGCTTGCACGCCATGGGCCTGGTGCATCAACGACAACCCGCCCACCATCCCTGGGGTCGAAGTGCTTAGCGGGCCGGCGATTGGTATCCCGATGCCGAGAAAGCGCTCGGGTGTCACCGCCAGGGGGGCCGCCCCCGTCCCGTTGTAGACGTGGGAGGTGCCGGTTTCGGCATTCCAGACATGATAGAAACCATCTCCACCAAGCCCGGACATGGCAGGTTCCACGACGCCGAGCGCCAGCGAAATTGCCACGGCCGCATCAACGGCATTGCCACCGGCCCGTAACACGTCAATGCCGGCCTGGGTTGCTTGCGGATGGTTGCTCGCCACGGCGCCATTTCGGCCCATGATCAGCGGGCGGTGTGCTCTAAGTGCGGTATCCATCGTGATGTTCAACTCCGTTTTCCGGAAGTGCGGCACTCATGTCGCACCTGCGTCTAAGTTTGGGCTTGTGTAGCCGACATCGCCAATGATATGGCAAGCATGTGGCGTGTCTTCAATCCTCTCGCGCCTCGGCTTTGCGAGGCACAAAACTGATGACGTTGCCGTCGGCCAGCAATTGACAGATTTGCGTCGGTCGGCCCGTATTATCCAACTTGACAAGGCCAATTCCGATTTTGTTGAGTAAGCGCCGACCATGCGGCGTACCTTCAGGTTTGCGCGGCGTTACCCGCAAATGGCGTCGTCGAGTGAAACGGTTTAATGGTGACCGCGGTGAATACAGCCAGCGATTCAGGTGATCCAGTACTGCCAGCAGTCGCTGGGGAAAACGATTGCGTAAACCGCTACTGCAAATCTGCCAGATTTGTGGTCCGGGATGTGGCAGCCGGGCGCGAGTTCGTAACTTCACATCGTAGACAAACGAGTAGTGCACATCACCCGAGAGAACAACAAAGGTGCGCGGCGTCTGTGGGTGACGGAAGATGCTCAGGATAGCACTTGCGGCCCCGGGGTGTGACATCCAGTTCTCAGCATCCACCATGAGTGGGTGGCCGAAATAGGTTATTGCGCGTTGTAGGTTCTCAATTAACTTGACACCGAAGATTGGCGCAGCACTGACCAGCAGCACCGCGGTATGTCCACGCAATGCCTGCTGAAGATCTGTCAGTGCCTCCCAGTCCATAAGCCCTGACGGTTGACGGTCTGATGTTTCGGATCGCCAGCGATGCGTGCGACTGTCGAGCACCATCAAAGGTGGTGTTGTGGGCCAGGTATAGTGCCAGTCGCGAAAATTAAGGAGCCGGTCAATCAGTGCTTCGTGCTCCGGCCCCCCCGGCGTTTTCAGCACCGCCTGCACATTGTCCAGCAAATCGTCGTCAAAAGCGTCGGGACGGTTGCCCCAACCCTGGTTCAATAGGTAACCAAGAAGCGCGTTGCCGATTACTCGGCGCGAGAACGGATGACCGTAAGCTGCGTCCTCCCATTCGCGGTTCAGGTTCCAGTCATCACTGATGTCGTGGTCATCGAACATCATGGCCACCGGCAAATGAGCCAGCACTCGCCTTACTGCATTCAGCCCCGATGCAAATTCTTCGATCGTGGCAAGCTCGCGCAGGTACTTTGCCTTCATACCCGCATTCAGGCCAGGGGGGGGCGACAGATCCAGTCCCTGCCACGGGGTGGGTGATAACACCAGCAAATACATGGCCAGCACTTCACCCAGCGTCACCAGGTGGTTCTGGGCATTGTCGGTTGTAAAGATGGGTTTGCGTACACCACCAAACACAAGTTCGATAATTGCTAAACTGCTGGCTGTACGTGGCAATATTTCCAGGCGCTGGTAGTAGCTGCGTTTATCCCGGTACAGTGTTGACGCGCTTGTAATGCCAGCGGCATCGACACCTGGCAGTGGCTCGTCCGGAAAGCCGAGACGGGCGATCAAAGCGTGGATGGCGCGGAGCATTGGCCCCGCTACATCATCACAGTAAACCTGGTCTCCGTTGAGTACCAGGGCTGATGGCCAGAGCTGGTTGGCGGGTGCGGCAAGACTCTCCTGTAGATAGCGGTCTGCCCGCACCAGGCCGTCGCCGCCTGCATGATGCGGCTTGCGACAAGAGCCGTGTAGTACCGTTGCCACCTGCGGCTGAAAAATGAAACCCTGTGAAGCGTGGTCTGCGTAACAGAGAGAAGAGTCCGTAGTATCAATCCATGCGACCGGATTCGCCATATCGCCGGAGAATGCATCCGAATCTGCGTTCAGTCTGGCCAACCATAAGCGGTAGCCGGTCCAGCAGCCAACCGGCAGACTCTCATCCAGTTCGAGACGGATCAACAGTATGTAACACTGTGTCCCAACGCTCAAATTTCTCAGAACTAAACGTGGCGTTACAACACGGCCATCTTCCAGATGGAGAGTAATGCGTACCTGCACCTGACGTGAGGTCACTACCCATAAGGCGATGGACCGCGCCTGAACGCGGCGCAGCAGCGGCCCGGCGAGTACGTCGGGCAGTATATCGGGGGCGATGCTGCTGGTTCGAGCATCTGAGTGCGTTTCCTTGCTGTTGCGGGGGCTGTTCATTGCTTTCCTAAATCCAATCAACCCCAACAGGCTGCTGCTGGCTACTAACTGCGGAAATTCCGCCCGCCCGCGCACCCGTCGAGCGGCTGGTTTGCTTCATTTTCTCGGTCTGCTATTAAGACGATATTCATTTTATTGGCAGCAATCGTGACGCACAGATATTCCTGACAATTTGTAGGCCTGCCAGAGACGAGTTTGTAAGCGATGCTCCAGTCGTCGCTCAGTCCTTATTTGACAAAACTGCAATGAAAGAAGCCCGTTTAAGGTATCTGAATTGCGATCCATTTTGTAATCCATTCGCAGTTCGTTTGCAATCCGTTGGCACTGTCATCTGAACCGACCATCTGTTTTTGCTAGTCTTCATCGACTACCTGCCTACAGTCTCCTGGAATTATTTTCAAAGTGGTACGAGGGGGCGGGCTGTTGAAAAAAATACTTATTGCTGGCGCTTTCTTGAGTGTAGGCGCCCTGGCATGGGCTGGCGCCACACAATTCAGTTCATCTGCATTCGAAAAAAAGCTAGTTGAAATACAGACGAACCCTGACTTGCCTTCGTATCTCGAGTTAACCGTATTAACGTCGGAAAAAGGCTTTCTACAGTCAACAGGTACGATGCGCTGGAATGTCAGTGCCAGTGCTATGGCTGGTCTTGAAGAAATCGATTTGCCAAATAAGATTGGTGGGCTGATTCATTTCACAATGCATCATTCACCATCACCCGCGGGCTTATCTCGATTTGATGCCGAGATAGTTGCCGATGGCTGGTTAGGCGAAATGACCAAACGGGTCACGTTCTCCGACATATTGCTGACGGTCACAGGACAGGCGGGATTCAATCAACAATGGGTCAGTGAATTTAAAACCCCTAAGGTTTCATGGGACAGTGACGGTTTGAATCTGCGGATTCCAGTAACAACCGGTACTGTCATGACTGCCGGTCATGGTGCGATCCGATACAACTGGGAAATGGCTCGCGCGGCGGCAGCGTCGACTGACGGTAACCTGGTTATTTCTGGTGTGTCAGCCCACGGCAGCATTCAGGATTCACAACTGGGCACCGGAAGTGGTCAGTTTTCGATCGCGTCACTAAAGACTAAAGATGTCGGGGCTATTGGCATCGAATTCGCTGCGGAGACAACTGAAGTCGCTGGCAAAATTGATACGGTTGTGACATACAAACTCGAACAGCTCAACGCCAGCGGGCGTCAATTTAAAGATCTTGCGCTTGGGTTTGCGCTGCGCGGCCTTGATGTTGGGAATGTACGTGTTATTCAGCAGACGCTGCGCGACCTGAACGCAGACATGCTACGCATCAGTTCCGATCAGGCATTGAGCCTGGAGAATGCCGCAGCATCTTTACTTGATAAGGGTTTGAGTATTGCGCTTACTGATGCACGCGGTAAATCTGATCAGGGTGAGTTTTTTGGCCAGCTGCAGTTACAGCTTAAGCCGGCGCCGGTTCAAACACCTTTTCTCAATCGAATCGCAGCTTCGGGTAATGCTCGTGTCAGTCAGAGCCTACTGCCCGGCCCGATGGGCCAGGTGGCGATGAGTACGGGATATGTTTCCGACAACGGGGGCAACTATTCGACCAGTCTTGAATTGGCAAATGGTCAGCTGAGCGTTAACGGAAATCAGGTGGATGCGGCGATTACTGATCAGCTGGCGCTGATGATGCAAGTTCTTGACATGCAGTTGATCGCCTGGCGCGACGGGCTGACCCGGGGTGAGTCAATGATTGGTGGCATGTTGCCTGTTCGAAATTAGTTTGACACGAGTAGCGAACCAAGATCTGTGATCACAGTCGATCTTCAGGAGCCACAGAAGGCCCCAATGCAGCGCCGGTGCTGAAGTACTAGGCGTGGCTGAAAGGTGATGGCGTCCCGTAGGGGATTCGAACCCCTGTACCCACCGTGAAAGGGTGGTGTCCTAGGCCTCTAGACGAACGGGACGAGGCCGTGCTGCTCTTTTGAACTGATTGCTGGGGCAAGTCAGTTCGAGTGAACCTTTAGTTTATCGCCAAAGGCGACAAACTGTGGTGCTGGTTTGGCTCACCGCATTTGCTTTGCAAATGCTTTGTGGTGGAGGTAAGCGGGATCGAACCGCTGACCTCTTGCATGCCATGCAAGCGCTCTCCCAGCTGAGCTATACCCCCCAAAAGCCAGCCAGCGATTATATGGCGTGGATTTGCTGGTGTAAAGTTGCGTTCAGATTTTCTGCAAAACTAATATCCATACCTTCGAACCGACTGATGAATAAGACCAAGAAATCCACTCTCAACCCCAATATGCTGCTGAGCGGCGATCGCTTGCCGCGCTTTGACAGGTTCGATCCGTCGCTGGTCAGCCCGGCGCTGGATGTTCTGCTGGCTGATGCCCGGGCCGCGCTGAAGCTGGCTACGGCACCCCAGACCCCGGCCGACTGGGACCACGTTGTAGAACCTCTGGATATTGCCTGTGAGCGTCTGTCTTCGGCCTGGGGTATCGTCGGCCACCTGAGCGGGGTGGCCGATACTGACGCTTTGCGCCAGGCCTACAACGAGAATTTGCCCCGGGTGACCCAGTTCTGGACCGAGCTCGGTCAGAGCACCGAATTGTTCGCCCGTTACCAGCTTATGCGGGACAGCGCCGGCTTTGCCAGCCTTACCCCAGCCCGTCAGCGCATCGTCGACAATGCGCTGCGTGATTTTCGTCTGGGTGGGGCCGATCTGGTGTCACCACATCGCGAACGTTACGGTGAGATCCAGGAGCGACAGGCCGCGCTACGTCAAAAATTCTCCGAAAATTTGCTTGACTCGACCCGGGCCTTTGCAATTTGTTTATCCAATCGTGACCGATTAAGCGGGCTGCCCGAAGATGTGATCGAGGCGGCTGCAGCTGATGCTGCCGCCCACGAAGCTGACGGTTACCGGCTGACTCTACAGTTCCCGTGTTACGTGCCGGTCATGCAATATGCGGATGACCGCGATCTGCGCGAACAAATGTATCGGGCATTTGTCACCGCTGCCTCTGAACTGGCTGTTGCCCCGGCCGATGATCCGGCCCGGCGCGGCGAGCTGAACAATACGCCGCTGATAGCCGAGTTGCTCAAATTACGCGATGAAGAAGCGCAGATGCTTGGCTACGCCACTTATGCTGAGGTGTCGCTCGCCTCCAAGATGGCTGAATCGCCGGCCCAGGTCATTCAGTTCTTAACCGACCTCGCCGTCAAGGCCCGACCGGCAGCCGAACGGGATCTTATCAAGCGCGACGCCTTCGCCCGATCGCTGGGCCTGGACACGGTTCAAGCCTGGGATGCGGCCTGGGTGTCTGAAAAATTGCGCCACTCAGAATTTGACTTCTCGGATCAGCAGGTCAAGCAGTATTTTCAACTGCCCAATATTCTGCAGGCATTGTTTGCGCAAGCCGAGAAACTGTTCGGGGTCTCTATTGCGGCCGACGAAACCGTTGGCTGGCACGATAGTGTTCAGTTCTTTCGGATCGAGCGGGGCGGCGAGTTACTCGGACATTTTTATACCGATTTTTTTTCCCGTTCATCCAAGCGCCAGGGTGCGTGGATGAACGGTGCGCGTTCTCGAGCTCTGCGCAATGGGGCAATTCAGACCCCAATTGCTTACCTCGTGTGTAATTTTCAAAGTCCGGTTGGTGGAAAACCGGCCTTGCTTACCCATGGTGACGTGATCACCTTGTTCCATGAGTTTGGCCATGGGCTGCACCACTTGTTAACCCGGGTCGACGACTTAAGCGTGTCTGGAATTGCCGGGGTTGAGTGGGACGCGGTCGAATTACCGAGTCAGTTCATGGAAAATTTTTGCTGGGAGTGGGACATTGTCCGGGCGATGTCAGCTCACATTGACACCGGAGAGCCACTGGCAAAAGACTTGTTCGACAAGATGTATGCGGCTCGCAATTTTCAGTCTGGTTTGCAGACTCTGCGCCAGATCGAGTTTTCTTTGTTTGACATGCAGATTCATACCGACCGGATGCGTAGTGGTGAAGAGTCAGTACAACAGGTGTTTGACGACGTACGCAGCCAGGTTGCGGTTGTGCCAACCCCTGATTTCAATCGGTTTCAGAATAGCTTTTCCCATATTTTTGCCGGGGGTTATGCTGCGGGCTACTACAGTTACAAGTGGGCTGAAGTCTTGTCGGCTGATGCCTACGCTGCCTTTGAAGAGGCTGCCGAGCAATCGGACAGCCAGGCAGCCTTACTCGAGACGGGGGTTAAATTCCTTGATGAGATCCTCGCGGTTGGGGGTAGCCGACCGGCTATCGACTCATTTCGCGCGTTCAGGGGTAGAGACCCGGAAATAGCGGCCTTGCTTCGACATAATGGCATGGATGAAACAGTCTGAAACCGGATCGCGTCGCTATGCTTAAACGAACACAGGTCAGGATTGCCCTGACGAGTCTGTTACTGGTTGCTGGCACCGCCAGCGCTCAGTACAAATGGATCGATGCTCAAGGTCGTATCGGCTACGGGGATATGATTCCTGCTGACAACGTCAAAATCCTGAAAGGGCCAACCGGATACCCGAAACGCAATGAGTCAATAGTTGCCACTGCTGATTCGAGCTTGAATTTGCCAATTCAGTTGCGCAAAATCACCGAGCGTTTTCCGGTCATCTTATACACGACAACAGCTTGTGCTCCGTGTGATATGGCACGCCAGCATTTGAAGCGCCGCGGCGTTCCGTATTCGGAAAAAACCATTTCCACCGGACATGACTTAAAAGCATTTAGTGAGCGGGGTTTCGGCCCAGACACCAATTTGCCATTGCTGGTAGTTGGTGCTGACAAGCAGATTGGCTACCATGCGCTGCGCTGGGATGCTCTGCTGAGCAGCTCAGGCTATCCAAAGCAGTCGCGTCTGCCGGCAGGCTACAAGTTTGGTGATGCTGAAGCCCTGGCGGCAGCAGGGCAGATTGCTGCGCCCGGTGAAGATGCGTCATCTGGTGATGGCTTTAAGCGCGGTAGTGTGCTGACCCAGAGCCGTAGCGGCCCTGGTGGTCGCCCGGCGCAACCCGAGGCGCCGACTTTGCGCTTCTGATCGAAAGCATCGTCTGCATCGATGCAGCCTGTATTGATGCAGTGTTGAAGAAATCTTGGTCAGGTACCTAAGCCACCTGCAATCGCGCGTGGCTTTTTCTGTTGAGCACGTTTCGCCCGGGCTGAAGGTCGGTGGTATTCTTCGCAGCCATGAAGATCGCTACCTGGAATGTCAATTCGCTGCGCGTGCGGCTCGAGCAAGTACTCACCTGGTTAAAGGCCAACCCGGTTGATGTATTGGGATTACAAGAAACCAAGCTGACCGACGCCAATTTTCCTGCGCAGGCAATCCGCGACGCGGGTTATGAAGTCAGTTTTTCTGGTCAACCCACGTATAACGGTGTCGCATTACTGACCCGAATGGACAGCGTCGGGGCGGCGCAAGATATCGTTATTGGCAACCCGCGGTTCGAGGACACGCAGCAACGGCTGATCACTGGCACGTGTAACGGCTTGCGCGTGACTTGCGCATACTTTCCAAACGGTCAAGACACTGAATCGGATAAATACCAGTACAAACTGGCCTGGCTGGACGCTTTAATCCTCTGGCTGGGTGATGGGGCGGGGGCTCCGGGTGTTCCCCGAGTACTGGTGGGCGACTACAACATTGCGCCGGCGGATGCCGATGTGCATCAACCTCAGGCCTGGGCGGGGAAAGTTCTATGTTCTGAGCCGGAGCGTGCCCGCTTCGAACAATTGATCGGCCTGGGTCTGGTGGATGCTTTTCGCCTGTTCGATCAGGCGCCAAAAACTTTTACCTGGTGGGACTACCGTCGCCAGGGATTTCGTCGCAACGCCGGTCTGCGAATAGACCACACCCTTGTTGATGCGCCATTGCGCGACAGCGTGGTTGGATGTGTTGTCGACAAAGAGCCGCGTGGCTGGGAACAGCCCTCCGACCACGCGCCAGTAATTGTTGAGATAAAACGCTAGCAAGCCGGGGGCAGGTGCACGTCACGGGCGTTGGCGTCTGTGGGTTCGTCCTTCAGGTGTTCAACGTTACGGGCAATCGGTTAAACCCGCGCACAAAGTTAGACAGCGTGCGTTCCGGCTTGCCGGTTACGGCAATGCGGCTGAATCTGGGCAGCAATTCTTCCCAGAGTATGCGTAACTGTAGCTCCGCCAGGCGGCTGCCCATACAGTGGTGAATCCCAAAGCCGAACGATAAATGCAGGCGTGGGTTTTTACGATCAATAATAAATTCATCGGGTTGATCGATGACTTCCGGGTCGCGGTTGGCGGACAAATACCACAGCGCCAATCGATCGCCGGTACGGATAGTTTTTCCCGCGACCACTGTGTCTTTTACAGCTGTCCTTGCCATGTGGGCGAGGGGGGTTTGCCAGCGAATGATCTCGGGCACTAAACTGCTTACCAGCGACGGGTTTTCCTGCAGTTTCTCGAACTGGTTCTGATGTTCGTGCAAGGCGAGTACGCCACCACTCATTGAATTACGGGTCGTATCATTACCGCCCACGATCAACAGCAGCAGGTTGCCGCAGTATTCATCTTTTGGCATGTTCCGGGTCGAAGTGGAATGCGCCATCATGGAAATCAAATCATTTGCCGGCGGGGCTTTGATCCGGTCTTCCCAAAGCCTGCTGAAGTACTCAAAGCATTTATTCAGTTCTTCTTTCTGCATTTGAGTTGAAGTGACTGGCCCCGCATCCTTGGCATGTCCGGTGGCCATATCAGACCACCAGGTTAACAAATGCCGCTCTTCGAATGGAAAGTCGAACAATGTGGCAAGCATTTGAGTGGTGAGGTTTACCGAGACATTTTCCACCCAATCGAATTCTTTGTTAACCGGCAGGCTGTCGAGCACGGCGCAGGTACGCTGGCGAATCGTGGCTTCGAGTTTGGCCAGGTTGGCCGGCATGGCAACGGAATTTACGGTCTTGCGCTGTTCGTCATGACGGGGCGGGTCCATCGCAATGAAGCTGCCCAGTTGGAGCTCGCTCATCGGTGATGTCAGGGTGATGCCCCCGTGCTTCTGTGCCGAGGAAAAGGCTTCATGGTTCAGCTCGACTTCACGAATATCTTTGAACCGGGTGATTGACCAGAATGGCCCAAAGCGGCTCGCCGGCTGGAAATGAACCGGATCTTCTTCGCGCAGACGCGCAAAATAGTGGCCGATGCTGTCATCACGGAACAAGTACCCGTCGCTGACGTCAATCTGTTGGAGGGGTAACTCCCTCGCAAGGCGGCGATTAGTCTCGAAGTCCTGTGATTTTGTATTCATCGCCCCGCCTTTTTGGAATGGTCGTGCTATTTTGCACTGAATTAGGAAACAGTGCGTTGTCGGCCCCCGGGAGTACGCATTTTGTGGATGAGTTGCGTTTGAGTTGCGTTTGAGTTGTGAATCGGCGACAACACGCCAGCATCAACAATGCGAATCGTGCCTGTCGTAATAGTATGTGTTCGGTAGTTCAGGCTCTGTAGAGTCGTGTCAAGAATAGCGAACGCCAGCGGCCGAAAACCTATCCTCTCCAGGTTGCCTTTTTCTCAATAGCCTATTTCCCAACTGTTTGATTCGGACGTCTGGGCCCACCCGACATCCTGGGCTGAATCCGCCAAAGGGGGCTGGGAGCCGCATTTATCCGTGCCGTTTGGCCAGCGTTTAACACAGCAATTTCCGTCATTAACTTAAATGTTCAATTCTGCCAAATCAGCAAACAATGTCAGTTGGCGAGACGGTATTCGCCGGTTCTCTAACCAGATAGTTTGCGTTTTTGCGTTCTTGTTGCCGGGGGAGCTTGCGCCGCTGAACGTGCTTGCGGTTGTTCTAATTGGATTGTGGCTCATCTCTTTCCGGGTTGAGACGCATTGGCAACCGTTGCGGCGCAATCCCATTTTCTGGGCTTGCCAGGCGTATTTTTGGCTACTTGTTCTCGGCATGATCTGGACCGAAGACATACCGACGGGTCTGATCAATATTGACCACGCCTTGCCGTTAGCGATCTTCGTACCCGTATTGTTGACGACGGTTTTGCCGTCGTCAGTCGAACGCATCATTACCGCTTTTTTGTGCGGCGCTGCCCTGTGTGTTGTGCTTGCCCATTACAACTGGGTGCAATTGACGATGATGCCCCATTGGCCGGTAAGCCCGTGGGACAACCCGGATGGCCTTGATACGGCCCCATTTGTCGGACGCATTGCCTATACCCCGATGCTGGCCTGGGCCGCTTTTCTGGCCATCCGCCGGATTGCCGACCGGCAGGGAGCCATCCGCATAATGCTGGTGGCCCTGACTATTGCTATCCTGGTCAACATGCTTTTCTCAGGCGGCCGGGCAGGAATCGCCGGGTTTTGTGCGTTGCTCGTGTACATGATGATTCGATGGCTTGAGGGTAAGCAAGTACGAGCGGTTGTTTTTTCCACTGCCTTAATTGCATCTCTCGTGGGTGCGGGCTATTTGATTGACACGGACCTCAGAAAACGACTGGCCGAAGGTTCTGCAGAATTGATTGACTACAAGACCAACGTGAACGGCAGTGTCAGTTCGCGTGTCCTGATGGGTATCAATACGGTTCGAATGATTCGTGAATCACCTGTGTTTGGTATCGGCACCGGAGATTGGGTTCTGCACTACCGCGAAATGATTGAGCGCGAGATGCCTGAATGGATGGTATATCAGCAGCCACATAATCAATATCTCTTCACACAATCAACAATTGGTATTGCGGGTACGCTGGCGTTGCTTGTTATTTACTTTCCGTTTTTCCTGAAATCGTCACCTGCCAGACCTGCTATCGTCGACATGCGCCTGGCGCTTGGCATATGGATGGGCAGCATCAGCATGTTTGCGTCGTATTTATGGAATTCACATATCAATATGCACTTTTTGTTGTTCCTGTGTATTGCCTGGGGGGTGGCCAGTTCGGTTGAACCCAGGCGTTTGACAAACTTAAACCGAATTTGATAACCCCCGAACCTGGCAACCGCGGCCGCAATGAACCACTCATTTGATATTTCCAAACAACTTGAATCAATACTTAGTCTGGTTGAACGAGCCGGGCAGGCCGTCATGGCTGTTTATCGGCTGGGTGAGCAAGGTGGTGAACACGTCGGCATGCAGCTCAAGGACGACAATAGTCCGGTAACCCAGGCCGACCTGGCGGCCAACGAAATTCTTTGCGCCGGGCTAATTGAATTGACCCCGCAAATTCCGGTTGTCTCGGAAGAGAACGCTGGCTCACATGGCAAGCGGCGGGCAGACAATATGTTCTGGTTACTCGACCCGGTCGATGGAACCCGTGAGTTTTTGTCGAGAACGGATGAATTCACGGTCAATGTAGCCCTGATTGTTAATAGTCGGGTTCAATTTGGTGTGGTGCAAGCGCCGGCTCTTGGGCAGTTGTACTGGGGGGCCTCTGAACTGGGGGCCTGGCGTCAAGATTCTGCGGGGCGACAGCAAATCCGGGTCGCCGATTTTCCGGCGCAAGATTCCGAGGGCCGGTTCGAGCGCGATCTGCGAATTGTCGCCAGTCGAAGCCATATGAACGATGCCACCCGGCGCCACATAGAAAACCTGACTCCTAACTGCTTGCTTGGGGTCGGCAGTTCACTGAAGTTTTGCCGCATCGCTGAAGGGCAGGCGGACTACTACCCGAGGCTCGGCCCCACTTGCGAATGGGACACGGCTGCCGCCCAGGCCGTTGTTGAAGCGGCGGGTGGCCAAGTGCTGACCCTGGACGGTGCTCCATTGAATTACGGCAAAGCCGACGTGCTGAATCCACATTTTCTGGTGACCGCTAAAGCGCCTTAGCAAACTCACGAGGATTGTGGCAGCATCAGGGTGGTTTGGTAATCAGGTACTGTTCTTCAACAGCCTGGTAGTTGGTTGGGATTTTTTTAGTTGTTTTTTTTTGAGTGAGTTATGAGCCAGGTTAATTCTGATGTTGCAGGTTCCATCTGGAAAATTGTTTGCCGTGAAGGCGACACGGTCAAGCCTGGAGATGAGTTAATCATTGTTGAATCGATGAAAATGGAAATTCCTGTTGAGGCGCCGTTTGCCGGCACAATCAGCAGCATCCTGGTTGCCGAGGGAGAAGCGATCACTGAAGGCCAGGCTGTCATTGAACTGAGCCCCGCGAGCGCTTGAGCAGACCACCGACGAGTCGTCCCTAATGAACCGGCAAACTTCGGCGCAATCGCTGTTATCTGCGCCCGGACTGGGTTTCTCCAATGCCCATTTCACTGGCGGCAATAACTGCCTGCGTTCGGTTACGAACACCCAGGGCCCGCAACACGTTACTGACGTGAACTTTGACCGTCCCTTCGGCCAGATCAAGCTGGCGGCAGATCACCTTGTTGGGCATACCCCGTAACATCAGGTGCAGGACATCAATCTGGCGTTCGGTCATGCCAAGGTCACGCGGATCCGATGTGAGCCGGCGGGCGGCGGGATTAGATCGATACCGATGTTGTTGATTATCGGTCACTGCCTGTTGGGGGATATAGGTATGCCCGGAGAAGATCATGCGTAACGCCTGAGACACGCGGTCGCCGTAGTAGGTTTTGGGAATGTAGCCCAGGACACCAAAGTTCAGACAGCGCAGGATGATTTCTTGTTCGGTTCGCGCAGAGTAAACGATAATCGGCAGATCGATGCGCATCTCACGCACAATTCGCAGAACTTCGAGGCTTTTTGAGTTCGGCAATGAAAGATCGACGATTGCATAATCGAAGTGGGTTGGGCTGGCGAGCATCTGTCGCATACTGTCAGTGCAGATTGCTAATGATGTCCGGCTGCTCGGACATAAGTCTTGAAGTAAATCATGTAACGAGTCTCTGACCAAAGGATGATCGTCAACAATGAGAAAACTCTGGTCCTGTGCCGCGGGCGGTTCGATGGTATTGGTGAACTTCGTTGCCTGATCAATCGCTACGTTCATTACTGTCTCCTACCCACGCTTTGTCATGTCGTTGACAATAATCACGTCAATTCTTGCTGTAAAGTCAGCCTGATGGCCGAAGTGTTTCGAATCGCTTGTCAATTGATTCGACTGCCCAAATAGTTCACTGTTGTTCTGCGGGATTCAGTTCAAAATAGTCCGGCGTCAAGCTGAAGTCCCCCATTGAGGGGAGGCTAATTGATTCGGGTCCATCCGAAAGTCAGATTGCGAACCGGCCCGTCATGGCAACAGCAGGACAACAGTGCTCGTTGATCTGCCCATTGAACCCGGGATACGACCATTCGTCAGGTGTGTACGCGGCTTTGCGCGATGCCTTCGTATTGTCGAGGATGGCCGGGGTGCCGGCCTGGTCAGGGCGTGGGAATTAGTCAAAATATTGGGAATGAGTAGTGTGAATAACAAAGTGACCTACTTTCAGGAATTGCTGACGTCGATATTTGAGCGCGGCTCTTCTGCTGTTCGATACAAGGATGAGCGGTCGCTTGATCTTCTGTCTGCCGCATTGATGTCGGAGCGCGGCGAAGTGTCCGGGCACAAGATTGCGGCCGCGTTACTTGACCGATTCGAGCAGGCGACCAAAGAGGAAAAAGTAGCGTTTTTTAATTTGCTGGCCACTGATTACGACGTTCAGATCAATGATTTGATCCAGGCAGCTAACGCCTACCAGAGCGAGAAGTCGCAAAAAACCTATGCGTTGCTGCGCGACGCATCGGCGCCCAGGCGCCAGGCATTACTGCGTCGCCTGAACAGCGTGCCGAGCGCTACCCAGCGACTGGTCAAGATGCGTGAGTCGTTATTAGAGCTTATTGGTGACCATCCCGAGCTCGGGCGTGTCGACCTGGATTTCGAACATGCCTTTAGTTCCTGGTTCAACCGGGGTTTTTTGGTAATGAAGCGGGTTAGTTGGCAGTCGCCAGCCAGTCTGCTGGAAAAAATTATTGCTTACGAAGCGGTGCACACGATCAACGACTGGGACGACCTCAGGCGCCGACTGCAACCGGCTGACCGACGCTGCTTCGCTTTTTTTCATCCTGCGATGCCGGACGAACCACTTATTTTTGTCGAAGTTGCGTTGACCAATAAGACGCCGGATTCTATCCATGCAGTACTTGCCGAAGCACGCGAACCGATCGACGTGGCCAAGGCGAATACGGCTGTCTTTTACTCAATTTCGAACTGCCAGGTGGGTTTGCGGGGGGTCTCGTTTGGTAACTTTCTTATCAAGCAAGTGGCCAACGATCTCGCAGACTCTTTACCCCAGCTGAAGTCTTTTCTTACGTTGTCTCCGGTTCCCGGACTGGTGCGTTGGTCGCGAACCGCTGCAACTGAATCCGGTTATGCCGATATCGATGTTGGGATTGGCCTGATCCAATCGATAGCCGATGGCAGCTCGGCAAACGTGTTGCCAGCGCAGCGCGAGCAAGTGCTCGCGGCAGCGGCAACTTATTTTCTGGAGGCTAAACGGCCAAACGGTCTGCCGGTTGATCCGGTCAGTCGTTTTCACCTTGGCAACGGAGCCAGCCTGGAAAATATCCACTGGATGGCCGATACAAGCGAAAAGGGTTTAAAACAGTCCGCCGGCATTATGGTCAACTATTTGTACGACTTGAAGAAAATCGAAGAAAACCATGAGGCCTATGCCCGGGATCAGACCGTGCTGGCGTCGCGGGCTGTTCGGGCGCTGAAGCTTAAAAAAGAAAAACGCGGCCGAAAAACGGAAGGCGAAGCCGGCTGATTCTCGTCAGGCCAGGTTGTTTGCGATCAGGATCAGCGCGCTGGCGGCAGTAATCAACAGCATTGCCATCCGAACCTGGGCTGGGGCCAACATACCTTTAACGAGATGTGCTGCGATATATCCGATCAGCACCCCGGGGATCAGGTTAAGCCCGCGTGCCAGGGCAGGCCCGGGTAATTGGCCTGTCAGTCGGAGTGCGACCAACGACATCACGGTACCAAAAACAAAAATCCAAGCAATGGTTGATCTGGCCTTGTCGGGTGCCTGGGCGGAATAGAGGACGGCCAACGGTGGCCCGTGAATGCCGGTTACTGTCCCCATCAACCCCGAAACTACCCCGCCAAGACCGAGGTTCTTGCGATTCAGGGTAGCGCTGGCCCCGGCCAATGAGATCGCAACCGCAATCAGCAACAGTATGCCCAGGACAAGAGCCAGCGCCTGGGATGACAAAGCGCGCACTATCGGAGCGCCGATGACAGTACCTACCAGCAGGGCGGGGATCAAAACGGCAAACTCCCTTGGGTTGACCGAGCCCAGTCCCGTGCCGGCCATGACCATCGAAAGGGTCAGCATGCCGATGAGCATTGGCCCGGGTACGAGCGTTGGGTCAAGCAAAGCCAGCAAAGGTACGCTGATCATGGCAAACCCAACCCCGGCCACCGCTTGCACTAAGGCGGCGACGAAGACCACGGTACTGGCGAGTAAGTCAGGCAAATGGATGCTCAGATGATTGTCCAATTGTTACTATATGTATCATCAGGATTGGCGAACGCAGGGCAGTTCACACGTTTTTACATGGGTATTTATCCCAGATTGTAACGAAGGGTAACAGGTCTGATATCATCCGCCCAACACATTTAGTTGTTGTCAATGCGTGTTCACAAGCAAGCACGTAACCTATGGTCGTATCCCTTTTCGCTGACCCTATTGTGAGGGGTCAACTGATCCAGCCGGCAGAATTTCTGTGACCTTCTCTTACCTGACCCCTGTTTTCGATTTTCTGGCCGCCCGTGGCGCTTCTGTGCCGGTGCTCGCGCTCATTGGGGCGCTGGTTATCGCCTGGATTTTTGCGGACTTTTACGAAGAGCACTTCAGGTAACGAATTTCAGTGGTAAGGAAATTCGTCTCCATTAGTTTTTGCCACTAAGGGTAGCCAATAAGCGGACTAAGCCGGCGGTGTCTGCGGGCAAGGCATGGCCACGCCAGGCAATATGCTGGTCGGTGCGGACCATGATTACCGCATAGTCGAGTCTCAAATCCGGCGATTGATCAGATAAATCAACGATATGTATCGGCATACCGGTTAAATCGGCCTGCGCGGTTAAACCCGAGGGGTTCAGACCGGGCTGGGTAACGACCAGGGTATAGCCAGGGCCGAGCTCATCATAAAGTGAACGCCCGTTATCCAGCCATCGGTGCGGCAGGCGACAACCAGGCACGGTGGACTCTGTATAAGAACCCATGGTGTAGTCCGGCGCGGTCGCATTGTCAGCCACAATAATCGGTGAATTATCGTAGTAGTAACCAAAGTTCAGGCCGGCACAACAATATTGCTGTACGTTCAAGTCGTACACATCCTGGCCAAAGGCATGGCGCGATGCATCAGCCTGCGCGCCAGTTGCTTCGATGTTGTCGGGTACCTGGCGTCGTCTACTGGCCATTTTTGCAGAATGGTCCATAGCGAAGCGTGAGACTTGTTCGGTAATCGACAGACGTTCTGCTTCATAGGCATTCAAAATCCCATCGCTACCCCAGCCGTTTAACCGCGCTGCCAGCACCCACCCAAGGTTGCTGGCATCAGCAATACCGGCATTCATACCGTAGCCACCATAAGGTACCCAGATATGGGCGGCATCGCCGGCCAGAAAAATGTGATCTTCACGGAATTTGTCAGCGATCAGGCGACGTCCGATCCAGTCTTCTTTGCTGATCACCCGATACGAGAATTGCTCATCAACCCCAAGTATCTGGCGGATCGCCCAATCGCGATCAACACTGTCAAAGTCGGGCTCATCATCGCGCAGGTAATTGTGAATTAACCACGATTGTTTGCCGTCGATGGCATACAGGTTGCCGCTGCGGCGAGGATTCAATGAGAACATCGCCCATGCTGGCGGCGCTACCATTTTAGTGATTAAGTCGGGTGCTTCGATCCATGTCGACTGTACTCGCTGAACAATCGCATCACCAAAAAACTGTGCTCCGATGGCCTTGCGTACGACGGACTTGCCGCCATCGCAGCCAACCATATACTGCGCAGCCACAGTAAATTGTTCGTCGCTGTCGAGATTGCGTATTTTGGCGAGCACCCCGTCGTCTTGTTGTTCAACCGATTCGAAGCGACAGCGATTCATAATCTGTACGAGCGGAATCTGCGCGACGTGTTCAAACAATATCGGTTCGAGGTATAACTGGTTGATCCGATGTGGTGGTTCTGGTGTTGGCCACCAGCCGTCAGGCCCACTGGTGTCAGTAAATCGGGTGGCCCGCCCAGGAATCAGAATTCGTGTGATTTCCTGGCCGATGGTGGTCGTCCGGTACGACACATCGTTTGGGTAGTCATCGGGTAGACCGGCTTGTCGTAGTTTGCCGGCAACCCCAAGTCGCCGGAAAATCTCCATCGAACGGGAAGCCACGTGGTTACAGCGAACATTTGGCGCTTCAGCAGGGCGGCGGGTTTCGATGATCAGGCTATGAATGCCCCGGCTGGCCAGTTCAGCGGCCAGGGTCAGTCCGACCGGCCCGGCACCGATAATCAACACCTGGGTTTGGCGTGTTTCAGACATTTTTTATTTCAGACTCCGGTACTAACCAACGCAGAGCGCACAGCGCAAAAACTGCCGGTAGCAGCGATAACCAGTTTTCGGGGCCTATCCAGACGGTTGCGCTGCCAACCACGAGAGCAAGGATAAACATCAGCCAGCGCAAGGTTTTTCCGATTGGCGAGTTGTCTGCACCGGCAATCGATTTGCCTAGCAGTACCGCAGCAGCCGCGCCGGTCAGAGCAGCAAGCAGAACGGCCTGGTAAGAACCCTGAAACAAAACGGCCGGATTAAAAGCCCACAGGAATGGCAGCAGGTAGGCGCTCATTCCCATCCAGACCCCGAGTTTCCCGGTCTTCCACATATCGGCTTTGGCGACGTTTGCCGCAACCATACTGCCGATGGCTACCGGCGGGGTGAGCATACTCATCAGGCCAAAGTAAAAAAGGAACATATGAGCGGCCAATGGCACCATGCCCAGGTCAATCAGGGTGGGCGCAATAACCGTCACGACAACCACGTAGACAGCAGCAGTTGGCATCCCCATGCCAAGTGCAATACATAACAATGCGGTGAGTACCAGCATGGCAAATAAGCCATAACCCTCGGCAACTGCGGTCAGTAGCAATGACAATTGAAAGGCAAACCCGGTACTGTTCATGACCCCGATGATCAAGCCCGCTGCACCGCCGATTAGTAACAAAGGCACCAGGTCAAAGCCACTTTCCCGGAAGAAGTTCATTACCTCACGGGGGAAAACTCTGCCGCGCCGATGGATCAGGAACAGAACAAATAAACTACCGGTGGCATATAAGGCAGCACGTCCGGGATTGAAAGACGCCCAGAAAAGCAAGTACAGCAGGACACACAACGGCAGCAGGAACAGCCATCCGCGGGCCAGGGTGCCAATAAATGACGGCAACTGATCTTTGGGTATGCCGCGAATTCCGGCGGCGCGGGCAATCGAGTCGACTGATATGAAAAGGGTGACGTAGTAGAGCAGGGCTGGAATCAACGCGGCCAGAACCACATCGGTATATGGAATTGCCAGAAATTCAGCAATGATAAAAGCCGTAGTCCCCATAACCGGCGGCATCAGCTGTCCGCCGTTTGATGCAACGGCTTCGACTGCAGCCGCCACTTCCGAACGAAAGCCGGCGCGTTTCATCATCGGAATCGTCACGACGCCGGTTGACATGATGTTGCCAACCGTGGAGCCGGACATCGAACCGAACAAGCTGGAGGCAACAATGCTCACCTTGGCAGACCCACCTTGTTTATGCCCCACCAGAGACATCGCGAGGTCATTGAGAAACTGGGTGCCACCGGCCAATTGCATGAGTTTGCCAAACACGACAAAAGCCAACACCAGTTCGATAACAATCCGCAGGACAAGGCCGGGAATGCCGTTGCCATCGGCATACAGATACAAAATAGTTTTAGTAGGGGCATAGACTTCCGCCCGCAGATCACCAGGCAACCAGTCTCCCCAGAAGGCATAGCAGGCAACCAGCCAGACAAGAATGGCAATTACGCTGCCGAGCGCTTTGCGCACGCCTTCCAGCATCAAGATGATGGCAATGGCACCGGGTATCCACATGTCCGGGGTGCGATCCGCCAGACGTACCTGCCAGTCAACGAAGTTCCATCCCATCCACCACCAACAGGCACAAGCGAGCAAGGCCAGCAACACTTCAAATAGGCCGGCCTGTGACCCGTAGGGATAGCGAAGAAAAGCCGCCGCGCAGGCCAGACCGAGCATGATGACAATGGCCTGTTGCGACACCATGCCGACGTTGGCATAGTCGAGCAAGGACAATACCCAAATGATGCCGAACACGCAGATCAGCACTGTCAGAACGGACAACAACCCGCCCGGAAGCCCCGTGGCGGGTTGCTGTTCGGCGACATCATCCGCCATGAATTTACTTCAGCAGGCTGGCTTGTGCCTTGTCGTGGTCAGCTGTCCACAGACCAGCCTCTTTATAAAAGCGCACTGCGCCGTTGTGGTATGGAATGGCGTTGGGAACCGGGGCAAGCTGGTTTTGTTTCACCCCACGGGTGGGCGGATAGTCTTTCTGGAACTTTTCCCAATTTTCGTGAACTGTCTTGGTAAGTAGATAGGCATCGTCGTCAGCCATCGACCCGCTGATATTGAGGTAGGCGCCGTATAACGCAACTTTAGTTTTGTCCCGGACATACGGCCGTGACTTCATTGGCGGGTGCATCCACATGCTTACCCCGGGAACCATCGCAGAAAATTCAGCGTCAGAGACTGCATCACCCATTGGCAATATGCGCAAGCCGCCGGGTACCGAGTTGTGGGCTTTGCTTAGCGCCGGCACGGCGGTTGCAATCGGGGCTGCGTCCGCGCGACCTTCGGTAACTGCTTCGACCCCTTTGATTAGCCCACCCGAAGTCATGGCGGTGACGTCTTGCTCGGTGAGCCCGCCGGTTTTCAATGACGCGATGTTCAGGTTGGTCAGTGATGCATTGGTTGGCATGGTAATCATCACCTTTTTGCCTTTCAGTTCGGCAACCGAGCGAATGCCGGAATCTTCGCGCACGATGAATGCATACGGGATATTCCAGACCATGGCCAGGGCCCGAACATTGCTCATTGGTTTATTGAATGGCGCGGTGCCGCTGTAGGCCAGCGCAGACTCTATTGACGACACCATGCCCAGGGACATTTCGCCGTTATCAAGCAGCGGCAGGTACACCGAGGCGCCACCATTAGGCTGGGCGACGCTGCGGATTTTTAATTCTTGCTGGAACAGTTTGGCAAAGCCGCCGCCGAGCAGGTAGAAAACGGTGCCCGACGGATTTGTGCCGATAGTCAGGCTTTTCATTTCGGCTTTTGCCGGTGCCGTGCCGCACATGACAGCAACCGCAATAGCGGCTAACTGGGTTCGGATTCGGGTAGTACTCATTTTGTCTCCAGTGAATTATTGGACTACGCAGCGCTGCTGACCGTCACTGGTCTTAGTTTACAGTGACTTCCCACCCCGAGGCAGGACAACGCAGACGGGCTACGATAACAGATACCGATGGAGGATCAACCCATGTCAAACCCTGTTTACGACGCGTTAGCTGACCGTTTTATCGACCCGCCCAAGCCGTCTTTGGCTCAAGTGCCAAAAGACCGGCCCGAGGGCGCACATGCCGCGGCGTGGGCGAAAATAGCCGGTCGGACTTCGTGTCGGCGTTTCAGCGATCAACCGGTTGATGAGCATTTGCTCAATACCTTGTGTGCCCTGGCGTTGTCGTCACCCAGCAAAAGTGATTTGCAGCAGCGCGACCTGGTTATTGTCGACGACCCGAAGATCCGACAGCAGATTTGCGACCGAATCCCTGGGGGCGACTGGGTTGTCCAGTCGCCGGTTTTGATTGTTTTCTGTGGCAACAACCGCCGTCACCGGCAGATCATGGCCTGGCGAAATCAAGCCTTTGTCAACGATCATCTCGATGCGTTTTTCAATGCAGCCGTCGATGCCGGCATTGCACTGAGCGCCTTTATTTGCGCAGCAGAAGCTGCCGGGCTCGGTTGTTGCCCCCTGAGTGTGATTCGAAACGAAGCCGCGCTGGTGAGCGAGTTACTTGGCTTGCCCGACCAGGTTTTCCCGGTTGCGGGCCTGGCGCTGGGCTGGCCGTCTGGCTCAACCGCCATCAGCAAGCGTTTGCCGCTGGCGGCGACTGTTCATCGCAATCGCTTCAGTGATGCGGAGATTAAGCAGCAAATCACTGAATACGATAAATGGCGAAGCGCCAGTCAACCCTTTGCCTCGCAGCGTGATCCCGCGCGCTTCGGGAACGACCCTGCCTATGGATGGTCCGAAGACAAAGCCCGCCAGTATGCAGACCCCGAGCGGGCCGACTTCGGGGCCTTTATCCGCGGCAAAGGTTTTGGGCTTGGTTAATTAAATGCGCGTTGTTAACTGCCTTTGAAGTCGGGTTTGCGCTTTTCCATAAAAGCGCGTCGACCCTCAATGTAGTCTTTGCTGTCAAAACAAGCCTTGACCATCGAATTAAGCATCTCATGGTCGCGTTCGGTAGGCACGGCGTTAATAGCCAGCTTGATCTGCTTGATGGCAGCAATTGTCAGCGGTGCATTTCCCGAAATGCGTTCGGCATAGTCGTCAACAAAGGCATCCAGTTCGTCGTCGGGCACTACGCGATTGACCAACCCCATTTCATAGGCTTCGGTTGAACTGAACTGTCGCGCGGTATAAAAAATCTCAGCAGCCATCGATGTACCAACGACATTGGCGAGCCGTTCGACACCTTCATACGGGTAACCCAGTGCAAGTTTTGCGGCCGGTACGCCAAAGCGTGATTTTTCCTGGCATATGCGCATATCGCAGCAAACCGCCAGTGCCATACCGCCGCCGATGCAATAGCCGTTGATTTTGGCTACTGTTGGCTTTGGGAAGTTGTACAAGGCTTCGTAGAAGCGAGCCGTACTCGACTGATAATGGTCGACATCGTTCGGATCGGAGCGTTCTTGTTCGAACTTTGAAATATCGGCGCCTGACGCAAACGCTTTGCCGCCGTTGCCCGATACCACCAACATTCGGGTTTCAGGATCGTTGGCGAGAGAGTCCACTACCTCAAAAGCGCCTTTCCACATGGCCAGGCTGGTGGCGTTGTGCCGCTCCGGGTTGTTAATGATCAGGCGGCCAATTTTCCCCTCGCGCCCACCGAGAATTTTACCGTCTGCGTATTCCTTGATTGTCATTTGGTATTGCCTATGGATAGTGTGTTATTTGATGAGTTTTGTCTTTGCTGTACCTGATGAAGCCGATTTTTCAGATGACGCCATCGTCTGATAGTTTTTTAATTTCATCTGCGCTATAGCCAATGTCTTTTAATACTTCGTCAGAGTGCTCACCAATCTTTGGCGGGGGCATGGTAATGCACGCCTTTGAATCAGAAAATAAAATGGGTTGGCCAACCAGTTGGCTTTTACCGCGTTCATGGCTGTCCACGTCCCAGATCAAATCCAGCTGACGGGTCTGCTCCATTTCGAAAACTTGTTGCATGTTGTTGATTTCACCGCAGGGGACACCGGCGTCATTGAGTTGTTCAATCCATTGTGCAGAGCTTTGCTTGCGCGTATGTTCGTTGATCAGTGCGTTGAGTGCATCCCGATTCTTGCTGCGGGATTCACCCGTTCGGTAGTCATCCCCTCGCATGCGATTGTCGTCGAGCAGGTTGAGCAGTCTTTCCCAGATAGCCTGTCCGGCGCTGGCGATATTGATATGGCCGTCACTGGTCTCGAACACGCCGGTTGGAATCGAAGTGGGGTGATTATTACCGGCTTGTTTTGGAACATCTTTGTCCATTAACCAGCGCGATGCCTGGAAGTCCATCATGAACACCATCGACTGCAACAAAGACGCCTGTACCCACTGACCCAGCCCGGTTTTTGCCCGCTTGTGCAGAGCCAGCAATACACCCTGGCTCGCAAAAATACCGGAACACAAGTCGGCTACCGGGATACCTGCCCGCATCGGACCTTGTCCGGGTTCGCCGGTCACCGACATTATCCCGCCCATCCCCTGGGCAATCTGATCAAAACCCGGGCGCTTGGCAATTGGGCCTTCCTGGCCGAAACCCGAAATAGAGGCGTAGATCAGCCCTGGGTTGATTGCCTTTAGGGTTTCGTAATCGATGCCAAGCCGAAATTTAACGTCGGGGCGGTAGTTTTCGATCACCACGTCAGCTTTCGCGACCAATTTCTTAAATACCTCAACACCGCGAGGATCTTTCAGATTCAGGGTGAGCGATCGTTTGTTGCGATGCAGGTTCTGAAAGTCAGAGCCGGCGCGAGGCCCGCCCAGGCCGGCAGAGCCGGTGGAGTCTTTGTCTGGCATTTCGACTTTGATGACATCAGCGCCCCAGTCGGCAAGTTGGCGCGCACAAGTCGGGCCGGCGCGAACTCGGGTCAGATCAAGGACGGTGATGTCGGTCAGAATGTCGCTGGCTGGGGTATGTGGCATGGGAACCTTATTTTTCAGTTAAGTGTTACTAAGCTAACGGGTTTATCGTTCAGTTTCTGTATCAAAGTAGCGATTTTTAAGCGTGCGCTGGTTTTCGTAAATGGAACCGGCAGATTGCGCCGGTGGCAGTGGCATTCGGATCGGCACCGCTTCGGAGCGGGCAATCAGCGTTGGCTGGCCGGCAACAATATCGGCATCGTAAGCGGCCAGGTCTTGGACTGGTTGCACCAGCGGCCAGGCGTCAACCGCCGTAAATTGGTACAGCAGAAAGTTACGGGACCTTCCCGACCGGTTCGGCGCAGAGCCGTGCACGGCCCGGACATGATGGAAGGTCATTGACCCGGCGCGTCCAACCAGTGGCACCGCATCTTCAAAGTTGCAGTCGCAACGGGTCGGATCCATTGCCCCGCAAAAATATCCATCCGCATGGTGGTCGTAGACCGGCCCGGTATGGCTGCCGGGGATGACTTGCATCGGGCCGTTGTCAAGGTCAACGTCGTCAAGCATGACGCCAACTGCGAGTAAATCCTGATTGGTATGCGGATAAAACGCCCAGTCCTGGTGCCATTCGACCGGCGCGCCATAACCGGCCGACTTCATATTCAACTTGCTGGTCTGAAATCGAACCCCCGGCCCGATGAGCCGGGTCAGAATGGCAATGAGTTCGGGCTTACGCATCACTTTGTTGACCGTAGGCATCACCCGGTGCGGCGCCTTGATTCGCCGCACCCGCGGTTGTTCCGGAGAGTGTGAATCTTCGAGGTCGTAGACGTCGTTGTTTTCCGAAATCGCTGATGCCTGGTTGACAACAATATCGAGTTCTGAACGCAATGCATCCAGCTCGGTGGTTGATAACACGTTGTTGACAACCAGGAAGCCCTGGCGCCGGTAAGCGGCTACGTCGTCATCGTTAATCATTGCTGCCTCAATATTCATTGGATTAATCAAACCCACTGTTGGTCAAACCCACAGTTGGTCAAACCTGCTGTTGTTCGAACTGGCTGGCCAGTTCATCCCGGTGCTCCGGTGCGGCGATATCGATCAACGCCTGCGCACGCTGTTGAATTGTTTTGGCGCGAAGGTCAGCGACACCAAATTCGGTGACGACAACATCAACATCCGCGCGCGCGGTGGTGACAACCGGCCCGTTGATCCTGGCGCTGATTCGGCTGGTACCAGTTTTGGGAATGGTTGCCGGCATGGCGATAACCGATAAGCCCCGAGAACTCGTGGACGCGGCATGCATAAAATCCACCTGCCCGCCAATTGTGCCGACGTAACGCGAACCGACTTGCTCGGCATTGGCCTGCCCGTACAAATCAACTTCAAGCGCCGAATTGATGGCCATTAAGTTGTCGATTTGTGACAATGACGCTGCGCCATGTGTGCTCCGAAGCTGATGCAGTGCGATGGCGGGATTATTGTGCATAAGGTCGCGCAGACGTGGGCCGCCAATAGCAAAGGCGGCAACCGAGATGCCGCGGTGAACAGCTTTGTTCGTGTTCGTAATAACACCATTTTGAACCAGATCAACAATGGGGTCAGTGAACAAACCGGTATGCAAACCAAGATTTTTGTGTCCCGATAATGCGCTCAGCAAGGCGGTAGGTATGCCGCCGATACCGTATTGCAGGGTGGCGCCATCATCAATCAGACCGGCAATCCGCTGGGCGATGCGCTTGTCCGCTTCGCCGGGCTCGATTGCCGGCAGGACGGGTGGCGGCAGGTCGGAGTGCACCGCAACTGTGATCACCGCAGGGTCAATCGGGGTGTCCGTATTGGTCCAGGGCACGTGAGAATTTATTTCAGCGATGATTACCCGGCTGCGCTGCATTGCCGCTGGCAGGGCAGCGTTGCAAAAACCAAGGCTGTGACTGCCGTCGGGCCCGGGTGGACTCAGCTGCACAAACACGGCGTCAACCGGAAGTCGTCCGCTGGTAAAGTGGGCTGGAACTGCCGAATAGTTGGATGGCATTAAATCCAGCACACCGGCCTGCTGCAAGCGACCAACCGCGACCAGTGCGCCGTAGCTCTGGAAACGAATGTGATCGGCATGTTCGGGCTGCAATACCTTGGAAATGGCCATTCCCAGAAACGCGCGCAACTTGCCAATGGTCGCGCGTTGCTCAACCAGTTTTTGCACCAGGCTTACAGGTTCTCCCGAGCCTTCGCCCCAGTACAGCAGATCGCCGGGCATTAAGTAGCTGGCCAGATCCAGATCGTTCAGTTCAACAACTTTCATTGGCGAAGCGCCGTCGGTGTAATGGGTTGTGGTTCGGTCGGGCTGCTCAAAACTCGCTCGAGTGTTGATGTTTTGTAGTCGGGAAATGTTCGCCGACCGGTATCTTTCCCGGTGGGTTCAGTTGCCAGTGGTCGGTGCCGCGTGCCAGGTAAGCTTCATGATTCGGCCACACTGATAAGTCGGCAGCGACGTTGGTTGGGCAGAAGCGCATGGTGATCCCCGCGCGAATTCGGTCGGAGTTATTGGGGCCCGAACCGTGCAGCAAACCATCATCATGCAGTGATATTTCACCGGCTTTCAAATCGAGAGTAACAATATTGGCCTGGTCAATTTGATCCGCGTCAGCTTCCAGCTCCAGTGCGAGGTGGGGGGCGTTGTTGACATGGTGGCGAAAGCTGCCTTGATGATGACTGCCACGGACAATCTGCATCGCGGCATTATCGATATCCGTATCAAATACAGCTAGCCACACCGTGACAGTTTTCTGCGGTTTCAGTGGCCAGTACTGGGCATCCTGATGCCACGGGACTTCGCTGCCATCGCCGGGAAATTTGGCAAAGAACTGGCCACCCCACTGATAAAAATCAGGCCCTGTCAAATCTTCAACATAATCGAGAATAGCCGGCGTTCGGCATAAATCGTAAAACTTGCGACTTGCCTTATGCCACATGTTGACTTTACTTAAGTCGATATCGTCCGGTAGTCGAGCAGCCAATTCGTGGAATAGGGATTGCAATTTTTCAATACCGGCGGCATCAAACACGGGCAGGTTTTTAACATAGCCGTCCATCTCAAACTGAGCAATTTCTGGCCGTGTCAGGCGTCGTGCGCCGGGGGCGATGCCGTAGGCTTGCGCAGTAGTCGTCTCAGTCATGGCTTCGTTGGAGTGATGGTGGTAGCCCAAGTGTATATTCACCTGATCCCACCGGCTATTAACTTGCGCAATGACTGCACACATTCAGTTTCTGAACAGAGAAAAAGGCCTGGACTGTCTGTCATCCGCGCTTTTTCGTTCAGAAGCCCGGCCCGCTTTGGTTTAGCCGCATCATGCCCTCCTTGCTGTCAGCCACGCCGTCAATAGCGCAGTCGCAATCGGCGGCATTGCGGTCTGCCTGCGGCGCGCACATCGTTCAGGATGGTCTGGTCGCGTTGCAGTATGTCTTGTTACCTGTTCTTGCCCAGGCGATGGGCCTGAACTACGGCCAGGTGGGCCTGCTGCGCGCGGTCAGCAGTACGGCTTTGTCGGTGCTCGAAATACCTGCCGGCCTACTGGCCGAGCGAACCGGTGAGCGACGTTTGCTCGTGGTTGGTTTGCTGGCCGCCGGTGCCGGATATATCGGGGTGGCCAGCGCCAGCGGATTTATAGGTATTGCGCTGTGCTTTCTCCTGGCTGGCGCTGGGGCGGCGTTTCAACATTCTTTATCGTCGGCCATTGTTGTGAGTCAGTTTTCGGGCGATAACCGACGCCGGGCCCTTGGCCGCTACAACTCTGCGGGTGATCTCGGCAAGTTATTGTTTACCGGTAGTTTCTCGTTTGCAGTTGGTGCCGGCCTGGCCTGGCAAGTAGTTGTTGTCGGGTTGGCATGTGTTGCGATTGGGTTTGCTCTGATTGTTGGCCTGGTGTTCAGGCCAGCGAATTCCGCATTAGAAACTGACGCAGATGACACGCTTGATACATCGGGTTCTGTTCGGTCAAACCCGTCAGACCAGCCAGGGACAGTGAACGCAACCTCGATACCTTGCGCCGCCGCTACGGTGCCGGCTGGTCTGGCGAAGCGTTGGGGGGTACAACGACCTCGCGGATTTATTGTGCTCGGTGCCGTTGTTTACCTGGACAGCACCGTGCAGTCAGTGTTCCTGACCTTTCTGGCATTTGTGCTGTTAAGCAAAGGGGCGTCGGCATCGATTGCAGCGACCGGGGTCACGATCGCACTGGCCGGTGGCATGGCCGGCAAACTTATCGGCGGCACGCTTGCTGCCCGATTGGGTGATCGACGAGCGTTTCGGTTGATCCAGGTTCTGACCATTATTGCGCTGATGGCACTCTTGGTCTTGCCATTAAGCGCCGTGTTGTTGTTACTGCCGCTAACCGGCCTGGTAGTTCAGGGGTCGTCGACGGTTTCTTACGGGTCCGTGGCTGACTATCTGGATGTCGGGCGCTCGTCGCGTGGATACAGCCTGATTTATACCCTGGCTGGATTTTCGTCAATTACCGGTCCGCTTATGGCTGGAGTTCTGGCCGACTGGTTCGGCTTGTCAGCCGCTTTGCTACTGGCCGTTGGGCTGATCACATTAACCTTGCCGCTAGCCCGGGTCATGTCATCTGGTTTGGCGAGGTAGCTGACAAGTCATAAAGGCCGTTGCCACTGCACGACCACGGGCTGCTCGGGCGGTATGCATCGATTCGATTTCACCGTGGGTCGGGCTCAAGGCTTGGAGAGCACCAACGCCTAATAACTGGTTGTCTTCCCAGGCAGTCCATGCGGTAACGTCCGGCCTGCGCAAGCTGCTCCCATCAAGCGCGTGCACACTCTCGTGCGGGGTAACGACTAACATGAGTTCGAGGTGTTTTTCGAGTAGATTAAGGACTTGCACTCCGGTTAACTCGTCCGCTTGAATTGTGATCGTCATACGGGTGGAACCAGTTTTAGGTTTGCCGGTAAAACGGTTTGCGATTGCGTACCGGGTCAAGTAAAGACCAATCTCCGTCATCCACCGGGTTGCCCAGGGGCCATGGTGGTCGCGGCTCAAGCCCAATCAATGGCATCACGGTCTCATGCCGGTAGTAGCGTGCGACATTTTGAACAGTAAACGTCGCGAAGAAGGCTCGCGCTTTGGGTTTGAGTTTGTCAGCCACGCTCATGGCGTCCACTTGATTTAATGTGTGAAACGACTCACCGTTCTGCTCAGCAGACAGGTCGTCAAGTTGATCCAGGCCGGTGGCCAGAATTGTCAGCGCGGATTCAGCCATATCACTGATGTCGTCGAACAATCCAAGCGTTGATGCCGCTGGCATGCGACCATCGGCACTGGCCGGAATCATCAGATCAGACAAGCGGGCAAGGGTTTGTTGCTGTCTGCTTGTTAACGGGTTTTTGCGTACAACGAGCTTGATGGGTTGGGTATCAGGTTGGATGTCGGGTTGTGTGTTGGTCATGATCGCCTGCGGGTGGTCGTCAATCGAAAAGGTTAGCCAGATTCTTTTTCATCGTGTCTGCGATATATAACGACAACGCCTGGATCGTACTGGTTGGGTTCACCCCGGCTGATGTGACAAAAACGCTGCCATCGATAACAAAAAGATTCTTTACATCGTGGGCCCGGCCCCAGGGGTTGACGACGGATGTTGCCGGGTCGGTGCCCATTCGTGCTGTGCCCATGTTGTGCCAGCCTGCCGGCCGCCAGGGTGCTTCGTACTGGACCTCAGTAGCGCCGGCGGCCTTAAGGACTTCTGTGCCCCGATCCACCGCATGTTGCAACATGCGCTCACTGTTTTCGCTGAGTTTGTAGTTGATTTTTGGGGCTGGAATCCCGTCGGAGTCTTTCAATTGTGGGTCCAGGGTTACCCGGTTGTGCAGCTCTGGCAGGTCTTCACAAATTGCAACCATACCGGTGGAATGGGCAAAGCGTTTCCCGAATTCGCTGTGGAAATTTTCCCCCCACGGGATTTCTCCGTTGCCAAGGCCCGTCGCGGCGGTTACCAGGGGCCCGCGACCACGGACAATTTCAAACGTGTATCCGCGGACAAAATCGCGCGCCCGGTCGGTTTCATAGAACTCTTTGCTCCAGATGCAGCAACCGGCAGGGCCGAACTGTCCGTCGAGTCGTTCATCGAACACCCCCATAATTGACGCATACGGGTGGAACATCAGGTTACGGCCAACCATGTCCGAACTGTTGGCGATGCCGTTGGGATAGCGACCGGATTGTGAATTGAGCAAAATGCGCGGCGTGCCGATGCCGTTGCAAGCCATTACAACAACTTCGGCCGGCTGAAACTGTTCATCACCGTTTTCGTCGTAATAGATCACGCCGGTTGCGAAGCCGTCATTATTCATCGTGACTTCGCGTACCCGACAGCGGGTTTTGATCTGAACGCCGCGTTGTATTGCGCGCGGCCAATATGTCAGGTTGGTGCTGGCCTTCGCTCCCTGGGTGCAGCCACTGGTGCACGGCCCCAGGTTCAGGCATTTGTCCCTGCCTTCATAGGGCTCAGTGGCAATGGCGCTGTCCGATGGCCACCAGTGCCAGCCGAGCTTGTTAAAGCCGCGGGCAAGGGCTTCACCGGCCTTGCCCAGGGGGACTGGTGGCATCAGTAATTCGTGCGGCGGATAGGCCGGGTCGCCAGCGAGGCCTGCAACCCCCATCATGCGGTCATTCTCTGCAAAATAGGGTTCGAGGGTCGGGTAGTCGATTGGCCAGTCGTCTGCGACCCCATCCAGGCTCTTTACCCGAAAGTCGCTGGGATGAAAGCGCGGGAAGTGCGCTGCCCAGGCAATCGTACTGCCACCGACTGCATTGAAATTGGCAATCGACACCGGTGAATCTTTGTCATTAACCGGGTAATCGGTGATCCGTTTGCGGACATTCGGGTTAGCACTCATGTCGCCAAATGTGCGCAACTCCCAGTCGCGCCCCGCCGTCGGCAGCTCAGACGGATTCATCCAGTCGCCTTGCTCCAGGCACAGGATTCGCATACGAGTATCCGCCATGCTCCACGCAAATGCGCCACCAGACGCACCGCTGCCAACAATGAGTACATCAACCGGATCATTCGCCATTGTTTGTTCCTTTCGCTTTCGTTGTGCAACGGGGTAATAAAAGCAAATTTACCACTGCGACGATCAGCTCAGGCCGCGATAGGGCTTTGGGTTGTAAACTGAGAGATGACTAAATTCAAGTAATCAAACCACTATTAGAACCAGCAACGGGAGACACAACATGACCCAGGCCTTTGATTTCACTCAGTTGTACGCCGATAAATTGCCGGCACCCGCAGCCCCTTACCGCGGACTTGCAAAATACCATTTTGTTGGTGGCAACAATGATTCAGACGGTTTGCCAGTGCGTGCCCTGGCTGAATCGGCGCGTCGGGTGATGCTCGACCACGGCGGTGACCTGGCTACTTATTATCCGCAGGGCGGTCCTCTGGGCGACCGTGGTCTGCGAGAGTTTCTGGCTGACAAAATGGACCGGTTTCGGGGGTTTACCCCGGGGGCGGAACGTGTCCTGATCACCTCCGGATCGAATCACGCCCTTGATCTGATCTGTCGCACATTGATTAATCAGGGTGACACGGTCATTTGCGAAGAGCACAGCTACTCAAACATGATCGCGCGCATGCGACGACGCGGCGCGAACGTTGTCGCTGTGAAGCTTGATGCTCATGGCTTGTGCTGTGACCACCTCGAGCAATTACTGCAAGCGCACAAAGAGCAGGGGATTACGCCAAAATTTATTTACGCCATGCCCACTGTGCAGAACCCGACCGCAACGGTTATGCCCGTTCAGCGCCGACGTGAGTTGCTTGATATCAGTCGACGATACGGGGTCGCCGTTGTTGAAGACGAGTGTTATGCCGACTTGTTATGGGATCAACAGGCGCCTGATTCTTTATGCGCGATGTCAGGTGCTGAACACGTTATCCATGTGGGGTCGTTTTCTAAGTTCCTCGCACCCGCTTTACGTCTTGGCTACATTACCGCGCCGTCAGAGGTGCTCGCCCAGCTTCTGTCGGTCAAAGATGACGCCGGCACTTGTTCGTTGTCGCAAATGATCGTGGCCGACTTTATGCGCGAACATTACGAAACCCATGTCACCGGGCTGAACAAGCGGCTGAAAGCCAAACGGAATGTCCTGGTTGCTGCTTTACGTGATGAATTTGGTGAGGCTGCTCAGTTTGAGGTACCGCCTGGGGGAATATTTCTGTGGGTGCGCCTGCCTGAAAATGTTGACACCAGCCAATTGGCCCCATTGGCGCTGGCTGAAGGTATTGCTTTCAACCCGGGCGCCGAGTGGTCGGTCAACGGAGAAACAGCAACCCGTTACCTGCGCCTGTGTTATGCCCACCCATCTGAGGCCGTCATCCGAGAGGGGGTCTCCAGGCTGGCACAGTTGTGCCAGCGTGAATACGGTTTAAATGTTGGTAGGATCGGTACCGTTGGGTTGGCAGCGGCCACCTGAGCTGGTGGTCGCCGGTGGCCGCCGGTTGCCGCCGGTTGCCGGAATGACAGCTATTTACTTGTCGACGCCGCCCCAGATGGCGTTGGCAGTTGCAACGACCAGGTCAAGTTTACGGCGCTGGTCATCTGCGGTAATGGAATTGCCTTCTTCGGTGGATGCAAAGCCACATTGGGGCGCAATACCCAGCTGACCGATATCAGCATACTTTCCCGCTTCGTCAAATTGGCGACGCAGTTGATCCGGGCTCTCCATCTCACCGGCTTTAGTAGTGATAAAGCCGGGTAGGACACGCTTGTTGCCTTTGGGCAGGTACTTCAGCGGCTCGAGTCCGCCGGCCCGTTCGGTGTCGTATTCCATAAAGTAGATGTCAACATCGGTCTCGTTGAAAATTGCATCAGCTACCGGCTCATAAGCCCCTTCCGCGGCATGGGTCGAGCGGAAATTTCCACGGCACAAATGCATGCCAATTTTCATGTCTGCCGGCCTGTCCTTGATCGCGTCATTCATCATTTTTGCGTAAGCGCCAATCAACCAGTCAGGGTCGACACCCTGGGCTTTTTTGTCTGCACGGTGCTTCGGGTCGCACAAGTAGGCAAAAAAGATATCGTCCATTTGCAGGTATCGGCACCCGACGTCATAGAACTTTGTAACCGCTTTTTTGTAAGTGGCAGCGATATCATCAAGCAATACCTGGATGTCGCGATACTCGGCCGGTGCGCCGCTTTTTACTTCGGTGCGGAAGTGGCAGCAACTCGGGCCGGGAATCGAAATTTTTGGCTCAACCGTTGTGTTCTTCGCGAGGTATTTGAAGTGATTGAGCATCGGATGATCATCAGGAAAGTCGAGTTTTCCTGTAATTACCGGGTAGACGGGGCGCAGTTTGATTCCCGCAAACTGTACACCTTCGTCCCGCTCTTCGAGATCAAGACCGGTCAGGCTACCCATGAAGTCGTAGTGCCACCACGAGCGTCGAAACTCCCCATCGGTGACTGCCTTCAATCCAGCGTCTTCCTGCATTTTTACGACGGCTTTAATCGCTTCGTCTTCGGCCGCGGCCAGGTCTTCCAGAGAACCGGTTTTATCTTCGAAATAAGCTTTACGCGCAGCTTTGACGCCATCGGGACGAAGCAAGCTGCCGACATGGTCGGCTCGGTAGGGGGCTGTTGACATGATGATCTCCTCAAGAGCGCGAAACGCCCGGATAGTAAACATAGTAATGAATCGTATTGTAATGGCAGCTACGCCACTGGACGTCTTCGATGGGTTCTGCAACTTATGGCGCTAATATAACCTCGGGGTCGGTTCAAGGCCGGTTAGCTAGCCGGCGCACGAGCCGGCGCATGACAGCGCGAACCGCCATTGTGGCCAGGGAGTAAGAAAATTATGGAATCAAGCCGCCTGAACGTCTTATTTCTGTTCTCGGACGAACACGATCCGCGGCACATGGGGATCTCGGGTTCTCCGATTGTTAAAACCCCGAATCTTGATGCATTAGCCAGACGCGGCACGCGGTTTGTTAACGCGACGACTCCGTCACCCATTTGTGTACCCGCCCGGGCTGCGCTGGCAACAGGGGCACCGGTTCACGAAATTGGCTACTGGGACAATGCTATTGCTTATGATGGCAGGGTCAAAGGCTGGTGCCACGTGCTCGCTGATGGCGGGCACCGGGTTGAGTCCATTGGCAAGTTGCACTACACAAAAACAGAAGATCCAACCGGCTTTACCGACGAGCATTCGCCTATGCATATCTGGAAAGGTGTTGGCCAATTGTGGGGGTCAATCAAAGACCCGCTTCCTGCGCCGCGTAAAGGTGGGCGGATGCTCAAGGAGATTGGTCCGGGCCTTAGTGGTTATAACGAATACGACCTCGACGTTACGTCGCGTGCCGAAAACTGGTTGCTCGAGCGGGGCCGGCAGCCTGACGATAAACCATGGGCTCTGATGGTCGGGCATGTCGCGCCACATTTCCCCCTGGTCGCCCCGGAGCGCTTCTTTAACGACTATCCACTTGAAATCGTGCCACCGTCCAAGTTGTTACCGACTGATGGCTTCGAGCAGCATCCATGGATTGCAGCCAAAGAGCAATTTAAGTGCGAAGAGGCGTTTTTTGACGGTAACCCGGAACAGCGAAAACTGGCGATCGCATCTTATTTTGCCCTGTGTACTTTCCTGGATGAAAACATCGGACGGGTGCTGAACGCATTGGAAGCGTCGGGTCAGGCTGACAATACAATTGTTATCTATTCATCTGATCACGGTGACAACCTTGGTCAGCGCGCACTGTGGGGTAAATCGAACATGTATCGCGAGTCGGTGGATGTGCCGATGATTATGGCGGGGCCTGGAATCGCTGCCGACCGGGTTAACAACACACCGGTTTCGTTACTTGATATTCACGCAACTATTCTGGACGTTTTTGGGCTTGCCGGGCCTGACGATAATGTGGTCCGATCATCAGAGTCTCTACTCAATTTACTCAGTGCTTCCAAGGGCGAGCGCACAACCATGAGTCAGTACCACGCGGTGGGGGCTGATAACGGCGCGTTTATGGTCACTGACGGCGATTTGAAATATTGCGCCTACGTTGGCTACCCATCAGAATTGTTCGACCTGCGGTCTGACCCGGAAGAAACGACCAATCGGGTTGATGACCCAGCCATGGCGCCGACCGTGGCGCGGTTGCAAAAATCACTCGCGCAACATTTAGGCGGCCGCACCGTTGAACGGGTTGACCGCATGGCCAAAGACGATCAGGCGGCGCTTATCGAACGGTACGGCGGGCGCGAAGCCGCGTTGCAGCAGGGCACGCCGGGTGCAACCCCGGTGCCGGGCAAAGGACATGAGTAGCGGGTACAGGGTAGCCGCGATCGCTATGATTTATCAGCCACTAGTTCGCGACCCAACCCGTGTAGTTGTTCGCACAAAGTTTCCAGGTTGTCACGCAACTTCGAATAGCCGGCCAGCTTTTCCTGCGAATCTTCATCCATGTATAAGGCCCGGTTGATTTCTATTTGCAGGCTGTGGCGCGACTTTGCCGGGTCGGAATAACGGCGCACCAGTTCCACCCCTTTGTACGGGTCGTTCACCGCAACCTGATAGCCTTGTTTTTGCAACAGGTCGCGAACGACTTCGGTGATCGCGGGATCGCAACTCGTACCGTCCCGGTCACCCAGAATCATGTCGGGGCGGGGTTTGGGGCCGTCTTCGGTTGTTGGATCACCCATCGATGCCATTGAGTGACAGTTCAGGTGAATAAAACCACGGTGCCGCGCAGCCGTCTCTTCCAGAATCATTGCGACGGCTTCGTGGTAAGGGCGCCAGCAGGAATCAATCCGCCGCTTGACTTCGTCAACGCTAAGCCGACGGTCGTAAATCAGCCCCCGGTTCTTTACCTGTCGCCAGATAAGACCGGCACCGCGTTCGACTTTGCGTGATGGATTAACCGGGTCGGGCCACGGGCCGTCAAGCATCGCAGTGTCAAGATCTTCGAGAGCCCGGTTCGGGTCGATATAGCAACGGGGGAACAAAGCATGGATCAGAGTGGCACCGAACCCAACGGCGGGTAAAAACAAGTCTTGAATATGGGCATCCTCTGATCGGCGCAATACCCGGGTGTCGAGCACGTAGTTGAAGTCGTCGGGGTACATGAAGCCGGAGTGCGGGCTGTCCAGCACCAGCGGGCTTGTATCGCCGGTAGGGCGTTCGATCTTGATCATAATTTGCTCAGTTTCTTGATTCGTCAATTGTCGCCCGATTCAGGCCGGCCGACGGGCCTGTCAAATGTACTGCCCCCGGGGATATCGCGCGCATTTGCAACGACGCAGTCCGCCCGAAACGAGGATGCGACGTACGTGAGGACCTTGTTCAGTGCTTCCTTAAGCTATAGTTAGGGCACCAAGCCGTTCTGGTGAGCGAAGGCTGGCAAAATTCGCAGCTGTTGATCACTGTTGAGCGGCGAGTCAGGGAGTTTATAAGCAAAAAAGCACACAAGGAGACAGGACAAATGGCAATAAAACGCAAGATGGCCCTAACCGTTCAGGCATTGGCGGCTGTTGCAATGCTCGGTATCACAGCGCCGGTAATATCGGCCGAAGCCGTGATTCAGGCGGCAAGCTGTTTTCCGATCGGCAGCCCGCCGGGAAAACCGTTTGAAAACGCCGTCGACATGATCAACAAGTCAGGCGTCGGTGAAGTCAAGGTGGTGATGAAAGGAGGTGCTCCAGCAATAGGCAGCCCGTTCACACTGACCCAAAAGGCCGGAAAAGGTGTCTACGACATGGTGGGTTGCCCAGAGGCTTACTTCGGCAATATCTTGCCTGAAGCGCCGGCACTGCGGCTAACTGATATCTCTTACGCCGAGATGCGAAAGAACGGCGGCATGGCCATTATTGAAAAGAAGCTGGCTGGTAAGGGTTTGCACTATGTTGGCCGCCATCACAACTTTGGCGAGTTCTACTTGTTTACCAACAATAAGTTGGAAAAGCCTGACCTGACTGGCATGCACCTGCGAGTGTCGCCTGTCTATGCTGAGTTCTTCAAAGCCCTTGGCGGAACAACACAATCATCAAACTATGCCCAGGTCTACACGTATATGGAGAACGGCACAGTTCAAGGTTATGGCTGGCCGGCGCTTGGTTGGAACCCGGCCTGGCTGAAGGTAACCAAGTATCGGGTTGACCCGGGTTTTTATCAGGCTTCGTTACACACCCTGGTTAATTTAAAGAAGTGGAAATCGCTGACACCGAAACAACGCGGCATTATTACTGCAGCCATTTTGCAACTCGAAAAAGTAACCGAACCAGGCTCTGTCGAGTTGCAGACGGCCCTGAAAGCGCAAACTGAAAAAACCACAGCAGGTGGTATGTCCGTGATTACCTTTAAGGGTGCGGACGCAGAAAAATGGATGGCGACAGCGAAAAAGACCGGTTGGGATGAAGTGCTGGAGAAAAGCCCCAAAGATGGCAAAAAACTTATGGAATTGTTTACCAAGTAAGTGATTTGCCAAATAAACGTTAAAGTCAGGTAGGTGGCTCGGTAGCCCCTGCCTGAAGATTCCGAAAAAGAGCCCCCACAGTGACTTCGGTGACATTTCTCGAAAAAATAGAAACTGGCTTTCACCGCGTGACCAGTTTGTTGATCGCGTTGGTCGCAATTTCGATCGGTTTGTTTGCGCTGTCGATCCCACTTAATCTGCTGCTGGTCAAGATGCACTGGGGTTCGATCAGCTGGCTGAACGAGGGCATCGAGTACGTGTTGTACGCCGGAGTGTTTCTGGGTGCGCCGTGGGTTTTACAACAAGGGGCCCATGTAAAAGTCGATTTGTTTTCGTCCGCGTTAGGGCCGCCAGCATTGGTAGTGCTTGAACGGGTGGTGGATCTTATCGGGGCAACAGTCTGTTTTGTTCTCTTCGTGTACGGCTTTCGCGCCATGGTCAGTGAATACCAGGATGGCACCATGCCAGACAAAAGTCTGAGCATTGCCAATTGGTACATGATGGCAATTTTTGCCTTCTCGTTCTTGTTGCTGACGATTGAGTTCTTGTTTCGTATGCGACGCGCCAGTCAGATTGTGGCTCAGAAGAGCCAGGAAATTGCGCCATCTGCGTTTTAGTGAATGTGTGCTTACCCAAGTTTAATTTTTAACAGAGTATCCGAATGACTTGGTATCTGGCGTTTGCAATCTTACTGGGCACAGTCTGTACCCTGATGTTTGCCGGGCTACCCGTAGCCCTGGCTTTTTTTGCGGCCAATGTTGTTGGCACCTTTCTTTTTGTCGGCGGTGATATCGGCTTAGTGCTGATGCCGATGGAATTTCACAACGCCATCAAATTTACCCTGGTACCCATTGGCTTGTTTCTGTTGATGGGTGAGATTCTTTTGCAGACCGGGGTGGCGTTTAAGGCCATTGGTGCCATTGACCGCATGATTGCCCGAATACCCGGCCGATTGTCCGTGGTGTCGGTAGTTGGTGGCACAATTTTCTCGTCGCTCTCGGGTTCAACGATTGCCAATACCGCAATCCTCGGCTCGGTGTTACTGCCCGACATGATGAAACGCGGATACCAACCGTCGATTGCGATGGGGCCGATCATGGCGGTTGGCGGGATTGCGATGTTGATTCCACCGTCGGCGCTGGCGGTATTGCTGGCCAGCCTGGCGGAGCAATCCGTGGCTAAACTGCTGATTGCAGGCATAGTGCCCGGTGTTTTGATGGCGTTTCTGTTTTTTGCTTACGTAATCGGCCGATGCATACTCGATCCGGGTCTGGCGCCCAGTTACGACCCGGACGAGAGCCACCTGGATCGTCCGCTGACCATGAAAGTCACCCTCGGAAAAAGGGAGCTCTGGAGCGGTGCGTACGATGGCTCCAGGAAACGACTGATCAATCGATTGCTGCCGTTTTTCCTTTACATACTGCCACTCGGTATTATTTTTGTGGTTGTCGTAGGGAGCATTTTCTTTAAGATTGCCGCGCCAACTGAAGCTGCGGCCATGGGTTGTCTCGCGTCACTGGCGGCTTGTTATTTTTTCAAACTGTTCAAAAACACTATCCAGATAAGCGGCGTCGATGGCGCTGATTTCACTTTTGCTGCAATCTGGAAGTCGCTAATGGAAACGGCCAAGATCAATACGATGATCTTGTTCATTATTGCCGGATCACTGGTGTTTAGTCAGGCACTGTCTAATTCAGGCGCAACCGATGGTTTGCTGGCGTTGGTGACTTCAATGGAAATGTCTCAGCTGACCGTTGTCATTATTATGATGCTGGTGTTGCTGTTTCTCGGGGCATTTATGGATCAGGTCAGCATGTTGTTGCTGACCCTGCCGTTTTTTCTGCTCGGCTCCAGCTCGCTTCAGGCGGTTTATAACATCGACGTCATCTGGTTGATGGTGTTGATCCTGATTGCCATGGAAATCAGTTTGTTAACCCCGCCGTTCGGGTTGCTTCTATACGTGATGAAAGGGGTGGCGCCATTCGATGTGTCAATCGGCGAGGTAATTAAATCTGCACTGCCATTTATTTTCATTGAAGTGATGGTGCTTGTGCTGTTAATCATGGTGCCTGAAGTAGCCACCTGGTTGCCCGGGCAGGTAGAGTAAAAAAAGCAGTTTGTACGGTATGGGTTTCCCGAGTGGCGTAACGGATGTGTAGCAGCGATGCGCTCGGTGTTTATTGCCGCCAATTTGGGTGGCGGAAATTGATCTTTTAAAAGGATGAGAACATGAAATTACTTCAACCCCGTCGTGTGTTTGCCGGCCGCCTGGTTGGCGGCATGGGCGCCCTGGTGTTAGGCCTGACCGCAACGCCGCTGGCGATTGCCCAGGATACTGTCCGGATCGGTTTTCATGCGCCGTTGACCGGGTTCGCAGCGGCTGACGGTAAGTCGGCGCGACTTGGCGCCGAACTTGCTGTTGAGCAGGTTAATGCCAGCGGGGGCATCAACGGAAAACAACTGGCCCTGGTCACCTACGACGATGGTGCCAAGGCAGCCGAAGGCGTACAACTGGCCAATAAACTGCTGAGCCAGGACGGGGTGAAGCTGGCCATATCGGGTTCTTACTCTGGCCCAACCCGCGCAGCGGCGCCGATCTACCAAACGGCTAAAGTGCCTTATATCTCCGCTTATGCTGTTCACCCCGATATCACGCGGGCTGGCAATTACGTATTCCGCACTTCTTTTATGGGTGAAGTGCAGGGGCGCGCCGGTGCCAAGCTCATTGCTGAAGTGCTGGGCAAAAAGAAAGTTGTCCTGATCACTTTGAATAACGATTTTGGTCAGTCGCTTGCAGCTGGCTTTAAGTCAAAAGCCAAAGACTTCGGCATTGAAATTGTTAACGAATATTCATACTCGATAAAAGATCGGCAGTTTGGGCCAACCGTTGCCAGCGTAAAAGCCGATAACCCAGATGCTATCTATGCGTCCGGGTATTTCTTTACCGCTGGCCCGCTGGTCAGTCAGTTGCGCGCCGCCGGGGTTACCGCGCAGGTAGTTGGTCAGGAAGGGTACGACGGCCAGAAATTCATCGAGATAGCCGGCCCGGCCAGCGAGGGTGTGATTATTACAACGTCGCTCGATCGCGATTCAAAGGTTAAAGAAACTGCTGACTTTATTCAGGCGTTCGAAAAGGAAAAAGGGCAGCCGGTTGACATGGTAGCGGCATCCGCTCATACCGCGGTTTGGGTGGCGGCAAATGCAATGCGGGCGGCCGGCGCTGACGACGCCGAAAAAATCCGCGACGCGATTGCCAACACCAATATGGTCGCATCAACCGGAACTATCAGTTTTAATGCGCTCGGTGAGGTGCGAAAATCTGTCCAGAATCAAGTGGTCAAAGATAAAGCCTGGCACCACCATTCGACTATTGACGATGCTGTGCTTCTGGCACCACCAGAGAAATAAGCCGTCACATTCACAGAGCTAAGAGAAAGTAAAACTCAAAGCGAAAGTAAAAGCACATCGCCGTGATCGTTCAGCCCATTCTCCCCGCGCCGGGGTCACAACCGTGATTTACGCAGACCTCGTGCTCCAGGGGCTGATTGCCGGCAGTACTTATGCGTTGATCGCTGTTGGCCTGACCCTGATCTACGGGCTGCTGCGGATTTTGCATATCGCCCATGCCGGCTTGTATGCGCTGGGGGCTTATCTGACAGTTCTGTTAACCAACGCCAGTGGTTCGCTTTGGCTGGCGTTGGCGGCATCCAGTCTGGCTGTTGGTCTACTGGGTATGGTGATTTACCGGTGGGTATATCAACCGATGCAGGGCCAGCCGCCTTTTGTGGCACTGGTGGCGTCAATCGGTTTGTTTATCCTGATGGAAGAGGGGCTGCGCCTGGTGTTTGGGCCCTACGGCGCATCATTCGCCATCATGCCGCTGACTGAGAGACTCGATTTTGGTGGCTTCGGTCTGAGAAGCGCAGAACTGGTTGTACTGATATCTGCCGGTGTATTGCTGACCTGCCTGGGATTGTTCACCCGTTATACCCGGGTTGGTATTGGCTGGCGGGCAACCGTTGCTGATCCAACGGTTGCTGCGTCGTTTGGGGTCAGCGCCGTGCGCGCCCGTTATATTTGTTTTTTCATTGCCTCAGCCATGGCGGCTTATGCTGGCGGCATGGTGGCGGTCTTGAATAACCTGGTTGAGCCGACAATGGGCGCTGTGCCCAGCTACAAAATGCTGGCGATCATTGTTCTGGGCGGGCTCGGTAATGTGCGCGGTACGCTGATCGCGAGCCTTGTTCTGGGCGTGGTGGAATCTATCGGAACAATCAAATTTGGCGCCTGGCTTGATCGCGACTCGATTGCCTTTATTGTTCTGATTATTGTCCTGGTGGTGCGCCCACAAGGGCTAATAGGGTCTAAAGCGTGAACACGGGCCTAAGGCGTGATCGGGTTTACAACATGAACGGGTCTATAACGTGAGCAGTTCAATGACATGAGTGCCTACATTGCGAACCTGGTTGTTATCGTTGGTTTGAACGTCGTATTTGCGCTCGGCCTTAATATCATCAGCGGCATGTGTGGTCAGGTCAGTCTGGGCCACGCGGCTTTTATTGGTATTGGCGCCTATTGCGCGGGCCTGCTCGCAAAACTGGCCTGGCCGATGTGGGCGACCGTACCTGCAGCCGGATTGGCCGGAGCAGTTCTTGGTGTGCTGGTGGGCCTGGTGGCACTGCGGGTGCGGCACGACTTCCTGGCCATTGCAACCATGGGGGTCGGTTTTGTCTTTGTGGGCTTTGTTCGCAAGCAAGAGTGGCTGGGGGCCGAGATGGGCCTGGCTTCGATTCCCGAACCTGGCGTCTCGCCCACAATATTTGCCGTCATTGTTCTGGCCCTGGTGGCGCTGTCGTTGCTGCTCAGTTTGCAGATTGCACGCAGCTGGGTTGGGTTTTCGTTTCAGGCAATTGCCGATGACGAAGACGTCGTCAACATGATGGGTATTAGTGTTACCCGCCACAAACTGCTGGCTTTTGCTCTTGGCACATTGCTTGCCGGGCTGGCTGGTGGCTTGTATGCGCATTACACCCGTTTCGTTGCGCCGGATTCGTTTGGATTCCTGCTGTCCATCTCTGTGTTGTCGATGGTTGTCATTGGTGGAGTCGGCTCAACCCTGGGTGTATTAACGGCCGCCATACTGCTGAGCCTGCTGCCCGAGCTGTTTCGCCCGATTAACGATTACAAGCTGGTTGTTTACGGATTGTTATTGCTTGGGATGATGCGTTTCGCGCCGGGTGGACTTGCCGGCCTGGTGCGCGCACGACTGCAATCATGACAAATCCCGTGAACCCGACTGCCGATGGCGCAAAACCGGCTTTATCCGCTATACCCGCTAATGCCGCGCAACCTGCAAATGTCGAGAATCCCATCTTGCGCCTGGCGAATGTGTCACTTGCCTTTGGCGGTCTGCAGGCATTGAACGATGTCAGTTTTACGGTGATTCCTCAGGAAATGATTGGGCTGATTGGCCCAAACGGGGCGGGTAAAACAACGTGCTTACGGACCATCGCCGGCTTGTTAAGCCCGGATAGCGGGGCACTTGAACTGAACGGGGTTGATGTGCGGGGCTTTTCAATAGACCAGCGTGTCGTTGCGGGGATGGCGTTAACTAACCAAATTGTCAGGCCACTACGAACACTAACGGTGTTGGATAACGTTGCCCTGGCCTGGGGTCGGCGCCGGGTTGGTGGTTTGTTCCGTTCGTTGTTACGCAGCGGCAAAAGCGAGGCCCGGGACGCTGCTGGGCATATTCTCGGGCGGGTCGGAATTGAAGATTACGCGCTGCATCTGGCGACCAACGTGCCGCTGGGCGTACTCAAACGCCTCGAAGTTGCCCGGGCAATTGCGCTTGAGCCTGGCATCGTGTTTTTTGACGAACCGCTGGCGGGTCTGAACCATGTCGAAGCCGGGAAGCTCGCCGATTTGATTCTGTCGCTTAATCGCGATGACGGGTTAACCGTTGTACTGGTTGAGCACAACCTGCGTGAAGTGGTTCGTATTTGTGACCGGCTGATTGTGCTGGAAACCGGTGCCGTGCTTGCTGACGGCACCGCCAAAACCGTCATTCGCGAGCCGGCGGTGATCACGGCCTACGTTGGTGAAGAGGCAAGCCATGCTTGAACTTGTTGAGCTATCGTGTGGCTATGGCCAAATGAGTGCCGTGCGCAATTTGAGCCTGACGGTTGCGCCCAGGGAAACTGTTGCCCTGATTGGTGCCAACGGTGCGGGTAAAACCAGCACGCTGATGGCGGTAGCTGGTCATTTGATGCTGCAATCGGGGCGCATCTTGCTGCGGGGGGAGCCGATCGAGTTGATGTCGCCTCAGCAACGCGTTGCTAATGGTGTTGCCTGGGTGCCCGAGGGGCGGCGCCTGTTTGCCGACCTGAGCGTTCGCGAAAACCTAATTGTCGGTGGCTACTCACGGCCGGCCAACGCACAAGCCAACAATATTGACCGGGTCGTCCACTTGTTTCCCCGGGTTGGCGAGCGTCTGGGGCAGGCGGCCGGTTCGCTGTCCGGCGGAGAGCAGCAAATGGTTGCCATTGGCCGGGCTTTGATGGCACAACCCAGCTTGCTGTTGGTAGACGAATTGTCGCTCGGCCTGATGCCCAAAGCGGTTGGTCAGTTTTATGCGGCCCTCGATATATTAAAAACTGAAGGCCTGGCAATACTGCTGGTTGAACAAAACACCAGTCATGCCTTAAAAGCAGCAGACCATATAGTAGTGCTGGAGTCCGGAGATTGTGTCTGGCAGGGCACTGCCGAGCAGGCGGCTGGCGATTCGTCGGTTATTGACGCTTATCTGGGTCTGAAGGCTTGAGTGGATAGATGGTTTCTTTGTCTGGATCTGGTCCGTGTTTGATGGATTCCGATCTGACCCATGCGAGGCCTTGCTGTTGAAGCTGTTGCATCAATCTGAGCTTGCTTCATCGCCGTGGCGAAACGGCGGTGGTGTTACCCGCGAAGTAGCTGTGGCGGACCACGACGGGCAAATGGTCTGGCGCCTAAGCCTGGCCACAGTAAGCAGTGACGGTGCGTTCTCTCGTTTTGACGGATATCGGCGCATACTGACCGTCGTCCGGGGCGCCGGAATGCGACTGCACATGCCGGATCGGGTCCTACGGGCTGAGCCTGGTGTGCCGGTTGGGTTCAGCGGCGCAGAACCCGTTGACGGTAGTTTGGTTGGTGAAGAGGTCCAGAATCTGAATCTGATTTACGACCCGGCCAGGGTGGTGGCCGCGGTGCGCAAACACGAAGCGACGGAACAAGGGGCTTGCCTGCCAGAATTGTCGATCGACAAGGGCGTTGTTGGCGCGGTTGTTGAACCCGCAGTTGAACCCTCAGTTGAGCCGATTATTGGACTGTATTGCCAGTCCGGGTCAGCCAAAGTGAATCATCACTGGCTGCTTGACGCTGGTACGTTTGCCTTACCCCAGGCAGATGATGCTCCTCTAACCAGCGTGGAACTGACGCCGGCCTCAATAGTTTTCTCAATCCGCGTGGCGTATTTGTAGCTGGATCCAGAGATTTCAGGTTTGGAGTCCGTGAAGCATTACTTTGCGGTGAAACAGGCGCGTATGATGGCGCGACGGGTGCACCAGGTGCGCCTTCCCCTTATTGTGCCCTGATTGTGTTTTTGCCACTTTCTCCGCTCGCTCCGCAAACTTCGCTCACCCCACTAATCCCGCGTAACTAATGGCCTTACCGGCACGTACCCAGAACCTGCAGTCAGCTCTGGACGAAATCACCGAAGAGATTCGCGATGTTGCCGATCGGGGCAAGGTGGCGGACTATATCCCGGAACTGGCCAAAATCGACAACCAGCGGTTTGGAATATCAATTGCCACGGTCAATGGTGCGATGTTTTCGTCCGGGGATGCCCAGATGCCTTTTTCTATCCAAAGCATTTCTAAAGTTTTCACCCTGGCATTGGCGCTTGGCAAACTGGGTTCTGCACTTTGGAAACGGGTCGGGTTGGAACCATCGGGGTCAGCTTTTAACTCGATAGTCCAGCTGGAATACGAAAAAGGCATTCCTCGAAACCCATTTATCAACTCGGGCGCCATCGTTGTAACCGACACCATCTTAGGTGTGCACCGGCCGGCAGAAGCCATTGCGCAGATTTTGAATTTTGTTCGTTCGCTGTCTGACGATGATTCGATTGCGATTGATCCGGCGGTGGCAAAATCGGAGATGCAGACGGGGTATCGCAATATCGCGCTGGCCAACTATATTCGCGGTTTCAAAAACCTCGACCATGAAGCGGACCAAACGCTTGGGGTGTACTTTCATCAATGTGCGATTGCGATGAGCTGCCAGCAATTGGCGGCTGCGGCACTGTTTTTAGCCAATGATGGTGTTAATCCGCTTAACGGTGAGTCGGTTATTTCTGGCCAGCGCGCCCGGCGAATTTGTGCGCTCATGATGACGTGTGGACACTACGATGGCTCTGGCGATTTTGCATTCAGAGTTGGCCTGCCGGGTAAAAGCGGGGTGGCCGGCGGCATTCTGACAATTGTTCCCGGCGTTGGCAGTATTGTTGTGTGGTCACCAGGGCTAAATGCAAATGGCAACTCATTGCTGGGCACGCATGCGCTGGAGTTACTCACTCAGCGAACCGGCTGGAACGTATTTGGTGTATAAACTACCTAATGGTGATTAGTTTGGTTAACAAGCTTCCCGTTCCTTTCGGGCAGTATCGAATTGGTGAACTTGATGAAGCTGTATGCCTGCGATAACTGCTCGGCGCCCGTTTATTTCATGAATGAAGCCTGCCTTTCCTGTGGGGCGGCACTCGCTTTTGACAGTGTTTCGCGAACGATGGTTGTGTTTGACGCTAATGCGGACGCCAACGCGGCCGCCGCAGGCCAGCCGGCTAGGCGCTTATGCGCCAATCATGAAACCGCAGCGAAGTGCAACTGGATTGCCCTGCCAGAATCAGAAGACAACTATTGTCACTCCTGCTCGCTGACAACGGTAATACCGGATCAGGACGAAGAACAGAATCGCAACGCCTGGCGATAGGCCGAAGCGGCAAAACGGCGGTGGTTATATTCAATTCTGCAATTGGGGCTGCCAGCTGTGCCAAAAGAAGAGAACGAAACGCAGCTTGGGCTGAGTTTCGAAATTCTGCAGCCCACGACCAAGTTGACGAAAGTGCTGACCGGACATAACAACGGCAAGATCACAATCAATGCCACCGAGGCAGACCCGATTGCGTTACTTGCCAAACGTACTGGCCTGGACGAACCTTACCGCACGTTGCTCGGGCATTTCCGGCACGAGTCTGGCCACTATTACTGGCAACGTCTTATAGAGACCGACCCAGGCCTGCTCGAGTCGTTTCGCGAACGATTTGGGGACGAACGCCTGGACTACTCGGAAGCGTTAAAGGCACACTACAAGGCCGGGCCGGTGCCAGGATGGCAGGCCAACCACGTGAGTGCCTACGCGGCGTCCCATCCGTGGGAAGACTTTGCGGAAACCTGGGCGCACTATATGCATATTGCTGATGCTGTTGAACTCGCGCAATCATGGCAGGTTGCGTTTTCCGGTTATCCGCAAGCGGAGTCACAGAAATTTGTTGACCCGGTTCAGGCATCGCCACAATTCAAAGCCCTGTTGGCCCAGTGGTTGCCATTGTCATTGTTTGCCAATAGTTTGAACCGTAGCCTGGGTCACGACGACGCCTACCCGTTTGCACCGTCACCGATAGTGCTGGACAAGCTTGCCTGGTTGCACGACCAGTGTATTACAGTAAAAAGCAGTTAGTTTGTCGACGAATCGCCGCATTTTGCTTGGTGAGAACAGCCTGAGCATCAAAAACCTGAGTTCTCACGTTGGGTGTCGCTTTCAGTTTTCGCTTAAGCGACAGATAAGCGGGGCTTTAGCCAAACGGCGTCTATTGCTCTAAACTGGGTTGTATCAGCGCGATGCATCTGATGCGACCGGATTGCCCGTCCGATTCGCCTTTCCTCATTGCCTTCAAGAGAGCGCATGACAAATATCATTTCATCACCAACCGAAAAACCCAGATTCGACATCACAGCCCGTGTCGGCTGTAGTCTCGCCTATGAAGTGACGGGCACCGCGTCTTTGTTGCTTAATCTGAAACTGCATCCTGATGAGCGCTTTGATGTGCTTTTCGAGGCGATTTCACTCGGTAATGGTCTTACCGCGGAAGACTTTGTCGATAGCCATGGCAATCATGTTTCCCGGGTGGAGCTCGCACCGGGAACAAATTATTTCAGGCACGACGCCATTGTGTCGGTTGCTTCACAACCGGATAATTTCGATTTTGGCGCACGGGTGGCGCAGCCGCCTGCTGAACTGCCGGCGTCATTGCTGCGATACACCTTACCTAGCCGGTATTGCGATTCGGACAAATTATCGAATTTTGCCTGGGAGAAGTTTGGGCATATCGAACACGGTTTGCCACGGGTGCAGGCGATCAGTTTATGGATTCACCAGAATATCGAATATCGGTATTTCTCGGGCCGCCCCGACTTGTCGGCATGGGACGTCTTACAGCGAGGCTATGGCGTTTGCCGCGACTTTGCCCATCTGGCCATTGCGCTCAATCGAACTTTTAATCTGCCGGCCCGCTATGTCACCGGGCATTTGCCGGATATTGGTTTTCCCGATCCTGAAAACCATATGGATTTCCATGCCTATGCCGAGGTTTATGTTGGCGGAAAATGGTTTACCACCGATGCGCGCTTTCACGTACCCCGGGTGGGTCGGATTCGTGTCGGGGTCGGACAGGACGCCGTCGACGGTGCTTTCTCGACAATTTTTGGTGGCGCGACCATGACGTACTTCCAGGTTTGGGCTTACCAGGTTATCCCTGGAACAGTTGGGGTCGGTGATCCGATTGATCTGTCCAAGCGAATCGACAATCAATTCGATATTTTGACGGACATGCCGCATTAAATCGATGCTGGAGTGCGCCGACGCTGATGGTTTGCGAGAGGTTTTGCTGTTTGCTCGCACTGGCATCGACAGGTCTGCTTTGTTTTGCATTTCGAAATTTTGTTGGCTTGAACAGAGGCACTTCACACTTCCCGGGTTGCTGCAAGTGGTCACGTCGTCAAAAATGCGGTAGTTTGTTGGTTCCCCAACGACTGCCCAGGAGATCTCGTTTTGCCTTTGCTGAACACTGCAGAAGAAGTATCAGAAGTCGCATTTGGATTCATGGCATCAAAAGCCCTGTTTACTGCACTGCATTTCAATCTTTTTAGTCACTTAGCCGATGGTCCGCTCAATGCGGCAGCGGCGGCTAAGAAAATGGGTATACACCCTGACCGCGCCGTCACTTTGCTGACTGCGCTCACCACCCTTGGCTTGGTGTCCCGAACGAACGACGAATATGCAAACTCACCGGCGGCTGAATCGTTTTTGGTGGCCGGAGCGAAGTACGACTTTGGCGATTACCTCAGCCAGCAAGTCGATCGCCAAATGTATGGACTGCTCGATCAGGTTCATCTCGCAATGGCTGACACATTGCCGAAAGACGCAATTTCGTCCTACGCGGAATGGATGTCTGACCCGGCAGAAGCCAAGTTGTATTCCGACTCGCAACATGCCGGCTCGCTTGGCCCGGCGCGGACGCTCGCGCGTTCGCTTGATATGAGCGATGCATCTCAGATGCTTGATGTCGGGGGCGGTACCGGCGCATACGCGATCACGATGTGTGAAGCCAACCCTGAGCTTCAGGCAACGGTTATCGACTTTCCAAACGTTGCCGACCTGGGTGAGCAATACGTTGCCGATGCCGGGCTTGAAGATCGTGTGACCTATCTTGCCGGAGATCTGCTGGATACCCAATGGCCGAACGGTCAGGACGTTGTCCTGATGTCGTATATTTTTTCGAGTGTACCGGGTGAACGAATTGCCGGTCTGGTGGAACAAGCCGCCGACGTGCTGAAACCCGGTGGCCGCTTGATTGTCCACGACTTCATGGTTGACGCTGACCGGAGTGGCCCTAAGCTGGCGTCACTTTGGCAGTTTCAGCATACCGCTTTCAATCCGCACGCCCGATCTGTATCCACCGATTGGGCCGCCGCGACACTAAGCAATGCCGGATTTGATAATCCGAGCATTGCACCGATGATTCCGGGGATGACTTCAATTGTTTCGGCTGCGCTACCCGCTTAGATTTTTTGGCAGAAGGGCATACGGTTTGCCAAATGTGAATCGCCAAATGTGAATCGCCAAACGTGAACCGCCGACCCAATGCCTGGGTTCGAATCGCGCGTGGTTGACGTCGAATCGGGCTCCTGATTGACAACAGTTGATACCGTGCGAATATACGGGGCTATCAAGTAGGAGACAGCCCCTTCCATGCCTCGCTTTCAGTCGAGAATAAATCCGATGTCCGCAGAGTTTCGTCAAAATCGTCGCGATATGCTGGCGATGATTGACGAAGTCCAGGGTATTAAGCAACGTGCTGTGCAAGCGTCCGAACGACGTAAACCGCGTTTTGATGAGAGAGGGCAACTGACTCCCCGCAACCGCCTCGCCCAGCTGCTCGACCCCGGCATGCCCTGGCTCGAGTTGTTCGGTATGGCGAATTACAGAGTAGGAGAACCCGACCCTGACAAGAGCGTGCCTGGTGCGAGTGCACTGTCGGGTATTGGTTATGTCAGCGGCACCCGTTGTATGCTGTTTGTCAGCGACAGCGGTATCAACGCCGGTGCGAGTACGCCGATGTCAGGTGAAAAAATGCGTTGCTGTCTCGATATGGCGCGCGACCTGAAGCTTCCGTTTATTCAACTGGTCGAAAGCGCCGGTGCCAACCTGCTCACTTATCAAGTGGAGGGGTGGGCAAACGGTGGTGGTATGTTTCGTCGCCTGGCTCAGTTGTCGGCTGCGGGTATACCAACAGTTTCAGTCTTGCACGGGCCGTCCACCGCGGGTGGTGCGTATTACCCGGGGCTGAGCGATTACGTTATCGGGGTGAAAGGGCGGGGCCGCGCATCATTGGGTGGGGCCGCGCTGGTCCGCGCAGCCACCGGTGAAATTGCAGACGAAGAAGAACTCGCCGGGGCTGAAATGCATGCAACAACATCTGGCCTGGTGGAATTTTTGGCTGATGATGATGAACACGCGTTACGTCACGCCCGGGCGCTGATTGCGCGCCTGAACTGGAACAAACGTTGCGAGTTGCCCGCATTGGGTGAGTTTGCCGAGCCGTTTTATTCACCTGATGAGTTAGCCGGTGTTGTGCCGGTTGACTATCGTAAACCTTACGATGTTCGTGAAGTCATTGCGCGCCTTGTTGACGGGTCTGATTTCGAAGACTTCAAGCCTCGATACGGTGCCACCGTTGTCTGTGTACAGTCCGCGATCTACGGTCACGCCTGCGGCATTATTGGTAACAACGGGCCGATAGATACCAATGGTGCGACCAAGGCCGCGCAGTTTATTCAGTTATGCGACCAGGCAGATCTGCCGCTGATTTTTCTTCAGAACATCACGGGTTACATGGTCGGCAAAGCCTATGAGCAGGCCGGTATGATCAAACACGGATCAAAGATGATTCAGGCGGTGGCCAATGTCCGGGTGCCAAAGTTCACCTTGTATATTGGTGCCAGTTACGGTGCGGGCAATTACGGAATGGCGGGTTACGCCTATGAGCCGACTTTCCTGTTTGCATGGCCCAACTCAACCTCGGGGGTTATGGGCGGCGAGCAAGCAGCAACGACTATGGATCAAGTCATGCGCTTTGCCGCCAGGCGGCGCGGTGAAGCGGTTGATGAATCCGCCCTGGAAGCACAGCGGGCGCGGTTGGTGGAGCACTTCACGAGCCAGGAAAGCGCCGTCTACACCTCAGGGCGCCTGCTGGACCACGGCATTATCGACCCACGCGATAGTCGCAGGGTATTGGCTTTTGGGCTGGAAACCAGCCGAGAGGCCGAGCATCGCAGCCTGCGGCCAAACAGTTTTGGCATTGCCCGTTTATAAGGCCTGATGAGATGACAAATCTTCGATGAAAAACTTTCAGTCTTTATTGGTTGCCAACCGTGGTGAAATTGCGGTGCGCATTATGCGTACCGCAAGTGCTCTTGGGTTAAGAACAATTGGCGTGTATTCCGAAGCCGATGCGAGTTCACCCCATGTCGGGGTTGCCGATGACGCGGTGCTCATTGGGCCGGCGCCGGCGAGTGAGTCTTACCTGCACATCGATCGGATTATTCAGGCGGCTGCTGAGTCGGGCGCTCAGGCGATTCACCCGGGATATGGTTTTTTATCTGAAAACGCCGCGTTTGCGATCGCCGTTCGTGAGGCCGGTCTGGTGTTTGTGGGCCCCGATCCACTCGCAATTGAACTCATGGGAGACAAAGCAGCGGCAAAACGGCGGATGATTGAAGCCGGGGTTCCTTGTGTTCCCGGTTATCAAGGTGACGATCAGAACGATGCGCATCTGGCGACCGAGGCCAGCCGGATCGGTTACCCGGTGATGGTCAAAGCGACGGCCGGTGGCGGCGGGCGCGGCATGCGGCTGGTTGAGCAAGAACGTGGTCTGGCTGATGCATTATCGGTTGCGCGCTCCGAGGCAATGAATACCTTTGGTTCTGAGCGGCTCATCATTGAAAAAGCGATTGTGAATGCCCGTCATGTTGAGATCCAGATTTTTGCCGATCACCACGGCAACGTGATTCATCTGGGTGAGCGTGACTGTTCCGTTCAGCGCCGTCACCAAAAGGTTGTCGAAGAAGCGCCGTGTCCGGTAATGACCGATACTTTGCGGGCTGCCATGGGTGGGGCTGCCGTTGAAGCAGCCAGAAGTATTGGCTACCAGGGTGCGGGCACGGTTGAGTTCCTGCTTGACGAAACAGGCGCTTTTTACTTTCTTGAAATGAATACCCGCCTGCAGGTTGAGCATCCGGTGACTGAAATGGTCGCCGGCCTGGATCTTGTGCAAATGCAATTGCAGGTTGCCGACGGTGATGCGCTCGACATTTCGCAGTCCGATGTCGAATGGCAAGGCCATGCAATGGAGGCCAGGCTGTATGCCGAAGATGCCGCTGCAGGGTTCCTGCCATCAACCGGTGTGATTGAGCGCTGGCAGCCATTTGAAGATGACGATGTCCGGGTCGATAGCGGTATCGACGCGGGTCAGGTGGTTTCGCCGTTTTACGACCCGATGCTTGCTAAATTTATTGCCTGGGGTAATACCCGGGATCAGGCGCGGCTGAACCTGATCCACGCGTTGAAGGAAACCGAGCTTTTCGGGGTGACAACCAATCGTGGCTTTCTGATCGATATCCTGGAGAACCGGCGTTTTGCGGACGGCCTTGCGACAACTTCATTCATCACTGAAGAGTTTAGTGACGACGATCTGGCACCGCCAGCGATTGACAATCCCACGCTGGCGATAGCCGCTACCCTGATGTTTGCGAACGCGCGGTCGGTGGCGTTGCAAAACAGTCTTGCCGTGCCGGCCGCTTTGCTGAACTGGTCCAGCGGTGATCCGATCTGGAGCGTATTCAAATTTGATTGTGCGCAGCAAAACCACGTCGTCAAGATTCGACCAGCCACGGCGCACAGCTACCTGATTGTAATTAACAACGCCGGTGATGATGAGGCGCTTGATGTCAGCGATGTACAGCTTGACCCGGGTGTGGCCCGCATGACGGTGATTGGGCGTCGGCACTCGGTGAGTTTTGCTCATTTAAGCGGCGGGCGATTGCAGCTGTGTGAAGCGGGCCGGGTTGTTGAGCTGATTCTCAGCCAAGACGGTCTTTCGACTGCTGAGGATGCTGCTGACAGCGGTCGTGTGATTGCGCCAATGCACGGTATCGTGGTGGACGTCCTGGTGCAGCCCGGGGATATTGTCAGTCAGGGGGATAAGCTGGCCGTGATGGAAGCAATGAAAATGCAACACGATTTGCGCGCGGGTGCCGACGGGGCGGTGACCGCCGTTCATTTGGCGCAAGGTCAGCAAGTCGGTGAGGGCGATTTACTAATCGAAATTCAAACCCAGAGTTTCCAGGCAACGACACAGGAGTGAGCGATGTCAGCCAGGCTACAGACAGCAATTGATTTTTGTGATGAGAGCGAGGCCTTGTACCAGGTGCTGGCCAGCCGTATGGCGGGTGAGGGGACGGGGCATGGCAGATCAGTATTTGAGACAGTGACGGATTTCAAACAATGGACGGTTAACGATATCTTGCAGCACCTGCATTATTTCAACGTCATGGCTGACTTGTCTCTGACTGCGTCGGAAAAGTTTCAGGCCGACTATGCGAAGTTGTCGGCCCTGCGCAATAGTGGCGCTAACCTGGTGCAGGCAACCGACCAGTTGTTGAACGGTCTTAAAGGGCCGGACCTGTTGGCGGCATGGCACGATTATTTCAACGAGATGGCCACTCGCTGGGCGGACGCTGATCCGAAAACCCGGGTCAAATGGGTGGGGCCCGATATGAGCACCCGGTCAAGTATCACGGCCCGGCTGATGGAAACCTGGTCTCACGGCCAGGCTGTTTACGACGTCTTCGGGTTGGAGAGAAAAAACGCGGATCGAATAAAAAATGTTGCTGTTATCGGCGTCAATACCTTTGGCTGGACCCATCAGAACCGGGGCGAAGTGGTACCCGCTGTCATGCCTTTGGTCGAATTGACGGCGCCTTCCGGTGCGCTGTGGACATGGGGTGAGGCAGGCGCCGGCGACAAAATTGAAGGGCTGGCTGAAGAGTTTTGTATGGTTGTGACGCAGACTCGCAATATCGCTGATACAGCGCTGAAGGTGAACGGCCCGGTCGCCACGCACTGGATGGCGCATGCACAGTGTTTTGCCGGCCCGGCCAAAGATCCACCGGTTGCTGGTACCCGTCGGCGCCGACCGCCCCCGGAAAAACAATGACCAGATCCGAAACCTCGTCAAAAACTGTGTTGAAAACCGCATTGCCCGAATGTGAGTTCCTGGCGCTGTCCCTGGTTGATAGCGTGTTGAATCTGACATTTAACCGACCCGCTCAGCGTAACGCCATCAATTCGCAAATGAGCGACGAGTTCCGGCGCACTGTTGACTGGCTTCAGAACAGTGCCGAGGCCCGGGTGGTTGTCCTGCGCGGTGCCGGTGGACACTTTTGCGCCGGCGGCGATATTAAAGAGCGGCGTGACATGGCAGAGGATGTTGTCAGTGACGGCGTTGATCCGCTCATGGAACGCAACCGACAAGCCGGCCTGGCGTTTCTGGACTTCGAAAACCTGCCGCAGACGACGATCGCTGCAGTGGAAGGTTCCGCCTTTGGCGGTGGCATGGGTTACGCCTGCCTGGCAGACATCACTATCGTGGCCCGTGGTGCGCGAATGGGTATGCCAGAGACAACACTTGGGGTAGCGCCGGCACAGATAGCCCCTTTCGTCGTCAAACGGATTGGCCTGACCCGGGCGCGACAGCTGGCGCTCACCGCAGAACGATTTGGCGGTGAACAAGCATTTGAGTACGGTATTGCCCAGTATTTGTGTGAAGACAACCAAATGGACGACACCCTGGCGAAGGTAGTTGGCAAGGTGCTGAACTGTGGCCCGGTGGCCAATGCAGTGACCAAAGCCATTATGTTGAAAGTAGGCTCAGTTGCGCCTGAAGAGATGGCGCAATTCTCAGCTGAGCAGTTTGCACAGCTGAACCGGGGGGCAGAGGGTATGGAAGGGCAGAACGCGTTTGCTCAGAAACGTCCGCCGGCCTGGCAGGTTCAGGGGGGTTCTTAAATTGGCTGGTGCACTGCTTCCCAGGGCCGGCAGCGATCGCCAAAAGAGTCGGGGGGCCGAAAGCCGTACGGTTCGGATCGGTGGGGCGTCGGGTTACTGGGGTGACAGCTCGGACGCCCCGCGCCAGTTAGTTCTCAAGGGTGATATCGATTACCTGGTATTCGACTACCTCGCCGAAGTCACGATGTCGATTCTGGTGCGGGCACGGGCGAAAGATCCATCCCTGGGTTATGCCCGCGACTTTGTTGAACTGGTCATGAAACCACTGGCCCGCGAAATCAAAGATCGGAATATTAAGGTCATTGTGAATTCAGGCGGCGTCAACGTACAAGCCTGTGCCCAGGCGGTTGCCGAAGTGACAGCCGGCACCGGGTTGACAATTGGCACGGTTGAGGGTGACGATCTGATGCCGCGAATTGACGAATTGCGCGCGGTTGGCACTACCGAAATGTTCTCCGGTGCGCCATTACCGGAGAAAGTGGTCAGTGCCAATGCTTACCTTGGGGCTTTTCCGATTGCTGCTGCGCTTGAAGCCGGTGCTGATATTGTAATTACCGGCCGCTGTGTTGACAGTGCCGTTACCCTCGGCCCGCTAATTTATGAGTTCGGTTGGCAGGCGACGGACTACGACTTGCTCGCGGCGGGTACTTTGGCCGGCCATATTATCGAATGTGGTGCCCAGGCGACCGGCGGAAATTTCACCGACTGGCTCGACGTGGCAGACGGCTGGGACGATATGGGCTACCCGATCGCAGAATGCCGGGGTGATGGCCAGTTTGCCATTGTGAAACCGGCCGGCACCGGTGGCGTGGTGTCACGGCTGAGTGTTGGTGAGCAGATTCTCTACGAGATTGGTGACCCTGCCGCCTATATTGTTCCGGACGTTGTGTGTAATTTTGCCAATGTCAGCCTGGTTCAGGCTGACACCAATCGGGTTGAGGTCAATGGGGTGAGCGGGCGTGCACCAACGCCAACCCTTAAGGTATCCGCTACTTACCGTGACGGGTTCCGTGCGACCGCGCTGACCGGCATCACTGGTTTTGATGCCGTACCAAAAGCTGAGGCTTTTGCCGCGGCGCTGTTTAAGCGAACCCGCCGGATGTTTACTGAAAAAGGGATGCCTGACTTTGACGAGACGGCACTACATCTGGCGGGCGCCCAGACGTTGTGGGGCGCGAATGCGTCACCTGATGCCAGACAGGCGCGTGAGATCGTGATGCAGATTGATGTCCGGCATCGGGACAAAAACGCGCTGGAGATTTTTTCGAAAGAAACAACCGGGGTTGCGTTATCGATGACCACTGGTCGCTATGCGGTGGGTAATGCCGGGCGGCCAAAGGTCACACCTGTGATTGCCCAGTTTGCGTTTTTGGTCGATCGCGATACAGTCCGTCCGGTAGTCTGTGTCGAGGGCGTAAGTCTTGGTTTCTGCCAGCCTGACCCGCTTGCCGTGGTGCTGGATACCGGCGCGCCGCCGACCCCGTCGATACAGGGGAAAGCAAGGCCGACCGATGCAGAGGTTGTTGAAGTGCCACTGATTGAGTTAGCTGTCGCCCGCAGTGGTGACAAAGGTAATTCGGCAAATATTGGGGTCATGGCCCGTCAACCGGCATTTATTGAGCCCATTCGGGCCGCGCTGACAGAGCAACGGGTCAAACAATGGTTTGCCCATGTGTGCGTTGGTGACGTGATTCGCTATGAAGCGCCGGGCTTTCACGCGTTTAACTTTCTTCTGACAGAGTCTTTGGGTGGCGGCGGGACATCGTCACTGCATATGGACAAACAAGCAAAGAGTTATGGACAGCAAATACTGGCCATGACAATTCCAATTTCAAAACAATTGCTTCGAGGTTAATGAATGAGTCACTCGCTAGAACCAATGCTGCGCCCGCGGTCTGTTGCCGTGATTGGTGCGTCTGATACAAAGAGTCGCATTGGGGGGCGCCCGATCCATTTTATGCATGAGAACGGCTACCGGGGAAAGATTTATCCGGTTAATCCGAACCGCAGCGAAGTGCAGGGCCTGAAAGCGTATCCGACAATAACCGAGGTGCCCGAGCCGGTCGATTGCGCTGTTATTGCGGTGCCTGCGTCAATCGGGGTCGAAACCATCGAGCGGTGTGCCCAGGCCGGCGTCAAGAGCGTGGTGATGTTCACATCCGGTTTTGCCGAGGTCAGTGATGAGGGTGCGTTGATGCAACAGCAGATTGCGCAAATTTCAAAGCGCTCCGGCATGCGTATTTGTGGCCCGAACTGCCTGGGTGTTTTTAATGTTCGGGAGGGTTGGTATGGCACCTTTTCCAGCGTTGCGAACAGTTATAGTGCACAGTCCGGTGGCGCCGCCATTATCAGTCAGAGTGGCGCCTTTGGTGCCCACGTTTTTCTTGCCACCCAGCAGCGGGGGGTGAAATCGAATTACTGGGTGACAACCGGGAACGAGTGCGACATTCATGTGGCCGAGGTGTTGGAGTTTTATGCCCAGTCCGATGATGTCAACGTCATCATGGCCTATGTTGAACAGGTAAAAGACGGCCCCCGGATGCGTAACGCGCTGGCGCTGGCCAGAGAGCGCCGGAAACCCGTGATTTTTATGAAGGTGGGTAAGTCCGAAGTGGGTGCCCACGCAGCGGCTTCGCATACTGCCTCGGTGGTTGGCAGTGATGATATTTATGATGCGCTGTTTCGACAATACGGCGTTCATCGTGCACATTCGACGACCGAGCTTGCTGATCTTGCCTACGCCTGTCAGTTTGGTATTTACCCGACCGGAAATAAGGTCTGTCTGCAAACTATTTCAGGTGGTGGCGGTATTCACATGGCCGATGTAGCGGACGAATCCGGGCTCGAGGTGCCCGCCCTGTCTGCAGAAATTCAAAGTGAATTACAAGCGCTAATACCGCAGGGTGGGGTGCGCAATCCGGTGGATTTCACGGCCAACGCCATTAACAACCCGCAGATCATGGATCAGAATATTTCGCTGACCATGAGTAAAAGCGGATTCGACAGCCACATCGTATACATGACCAGCGTCCCGGGCGCACCATTTACCCGTCAGAGCTGCCTCGATACCTTCACCCGCCTGCGCGAGAGTTTCCCCGATGAACCGGTGATTCTGAGTTTGCAGGTCAACAAAGAAGTGGCGGCCGACTATGAGAAACTGAATTACCCGGTGTTCGAAGACCCGGCGGTGGCTGTGCAGATGCTCGGGGCTCTGACCCGGCTGGGGGTTGGTTTCACCCGTGGTAATGATGTTGCGCCGCCGGCAGCACCGGCCGATGCACTGGCCGCCCCTGGCAGCATCATCAGCGAGTTTGAAGCCAAGCGAATTCTTGCGAGCAACGGCATTCCGATAGCCCGCGAAGCCCTGGCGACAAATGCTGAGCAGGCCGTCGCCGCCTGGCGCGAATTCAACCGCCCGGTTGTGATGAAAATTGTTTCACCGGATATCCTGCACAAAACCGAAATTGGTGGCGTTGTGCTAAATATCAATTCGGCTGATGGAGTATCCGGGGCTTTTGCCACGCTGCTGGAGCGGGCGGGCAAAGCCAAACCTGATGCCCGGATCGATGGTGTATTGGTATGCGAGATGATCAGCGGTGGAGTAGAAACCGTGATGGGTGTGGTTGCGGACCCGGTTTTTGGGCCAACCGTTGTGTTTGGCCTTGGTGGTGTCCTGGTGGAGGTATTGAAAGACGTGTCTTTTCGATTAGCGCCGTTCAGCGTTGCTGAAGCCCACCGGATGATTGATGAGATCCGTGGTCGGGCAGTGCTTGACGGTGTGCGCGGCGCACCGGCTGGTGATGTCGAAGCGCTTGCCCGTTCGCTTGCTGCAATGTCTGTTTTTGCTGCCGCCAATGCGGACAACATTAGCAGTATTGATGTGAATCCGTTTATTGTCCGGCCCGACGGGGTATTTGCGGTGGACGCTTTAATTGTCCCGCCAGGCGAGTAATGCTGACAGATAAAAAAGTTGGCCGATTAGCGGGGCGAAGTGCTCTTAGGTTCAGACAGCATCGTTAGAAAGTCGACCAAAGCAGTGACGTCGTCATTGCTTAACTGAAGTGCCTGCAATTCGTGTTGTCCGGCCTTGCCCGTGGTTGGTGGGTTGCGGTAGTGCTCAATTACATCGCGCAGACTTTGCTTGCTGCCATCGTGAAAGTACGGAGCAGTGGCAGCCACGTTGCGCAACGACGGGGTTTTGAAAGCCCCGGTTAACGGTTGGTGCGGATCGCGACTCATAAAACGCAGGCCGGTGCACTGTTCCGGGCGTGCATCACTGTACGCACCAAGGCAGTTAAATTCATCGGTGATCACCGACTGCATGCCCAGGATTCGGCCAAAGTCCAGATGAGCACCGTCAAAGTTGCCAGTGCCAATATTCTGAAAATTGTCATTAGTAAAGCGTGGCCCGCTATGGCATCGCATGCATTGCGTTTTACCATCATCGATAAACAACGACAGCCCGGATTTTTCCGAGGCCGAAATTAAGTCGCGTGCCCGACCAGTATCGCCAGCCTGCAATGCGCCTACGTACTGGTCAAAGCGGTTTGATGTTGGTTGTACGGTGCGCATGTAAGCGGCAATTGCCTTGCCAATATTGGCGTAGCTGCGATTAATGCGTTTTTTGGATCTTGCGGGTAGTTGATACCAGTTGCTTCTGGCCGGTTCAGCCGCCAGCGGCCCTGCGCCTTGCTCCAGTGCCTTCCCGGATTGCGGTACAAATAGCGGCTCACGAAAGATCGCCTGATATTGCTTAGCCAACGCTGGGTTTGCGGCAATACGCAGCAGAACACCAACCCGGTCGCCACCCATTTCGTCAGGGGCCTCAAACGGAATCAGCGCTTGCGACCACAATGAATCGCGTCGGCCGTCCCAGTAAAACCAGGCCTGATGAGCACTGCCGACAATCGTTGGTGTGTTGCGCCCTTTGAGTTCGTTCGCGCCGCCGGCGCGGGCTTTGCCATCGGTAAAGTAGCGGTCTGGTTGGTGACAGCTGGCGCACGATACCATGCCATCACCGACCAATGTGTCGTCGAAAAATAGAGCTCGCCCAAATGCAACGGCACCTGGATTATTTGCAACCCGGTTTGACGGAGAGTCTGGCAGCGGGGGCAAGCGGTCAAGCGTCAGCGACTGGATGATCTGCCACTGTAATTGGGTCCAGTCTGGTGGGTTGATGTCTTTTGCTTTTGCCGATTCTGCCGCGCCGCTTGGTACCTGCCAACTCAGAGCGCTTAGCACCACGGCGCAGCAGATTGTTCTGCACATCGTGACCCAGCCGGTCAGAGTCGAGGTGGTTGAGTTTGGAAATTTGGACAAGATAGACAAGCTGAACAAGGGCCCCATTATTAGAAGCTGACATCGACTGCGATGTCGGCTGTGTCGGTTCCGGATTCTGCGTCAATCCGAATCAAAATATTCCACTTGCCATGCATGTTGAACAACATGCCTTCAGCACGGTAGTGGCCGGGTTTTTCTTCACCGGTGACAACAGGCTGGCTCGGCATGCCGTGACCGTGACCTCGCATGCCACCACCGACTGACAGGCGTGCTTTTCTGACTGGAGCGCCATCAGGTGTGGTCACGACGATTAGCCACTCGTGGTGACGTCCGACCGGTGCCTCCATTCCTGCCGGGCCGATCGTAAACTGGTACTTGCCGCCAGCAGATGTTGCCCGCCACTGTAAGCTGGTTGCGGCTGGCTCAGCCGCAATTGATTGACCCACAATTGCAGCGCCGGAGTAGCCAGCCGCAGCAGTGATCATTGTGGCTGCCAGCAGCGGCATCATCGGTGTCAATAGTGGAGTCAACAGTGCGGAAAAACGATGTCGCGGGCGAGGAATTGCTGGCATATCGGGAAAGGGCATGAAAGAGTTACCAGGGGTGTTGATCATATTCAAAACGAAACGCCTGTCCGTCGCGACGGAACCAGCCGGCCGATGGCAGGGGAAAATGTGCCGTCAGTACAAGCGTTTGTGCTTCGGTGAGTTGTTCCATCATCGTACGCCGGGTTGCGCTGGCTATTTTGTGGTTCCAGTCTGCCCGGACTGTCCAGTCGGGATGCTGGCACTGAACCGGCGAATGCACCATGTCACCAAGCATGATGGCATGTTCCCCGTTGGATGCAAGGTTGATTGCGAGGTGGTCCGGTGTGTGGCCGGGGGTCGATTGCACCCATACTTCATCGTCGAGGGAAAAATCGTTTTGAATCAATTCAGCCTGTCCGGCGGCGATCACGGGTAACACGCTGTCCTGGATCGGTTGGAGCGAAAAGTTCTTCTGTTCCATGGTCTGCCAGGCGCGCAGCTCTTTTTCTGAAAACAGATACCGGGCATTTGGAAAAGTGGGTACCCATCGACCGTCTTTCAGTTGGGTATTCCATCCGATGTGATCGCTATGCATATGCGTACACATAACGTAGTCGATGTCTTCTGGGCTCAGACTGTGCTGCTTGAGTGCGTCCAGATAGCTGGTATCTGTTTTTTGATGCCAGGCGGGGCGGGTGGGTCGGTCTTTGTGGTTACCCACGCAACTATCAACCAGAATTGTGTGATGGCTGGTGCGCACGATATAGCTTTGGCACGGAAACAAGAGCATGCCGTTAGCCGGGTTCATGCCCAGTGGCTGTAGCCATTCTTTGTGGGCGGCCCAGTCTGCTGGCGTCGTTTCGGGAAAGAACCCGTAAGGGTCAAACTCCATCATCATTTCCAGTGCACGGCTGATTTGGAGTTTTCCGAGCGGGCGGGTTGATTTCGTCATTGTTGAGTACCTTGTTGTTGGCGCGTTTTAAGATCAGATTATCAGATCGGAAAGTCAGATCAGGCAATCGATCGTGGCCTGGATATACCTTCATCACACACGGGATGGCGCGAATTGGCCCTTATTTCTGCTTGACCTGTAGTTAAGTCGCCGGCGCGCAGACGGTTCAATAGCATGCGCAGTATTCTGACTAGTGTAGATGTAGGCGTTCGCCTAGGCGATTTATTCTTACCAGTATTCCAGTGTGAGTACAACAGTTCGCATAGCTGCCAGCCTTCCTGTTCAATGACAATGCGCATATTGACAAAGTGCGCATGGGTAGCTGATTATCGTATGTGCAGAAAAAAAGAACGCTGACGCATCTTGTAACAACACCGGCGACGAATGTTGGCGTCAAGTACCAGCGTCAAGTACCAGCGTCAAAATAATTCGAATCGAAGTTCTTTTATTAAACAAGACAAGCGGAGACAATATGACTACCGATTCAAAGAAGAATCCCTCGGGTTCTGAACGCCGTCAATTCCTGAAAGAGGCGGGTGCCGGCGCAACCCTGATTGCCCTGGCAGGGGCACCCGCAATTGTAAGCGCACAAGCCAAGCCGATCCGGATTGGTGTGCCGTCGATTTATTCGGGTCGGGTGGCGATTTTGGGTGAGTCTTCGCTGGATGCGATCAAGATGGCTGCAAAAGAAGCTAATGATGCAGGTGGCATTAATGGACGCATGTTCGAGATAGTGTCACGCGATTCACGCGGCAAACCCGATGAAGCATCCCGTATGGTTCGCGACCTGGTTAACAATGAGGGTTGCGAAATTATCCTGAACGCGGAAGCATCCGGCGCATCGTTTGCAGTCAACGAAGTAGCGCGTGACATCAAGAAGTTTTGCGTCCATGCAATTTCAGAGACCTCGTCACTGACGGCCGACCCGAAGAATCGAATTCCCTGGGTCTTTCGCTGTGCGCGCCAGGGAATACACGACGCGGTAGGCGGTGGGATATACGCGGCGAAACTCGCCAAGGAGAAAGGCCTGACGCGTTGGGCAACGTGCTCACCGGACTATGCCTACGGGCGTGCAAACACCGGTGAATTCATGGAGTATGCAAAGCTGTTTGCGCCCGAAGTTGAGTTGGTAACCGAAACCTGGCCGAAGCTGTTTCAGCCCGACTACACAGAGAATGTGACAGCGTTGCTAAATGCCAAGCCGCAGGCGCTTTATTCCTGTCTCTGGGGCGGCGATCTGGTTGCGTTTTTTGACCAGGCCAGTTTGTACGGTTTGTTCAGCCAGTTTGAAGCGGTCGCGGTGAACCTTGGGGATTACCCGGTGATTCAGGCCGTTAAGAACTTGCCGGCCGGCGTTCATGCGGGTAGTCGTTATCACAAAGATGTGCCTGATACCGACGCAAACGAAGAGTTTTACGGGCGGATATCCAAGTTCTCCAAGCTGCCACCAACCAACTGGACGTGGGAGACTTATTCAGCAATGCAGTTCATTATCGAGGCGCTCAAAGAAACCAAAGGTGATACCGATCCGATGAAAATGGCACAAGCGACTGCCGGACGGACAATCAAAAGCCCATTCGGGATCGACGGAACCCTGACAATGCGCGCCGAAGATAACACCTTGACTGGTTACACTGTCGGTTACTCCAAGACGCTTGATAAAGACCCCTGGATAACCGACTTCCAGTCGACAAGCTGGAAAGACATCCTGATGCACGAAGCCGACTGGAAAAAGCGTAAGGGTTATACGTAATTTCCGGAGCCGTTGAGGCGCCGGGTAGCCTGTCACCGGGGTGGCATTAGTCACCCCGGCCTTTTCAGAACGCACACATGCGGCTGACGCATAACAGGAGTGATGCACGCGATGATTGACATCGACGCGCTGATGCAGTGTTTTTCTACTTCGGCCTGCACGGTTAACCAGCTTACATCCGGGCTGATCATCGGCATGCTGTTGTTCCTAGTTGCATCGGGGGTCACCCTGATCTTCGGTGTGCTGGGGGTCATTAACTTTGCCCACGGCAGCTTTTACATGATGGGCGCGTACTTCGCGTACTCGGCTTACCAACTGACGGGCAATTACTACCTGGCGGCCCTGGCTGGCGCCGCCGGTGCAGCCATCATGGGTGTGTTGTTTGAGAAGTTCATCATCAGCCGTGTGTATGGTGAAGACGTGCTGATGCAATTGCTGGTTTGTTATGCCGTCATCTTAATTGCTGATGATGCGGTTAAGCTAATCTGGGGCGCTGAATATCTGGCAATGGGTGTGCCAGACCAGTTTCGCCTGCCGCCATTTCGAATAGCCGGTGGCTTTGTCCCGCCGTTTTATTTGTTCCTGGTGGTGATGGCATGCATCATCGCCATTCTGTGCGTTCTGGTCGTGACAAAAACCCGTTTTGGAAAAATTGTCCGGGCTGCTGCCCATAATCGAACCATGGTGTCAGCACTGGGCGTGCGTGTACCCCTGTATTTTGCCGCCTTATTCGGCCTGGGTTGTGCGTTAGCAGGTATTGCCGGCGCACTCGCGGCGCCCGTCAGGTCGCTTACCCCCGGCATGGGCTTCGGCATTCTGGTGGAAAGTTTTATTGTCACCGTGATTGGCGGTATGGGTTCCATAGTGGGTGCCTTTCTCGCGGCACTCATTCTGGGCCTGACCCGTTCCGTCGGCTCGGTGGGCTTTCCTTTATTTGTCGATGGCCTGATGTTTCTGATGATGGCCCTGGTTCTGATATTCAGGCCCCAGGGATTGCTCGGCCGAAAGGTGGGGCGATGAGGAAAGCCGGCAATACCATGGCCCGGGATTTTGTCATTGGTGCTATCGCGCTGGCGGTAGTTCTGGCGGTGGGTTTGTTAACTGAAAGTCCGTGGCCACGGGATTTTCTGACTCCAATTTTTGCCTTTGGCCTGTTGGCGATGTCGTTGAATCTGCTGATCGGTTTCACAGGGCTGGTGAGCTTTGGTCACGCAGCGTATTTTGCATTCGGGGGTTACGCCTTTGGCCTGTTGTTGCAGTGGCCGGTGTTTACTGATGGGCTGGGCGGCGCCGCCGTACCGGTTGCGATGGCGCTTGCCCTGGTGCTTACCGCGTTGTATTCGTTGGCTATTGGTGCCATCTGCGTGCGGCTTGACGAAATCTATTTCGCCTTTCTGACCCTGGCGTTCCAGATGTTTTTGTACAGTGTCATTCTGAGTTGGGTTAACTTGACGGGCGGAGACCAGGGCCTGATGGGGGGCATACCCCGACCACCGTTCCTGGGCATGGATCTGTCGGACGGACACGACCGTTTTGTGTTTTGTGCCATCTTCTTTGCGCTGTGCATCATGTTGCTGCGGGTTGTGACTCAATCGAGCTTTGGCTACACCTTGCGCATGATTCGCGACAATCAGCAGCGGGCGGCCTTCCTGGGTATTAATGTTTATCGGATCAAGCTGATCTGCTTTGTGCTGGCTGGCACAATTGCTGGCGGGGGTGGCATTATCCTCGCCTTGTTCACATCGGGGGCTTACCCCGAGTGGGCGTTTTGGGCGCAATCGGGCGAGGCAATTTTCATGATCATGCTCGGCGGCATGTCAGCCTTTCTCGGCCCGATACTTGGTGCGATCTTGTTGCGTATCCTCAACGATGTGGTGCAGATGTATACCGATCACACCGACCTGGTGATTGGTGCCGTCATCCTGTTTGTTGTGCTGGTGCTTAGGCGTGGGGTGTTGGATTTTTTCATCGACAAGCGCAGCGCTGTCTTAGAAAAACGTGAAGAGGCCCAGGCGTCACTTGCTGCAAAGCTTGCCGCAGACCCGGCGCCGTCCGGTGACGGCTCAGCAGACCAGGCCAGGGACTGATCACTATGCTCAAACTCGAGAACATTGTTAAGACCTTTGGCGGTGTGGTTGCAACCGATAACCTCACGCTGGATTTCCCGGAACGCTCACTCAGCGCCATTATCGGCCCGAACGGCGCGGGCAAAACCACTTTGTTTAACCTGATCACCGGACACCTGGTGCCCGACAGCGGACGCATTTTGCTGGCCGGGGAGGATATTGCCGGCAAAAAACCAGCCGATATCGTTCGCAAGGGGATCGGTCGGGCATTTCAGGTAGCGTCGATATTTCCGAGCCTGACAGTTGAGCAGGCATTGATCGGCGCGGTTTCTGCCCATTACGGTGTGGATGGACGGATGTTTCAGCCTTTTCCGCCACCCCGTGCCAGGCGACGCGCGGAAGAAATGATTGAGTTGTTGCAGATGCAGGCAGTTGCCGATCGAATTTGCTCGAATATTTCTCACGGTGATCAGAAGCTGCTTGATGTTGGTCTGGCTCTGGCCTTGGAGCCGCGTGTGCTGCTGCTTGACGAGCCAACCGCCGGCATGGGGCCGGACGAGCGCTGGAAAATGATGAACACCGTGCGCCGCTTGTGGGAAACCCAGGAGATGACGCTGATCTTTATCGAGCATGATATTGAAATTGTGTTTGAAGTTGCGCACACGATTAACGTGTTGAAGTACGGTGCGGTGCTGGCCAGTGGCCCACCGCAGGAAATTCGGGGCAATCCAGATGTAATTGAGGCCTACCTTGGTGTCGAAGTCGACGAATCAGGGGAGGTGTCAGCGTGACCACACCTATCCTCAGCGTTGAGCGTATCGATGTCTTCTACGGCGCGTCAAAGATCCTGTTTGGGGTTGATCTGGCCGTCGAGAAGGGCCGCACACTGGCTTTGCTGGGGCGCAATGGTGCCGGCAAATCGACGACCCTGAAGGCGATTGCCGGCATTGCGCCACCGGCCAGCGGTGTGGTCCGACTGCGAGGCCAGGACTTGAGCGGCGCCGCACCGCACGATATTGCGCGCCTTGGTATTGGATACGTTCCTGAAGACCGGCAAGTCTTCCCCGAGCACTCGGTAGATGACAACCTGATGATTGGCGAGAAAGCCGGGGTTGATGGCCAGGTAGCCTGGACCCGGGATGCGGTTTACGAGGTTTTCCCAAAACTGGCGCAGATGAAAGAGAGGGACGCCGGATTGTTATCCGGTGGTGAGCAGCAAATGCTCACGATTGCCCGCACCCTGATGGGCAACCCGGAAGTCTTGCTGCTGGACGAGCCTTCCGAAGGTCTGGCACCGATCATCGTGCAGGAAATCGGACGTCTTATTCGGCGCCTGCGTGAGATGGGGGTGACGATTGTGCTGGCGGAACAGAATATGCATTTTTGTTTAGGCATATCCGAAGACGCCGTCATCATTGACAACGGCCACATTGTTTACCGCGACAGCATTCAGGCCTTGCGGGATAACGACGAAGTTAAGCAGCGATACCTGGCGATATAGCGCCGGTTAACACCAGTTATCCCGATCGCCGGCTGGGGTTGCGTTGCTTTTGTTTCTGTTCGCGCAGATCAACAGTTCGTGGGTGGGCAGTCGGGTTAGCGATCAGTTCACGTAGCTCAGCTTTGCGCAGTTTTTGAGTCGCTGTTGTCGGAATCGAGTCGACAAAACTCACGTAGCCCGGAATCTTGAAGTAGGCTAATCTGCTCGCACAGTATTCCAATAGTTCGGTGGCTAGCAACACCTCCGACCTGATTTGCTCCTGGTTCTTTTCGTCTTCCTTTTCGTCTTCCTTTTTGTCATCCTTCTCGTTGTCCTTTTCTGGGGTTGGGACAATCACCGCCATCACTTCTTCGCCGCGAATCGGGTCAGCTGTGGCAACAACGGCGGCGCGTGCGACGCGCGGGTGTGCCGCCAGGCAAATCTCCACATCAATGGCGGCAATGTTCTCACCGGAGCGCCTGATGATATTTTTCTTGCGATCGACGAAACACAGACTGCCGTCGGGCAGGGTGGTCATGATGTCACCGGTATGCATCCATCCGCCGTCCCACAGAGCTTCAGTCGCCGCTGCGTCTTTTAGGTAGCCGCTGAAAAACTGCCGACGGGGTTTATCACCGGTCGCACGCAACAGCAACTCACCCACTTCTCCGGGTTTGACGTCTTCACCGTGTTCATCAACAAGTCGGGTTTCCATGGCGGGGCCTGGTCGGTCGGGATTGCCAACGCATCGTTTGCCAATATTGCGGGGTTCCGAAGCAGCACATAGAATGCCGGCGCCGCCGGTTTCCGTCATTGCCCAGCCTTCCAGCAGTGGCACATTGAAGCGGGACTCGAAAGCCGCGTGATGTTCCGGCTGGACGCCACCGCCCATGCCAAAGCGCAACTGGTGAGCGTCTTCGTTCGGATCTTTCGGCAACTGCAGCAACATCGCCGGCATGACACCGAGATAGTGAAAGCAGGTGGCGCGTGTTTGCGCTGCCATTGTCCACCATGATCTTGGATGAAACCGATCAACGATTACCTGGGCGCCACCGGATGCGAGCATACCCATAAACGAATTACCCATTGCGTTTACATGAAACGTCGGCAGCGGGGTAATCAGACGCTCCTGGCCGTGGCGCAATGTAATCAGGCCGCCCTGGGCGCAGTACCAGTCGGACCAACCGTAGAAGTATGCGTTACTCAGCTGGCAACCCTTAGGGCGTCCGGTTGTCCCCGAGGTATAGAGCAGTGCGCATTCCCGCTCGGAGGCAGCGTCATTGTGTAGGTTTGGGCGTGCCGGTGCGAGCGGAAGGCCCGTTAAGTTGTCGGTAGTCAGTGCGATGCCCGCTCGCTCACTGACTGGCTGGATCTGCTTCAGGTATTGCGGCAGGCAAACCAGCAGCGCACTGTCGCTGTGGGTCAGAATGTAGTGCTGCTCGTCGGGTGAAGCATCCGGATTAAGCGGCACAATACTGGCCCCGAGGGCGTTCAGGGCAAGCCAATGAAGAAAATGAGCGGGTTGATTACCAAGTAACAAGGCAACCCGGTGGCCACTGCCATAGCCGCAAGTGCGGTACCTTTCGACCAGTTGATTAACCTGGCAAAGAAACCCCGCATACGTCCAGGAGGATTGCGGCAGTTGCCACAGAGTTTGTACTGCGGCCGGCAGCACCAGTAAATCGTGGTCGGCGAAGCGGCTGGCCTGGCGTCGTAGCAAGCCGTAGACTGTTGCCGTTGCGTTTGGATCTTCTTTTTGGTGAATCATAAGCCCCTGGCATGCCCAACATTCTTAGTCGATTGCAAACTGCCGAGGCTTCGATGTTACACGGCGTCAATTCTCACGCTCAACTGGCGCTGGATCGGCCGTGCAGGGTGGCTCAGCCTTTAACAATGAGCTTGTAATCCAGCGTTGGATTCAGCGGGCAGGAATAGACGTACTCACCGGGAACCAGCTCAATCTCGTAGTCTTTGGTTACCCCCCGGGTCAGACCGCCACCGGATACTTTTGGCAGCCGCGCGTGATTAATCAAGCCGTCGCCACGAACGTAAAAGCCGAGGCTGTAATCAACATTTTTATTCGTCACCCGAAAGATTGTCTTGCCGGGTTTGAGTTGCAGAATCTTTGCCTGAGCCAGGCGCTCCTTACCACTGTCGGCATTGATTTTTTCGCAATCGGCCTGCTGATTCGATCGGAACTGATGGTCACGTCCGTGTTCACTTTCAATGAACTGGCAGTGAACCTGGGTCAATTCGACGACCACCGGGTTGTCGGCGCTGAGAGCCGGCCCGGAGATTAACCCGCAGGCAGCGGCAACAGTGGCAATAGCGGTGCGTGTGGAGAGTCGAAGGGTAGAGTTTGACGGCATCTGGAGCTCCTTTGTCATGGCGTTCGAGCGGGCATCGCTCGGCATTGAGTAACAGAGTATCGCCGCAAAGGTTTGCGGGAATATCTCGGTTTGATCACGAAAGACAGTTGATTTTGGCCTCATTGCCGCCTGCTCGGGCGGTGGCAATTTGCCGGTTACGTCAGGCAGTAGTCAAACGGACGGGCGGCGCGACGCGTTGCCAACACTCACCTGGCAGCCGGCTGCGTTGTCTTCGAAAGAAAATTCCAATAGTGCCGGTGCCAATATCATCCACCCGGACGAAGTCGGTCTGTGGACCGGCTGGGATGGAAACCCGGTGAGCCGTTCAAATTGATTCGCACGCGACTAACGATAACGCGCTGCTGATTCGCAATGACGCCGGCAAAGACACCACTATGATTCGCATATTGATTGATCAACTGTTGATTGCAAGGGTATCCTCGTCCAGGTGTTTGGGCTGGATGCCGGCGGCCAGATTCAATACGATTTAGGTCCGGGGAGTATTGGTGGGGGTTAGAGCGGCATTTTTTCGAAAGTGCCAGAGTCCAGGGCGCGTCAGCACTTATTCAGGCCAATCACCGAGGGTTTGCGGTTATGGTTCAGCCGGCGTTTCCGGTCTCGCTAAATGCAATTACGGATCTGCCTGGCGAAACCAGATTCAAGCTACGTCTATTCCCGGTTTTTTGGCGATAACGCAGGTGCCAGGTAATACACGGGCTTTGTCAGTCGGACAGAGTCTCTTAATT